>CAURER010000008.1:0-55900 GCA_963523795.1 uncultured Granulicatella sp.
CGCAATCGCTTTAAATGCGAACGTTCGTTAACAGTGTTTATAATTTACCATAGCTTTTTCTTCTTTGCAAGTCTTTTTTACAACTTTTTTTATATTTTACGAAAAAAGTGTTTTGAAGCTCTCACTTCAAAACACTCTTTCACTCACACTACCTTGAGTTATTGTTTACGATAGGTTAGTTGACAATAACGTTCATACCATAAGTCAACATACTCTGGTGAAAATGGACCTTTTTTATTATTAATCCAATCGACTAGAATTTCAACATTCGCCTTCAAAATTTGATCAATCTCTTTTGAATAATGCATTTGTCGGCGGTGTTGTTCATATTCGTCGACATCTAATAGTCTTTTTTCACCATCCGGGAATATTTTAATATCTAAATCATAATCAATATATTTTAATGCTTCTTTATCTAAAACATATGGAGAAGCAAGATTACAATAGTATGATATTCCTTTTTGACGAATCATGGTTACTACATTAAACCAGTAATGCTTATGATAGTACAACAATGCTGGTTCTCTTGTTAGCCAACGTCTTCCATCCGCTTCGGTTACTAATGTATGATCATTACAAGCAATAATTGCTTGATCACTTGTTTTTAAAACCATACTATCTCTCCATGTGCGATGAAGACTGCCATCATGTTTATAACTCTTGACAGTGATGAATTCTCCTTCTCTTGGATTTTGCATCACGAGTCCAACCTTCTATATCGATTTTAGAAAAGCTCCCTTTTCTTTACATACATATTCGATTGTAGTATAGCATATTTCATCGCTCGTGTGAATATCTACTAAATATTATTCTCCTTGTCCCCTAACATGTTCCCATAATTTTGTCTGAACTTTCGAGAAGGGGATTTTATGAAATTCTTCCGCATCTATCCATCTTAATTCTCTGCCATTTATTGCTTCAAATGTTTTATTTGATTCAATTTCATATTTCGTCATTTCAATTTCCCATTTTTGATGACTAAAAATATGCTTCACTTCCCCTTTGAATTTTTTTATTTTTTGAACCTTCATTTGATAGAGCGATTCAAATTGTTTCTCCATTGGGATATTTTTATTTGGATATTCTTCAACTTCTTCTGCTATTTCATCCAATAGACTCAACTGTTTATCGGTTGGAGTGTAATCTCTTATTAAAGGGAAATGCCAAAATCCATTTAATAAATCAGCATACGTATTTTTCTCTAATAAGTATTGTCCCTTTTCATTTTGAATAACAAATGCTTGCCACTTCATTGGGACTGGCTTTTTCTTAGGAATTTTTACTGGATATAAATGCATTGTTCCATTTAAATAGGCTGCACTAAATTCTTTTACTGGACTATCTTCCGGGTGAGGTGTTACTGGAGATTCAATATCTGAGCCTAAATCCATCAACGCTTGGTTAAAATCGCCAGGACGTTCTTTTGAAATAATTTTTTCCGCTACTGCTTGGAATACTTTTCTATTAGATGGATTACCGATATCTAATCCTATTTCAAATAATCGACTGATGACACGCATTAAGTTTCCATCTACTGCCGGTTCTGGCAAATTAAAAGCAATGCTAGCTATCGCTCCTGCTGTATACGGACCAATTCCTTTTAATGTTTGAATTTCTTCTATTGTACTTGGAAATTCACCACCATATTGCTCCATAATTTGTTTGGCTGCTTTTTGCATATTTCTTACTCTGGAATAATAACCCAAACCTTCCCAAACTTTTAACAGCTCTTCTTCCTGGGCATTTGCTAAAGATTCGATTGTTGGGAAAGTTTCTAGAAATCGATAATAATAAGGAATGACTGTATCGACTCTTGTTTGTTGCAGCATAATCTCACTCACCCATATATGATACGGATTATTTGTATGTCTCCATGGTAAATCTCTTTTTTCTTTGTCGTACCAAGCGAGTAACTTTTCTTGAAATGAAATAATTTTTTCTTCAGACCACATTTTTATCCCATATTGTTCTAATTCCATTCTTCACTCTCCCATTTTAACTTTTCAATCGCTTCATCAATCGCAGAACTACTGAATCCTTTTTGATACAACTTTCCTTTTAATTGATACCACACTTGGGAATCATTCGCTTCATATTTAGAAAGTAATGTTTTCAAAATTCGCTCGCCTTGTTTCATGACTAACTCTTCTTCATTTTCTTCCTGCTTTTCAAATGTTAATTCTGAAATTACTGATTGTACATTATCTAAATCATACCCTCTTTGCATTAGAAAGCCATACACTTTTTGCTTCACCGTCTTCACAGGTGCATTCCCTTGTCGATCGACATATTTTTGTGCAATTTCGATTGCTTGCTCTAATTGTGTCGCTTCATCAAACTCCGCTAACGCTTTTTGAATAATCGAGTCATTTACTCCTTTTTTCTTTAATTCAAATGCTACAGCTTTTGGACCTTTTTTCTGCAATGCAAAATTTTCTCTCACATAACTTTCTGCGTAAAACTGATCATTAACGAAACCATGATCCATTAATTGTTGCAAGACTTGATTAATGACTTCATTAGATACTTCTAACTTTTCGAGTTTTTCATATACTTCTTTTGCTGTTCTAAGCTTAAAATTTAAAAAATGCAATGCTTTTTGATAGGCGTTTTGATACTGTGTTTCCTGTTCAATTTCACGGATTGTATCTTGCGTTAATTCTGTTCCTTTTGTTAATGCGAACTTTAATAAAGTCGCTTCATCGACTCCAAAGGCAAATTCATCATTAATATAAATATTAAATCGATTTTGTTTTTTCTTTTGCACTTCAATTTTTGTAATTTGCATGATATCCCTCCGTTCTTTTTATTTATTGTAACAAAAAACTATAAGTAATCCAAAAAATCCTGCTAGCTTTTACACTAACAGGATTATTTTTTCTTTACCATCCTAATGGAACATGTACAAATTCACACCCTAATTTTCTTAACTCATTTTGACGTTGTTCATAATAAGGAATCGAAATTCCTTTCACACGAATATGTGACATCTCTTTTAAATGTAAACAAACAGAGGATGTAAAATGATACACTTCAATGAACTCATATTCCTTCCACAGTTCAATCATTAAATCTTCAAAAATATATGGAGAATTTAAATATTGAACTCCTTCAATTTGAAATTGTTCTTTTGGATGAGGAATGTAATAATCAATTCCAATTGCTTGAGCATATGTACTAATAAAACGAATAGAAATACTATCATCTGTTTCTGAAAAATTTTGTCCTAGTAAAACTTTTACTGTTTTTCCGTTTGAAACTGGAGTAGCTTCTACTTTGAAGAAATCTTTTAAATACACTAACTTCTGACTATCTACAACATGATAAGAACTGTTGTATAAAGTATAATGCTTCTCCGTTTTTTGAATTAAGTCATCTCTTGAAACCCCTAATCGCCCAATTTGACTTTCTATCAACGGCAATGCATACATTCCATAGGGATAAATATTTGCATACCCATCATCAAAACTCATTAAATGTTTATAAGTAGAACTTGCTACTAAATCTAAAATTAATGGATGATCAAAGCTCGCAAAAAATATCTTATGATAATCTCCAGAATACTTGTTAATAATCGCAGAAATCTCTTCTTTCTTTTGCAAACAAAAGACTTCAGTAAAATTCCTAGAATAAAATTGATGACGTTCATTCATAACTGGCGTTACATATAAAGTGATAAAATTCTCCTGTGAATATTCTTTTTGAATGTACATCGCAATCTTTGCTTGTAAGGGAGTTGTTGCTATTATCAAATTATTCATTAAAAATCTCTCCTTTATCTTGTTGAGCTTTAAAATTTCCATTATGCAAAATAGAAAAAAGTACTCCACTTATAAATGGAATCAAACCATACATCCACATTTCCATTTTAAAAAGGATTCGTCCTACAAATAAACATACAGTCATCACAAGCAGCAATCCTGAATGCTCTTTTTGAAATAGTAATCCCAATATTACTAAACTAGAAACAAGTGTTAGAAAAATCCCTACATAGCCTACAAAAAATTCATAAGAAGAAACTCCACCTATCATTACTAAACTAAAAGAAATAAATGTACTTATTCCTAAAATGAACGGCAGACTATTCGAATAAGAATATTGCTTCTGTAAAATTTCAAAACCGGTTGATAATGTCGTCTGAGCTGCTATCAACACTCCAATCATTACCGGAAGTGAAATCCACAATCCTTCCATCTTGGCATATTGTAATAAAATATTACTGTCAAAATCATATCCCGCTTGTTTTAACGAAACTCCAACAAGATACAAAATACCAGTAACTATAATTCCTAAAATAGCATTCAACAAAATAGAACGTAATAATTTTGCATGCCCTACTTGTTTAAATCTCTCTTGCAAATCAGGACTGACTAAATAGGAAGAAAGAGTTTGGAAACTTGCCCCAACCAGAATGGTTCCTGAAAAAGAATCTCTTGAACTGGACAATCCTGAAAAAACAATTCCTTCCGAATTCATTCGAACAATAATAGTTAACATAGAAGCTAATAATACAATCGAATAAATACTGTCATATTTCACAACAACTTGTAAACCACCTCGTGCAATTACATATGCCCAACACACGAGCGCTACTATCCAAATATATACAGAGATCAAGGTTAATTCTTCTAACATTATTGCAGGAATATATAATATAATTCCAATTCGTAATAATTGATACATCGTCCATAATATTTTTGAAGCGATAAAACTTTTATAACCAAATCGTTCTTCAATAAAATCAAAAACATCTTCATATGAAATGATTCGTTTTAAAATCCAGTACAAAACCGGAAGGGCTAAAACAATTCCAAATTGAGCAACAAAATTGCGATATCCAGTATGATACGCTGTATCCACAATACCAATAAATGAAATAGGGGATAATAAAGTCGCAAAAATCGATAAGCTATACTAAATCCATCGAAAAGATTGCTTAAACTTCATCTATTTGTCCCCAAAAAACTGCCAATTTTAAATCTTCTTTTGTATTAATATCAACATTATATTTTCCTTTTTGAAGGATATATCCTAGTTTTCCACCGTAAAACGATTGAGTCTGACAAAAATTTTCAACTGTCACACCAAAAAAATTGCCATTTGGATAATATTGTTTATCCTGTTCTTGACGATTCGTCTGATTCGCCTCTATTTGTTTCGATACTAATGTTGTTTCATCAAACGGTGTTACAAATAATGCTGGATTCAATTCCACTTCTTTAACCGTTATTACACTATCGTAATGCTCCATTAATTCCAATACTTTCATTAAATCTTCTTTTGAACGATAAGGACTTGTTGGTTGCAATAAAACAATGTTATCCTTTTGATCTAGCCTAAAAGCTTCAATTACATCCATTAACACTTCTACCATCGTCGTCTCTGATGTTGCTAAATTTTCCGGTCTATGATGAACGTCTACCCCATCATTCTGAAATAAATGTTCACTATAATCAGTTGTCACAATAATTTTATCAAACAAATTAACTTCTAGCGCAAAATCAATCACTCGGTTTAATAAACTTTTTCCACCAACAATTTGTAAATTTTTATGTGGTAATTCAACAGAACCACTTCTTGCAGGTATTACAGCAATTCTCATTCCGTTCCCCTTTTCTTATCCTCTGTATTCTTATCCCTTTAACTCTTCTTCATAAAGAATTTGCACTTTTTCTTTTGTATATTCTTCTGCAAAAATTGAAGACTTATATTCGCTTTTTTCTTGATATTTTTTTAGGAATCCCACTAATTCATCAAATGAATGAAACGTATTTGTATGCCTGCAAATTTTTGCATAATAAATATGCGCCAAATCCGTATGAGATAATAAACAAACTAGTCCACTTGCAGAAGCCTCTACTGCAGAATTGGCAAAACACTCACTATAAGAACAAGATAGATATCCTTGATGTTTCTCATAAGGAACAGAATTTACAAATCCTGCATATGTTACATTGGATGGGAGTGAATCTTTCGACATTCTATCTGGTAATGTTCCATAAATAGTTAAACGACTCTGTGGAACTAGTCTAAATGCTTCAATGGCTAGTTCACAATTTTTAATGATAGTCATATTTCCAACGATACACCAATCTGTCACTGTTTCATACGTTTGTTTTCTAACTTTTTCAATATAAACAGGAGGTAAAAACTTCACAACATCACTTCCCAAGCGTTCTTCTAACACTGGACTTGCCACAATATTAGTACACCAATTTTGCAACACAAATTTCATAAAAGGAGCTAAAATATCGTAATGAGTAAACGCCAATAATTCTCTTTTCGTATTTTGAAAAAACTTTCTCAACTGCAAAGGATATTCATTAATCATATCAATGATAAATTTATCTTGAGGAGTTGAATGCTCGGCTAAGTATACACTCACCAATTGCCATTGCGAATAATGCTCTCCTGTTTCTATAAAATGATAATCATGGTATCTCTCACTAAAGTCCCCTTCGAGTATAATTCCTTTTGTTCCATATAAAGTAAAGGTATTAGAAAATATATTCATCCGATAAAACAATTGCGAAGTATAACACTCAATCGTTCCATCCTCATAATACACTAATCCTACATAACCTTCTTTTGTATATTCAACTTTTTCCACCTGTTCTAATGAAGTAAGAAAATCTTTTGAAACACTTGGACGAACTCTTGCTAAATCTGACAAATCAAAAATCGCATGATAAAAATTTTGAAACCCTATTTGTTCTAATTGCTCTACAAAGTTTGGAACAATATTTTTCAGATTTGTAATTACCAATTGATGTTCCATTCCCAATTCTTGCATGATAGACTGACGAGCCAATTGACTACGTTCAAAACCATAAATGGTAGTAGGAATACCTTCTTTAATCGTAAATATTTTCATCTTACTTCTCCTTCTAAAGCTTCCTCAAGAGATATCCCCCTTGTTTTGGCTAAACGAGCTCGAAAAGTCATTTCCTTTTGATAACTTTCAGAAACTCGATAATAAGCAGTTGTTATATTTAGTATTAAAGCATTTCCCTTTGTAACCATCCTTGCCCATAAATACCAATCTTCAAATCCATCATATCCCTCTTGATAACCTCCAGCTTCATTATAAGCAGACTTTCTAAAAATAACTGTTGAAGGATGAAATAAATTTCGATACGCTAATTGGAACCATAATTCTTCTCCATACAAATGATTTTGTTTCTTTCTAATTAATAATTGCTTCTTTTCAGTTTCTTGAAAAATGATTCTTGACCCAACAATATCTAATGTAGAGTTAGATTCTAATTGCTGCAACAACATTTCCAAATGCCACGGCATCCACACATCATCTGCCTCTATTTTTGCAACATATTCTCGTTGAACTTGTTCCATCCCCTTTATTAACGTACGAGAAATGCCTTCATGTATTATTTTCCTGTAGTGAACACGAGCATCTATTACATATTTCTGGCAAACTTCTTGTGTTCCATCAGTTGAACCATCATCTACAATCCATAATCGAAACTGTTGGTGTGTTTGATTTAAAACCGATTGGATTGACTCTTCAATTATTTTAGCTGCATTATAAACAGGCATCACAATATCCACACAAGCATCTGATAGAGAAATATTTTTATATTGCACCCCATAATTTTGTAACACATCCGACTCAAAACTACTTAAGAAGTTTCGATACCCTCGCACTTTTACTCCCTCAATTTCTTTTGCATATACAAAAGCAGTTGAATAGAAACCATACACTTCAACAAACTCATATTCTGCTAGCAAGTCATAGATTTCCTCTTCAAAACATTTTAAAGGAGTCGCTACCTGAACTCCCTCAACTTCAACAGTCACACGGGGATGAGGATAATAGCGATCCGCTTTGCAGTCCTGTAATGCTTTTTGCGTCAATCTCTCGGTAGATTCAATATCTTCCCGTACAAAAATTGATCCTAATGCTTGACCCAAAAATACACGAAGCACTCTCCCATTATTCGCTCTTTTGAAACCAGCTGGTTTTGCATCTAACCTTAAGTGAATTTGCCTTTCTCCCTCAAACAACTCAGATTTCTCAAATACTGTATAGTGTTTTTGAGAAAGGCTCATTATTCCCCCTAATGTTAAACCTAATGGAGACACCACTCTATTTTGATTTTGTGTATACATATTCGGAACAATAATCGAAGTGCTGCCATCATCAAAAGTAAATAATTGCATTCTTTTAGGATTGAAAAAACTTAATGCTACTGGATTATCCAAACTTGCAAGATACAGAGAAGAAACTTCTTTCCCAAAAAGAAAATTTTGCAAAGTTGCTAATAGATTTTCTTCATGTAAAATACACACATCTTCACAAAATTCTTTCATTTTTTCTGCATAGATTTTCTGCCTTGGATCATCTGACATTACTAAATACATCCCATAAAATTCCAAATTAGTGTAACGTGCTACTTCTCTTGCAACAAGTACTTGAAATGGAGATGTACAAAAGATTACATTCATAATTGTTCCTACTTTCTAAAAATGCTCTACAAAAATTTGTTTTGCACACTATATTCAGCCTCAGTATACCATAGTATGCCAACATGCTAAAGTTTACTAGGCAAAAAGGAACAGCCTTTCGACTGCTCCTCTAATTGTTTAAAAAAATCTACTTTAAACTTTTAGTCTATTGTTTCATCTATTCTTCTTTTTTCTTGGAAGTTGGGACCATTAATCCTAAACCTACAAGAATTGAACTTGCCGATGCACTGAAAATAGAAGTCTCCTGTCCTGTACCTGTTGATGGTAATTCCACTTTCTTACTAACAGGTACTAAATCTGGAAATTCATTTTCTTGGCTTGGTGGAGTCGAATCTTTTAGCTTTATAGTTTCGTCTTTTATATCTGTTTTTTCAAGTTCAGGAGTTGGTTTCGCATTCTGTATTGGCGTCACAGTTATTTCATTATACTCTGTTTTTTCCATAATCGGTGGATCTAACGATGTTGCTCCGCCTTCATATTCTGGAACTTCTACTGTTGGTGGTTCTATCGATACTGCTCCACCTGTATACTCTGGAATATCTACTACTGGTGGATTTATTGCTACCGCACCACCTTCGTATTCTGGAGTTTCAACTGGTTTAGGTTTACTATCTTCTTTTTTACTTAATACATAACTATAAATTACGTGTTTTTTGCCTTCAGTTACATCACCTTCTACCGAAGCTGAATCTGATGTTACTCCTACATATTTATAAACTAAACCTGTAACTTCATCTTTTAGTGTTGGGTATTGTTTATCAGTAGCATTATATTTCTCAGTAACTATGCGTGTCGCTTTACGTTCAGACACCTTCACACCATTTGAGTAAGTTACATAAGTATCTTCATACTCTACTGGTACTTTATCTTTGATAATTTCAGATTTCAATGTTTTTAACGTTCCATCTTCATTGATAACAACGTGTTTCACATCAACAGACCCTGTTTTTGTTAATTCTGATTTAGATGGTGTTTTTTCTTCTTCACTTACTAGACGGTATTCATAGACAACCTCTGTTGTCCCTTCTGCAACTTTACCACTAGCTGCTGCAGAACCTTGTTTTAGACCTACATACTCGTATATAAATCCTGTATCAGCATCTACTAATGTTGGATATTGCTTTGTAGTTGTGTCGTAGTTTTGTTCTACTTCTTTAACCTCGTTACGCTCATCAACTTTTCCTAAAAATGTATATAGTCTATAGTAGTCTCCTCTGTCCTCATATGGAAATCTTTCTACTAAAGTTGTTGTTTCTAACGCAACTTTATCTTTATCAACTTCTGATTTTAATTGTTTCCCATCGGTTGTCACATACTTAATAACAACACTACCTTGTTTAGTAACTGTCGGATCCAATCTACGTACTTCTTTAGTCAAATAGAAATAGTGATTTACCTGTGGTTTTGCATCACTCATTACTTTATAAGCACGAATTGGTGTGATGATTTCTTTTTTCGTGTATGTTGTTTCATCTACTGTTTCAACACGAGTTCTAATTATTTTGTTTGTAGTGATTTTACGTCTAAAAAATTCTGGAATTTCTCCTTTTTCTTCTGTATATTCCGGAGTATCTTTTACTTCTTCATGTTTCACTTTTATTTTTCCATCCGGCAAAGTCATTACTGTTCCCTTTGTTAAAAATTTATCCAAGTCTTTTTTTTCAATCTTTGTATTTTTTTCATCTATTTTTACTTCCGTTATGTCATCATAATTCTTAAAAGTTCTAATCTCTTCTCTTCCTCTAGAAGTAATACTCACAAGTCCTTCTGTCTTACCATTACGATTAAAATCATCATAAAAATTTTTTACAAGATAATCAAATCCTTCACGTTCCCTTTCACTTATTGTTCCAGCTTTATATTTCTTATATAATTCCTCAACACTGTTAAACTTAGCTTCTGTTTCTTTGATTTCACTCTCATTAATTACAGGGGTAAAAGTGTACCCTGTCGTAATATTCTTAAATTCGCTATACACTTTAGAATCTGGATTATAGTCCTCGGAATCATCTATTCCGGCATGGGGTCCTTTGCCTTCAATACTGAATTCGCCTACTGCCTGCGGTATTTTTAATAATCCTTTTAAAAATAGCGTAGATTTATATAAACTTTCGTAACTTTCATTCATATTAAAAACAAGTTTCCCGTTACGGTTGTCCTTACTTTCTATTATCCCAACATCTATATTTTCTTTTATTATTTCTTCAGAAAATTTTTCTAAATAATCATCTAATCTTTTTCTTGCTGCAGCTACTTTAGCCTTATCTTCTACTGTTTTCTTTTTATCTTCCTCGGAATCTAATACCTTAGCTTTTTCATTAATACTATTTTCTAAAAAATCAAATGCATGATAAACTCTTCCGGCATACCCCTTCAGCGCTTCAAGCATATCTGTTGGCTTAGGACCAGGAACCTTATGACGACCGAATACCCAATTAGATACATCAGAGCTACCAGCACTAATAAAATCAGAGCTACCAAGAGGAATAGGAGAATCAGGACTATCCTCTGGAAGAGCAAAAGCAGTTAAAACTGAAGTCCCATAATACACTTGAGAATCGTATATCCCTACATAATGACTATCGCTACTTGCTCCAACAATTAAATAATTTCTATATGCATCATTTCTTCCTTCCTTATAGACAGAATTATATACTATATCATCAGACGTCCAAAACTTCCCATCAGCTCCTGGTTTTCGATAACTCACAAAATTTTTCGCATCCTCCTCCCTATAATATTCATTACTTTCTACGTAAACCTTTCTTCGATACCATGGAGTATTCCTATCTGCGCGAGTATCATCCCAATAAAACGGAGTTATTGTTTCTATAAAATATGTGTCTTCACCTTTTTTAGTTGTCGTTGTTTGCTTAGATGATTCAACCGTTGCATACGTATCCCTATCCATCACAAGAATCGTATCACTCGCTTGAAGTGTGGCATTTTCTTTTGTAAAGTCTTTAGCGTTTGCTTGTCCTTCTTTCCATTTCGTTACAGCGTCTTCATCACTAGTAACACCATTTTCTGCTAATACGAATTTCCCATAATGACCATCTGAAAGTTCTTCTACTAAAAATACTCTTCTTCCTTCTAATTTTGTGTAATCAATCTCTCCTAGATTATTATGCATTCCTTCTGGAGAAACGGGAACTTCAATATCATTGAATTTTGTCTTATCATAAATAGCAAGATTTCCATCCAACACTTTTGAATATTGATACGCATAGATTTTTCCATCGACTTCTAATTTACCTGTTTCTATACCTTTTTCTATATCTTCTTTACCTAAATCTTCTGAAACTGTTATATTATCCACAGTCGATTCACGATAATCTTTCCCATCTGTATCAGCTGCAAGACCTTTTTTATCGTAAGGTGTTATTACTTTCCCTGATCCTAAATTTACTGTTTTTGTTTTAAAAGGCTCCCAAACATTAACTAATCTATAATTAACATCAACCTCTTTTTTAAAATGAAGCTCATCACTTCCATCTGGTTTGCTATCTGGATTTCCATTATAATTCGCTTTTGTTGGCTCAACAACACCCTTCCCTAATACAGCATCAACCGTGATGTTTTTCGATGGATCTTTAGTATCTATAAAAGTAGTCGCTGAACTTGAAGGAACTTTTGACGTATCCGTTACTACTGTAGCTGAATCAGCCCCATTTGAAGCATCCTCTGCATACACCGAATGATTCGCAAAAAATATTCCAATAACAGCACTTGCCAATCCTATTCCCTTAAACTTTCTTAACGCATACCTTCTTTGCAAATTTGTATTTTTCATATTATTCCCTTCCAAAAAACTTATTTGATGCTCTACCCTAAACTTCTAACATCAAATAGCTTAAAATATTTTTGTTACTTTTTTCACTTTCAAAACCATTATTCTCATTATACTTAACCCATTATAATGAGTAAACATTTTTTATATTAGATTTCAATTAAAAATGTCAAATAACAAAAAGGAACAGCCTTTCGACTGCTCCTTCGAATTAAATTATTGTTTCTTTCTAGGTCTTGCAATTCCTAATCCAGCAAGAATGGCACTTGTTGCTGCACTCAATAAAGCTAGTTCATTACCTGTACCTGTTTGAGGTAATTGATTGGCTTGATGTACTGCTATTGAATGTGAAATTGGTAGTTCTTCTGAAGTCTCCGCTTCATTTGTAGGAGATTCCGGAGTTACTTCTGGCACTTTTTGTTCTTCTTGTTTGGGTTTTTCAGAATTTCCTTGAGGAGTATTTGGCACTTTTGATTCAAAATTTAATTTTCTAAATACATGTGTCACTACATCTCCTTCTTGATTTCGTATTGTTCCAATATATTTATAACCTTCAATAGTTCCATGTTCGAAAGCTTCATTCGGTAGACCTAATTCAACTGGCGATTTTACATCTGCCGGTTTTAATGGAGTTCCATTTTCATCAACCCATTTTGTGATGATTAATGTTGGTTTCGTATAGATTGGAGGTTCGATACTATTTGCACCACCTGTATACTCTGGCACTACATTCGTTGGCGGGTCAACTAAAGTAGCTCCGCCTGTATATTCTGGCACTTCAACTATTGGTGTTTTTTGCGACACTTCCCATTGAACTTTTTCAGGTTCTAACTGATATTGATAAACAATAGTAGTAATTCCTTCTACGACTTTTCCTGTTTCTACTATTACATTATGGAATTTTTCTGACGGTGCGTAAATACCTTGATAGTTATATTTCTTACCATCTTTAGTAATTGTTTCATCTTTCTTTTCAGCAGTATTGTACTGTATTTCATGATTTTCTACTTCATCACGAGTCGAAACAACTACATTACCTGACTTAGTAGTATATGTTTTTGTCGTTTTCACAACTGCGTCGGTTACTACTCTCTCGGCATTTTTAATTTCTTTCCCATCAGCATCGACGTATTTAACAACTACCGAACCTTTTTCTTCTTTCTTTGTAGGTTTTGGATCTTCTTTAGTTACTAAGCTATAAACATAATTCACAATTGTTTGAGGCTTATCGATTACACTTGTTTCAAGTGCAGAACCAAAAGCAATAGCATCAAACTCATAAGTAAAACCTGTTTTATCAGCTATAATTGTTTTGAGTCTCTGTGGCGTTGTGTCATATGAAGGTGTTAAAGTTTCAACATCCTTTTCTTCTCCTACTTTCGTAGTTCCTGACATTATGGCATATGTTTTTGTAATTTCATACGGAATATCTGTCACAACTTTTTTTGGTTCTTTCAATTCTTCTCCAGTATTTGACACATAATGAACAGTTACCGTTCCTACTTTTGTATTCTCTGTAAGTATTGGTTCATTCGAACGTCTTGTAGCCATTCTATAATAATGATTCACAACCGATCCGCCATCTTCCATTACTTTATATGCTCGAACAGGTGTGATAAGTTCCTTAACAACATAATCTGTTTCTAATGTTGTTAATTCATCCATTTTACCAAACTCTCTTTCTACGTTTGAAGAGTATGAATAAACAACATTAACTTTATTTAAGTCATCAGATATCTTTACATGACCCGAACTAGCAAAAGCCGGGGTTCCTACCCATACTGATTCAGGATTTACTTTTTCCCAATCACTGTAGTGTTCTGGAACAGCATCTTTATGATAAGAAGTAATTATTCGATGAGAAAACTTAGGATAACTATAACGATACCCATCAATACTTTTGTGATTCGCCTCGTAATATAATATTTCTTTAGTTATCTTATTAACATTTTTTAGATTATCGTACTGTTCTACAACTTCTTCATGAGTATTTAGCGTAAACATGATTTCATCAAGTAAATTTTCTGCAGATACAATTTGTTTTTTTAAGGCTGTTAATTTTTCTCTATCAGGAGAATAAAAGACCAGTCCAGATGTATATATATCATCAGGTTTAGCAGCTGCCAGGCTAATATTTTCATTTTTTATCATTTGAATGGTATCAGCAATGTTCTGTTCTAATGTAGTTCTTTTTTCTTGAATCAATTGTCTTTCTGCATCCGTTTTTGCATAGTAATCAAAGTATTCCAATACTCCAAAAATTTCAGATTGCATATATCTCATTATTTCGTTTAATGAAGATTTACTAAAATCTAACTCTGGAGTGTCTTTAACCTCTGGTAAGGTATTTTCTAGTTTTGGTCCATGATAATAATGAAGAGATTCTTCTCCGTTAAACGTAACTTCTCCATCATCACTTGTTCCAAAGTTATGATCTGCACCTGCTGCTACATATTTACCACGTACAGTTTCATCAAACAATGCATAACTAGGATAAGCATTTACATCTTTAGTTTCTTCAGATGATACAACTCTATTATACTCCGGTGTTGCACGAACAATTTCTCTTCTATATTTATTCGTAATAACCGTTCTTTTCCCACTTCCGTGAGCATAAGTATCTCTATCTAATACAAGGATTGTGTCTCCTTTTTGAAGAGTCACATTTTGTTTAGTAAAATCTTTAGCAGTTACTTGTCCATTTTTCCAAGCTTCTACCGCTTCATCATCACTATTGATATTCGTCGCTTCTACAAATTTACCGTATTGTCCATTTGAAGTTTCTTCTACTAGATAGACTTTCCCTGTTATTTTTCCATAATTAATTTCACCAAGACTGTTATGCATTCCTTCTGGAGAAACTGGAGCTTCGATATCATTAAAATGAGTCTTTTCATAAGTAGCTTTATCAGAATCGATTACTTCTGAACGAACCAATTCGTATTCTTTGTTGTTAGCTTGTATTTTTTCTTCTTTTCCTGTGTTAGCATCCACAAAACTAGTTTTTTCTGCTATTGATTCACGATAATCTTTTCCATCTACATCAGCAGCAATCCCTTTTCTATCATAAGGTGTATTTATTGTGCCACTATTACCGCCTACAGTTTTAGAATCTTGTAATTTTGACTTATCTTCTTCTAACAAATAATTTACCGTAGCTTTAGAAGTAAATCTTACTGAATCTGTCCCATCTTCATGTTCTATATTTTCATTTGCTTTTGTTGGTAACTGATCTACATTTCCAATTACAGCATCTACTGTCACTTTTTTCGTAGGATCTTGGTCATCTGTAAAAGTTGTTTTAGCAGAAGATGGAACTCTTTCTAAGTCCATTACAATGGTTATTCCCTTTCTATCTCCTGAAGTAACATCAGCATACACAGATTGATTGGCAAAAAACATCCCAATCACTGCACTTGCTAAACCAATTCCTTTAAATTTTCGTAATGAATATTTTTTCTGTATATCTTTATTTTCCATCTATTTCTCCGTCATTCTTGATATTTCAAAGTTTATATAATGCTAACCGAGTATACTATAATTTCCCGAAAAAAATAACCCTATTTTTATTACAAAAACATTACACTTTTAACCAAAAAATCCTGCTAGCATCATCTGTGCTAACAGGATTTCCATCTGCTTATTTTTAATATCCTTGAGGATTATTTTTTTGCCAATTCCAAGAATCACGAACCATGTCGTTTAAGTCTTTTTCAGCAACCCAACCTAGTACTTCTTTTGCTCGACTTGCGTCTGCATAACAAGTTGCAATATCTCCAGCACGGCGTGGGCAAATTTTATATGGAATCTCTACATTATTTTCTTTCATAAATGCATGAACTAAGTCCAATACACTATAACCAATTCCAGTTCCTAAGTTATATACCTTAGCTCCAGGATTTCCGATATTATCTTTCACTGCAAGAACATGTCCTCTAGCTAAATCCACAACGTGAATATAGTCTCGCACCCCTGTTCCATCATGTGTATCATAGTCATCTCCAAATACACTTAGCTGTGGTAATTTCCCAACTGCTACTTGTGTAATATATGGCATTAAGTTATTTGGAACTCCATTTGGATTTTCCCCAATTAAGCCACTTTCATGAGCTCCAATTGGATTGAAATAACGTAAGTTCGTTACAGACCATTCTTTATCAGAAAATGCTAGATCGTTTAAGATTTGTTCTAACATCACTTTTGTATATCCATAAGGATTTGTCGCACTTGTTGGCATTCCTTCTTTAAACGGTACCGTATTATTCATTCCATAAACTGTTGCACTTGAACTGAAAACAATATTTTTCACACCAAAGTTTCTCATGACATCTAATAACACTAATGTACCTGTAATATTATTATGATAATATTCTAATGGTTTAACTACAGATTCTCCCACCGCTTTAAAACCTGCAAACTGAATCACGCAATCAATTTTTTCTTTTGAGAATACTTCTGTTAAAAAGTCGTGATCTAAAATCGACCCTTCATAAAATGGAAATTCTTTTCCTGTAATCGTTGTTAATCGTTTCAACACTTCAGGTGAACTATTAGAAAAATCATCTAATATAACAACTTCATACCCCGCTTTATCTAATTCTACTACTGTATGAGAACCGATATAACCTGCTCCCCCTGCAACTAAAATAGCCATTGCTATTCCTCCTTATACTTTTATAATACGTCTTCTTTATGATCTGGTTGTAATGTTAAAATACGTGGGCCATCTTTTGTAATCGCTAATGTATGTTCAAATTGGCAACTTAATCCACCATCTAATGTGTGAGCTGTCCAACCATTACTTTCCATTTCTGATTTCCAAGTTCCAGTATTCACCATTGGTTCGATTGTAATGACCATACCTTCTTTCAAGCGAAGACCTTTCCCTGGTTCACCATAGTGAGGAACCGCTGGACTTTCATGAATTGTTGGTCCAATTCCATGTCCGATAAATTCACGAACAACTGAGAACCCTTCATTTTCTACATACGTTTGAATCGCATGACCAATATCTCCAATACGATTACCCACTTGTGCTTGTTGAATCCCTAAATAAAGTGCTTTTTTCGTCACTTCATATAAACGGTCTAATTCCGGAGTAGATTCTCCAACAATGTAACTCCAACAAGAATCTGATAAAGCTCCTTTTAAGTCTACACAGAAATCTACTTTTACTAAATCACCTGATTTCAATGGTTTACGACGAGGGAATCCATGACAGATTTCATCATTAATACTTGTACAAGTAGCATATTTATATCCCTCATATCCAATTTGTGGAGCTGAGCCACCTGCTTCTTCAATTTTCTTTTGAACAAATTCATTAATTTCCCAAGTTGTTACTCCTGGTTTAATAAAGTCTCGCAATGCCACATGGATAGAAGCTAATAAAGCACCCGACTCATTCATCGCTTCAATTTCACGATTTGATTTTAATGTAATCATACTTCAATTCCTTTCTTTTGTATTCTAGAACATTATATCATAGCTTTTCAGAAAATGTTTGAAATAAAATAAATTCCAAACATTTCTTTTTATTTTCTTAATCTTTTTAAAAAAACTTTTAAAAAGCAAAACGAAGTTACTAAAATCGTAACTTCGTTTTACCTCTTTGGGAGAAAAGATATAAGGGAAAAGCTAGATAATGGCTAAAATAATGAAGTTCAAAATGAACAATCCTGTCGCTACCCATAAAATTGGGTGAACTTCTTTAGATTTGCCTGTTAATGTTTTAATGAAGCAATAGAAAATGAATCCTGCTGCAATTCCGTATGAAATGCTGTAGCAAAGCGCCATAAAGATTCCTGCAAAGAATGCTGGGACTGCTTCGTCTAAATGATCCCATTGTACATCTGCAAAAGATGATAACATCATCACCCCTACAATAATTAACGCTGGAGCTGTTGCCGCTGCAGGTACGATACCTACAAATGGTGCTAATAATGCTGAAGCTGCTAATAATGTTGCTGTTGTTACAGCTGTTAATCCAGTACGACCGCCTGCTCCGATACCTGCTGCACTTTCTACATAAGTTGTTGTATTACTTGTTCCGAAAACTGCCCCAATTGAAGTTCCAATCGCATCTGCAAATAAAGCTTTATCCATTTTAGAAGAGAAACCTGAACCTTCTTCTAACATTCTTTCATCTTCTGCTGAGAAGATTCCTGTCTTACGACCTGTTCCAATAAATGTTCCTAATGTATCAAATGTATCCGATAAACTAAATGCAAAAATCGTCATTAATACTAACGGTAATTTCGCAGGGTTCGAGAATAATTTACCCATTCCTTCAGGACCAAATGCTGCAAATAATGTTACTTGTAAATCTGAAAATGCTGAAGCTAATGAATTTTGAGACCAATTCACTGTTGATAAATCAACGACACCCATTGGAATTGCTAATAAAGTTGTAGCAATAATTCCAATTAAGATTGCACCACGAACATTTTTAATAACTAAAATAACTGTAATGAATAATCCAATTAATGCTAATAGTGCATCACTTTGAGTAAAGTTCACTAATGAAGGAACTACCCCACCATTAGAGGTAACAGAGAAAATACCGCCTTTAAAAGCTTCTGTAGTCGCTTGAAACGGTTGATTATTAATCGTTGTAATTGTTTTAGCATCTGTTAAGAAACTTAATAAGTTTGCATTTTTCAATCCGATATATGCAACGAATACCCCAATTCCTCCACCAATGGCATGTTGCATACTAACTGGAATGGCTTGGATAATCATTTTACGAATTTTTGTTACTGTAATGAAAATATTTAATAATCCACAAATAAATACCATTGCTAATGCTTCTTGCCAAGAAAATCCTAATCCAAATACTACTGTAAATGTAAAGAACGCATTTAACCCCATGCCTGGTGCTAATGCATAAGGTACATTTGCAAATAGACCCATTACTAATGTACTTACGACAGAAGCAATAATAGTAGATAGGAATACTGCCTGGAATGGCATACCTGTTTGACTAAGAATGCTAGGGTTTACAAAGATGATATAAGACATTGCAAAAAATGTTGTAAGCCCCGCTAAAAGTTCCGTCCCAAAAGTTGTTTTATTTTCTTTTAATTGAAAGAAATTTTCCATGAAGTTTCTAGCTCCTTTACTATTTTTTAAGAACGAGGTAAGTATACTTCATTATCGGTTGAAAAGCAATAGTGAATACGTATATTTTTAAGTTCAACTTTAAATAATGTACGTATTTTTTAAATAAAACTCCCTAAAACTAAAGAAACTATTCTTAAAGAATAAAATAAAACGAACAACTGACACCTTTGACGGTGAAAGTTGTTCGTTTGGAGAGAGATGACTATTTTAAATCGGACTATTTTTCTGCGTTCCACACTGGGAAGTATTGTCCTGGTCCAATTTCATTCATTTTTTTCGCTACATCATCTGCTTGGAATAATGCAACAATTTTTTTGTATGTTGGATTATCAGCATCTTTTGCATTTGCAGCAATGATATTGAAACGATCTTTTGGAATTGTATTTAAGTGATCAGCATCTGTAAAGATATAATCTTCCACTTTTAATCCTGCATCTTTTGCCATTGAACCATTAATTGAAGCTGCATCTACATCTTGTAATAAACGAGGTGCTTGTGCTGATTCTGCTTCAATAATTTCTAAGTTACGTGGATTGCTTGTAATATCAGCTAGAGAGGCTTTTGTTCCTACTCCATCTTTTAATGTAATTAATCCTTCTGTTTCTAATGCTACTAAAGCTCGACCTTGGATCGCTACTTCTTTTGGTACTAATACTTTTGCATTTTCAGGTAAATCTTTTAATGATTTATATTTTGTTGAGAAATAATATAATGGCACGATAAATGTTGTTCCGATTTCTTTAATATCTGAACCTTTATCTTTGTTCCATTGTGCTAAATAAGCACGGTGTTGGAAGGCATTTAATTGAACAGAACCTTCTTCCAATGCTGTATTCGGTAATACGTAGTCGTTCATTTCTACAACTTCTAAGTCAATGTTTTCTTTTTTCGCTTTTTCAGCAACGAAATCCCAGATTTCATGAGCAGCGCTACCTACAACGGCAACTTTTACATGTTCAACTGGTTTTGTTTCTTTTGTTGTTTCTTGTTTACTTATTTGATTTCCGCAAGCTGCTAATGTTACTGCAGCAACTGCTGTTAAAAATAAATTTCTTAATTTCATTGAATTTCCTCACTTTAATATTTCTAAATGTCACGTGATACAAATGGTACTATACCGAATTATCACAGTCGGGTCAACGAAATTTGACCAATTTCAGCATTGTTTATTTTTACTAGTTGTTAAAGCTAAAAACTATATTTCTATTACATCAACATTTATAGACTATAAAAGTGAGAGATTTTACAAAAAAATAGACTTTTAACATAGCTGTAGTGATAGAATCTGCAAAGCAGACTCTATCACAGGAAATTTTGAGACTACAGGCTCAAAATTTAGCCATGAAACCGAAGGTTTGCCGGCGTCCTAGCTATATTCAAAAGTCTATTAAAAAATATATTTTAGTCTTTGTCAAAGCCCATTGTTCTCATAATTGCTTTTGCAATTTCAACAAACGGAACAATTGAGAATGCCGCTGCTAACACAATGAACCATTGTTCTAAAGTCAACACTGTCACACTAAACACAGTCGTTAAACCAGGAACAACTAGAACTGATAATAACATTAAAGCAGACACGACAATCGCAATGTTGAACATTTTATTTTTAAACGCTCCAACAGTTACTAAAGATTTATAAACAGATTTCACGTTGAATGCGTGGAATAACTGAATTAAACCTAAACTTGCAAATGCCATTGTTTCACCAGTTGGAACTCCCCAACCTGCTACATGAGTTGCATACCAATAGATAAATAAAGTAACTCCACCTTCAAAGAAACCTTGATAGTAAATACTTGGTAATACCCCATTTGATAAGAAGTTAGAACTCTTACCACGAGGTGGATGTTTCATAATATCTGCTTCTGCATCTTCCATTCCCAAAGTAATCGCTGGAAATACGTCTGTTACTAAGTTAATCCATAAAATATGAATTGGTTCAAGAATTGACCAACCAGCCATTGTGGCAATAAATAAAGTCATTACTTCCCCGAAGTTTGCAGATAATAAATATTGAACTGCTTTTTGAATATTCGAGAATACTTTACGTCCTTCTTCTATTGCAACAACGATTGTTTCAAAGTTGTCATCTGCAAGAACCATGTCACTAGCACCTTTAGACACTTCAGTACCAGTAATCCCCATACCTACACCGATATCTGCTTGTTTTAGAGATGGAGCATCGTTTACACCGTCACCAGTCATTGAAACAACTTTTCCATCTGCTTGCCATGCTTTTACAATACGAACTTTATGTTCTGGAGATACACGAGCGTAAACTGAGTAATCTTCAATTGTACGAGCTAATTCTTCATCAGAAATTTCATTTAATTCTGCACCTGTTAAGACACCATCTTCTTGATCAGGACGTAAAATTCCTAAACGTTTTGCAATCGCTTGAGCTGTATCACGATGGTCACCTGTAATCATCACTGTACGAATGCCTGCTTCTTTTGCAACTTGAATCGCTAAAGCTGCTTCTTTTCTCTCAGGGTCAATCATTCCGACTAATCCTGCAAATACAAAGTCGAACTCAACAGATTCTGAATCCAATGTTTCTGGAACTTGGTCAATGTATTTATAAGCAATTGCTAATACACGTAAAGCTTGAGTCGCCATTTCTTTATTCAAACGAGCTAATGTATTACGGTCTTCTTGAGTAATTGGGCGAACTTGTCCGTGTTCTTCAATATGTGTTACTTTTTCAAGTAACATATCTGGAGCACCTTTTGTCGCTACTAAATAGTTTCCATCTTCTAATTGATGAATCGTTGACATTATTTTACGAGTTGAATCAAATGGTACTTCTGCTACACGTGGATGTTTTTCTAAATCAACACGTACATCATACCCTTTATCTAATCCAAATTGAACCATTGCTGTTTCAGTTGGATCTCCAATTAATTTTTCTTCAGTAATTTTAGTATCATTAGCTAAATTCATCATACGAATTGCAGAAATTGATTCGTTCATTTCTTCAGTTGCATCATGAATTTCATTATTAAACACCATTTTTTCAACAGTCATTTGGTTTAATGTTAAGGTACCTGTTTTATCTGAACAGATAACTTCTACACCACCTAATGTTTCAACAGCTGGCAGTTTACGAACTAATGCATGACGGCTTGCCATTTTTTGAGTTCCTAATGCTAAAATAATTGTTGAAATAGCTGGTAAACCTTCTGGAATTGCCGCAACTGCAATTGCAATGGCTGTTAATAACATATGAGTCCATTCGTATCCACGAATTAAACCAATTCCGAAAATAATAACTGCAATGACTAAAATCATAATCGTTAACCATTTACCTAAAGCATCTTGGTTTTCTTGTAACGGAGTTTTACTTTCTTCCGTGTTGGCTAACATATGGGCAATTTTACCAACTTCAGTATCCATACCTGTTGCAGTAACAACCCCTAATGCACGTCCATAAGTTACATTTGTACTCGCAAATGCCATATTGGAACGGTCACCAATACCAACATCTTCCCCTTCAGGAATAACTAAATCTTTTTCTACTGGAACTGATTCCCCTGTTAAGGCAGCTTCTTCGATTTTAATCGTATTAACTTCTAATAATCGCATATCGGCAGGAACAACATCTCCTGCTTCTAAAATCACGATATCTCCAACTACAATTTCTTCCCCTTTTACATGAAGATGTTCACCATCACGTAAGACTGTCGCAACTGGAGAAGCCATTTTTTGTAATGCTTCAATTGCTTCTTCTGCTTTTGATTCTTGGATGACCCCTACAATCGCATTTAAGATAACAACGGCTAAAATTACAATAGCATCCGTTGGATCTGGAGCTCCTTCATGGGCAAAAAATGAGATAACTGCTGCTGCAAGTAAGACAATAATCATGAAGTCTTTAAACTGATTAATAAACTTTTGTAGTACAGTTGTCTTTTCTCCTGCTTGTAAAGCATTCGGACCGTATTTTTCTAAACGTTCTTTTGCTTGAGCAGAAGTTAACCCTTCTTTAGTAGATTGTACACTTGAAAGAACTTGTTCTTCCGTTTGTGTGTATGCGGCTTGTTTTGTCAAAGTCGACACTCCTTTATATTTTTTATCCCCATAAAAAAAGACTTATACTACTTCAAGGACTTGAAAATAGCATAAGTCTCACTAATTAAGATAATACCAGCGAAACAGGTTCACTTGTTGTTGATATTACCACAACTTTCGTTGCCAGTTACTCCCTTATGGAGATGTTGAATTTATAAAATACTATATCAGAGGGAGCTTAAAAAATCAAATAATTTAACAATCAATCTACTGCTTATACTCACGAATAACCTTCATAAAGGCTTCCCCATAAGTCTCTAATTTTTTCTCCCCAACTCCACTAATTTGTAAGAATTCTCGATCCGTCGTTGGTAAATGACGACAAAATTCTTTCAGAGTTTTATCTGAGAAAACTAAGAATGGTGGAACATTTTGGGCGAACGCTAAATCCATACGAATCGAACGTAATCGGTCATACAAGACTTCATCAAATGGCGCATTATCTTGTACTTTATGTTGTTGAATGGCATCTGGTTTTTGCAGTATTTGCGCTACAATTGGTTTCACTTCGATTTTCTCACGATTTTTCAATGCTTTCTTTCCTAAATCACTAACTTGTAAAATCGGATATTGTAATCCTTCTGTTTCGATATAGCGATCTGCAATTAAAGAAGAGATAAATTCTTTTAACGCTTTATCAGAATAATCTTTCATGATGCCGTAAGTAGATAATTGGTCAAAGTGTAGAGCCTTCATTTCAGCTCGTTTACTTCCTCGTAACACTTCAGATACTTTACTCATTCCATATCTTTCTTTCATACGAATAATACAGGACAAAATCATTTGCGCTTGTGGCGTTACGTCTGTTAACTCCACTTTATTTAAACAGTTCGTACAATGCCCACAATCTTCTGGAATATCTTTTTGTCCAAAATAATCTAGCATAAAGCCTCTTAAACAACGCACTGTTCGACAATAATCAATCATTTCATTGAGTTTTGCCATGCCGACTTTATCTTGATTTTGCTTCACTAAAAATTTATTAATAATAATGTCTTTTGCTCCATATAATAAAATACATTCCGCAGGCTCCCCATCTCGCCCGGCACGTCCTGCTTCTTGATAATAGCTTTCGATGTCTTTAGGCATATTGTAGTGAATCACTTTTCTCACATTGGACTTATCAATTCCCATTCCAAATGCATTCGTCGCTACAATGACATCAATTCTGTCGAAAATAAAATCTTCTTGTACTTTACTTCTCGCCTCTGGGCTTAATCCTGCATGATACCAATCCGCAGCAATCCCCTTCTTTTGTAACTTTTCACAGACTTTTTCGACTTCTTTACGAGTATTACAAAATACAATCGTCGGTTCCTTTTCTTTGATTAACTCTAGTAGACGGCTCATTTTATCTCTTGGCTCTTCCATTCCAAAATATAAATTTGCACGGTCAAAACTCGTTACCACTTCAAAAGGATGTTGTAATTTTAATTGTTGCTTAATATCCATTCGAACTCTTGGAGTAGCAGTTGCGGTAAAAGCTGCCACAATGGGACGAGTAGGAAGTTGTGCAACAAATGTATCGATATTTTGATAACTAGGTCTAAAATCTTGTCCCCATTGAGAAATACAGTGCGCTTCGTCAACTGCCACCATACTAATCTGAATCCCTTGCATCATCTCTAGAAATCCTTCTTGTTCAAACCGCTCCGGAGCAACATACAGTAACTTCACTTCGCCTCGTTGTAATTGCTCAATCGCTTGATAATACTCGAGTGAAGTCATTGCACTATTGAGTAAAATTGCTTGAATTCCCATTTCTTTTAACGAAGTCACTTGATCATACATTAAGGAAATTAAAGGCGACACCACAATTGTGATTCCGTCTAACATTAACGCTGGAACTTGGAAACAAATCGACTTTCCTGCAGAAGTGGGCATAATCGCTAAGACATCTCTTTTAGACAAAATTGTTTCAATAATTTCTCCTTGTGCAGGTCTAAAGCTATCGTACCCATAATAATGTTTTAAAATCTCTTCCTTATTCATCTACTTCCTCCTCCCTTCTAGTAAGTATATTAAGTCTTGCATCTCTTCCATCGATAAAGCATAGACATCTAATGAAAAAATTTGCGGTGCTTTTTCTTCAATATAGGCATCTTCTAATGTGTCGATTGTTATTTCAGCATGTAGCTGTTCTTTTAAAAGTGATAATTGACGATTTTCTAATAACAATTGTGTTCCATGTAAATGTATGTTTTCTAACGTTGACTGTTCTAATAACTGTCTAAATTGTTGGGACTTCTCGTGATAGTGTGCCACCATCTTTTGTCGATGTTTTTCGAATAATCCATTTTGAATAAATAACGCTAATGTTTTTTGCATGAGTAAATTGGAGTCAAAATCCAATAATTGCTTTCTCTTCTCGAATTCCTTTATTAAAGCGTTTGGCAGTACGACAATCCCCATTTTAAATGCAGAAAATAAAATCGATGAAAAAGATTTTACATAGATGACTCTCTCATTCGTATCAAAATAATGCAAAGGCGTTGCAGTTCCTCGTTCGTAATCCGCCATATAATCGTCTTCAATAATATAGACTTGGTATTTTTCTGCTAACTCTACTATTTTCTTTTTAACACTATCTGGATAACTCATCCCAAGAGGATTATGAAATCTAGAAATCGTATAAAAATAACGAATGGTACCACTTTGAAAAATTTCTTCTAACTTTTCTAGCGAAATGGTGTCTTGTGTCTGTTCTCGTTCAATCATTTGATACGGAATATTTAATTCTTTGACTAATTGATTCATACGACTATACGTTGGTTGCTCTAACAAAAGTCCACCTGTACCAATGAGTTGAAGTAAAATATATAACGCTTGTTGTGTCCCCGTTGTAATAGACAATTGCCCTTCCTTTGCATACACCCCATAACTTTCTAACAAAGGTACCATTGCTTCGATTAGTTCACGGTCACCTCGAATGGATTCTTTCTGATTAGTAGTTCCTTCATAACTTGCCATAACTGACTCATTCAAACATTTTCTAAAATCTTCAATTGGAAATTGCATCGGATTCGGCAATCCAATTTTTGTCGTATTTCGAACGGGTACTCGATTTTTCAACACATAATACCCACTCTTTTCAACTGGATAGATTAAACTTTCTTCCTTTAAGAGATGTAACGCTTTTAAAATCGTATCTTTATTACAATGATACTGTTGAATCATTTCACGAATCGAAGGCAGTCGATCTCCCTTTTTATAAATACCTTCTTCGATTTGTCTACGAATTTGCAAACTTACTTCTTGATATTTAAACATAACACACCTCTCTATCTGTACCGGTACAATTCTATTCGAAAAATATTGTACCTTATCCCATCCTGAATTACAATGAGTTCAACTTCTAAAAATAGGAGGTGCTTTCGTGGTACAAAAACGGATTATATTGGCCAATGATTTATCCGGAATCGGAAAAGTAGCGCTGACTCCTGCCATTCCTATTATGGCTTGTTGTCAGATTGAGACGATACTTTTACCAACCATTTTACTGTCCTCTCATACAGGAGGATTCCAACAAATTGCTATCCAAGAACTACTAGACTTTACAAAACAAAGTTTAGAACAATGGAAAGTATTAAACTTAAAAACAGATGCAATCTTTATTGGATATTGCAGACAAATCGAACAATTGAAACTCTTAATAGACTATCATACGGCTCAAAATTCAGACGCTCTCCTCATCGTCGACCCAATTATGGGCGATCACGGGAAGTTATATAGCGGCTTTACAGAAGAATATGTCCAACAAATGAGAAAAGTTTGCTCAAAAGCGGATGTCATTCTTCCCAATCTTACGGAAGCTGCATTATTAACTGAAACAGAGTATTTAGAAGGAGTGCAACCAGTAGAAGCTTACCAGGAACTCGCTAAGAAGTTAACAGGTTTAGGATCTAAAAAAGTTATCTTGACGGGTATTCAAACTGAAGTTGGTTCCATCGGATTATTGAGTTACGATACTGCAACAGAACAATTTGCGACAGCTTTTACGCCGCATTATCCGCATCATTTTTTTGGAACTGGAGATATTGTCTCAGCGATTCTAAGTGCTTGTATTTTACAAGAATATTCCTTAGAAAAAGCATTATCCATTGCTACAACCTTTCTTGATGCTACTCTTCAAGAAACGATTGCTCAACAAAAAGATGTACAATACGGAGTTGCTTTTGAACCACAATTGCATCTTCTCACACAATTATTTCATTCATAGAAAGTAGGAATTATACATGAAACATTATTCATTACGTGAATTAACACAAATTGCATTATTTGCCGCTTTAATTTTCTTAGGAGTTCAATTATTTAGAATTCCATTAGGACACCAATTCGTCCACTTTGGAAATGCCCTAGTCGTTGTTGGGTGCTTAGTATTCGGTAGTAAAAAAGGAGCCATTGCTGCTACTTTAGGATTAGGTATTTTCGATATTTTAAACGGATATGCCGCTGAAGTTTGGATTACGATTTTAGAATCTCTTATCGTATGTTGGGGAATTCATCTTGTTTATGAAAAAACACTTCACCAAAACGACAAAGCTGTAAACATTATCGGAATTGGTATTTTAGCTGCTGTCATTAAAATCATTTTAAACTTAGTCAAATACACTTTCTTACGTGGAATGATTATGGGTGGACTAGCATTTACTCCTGCATTCGTTGCAGCCTTCACTAAGATTTTAGGAACATTTGGTTCAGCTGCTTTCACAGTCATTACTGTTCCAATTTTATATCCAATTTTCAAAAAAATTCATCAACAATTTAAAGCTTAATTCCTACTAGCAAGAGATATCTTCTTCTCTTGCTAGTTTTTTATTTTCTTCCACATTCCGTTTGGTAATCGAGATAGACAATTTGTTTCTTCCAAAATCCTTCTCAAAAAAACTTCTATCTCACTCTTACAAATTTTCTCTTGATCATAACACGAAGAAAATCGAATTTTCTTTTGTGCAAATAATTTTTGCATATACTCATAACATTGCTGAGTCGAGAATATCTGATTTATTTTCAGTCTATCAATCCCCATTAATAAGTATCCTTGCCAAATGATATTATAAGTTTTCATACTCCATGAATATTTGGGGTAACTACGGCAGACGTCTAGTTGTTCAAACATCCACCTATGATGATAGAGCACTTCTAGAAATTGTCGATTTTCTTTTTGTGGACTTAAAACAAATGCTTGCCACTCTTCTTTTGTCCATGCCTGCTCTTTACTTGCCTCTTGAGAAATTTTGATGTGTTCCGACTCTTCAAAAATTTGAAATATTTTCTTCCAATCCAGCTTATCTAAGTCACATCTACTCTCCTGAAAAAGATACTTCCTTTTTTGAAGGTGTAACATCAGATGATGATGAATGATCCATTGCTTATCCTTATAGAAACATACATAATTCCCTAATTGCGGATGATATCGAATACAATACAAACTCATCTCACATAAATTCTTTTGTAAAAACTTCTTCCCCAGAATCCACGAAACCCTTCTTCCTATGCTTTCTAATGCCTTTGTTCGAGTCATCATTTCTTTTATCGGAATGACACTACATTGATATTCTAACACCCATTCTTTTTCACCTACTTCAATAGTAAGATCCGGAATTTGTCCAATTAACGCTTCATATCGTTCTAATTCTGCTGAAAATCCTTGTTGAACGAGACTATCTTGTAATTCTTCTTTTCCTTTTTGATGAGCCTCTGTTTCTCCATCATGCCTTGCTTGCGTTACATGTCTAAAAAAATATTCCCCATTTTTCTTTTGACAAATCTGAACAGGCTCTCCGCATGTCGGACAAGCATAATATTCTGACTTATCTAATTCAATTCCTTTATAGGCATATACTAATTCTCCATTCGAATCTCGAGCAATCCTCATTCAAACCACCTCAACTATATATACGAAAAAAATGTCGAAAAATATTTTTTATTTGGAAATTTTTTGTACATTCTTAAATGAGCATTAAAAATTCAAACAAAAAAAGATGAAAATAGAATTCATCATTCTACTTCCATCCTATGAGTTTAGGCTTCAAGTGTTTCTAAATTTTTCTCAATAACAATATCCCATGAACATCCTAGAGCACCTTGACCTAAATGAGTTCCAATAACTGGACCAAAGTAGGCTAGAGAAGTTCTTAATTTTGGATATTTCTCTTGAATTTGAGCACGCCATGCTTCTCCTGCTTCTGGAGCATTCGCATGAATAATGACTAATTCATACCCATCTCCATCTGTCGTTTGAGTAGTTTCTTCAAATAATTGCTCAATTCGCTTCATCGCTTTTTGTTGTGTACGAATTTTTTCCAACGCCACAATTTTCTTATCTTCAAATGTTAAAATCGGTTTAATTTTCAACATAGAACCCACTAATGCAGCACCTGCTGATAAACGTCCACCTCTTTGAAGATTATTCAAATCATCTACGATGAAGTAAGCTGTTGTACGATCTACTAATTGTTGAACACAAGCTACAATTTCTTTAGCTGTATATTGTTCATCTTTTGCCATCATTGCAGCAAGACGAACCGCACGAGCTTGAGGTGCACAGCTAATTCCTGAATCAATTGGATAAATTAATACTTCATCTTGTAATTCTTCAGCAACTGTCACAACTGTTTGATAAGTTCCGCTAATCCCACTGGATAAAAGAATTGGAATAATAGCATCATAATGATGGGATAATTCACGGAATAATTCAATTGTTTCACCAACTGCTGGTTGTGAACTAGTTGGAAATACCTCTGAGTTTTTTACTTTTTCATAGAAATCGGCAGTTGTCAAATCTTGTTCTTCACGATAACTTTCTTGTCCAAAAATAACTGATAGTGGCAATACATGAATATTCCACTCACGGCGTTCTTCTGGTGTCAAATACGCAGTACTATCCGTTACGATCGCAATTTTCATTCACTCGACTCCTTTTCTTAAAATTAGCAATCACGTTGCTTCCTGTAGTATACCAAAAATACAATTTTGGGGCAAACGAAGGAATTTGGAAGAAAAAAGAAAAAGACCCCAAAGGGTCTTTTCATTGATTTTAAGAATTGAATAGTTGTCCTGAGAAACCGTCTGTATTCTTAAGAAGTGCTTTAAAGACTTTTGATTTAAGTTCTACAGTTTTAGCTGTTCCTCCACCTGCTAGGTCAGTCTCAACTGCCTTATCGAATAAGGCTTTTAGTTCAGCATAATTGGTAATTTGTTTACCATCAATTTCAATTGCAGTAAATCCTTTTTCACCTTTTGCTTTCACTTCTTTATAGTACTCTTTCTTCCAATCTTCAAGATTAGTGAATCTTCCATTTGAAACTTTCTTAATAATGAAGTCATCACCTAACATCTTATTATTTTCTTTATTAGCTGCATCTTGATACTTACTAGAAGCATATCCAACAAATCCATTCTCATATCCGAAGTAACCCCACATACGGAATGTATTGTGTTTAAATGATGCTGCACCAGGAGCACCTGTACTTGTATTTCCACCATAGATACCAGTCATCATGTTCATATTGACATAAGCAGAGCTGAAGTCCGTTGGATTATAAGTACCGTCACCAGGAGCGCCATGTTTCGTCATTAGGTTATTCGTAATTAAATCATCAATAGTATTAATTGCTACTTTTTTCTCATCCTCTGTCAGCTCACGAATTTTATCGAACTGATGACCTGAATTTCCACTACGGTATTGTCGATCCATTTTCTTGAACCAGCGACTCGTATTTCCTTTTAACTGCGGTAATACAGCATCAGCCTCAAGATGGTCTAACATCATAAGGGCATCATTATAGTTCTTCATGTAGTGATCAATTTGTTCACGAGTTTGTAATTTATCAGGATCTGGGTTATACCATTGATCTCCATCATTTTGACGATGATAAGCCATGTTAATCCCTAAAGCGCCATACTCACCATTATATGTTGATTTATCAGGTGTTTGTAACATACCTTGCGCATATGCTTCAAGGTCTGTACCTGGACGATGTCTATGACCTCCAAGATATGCCATACGGTCATTTACGTGAGTTGTTTCATGGGTAAAGGCTGAAATACCAAAGTCCTCTAACATATTTGTTACCATGAAGAAAACTTGTTCATCTTCATATGGATTTGCATAGACCTTAGCCATCGCTCCCATATTCCAATTAATTTGATGCCATCTATCTGTTGGACCAAATAACTCACGAATCGGTGTCGCTACCTTCCCATCTGTACCATATCCACGACGATTAGCATCCTTAATACCTGCATAAGCTTGATTATCCCATACAGGTGTAGGAACCATATTTTGACTCTTAAGAAGTCTATCTCGAACATTCGGAAGTGCAAGACGTGACCAGAAGTCTAAGTATGTTTGTTGAGCCTTAGCTACATAATTAATACGTTCTTTGAACGCTTCACGTTCAGCTTCTGTATTTTTACCATATTTTTCAAATGAACTATAAGCCATAGTATTATAAGTTGAAATCATAAAGATATGTGCTTTCTTCAAGTTCAATAATGGTAAAATCATACGTGCATGCATATTATTATTCAGACCATCAAAGACACGATGACGTTTATTTTTGAAGTCTGGATTTGTTGTTTCAGGTTCTACAACATAAACATTTTTCGCTGAGTGAATAAACCAGTCGTTAAGATCTGTATCATTTGTGAAGAGACGCATATTATAATCTAAGAAACTACGTAAATCACCTTTACCAGTGTCTCCTGCAATCATTTCACGGTATGCATCTTGAGTTCTATCGCCCTTTAAGTTCTTTTCTTGCGAGCCAATTCGAATCAATCTGTCAATAACACTTGGTGTCTTACCATAGAAGTCTGGTTTAAACATCATCATATTCTTAATGTTCAAGTCACCATATTCAATTCCATAATAACGATTGAGGTAAGTAAGTGCCATCATAATTTTAGCTTTATTATCTTCTACTTTCTTAAGAAGTGCTTTGATGGCTGCCTCATCACCATTTAACTGATGATCTTCATTTTCAACAAGAGCTTTTACTAATTTATCAAGATTTCCTTTTACTTCTGCGAAACTTTCTTCTAAATATAATGCTCCAACATTACCTGTTATCGCACGAACTTCAGGAGATTCAAGAGTAATTGTATCTAGTTTTGCTTTAATATCACTTAGTAATTGAGTACGGTCTTTAACCACCATATTTGGTGTGTAAACTACATCTCCTAAATCTGTAATACCATATTCTTTTACTTGTTCCACGTTTGATGTAGCTTTAGATGATACAGCTTTTTCTTCTTTCGTACCATCTGCATAATGAATCATAATATGATCAACATCTGATAAGTCAGTTACAAATTGTCCATCTTTCATACCTGTTACTGATAATACTTCAGTCGTTAATAATTTAGAACCAGCAGGAATTTTGTTTCCTTGATTGATAATCCACTCTTTATTGTAGAACGGTTGAAGTTTTTCAACATTACGGTATGCAAGTTCACGTTCAGCATTATAATCTTGAATATCTTTGTACGTATCAGATTTTGGTTTAACTTGGTTTAGTTTGTCTTCCACAAGTGGAGCAATTTCGAATTTATCAGCTGTAATATCTAATGCAGCTATCTTCTTATTCGCCTCTTCTAACTCTATCTCTCTAATTCTATTAGAACGAGAACGTTTAAATGAACGATCACCCGTACTAACATCTTTTACAACAAAGTTTCTATCTAAAGCATTATTAGTAAAGTAACCATCCTCGGTATCAATATCTCTTGAGCCATAGAATTCTTCACCATTTTCGACTTTCATCATCGAAACATTATCTTCTAGTTTACCCCATGCCCAGTTTTTACTAATGAAACCACCAACCTCAACTGGTGTTTTTACTTTAATTGTCCCTTTAGCGACTGAGTTTCTTACAGTACCATACTTACCGATACCATTTGGATCAGAACCATTATCAACAGTCGATGCAACACCTGCAACACGAGCTTTATTCGCTGTAATATTTGCATCTACATATGCCTTATTAACATGACCTTTCCATACTTCTCCAACTATACCAGCAACATTCCATCCTCGATCACCAACACCATCAATATTACCAATAAATGCAACATTTGTTAGTTTAGCTCCAGGTCCGTCTAATTTGTTTACAACACCTGCAATATCGTTTTTAGCAACAATATTTCCTGTTACTTTAACATTTTCAACGGTAGTATTTTTTAGTGTTCTAGCAAGAGGGGCAATATTTTCAGCCCATGGCATATTAATATTAACATTACCTAAATTAATATCCTTAACTGAACCATTTTCAATACGATCAAATAAAGGACGAGCCATATTATGAATAGTATAACGATTTCCATCCACACTAGTTAAATTACCATTGAATACTCCTGTTACATATTGTTTATTCGGAGTTGGAACATTCGCGGCATTCAAATCAGCACCTAATTTAAATGTCCCATTTTTGTTAGCCTGCATAGCTTTTACAAGGTCATTAAAATTATAATAAACATTATCTTCAGCTGGCTTTTGTTTTTCAAAGTAATGAACATATTCTTCACTGAAAGTATCATCATCTCTACGTTGAATTAAATCTGGAGCTTTCGCTACAACTTTGTATAATGTTTTTCCATCCACAACAACTTCTTCAACAGAATTTACTGCAAGTCTTGTCACTTTGTTGTCGTGAGTTGTTACACGTAAATATAATGGAGCAACATCTGTTGGTTTTTCAGTTAATAAGCTCTTGTCTGATTCATTTCCTTCAGCATCTACACTCATTAAGCTTGTTTCTTTAATGTTTTTAATTTCAACTTTTTTAAGGTCTAACTGAATTTGTTTATCTTCTAACTTCTCAGTTTCTTCGCCTTCTCCACGATCATAAACCATTGTTGTGGATAGAGTGTAACCTTGATAATATTTCAATTTATCTAAAGTAGCATTTAATTTATTTTCTGCTACCGTTACTTCTTTAACAAGCTGTCCATCTTTATCTTTTAATGCTAATTTAATTGATTTGATTTCCACTCCAGCTGGTTTATTCAATGTATAACTAGCTGTTGCGCTCTTCTTCAAGACATCTTTTTCAGTATTAGCCCATTGTAATGTTGGTTTTTCTAAACCTTTTGTACCATTTTTAATAATTTTATCTTGAGGTTGTAAGATAACTTTTTCTTCTACTTTTGGAGCGTCATTTATTTTTTCTCCACGAATCGTTTTATACGTTTCAGTAATTTGTTTCTTACCGTCTACACCTTCTTGAGCAACTTTAGTTGTTCCACGTTTTAAAGTGTCATCATCTTCTGTTTTTGTAGCAAAAGGAATGACTTCTTCTCTTGTTTCAACTTTTGTTCCTTCAACTGGTTTTGTTCCTTTTTTAACGACTTTAGGAACAGCAGGAGTTTTTACTTCTGTAGTTGTAGAAAGGACTTTATCTGTTTCGACACCTTCCACTGTTTCGTAAGTTGTTTTCGTAACTTGAACACCTTTAGAGCCAGGATTTTCAACTACTTCATCACCAACATATTTTGTATCATCTGGAACTACTTCTGTTGTGAAATCTAATTCACTTTCAGTAGATTTTTCAACTGTACCCGTTGTTAATTTATATTCTGGTACTTCTAGAGTTAGAGATTTCATTTCATGTTCAGGTTCTTGTGTTCCTTTTGTTGAAACGGTTTCTTTATGTTCTGGTAATGCTTGTACTAAAGCTTCCCCTTGCTTCTCGCCTTCTTTTACTTCTTGAATACCTTTTGCTTCATGGTATTCTGGAAGTTCTGGCTGAACTAAAGCTTGTCCCTTTGTTTCACCTTCATTAACATTTTGAACGCCTTTTGCCACTTCTGTAGCAGGTTTTGGACTTTCAGGTTTCACTTTTGGAGTTTCTGCCTTTGGTTGTTCAACTTTAGGAGTTTCTACTTTTGGATTCTCTACCTTTGATTGTTCAACTTTAGGAGTTTCTACTTTTGGATTCTCTACCTTTGGTTGCTCCACTGGAGTTGAAGGAGTAACTAGCTGTTCTTTTACCCCAATTCCAACAATTTGCGAAATTGGTTGTTTTGTTACTTCGGAACTTAAAACTTTACGTGTTTCCACTCCATTCACAACTGTTACTTGCGTTTGAATTGTACGAACTCCTGGTTGACCAGAGTAAAGAATTCGACTCTTACCTTTTTCTAAGCTTGTATCTGCCTGTGTCATTGTCTCAAACGGAATTTCTTCAGTTGTTGTTTCAATTCTTGTTTCTTCTTGTTTAGCTACTACAGTTGGAGTAACTTCCTCACCTGGTGCTTCTACTGTAGTTTTTGCTTGTTCTGGATGAAAAACTTGTTTTAATTCTTTCTCACTTAAATATCCAACATAGCGATAGCCCTCAATTTGTACTACTCCTTCATTTGAAGTAGCACGAATCACTTGGCTTAATTCCACTGCTACTGCTTGAGAAGGAATAAATGTTGCTGCTCCTGAAGCAGTAATTAATAATGCTCCTAAAATTTTATGACGTTTTTTCTTAGAAACAACTAAAACAATACTACTTGCTGCCAATAATCCTGCAGCAGTAAATGCCATATTTTCTCTTACTCCTGTTTGTGGAAGTACTTGTTCAATTTTACGGTAAATTAAATAATACACTTCTTCATCCTGAGGTGGAACTTCGGTATGAAGAAGGGCTTTTTCTTGTTCTGTTAAATTTGCTTCGTCAACATAATGATAAGTCGATGGGCTAGCAGCGCTAACTGGTGTACCCATACCAAATAATGCCGACCCAATCACAACTGATCCAGCAATTTTTTTGATTTTTCTTATAGAAAAAATTTCTTTTCTCATATCTTTTCCTTTCTATTTTTAAATTTACGTGCAATATAGTATAACATATATAAAAAATTACTTCTATAATATCAATAATTATTCTTTTTAATGATCAATTTTAACAATTTGTTTTGAAGTAGCATCAATCGTTACTTCCATTGATTTTCCATTATGATTAACTTCTACATTCCAATATAATTGACCGTTATCACGTTCTAATGTCCAATCTTTTAACTGTCCACCAGAAAATTGACCTAATGCTACAGAAATCACCTCATCAACATCTGATAAAGTAGATGTCTCGATTTTTTTATAAGCACGTTTATAAGAAATATCTCCTTTTTTACGATCCAGCTCTTTTTGTAATAAATTTTGATTATCTACTTGATAAACAAACTCATATTCTGTTGTATCATCCATTGCAGAAACTTCATACACAACAGGCTGTAAAGTTTTTAATTGAACTTTCGTAATATCTAAAGCACTATACTGGTTAGAAAATACTTCTACCATTTTTTCAACACTTTCTTTATAAGAAGTTGTCCCTTGCGTAGACCCTTGATTAGCGTTCGATGCTTGTTGTTGAGTTGTTGTATTTGTAGTTGTTTGACTACTTTGTGTTGTTTGTGCTACAGAAGTTGTCGTTGTTGGTTGAGGTGCTGTATTAATTTGAACACAAGCACTTAATAAACTTGCTGATATAATTGAAATAACTAATTTACTTTTTTTCATATTTCCCTCTTTTAAATTATTATTTTTAAAGCATATTAAATATATAAGAAACCTTGCCACGATGCAAATAAAATAGTCGAATTTCATATTATTTTTATCGTAAACGTTTTATGGTACAATAGAAAAAATAAATCTTGAAAGGAGCCGCCATGTTAGAACAATATAAAACGATTCATCAAAATGGACAACATGAAATTGAAATTAAGGGTTCACGCTTTATCGCCCATTTTAAACGTACAGAAACAGAAGAAGAAGCTCTCGAATTTATCCAAGCTATTAAAAAAGAACATTGGAAAGCAACCCATAATTGTTCAGCTTATTTAATCGGAGAAAGAGATGAATTCCAACGTGCAATGGACGATGGAGAACCGAGTGGAACAGCCGGCGTTCCAATGTTAGAAGTATTGAAGAAACAGGCACTAAAAAATACAACAGTAGTTGTCACACGATACTTTGGCGGGACAAAACTAGGTGCTGGAGGACTTGTTCGTGCTTATACAGGAGCTGTTGCAGAAGGACTTAAAGCTATTGGTGTTGTACAAGCTAGCTTAGAAACGATTCTAAAAGTGACGATTGATTATTCTACCGTTGGGAAACTAGAATACTATCTTGAAACAAATGCTATTTCTGTAGTCGACAAAGAATTTACAGATGTAGTAGCGATTCATTGTAGCTTACCTGTTGAAGAAGTAGAATCTTTCCAAGAATCTGTGATTGAATTATTACAAAACAAAGTTCAATTCGAAGAACTAGGACAACAATATATCGAAAGACTTATTTCGTCCGAAGAATAATAAAAAAATGTGGAGCAAACAGCTCCACATTTTTTATTGCTTTTGCAGTAGCTTTAGCATGAGACTTGCTTTAGCAAGGCTGCTGCCGTCCTCTGCTACCTCAGAGAAGTCCATTTTTACTCAAATTGCGCGCGATATAAACCAGCATAGAATCCTTGTTTTGCCAACAATTCTTCATGTGTTCCTTGCTCAATCACATTCCCTTTTTGCATTACTAAAATCTTATCCGCATTACGAATCGTTGATAAACGGTGCGCAATCACAAACGAAGTCTTATGTTCCATAATATGATCCATCGCTTTTTGAATTTGCATTTCCGTTCTCGTATCTACATTCGAAGTCGCTTCATCTAATATGAAAACAGACGGTGAAGCTAAAATAGCACGAGCAATCGTTAATAATTGTTTTTGCCCTCCAGAAATATTATCCGTTTCTTCCGTAATATAGGTATCATATCCATCTGGTAATTTACGAATAAAATCATCCGCAAAGGCTTGTTTTGCCGCCTGAACAACTTCTTCATCCGTTGCATCTGGACGACTATAACGAATATTTTCTCGAATCGTCCCTTTAAATAACCAAGTATCTTGTAATACCATTCCAACTTTTGAACGAAGAGAATCGACTTTATAATCTTGAATATTATGTCCATCAATTTCAATCGCTCCACTTGTAATATCATAGAAGCGCATCAACAGATTAATCACAGTTGTTTTACCTGCACCTGTAGGTCCTACAATCGCTACTGTTTCTCCTGCTTTAACATCAATATTCAAATCTTCCATTAATGTTACTTCTGGAGTATAACCAAATGAAACATGCTTAAATTGAACATCTCCAACGATAGCTGGAAGTTCTTCTTTATCGCCTTCTTCTTCCATTTCTTCTGCATCTAATAATTCAAAAATTCGCTCAGCTGCTGCTAACATAGATTGAGTTAATCCAATCATATTCGCTGCATCTCCCATCGGTTGGCTAATATTTCTCATATATTGTAAAATAGCTTGAATTCCACCAATCGCAATCATTCCCTGTGAAGCAAACAATCCACCGACAATCGCTACAAATACATAAACAATATTATTAATTAGGCGAGAAATTGGGAACATCATTCCTGCAAAGAATTGTGCTTTCCAAGCATGTTCATATAACTCATCATTTAACGCTTGAAATTCTGCTTGCGAACGGTCTTCATAATTGAAGGCTTTTACAATCTCATGTCCGCCATAATATTCTTCAATATAACCATTTAAACGTCCCGTAGTTTCTTGACGATTCGCAAATGCTGTAGAAGATTTCTTTCCAATTAATCCAATAATAAATAGAGAAAGAGGAATCCCTAAAAATCCGATAATCGCCAATGGAATATTGACCGTAAACATCATAATGATAATTCCAAAGAATGTCAGAACTGTTGTAAAAATTTGATTCGATACTTGTGAAAAAGAATCATCAATTGTTTGAATATCATTTGTTGCACGACTTAATAAGTCCCCTCTTGATTGCTCATCAAAATATCGAACTGGTAAACGTGTGAATTTTTCATCAATTTCTTTTTGTAATCGATAAATAATATCACTGGCAACACGAGACATAAAATATTTCCCTAAAAAGTTTAATCCAGCTGCTAAAATATATAAAACCGCTAAAGTTTTCGCAATCGAAAAAACTCCTTCTAAATCAACTGAAGTATAATTAGAGGCAATATAACTTTCACTAATTAACGTCGTTGCATCCCCTAAAATTTTAGGCAATTGTACATCTAAAATAACTGAAATTAGGGATACTACTAATACAATCGTCACAATTACACGATCAGGCTTTAGATAACTTAATAATCGTTTTAAGGCAGTTTTATTCATGAGTATCCTCCATTTCTTCTAAACTTGATTGAGAATTCATAATTTCTTGATAAATTTGGTTACTTTCTTTCAATTCATCATGAGTTCCAATTCCAACAACATTTCCTTCATGTAATACAATAATTTTAGTTGCATCTGTTACAGATGAAATTCTTTGTGCAACCACAAATATAATCGATTGTTGATTAATTTCTGCTAAATTTGCACGAAGTTTTGCTTCTGTTTTCGCATCTAATGCTGAGAAGCTATCATCATAAACATAGATGGAAGCGTGTTTTACTAATGCACGGGCAATCGATAATCTTTGTTTTTGCCCTCCAGAGAAATTATCTCCTTTTTGCTCTACGTGAGCATCTAGTCCTTCTTCTAAACTAGAAACAAATTCCCATGCTTCTGCTTGTTTTAACGCTTGAATCATTTCTTCATCTGTTGCATGTTCATTCCCAAATCTTAAATTATCTCGAATCGTCCCTTCAAATAACATACGATTTTGAGGTACAAATGCGATTTGCTCGCGTAGTTCTTTTTCGGTAAATTCTTTGATATTTACGCCATTTAATAACAACTCTCCAGTAGTTGTATCTAAGAATCGCATTAATAAATTCACTAGTGTAGATTTTCCTGCGCCTGTTGAACCAATAATCGCAATTTTCTCTCCAACTTTTGCCGTGAATTCCACATTGTTTAGCATCGCTTTTTCTGCTCCTTCATATTTGAAAGAGACATCTTTAAATTCTACTGTCTCAATTTTATCTAACCCATAATCTTCGCTTACAAATGTTTGAATATTTTCTTGTTCTAACACTTCATTGATTCTTTTTGCAGCTACAAGACCTTGGGGAATCATAATGAAAATAATCGATAGCAATAATAAAGCGATTAATACAAGAACAGAATATTGAATCACTGCCATTAAAGCTCCCACTTCTAATTGAGATACTTGAATTAAATGAGCTCCTACAAGAACAACTGCTAAATTCGCAAAATTAATCGTAATCATCATTAATGGCATAATCAAGCTAAATTTAATATACATACCGAAAATTAATTCACGATACTTTTCATTTACTTGATTAAAACGTTCTACTTCATACTCGCTCTTATTAAAAGCACGAATCACACGGATACCCGTTAATGAATCACGAATAATTTGTGTTAGTGTATCTGTCATTTGACGCATAATGCTAAAGTCTTTTGAAACAGTTTTGACTAATAATGCAACTGCAATTCCTAAAAATGGAATGGATCCTAATAATACTAATGACAATGTAAAGTTCATACGAACAGAAAGAATAATAGAACCCACTAACAATAATGGAGCCATTAATACCATACTCATTGAAAATCCTAATGTTTGCGCTAAACTTTGAATATCTCTTGTTGTACGATTAATATAAGAAGATGTTCCAAATTTTTGGAAATCTTGCGTTGAGAAATGTTGAATTTTTGTAAACATACTCAAACGTAAATCTTTTGATAATCCCGCAGAGAATTTTCCGATAAATCGAACGACTAAAATTGATAACACTAAATCTAAAGTCGAAGTCAGTAACATGAATCCCCCCTGTTGTAAAATAACTGCTTGGTTTTGTTTTAAAATCCCATTGCTGACTAATGTAGCTAGAATTGTTGGAGATAGTAAACTTGAACCTACTTGTAAAATCGTTAAAACCACAATTCCTGCTAATAATGCTCGATATTTATGAACATGATTCATAATTTGCTTCATTCACTTTCTTCCTTTCTATATGAGAGTGTTTCGATTGGAATGCTTTCAATTGAATTTATCATTTTATGGATGACTTGGAAAGCTTGTTCCAATTCTTCTTTTTCTTGAGTTGCTAATATTTTTTGAACCATTTCATGATTTCTTTTAGAAATAATTTCTCCAACTTCTTTTCCATAATTTGTCAAGGTTACTAGTGTTACTCGTTTATCTTTTGGATCATTCATACGAACGATATACCCATGTTTTTCTAATGAATTGACGAATTGGATGGCTGTTGAAGATTTAATTTCATAAAAGCAGCTAATGTCTTTGATGGTTAGTGTTTTTCCAAATTCTGATTCGTAATAATACAAGAGAATTAAGACATTGTTTTCGCGTATTGTAAGGTTAGGGGCAATACTTCTGAAAACATTTAGATGTTCAATTCTTAAAAATACTTTGAGAATGTCATCAAAAATTTGTTTGGTCGTCATGCAGTCTCTCCTTTCAATTTTGCTTTATTAGAGTGTAACAAAGAAAACATAGGTAGTCAACCTACTTATATCGTTCGGTTAATACTTCTCTGATGTAGCAAGGACGGTAGCAGCCCTTGCGGTCTCATACCTAAAATTCGAGCCTCGGTCTCGAATTTTCCTTATAAAATCAGTCATCGAAGTATGGCTAATTTTATTTTTGCTACTTCCGAAAAGTATTTCCCTCTCTTTTTTGCATGCAAAAAAGGACAAGAACTATTGTCCTTGTCCTATTCCATCTATATTCTCTTTTTTACGAGTTGCTATATGGACGGTTATAATCCCATAATATAGCTAACAAGCCTACTAGAGCTACTAACATTGTGGCAACTCCTGGTTTTCCAACCATTTGATGACCTTTTACTAATACAACTAAAAAGATCACCATTAAGACTACTCGTATCCATATTCTAACTTTTGGATTCATCACATATGCTCCCATCTAATTTCACTTGGATTCATGATGACTGTTTCATGATTTCCATTGCCATCATAAACTTCAGTTTCTTGTACTTCATTTGTATTATTAACAATTGCATATAAACCTTTTTCAGGATATGCATGAACTTCAACAGATAAGTTAGAAGAATACCATTTTTTGAATTCTTGTTCTTTAGCAGCTGCATAATATAAAGCACGAAGTAATAATCTTGTATTTTCTGGGCTATAAGGTAGACCTGCAAGATATACCCCACGACCTTTTCCATAAGGGTTAGCTGCTAAATGAATTTCACCAAATTCTTTTCCTTCAGCATTTGCTGGCATTACAATACCTTCTACTTCTTGAGAAACTTTTGGATTGCTGAATTCTAACACTTCTGTATTTTCAGTTAATCCGTAGACATTCTTCATTCCTTCTCCGAAATCGATTTTGCGTACATCTTTAATATCTTCTGTAATGAAGTGAGTGTCTAATTCTTTTGTAAAATATTTATCAGTAGATAAGCTATATCCCATTTCGCGTTCTACCCCTAGAACATCTGCTAATTGGAAATATCTACCTTGATGGTGAACAGCTGTTGGTTCTCCTACCCCAACAAATCCTCCACCATTATATACAAATTCACGAATTTTAGTTAGTAGTTCTGGATTTTTCCAAACATCCCCACCACTAAATGCAGTTCCTGCATCACCAGCATTAATAATTACATCCACGTCTTTTAAGATATCTGTCGTTAAAACATCTTCAAAACTAATGAATTGAACATCAACACTAGCACCACTTAAGGCTTCCATAATTCCTAAATAAGAATAAATTTGTTTATAAGGTAACTCATGTGCCACCATATGAGATTGCCATGTACGTAATTTACCCCATGCATTTAGAATTGCTACTCTCAAACCTACATATGGTTTTGTATGTTTCACAACATCATAAATTTCTCTAAATTCATCCGTTACTTGTTCGATATAGTCAACAAATTTAGGGAATTGGTAAGCTAAACTTAAGTAACCGCCATATCCAATACGGTCGACTGGATTTCTCATAATCGCACGTCTTGCTGATAACCAGTTTTTATTCGCTTCGATTGTAGGATCATTTCCTTCTCTAAATACATCTGGGAAGAAGTATGGTAAGAATCTTCCTTCTGTGTATTTAACATGAGGAATATCAGAAATCATACGTAAAGTTGCTCCGCCCCCTACAGAACCTACAACAGCATCTAAACCAATTTCTTTGAAATATTTTCCATATGGTTCTGTACCAATCCAGTTATCTCCTAGGAACATCATTGCTTCTTTTCCTGCATCATGTGCTAGATCCACTAATTTCTTCGCTTCTGTTGCTACGAATTTTTGAATAAAGTCGATATAGTCTAAATAAGCTTTACTTGGTGTTCTAAATGTAGAATTATAATATCCTTCATCTACAATATCTTCCGCTCTTAAGCGATAGCCTTTTTCTTTGGCAAATGCTTCTAAAGCTGCTACTGAAACGCTAGCACCGTATCCAAACCAATCTACAAATTTTTCTTTTCCTAATTGATTAAAAATTAATGTAAAATGATAGAAGAAAGTTGTAAAGCGAACAACATCTGTATCTGGATTTTCTTTCAACCAATTTTTTAAATACGTTTGCATATATTCATTCGATGCTGGTTGACGCACATCAAATGGAATATCATGAGGAACATTTCCCCAATTATTTGTAATATGATTATACATTTGGGTTGGATCCCAAATGGCATATACTAAAAACGATACCGTGTATTCATGAAAAGCTTCCGCTCCACGAACTGTAATAATATCTCTTTCTTTATCTAATTCCCAATTTTCTACGCTAACCACTTTCCCAGTTGTACGATCAATGACTTCCCAGTAAAGCTTTTCATCGTGTACATAATCTGGTTGAACTTGATCAGTAAAATAGCCATCCATAAATGGGATTTCTAATTCACTTGAAGTTGCAAGATGGAATTTAGACATCACATAAATTTGTTGACACTCTTCCATATGCTTCTCAGCAAATTCATTATGATTTCTCGCCACAAAATAAGTAGTGTATATTTTAGCATCTAATTGTTTTGTAGCTTCATCTAACTTCGTCCCATCACTATCACGAATAGCATCTGCTCCCCAACGTTCGATTAATTCTTTTGTTTCTTTCAAGAAATTAGCCTGACTTGGTAATGTTAAACGTCCCTTCGTTTTACTCATGGTGTTTCTCCTCTCTACTCTTTAGAACCACCTAAGGTCATTCCTTGTGTTAATTTATTTTGAACAAGAATATATAAAATCAATGTTGGTAACATGACTAATACCATCCCTGCATACATTTGACCGTATTGCGCTGCACCACGTTGAGCTTGTAATAAGTTTTTCAACCCTACTGGTAAAGTTTGACTCTTACCAGGCATTAATGTTAAAGCGATGATATATTCATTCCAGAATGATAAGAAGTTAAATAAAATAACTGTAATAATACTTGGTCTTGCCATTGGTGTCATAACTTTAAACATTGTTGTGAAATAACCTGCTCCATCGATAGCCGCTGCTTCTTCAAATGTTGTTGGTAAAGTTTTGAAGAAGTTCGATAATAGGTAAATCGTAAATGGTAACGATGTTGCTGCATAAACAACTGCTAGAACAAAAATATTATTTAAGAAGAAGCCATTTGCGATTCCAAACGATTTTAATCCTTTATCCCAATCTAGTAGCATTAAAAAGATTGGAACAACAATATAGTTTACGTTAATGAATAATCCACCTTTTAGAAGTGTATTAATGAGTTTGCTTCCAGGGAATTTAAATCTTGCTAACACATAAGCAGCTGGAATCGCAACGGCTACTAAAATGATTAATGCTAATGCTGTAACGATGACAGAATTTAACATATAATCTCCCATTTTTGCACTTGTCCAAGCATCAATAAAGTTTTGGAAATAAAATCCTTTAGGTGCTGTCCATGGACTACCATAAAACTCACTATTTTGCTTAATTGATGCGACAAATACCCAACCAACAGGCACAATAATGGAAATGGCTAATGTAATTAACGCTACATAAATAAATGCTTTATATAAGCGCTCAAATGAACGAGTTTGCATTTTCATAATATGCCTCCTAATATTCTAGAATGTCACGTTTAGTAATGTGACTTACGATACCTGATAATCCGAATGAGAAGATAAATACAACTACCCCAATCGCCATCCCATATCCATAGGATGAGTTTGTATAAGCTTGGTTAAACATGTAGCTTAAGAATACTTCTGTTGAACCATCTGGACCACCATTTGTTAAAATTTGTACTAATAAGAAACTTAAGTTAATCGTACTAATGATGAAGAATGTTAATGTTGTACGAATACTATTCCAAATTAATGGCAATGTTACGTTGAAGAATTTACCAATTTTTCCTGCTCCATCTAAATCGGCTGCTTCATATAAGCTAGATGGAATATTAGCCATACCAGCCATATACATCACCATATAATACCCAATCGCTTGCCAAATTAAGGCAAATGCTAAGGAATAAATTACAACACCTTGATCTCCCAACCATAAGCGTTCTAAAGCTGTTGGTAAAATAGCATTTAATAACCCACCATTTGGATCATAGATAGCTGCAAATAAACCAGCAATAACTACGATTGATAAAATATTCGGAATGTAGAAAATAATTCTAAAGAAATTATTTCCACGAATTTTCTCAGTTGTTAAAATGGAAGCAAATAAAACTGCTAAAACAACTGTTACAATCGTTACAATAACAATTAATAAAATCGTATTTTGAATTGTTCTTGAAAAATTCTCATCTTTCCATAAAGTTACAAAATTATCAAACCCAACAAATTGTTTATTCTTAGAAAATCCACCCCAACGATACATAGACATTCTAAACACTTCAATCGTTGGATATATTAAGAAAGTAAGAAATAATATAATGGCAGGTAATATACATGCTAGAATAAATCCAGCACGTTCTTTTTTCCGACGATTATTCATCTTCATGCTCCTATCTTTTCTTTAAGTATAAAATAAAGCTGGGAATGGCAACCTTCTGAAAGAAAACTCTTGGAACTTTGAAACTACTTAAAACTGAGTTTATCTTCCCGAAAGAGCCTCTTTTCCCAGCTCCTTTTTTATCCATTCATACTAGTTGAAGAATTATTTTTCTACAGCCGCATTTAATTTTTGGCTAACTTCTTCAACTGATTTTTGCCAATCTGCTACAGATTTTTGACCAGATGCTACAGAGTCGATTTGACCGTATAATGTTTCTTTCATGTTAACACCTTCAACTGGTTTTGTAGCAATAAAGTTACCATTGATAACTCCGTCAACTTCATCTACAACTTTGTATAAGCTTTGTAATTCAGCAGGTAATTTGCTTGTTACACCTTGAATTGGTTGAGCAGCATTATGTTTAGCGAAGATTGCTGCTGCTTTATCAGAATATAAGAATGATAAGAATTCTTTAGCTTCTTTTTTATTAGTTGCTGCTTCTGGAACCCAGATATGTTCGAAGAATGAGTAAACGAAACGTTTGCCACCTTTTTCAATTGCAGGAGCAGCATTCATAGCCCATTTGAATCCATCAGCACGAGGAGCATCTTTCATTTCTCCAACTACCCATGTACCATTTGGCATGAATAAAGCTTTGTTATCTAATAATAATTGTTGGTTCTTAGTAAAGCTTTGTGGGTTAGCATTTGCTACTGTTGAAGGTTCAACATTTTTCACTAAGTCGCCTAATGCATTAAATGCTTTAGTTGCGCCTTCAGAAGTGAAGATTCCTTTTTCATAGCTCATTGCTTTGTTGAATAAATCAACGCCACCAGCATTTGCTAATAATGCAGGGAAGAAGCTATCTAAGTATCCAGTTGTTGGATATGTGAATAATGAGATTCCTTCTGCTTTTGCTTTTTCAGCTAATTCTTTCATAGCAGGCATATCCTTTGGAACTTCCCAACCTTTTTGTTTGAATAATCCTTCGTTATAGAATAAACCTGTTGGTGCATAGAACATTGGTGCTAAGTAGTGTTTTCCGTCACGATATGGATCTGTTACTGTAGAACCTAATACACCGTTTAATAATTTTTCAGAAACTTTTTTGTCTTCTCCGTATACTTTCATGTCGAATAAATCAGAGATGTCTGCTAAGCCTTTTTCTTTAATTAAAGTTTCTGGTAAAGCTTTTTTACGTCCTAATGCAAGCATTACAACATCTGGGAAGTCTCCAGCTTTCATTTTTGGAGATAATTCATCTTCAATTTCTTTACTAGATTGTAATTCAACTTTAACATTTGGATTAGCTTCTTCGTAAGCTTTGATTAACTCAGGCCACATTTCTTTACCATAACCTGATTCAAGCGCTGCTAATTTAAGTGTTTTCTTTTCACCAGATTTAGTTTCTGCAGGTTTGTCAGTAGTTGTTTTATTATTACAAGCTACTAAACCAACAGTTGCTAAAAGCGCTGCACTTGATAACATTAATTTCTTTTTCATAAATATTCCTCCTGTTTTCCCGAAAACTTATCGTTTTCGAAAGGTTATTCTTTTTTTACCTCGACATCATAATACTACTAATAAAACGTTTACACAATTATTATGTTGCTATGTTTTATAAAAATATTGCTCTCTTAAATTCTTTTTCAGGATGAATTCTTATTTTAAATATTCTTAAATCGCTTTATATATTATTTTATCCTTTTAAAGCTTCTAACATTTTATGCACAAAAAAAGAGTTAAGAAAATCCCTTAACTCTCATCTTTGTTGTGACATTCCACTTTATAATTACTTTACCACTCTTTTGGACTCCATAATTGTCCATCCAATTGCCCCTTATAATGATCAATTCTCTGCTGTTGTTCCAATAGTAATTGTTTACAAGATTCTAAAAAAGCACGTTCTTTATAATCTTGACATTCTTCTTGCCATGTAGCAATTTGTTCTTCCATCCATTTAGAATCCATCTGCTTCATTCCCCATTTCTGAAAGCATCATGACTAGCTCTTCTCTTTCTTGCTTCAACTCTACCATCCAATCTCTCACTTGTTTTGCATTAGTATTCGAATATTGCTTCAATCTCTCCAACAGCCATTGTTCTTTTTGGCTAAAATGATGTGAACCATTTTCTAAGTAATATAAGTAATCCACTAATAACTGTTGCTTTTGAGTCTCTGATAGATAATGAAATTGATAAATAACAAATGGAGTTTGATATTCCCATCCTAATTGATTGGCAAGAGCTTGATAAGGTCTCAGTAACTCTTCGATTCCAAATCCTACTGAACCACCCGCTGTATATCGGTCTTTTTTTGCACCTACTGTAACTACAATTCCCAATTCTTTTTTCTTGCCTTTTTGAGATAAATTCAATGTCAACACTTCATCCAACCATTGCTTCATCACACTTGGACATTGATACCAATAAAAAGGAAATTGAAAAATAATTCTGTCTGCTTCTTGAAGACAAGCTCGTTCTATTCTCTTATCAAAATGATTATTTTCTTGTTCTGCCAAAATCGATTCTAAATGACGCACTTGAATTTGTCCTTCCCCTTTCACAGCTGCTAATAAAAATTGCTGCGAAGAGGATTGAGCTACATCAGGGTGACTCATAATAATTAGCGTTTTAGTCATTAAATTTACCCTTTCTTATATTGATTTAATAAAGCTTGGCTATTTTCTACAAAGTAAGAAATTGCATATTTTAACGCTGCATCATCTACTACAAACGATGGATGATGCCATTCATAAGGACAACCTGTTCCGATAAAAGCAAAACAGCCTGGAACATATTCCATATAATTGGCAAAATCTTCTGCTCCTAATGTTAATTCAGGAGTCACTACTGTTGCAAATTGTTCCGTTGTTTCTTTTACAATCTCTGTCACTTCTTCATCATTATCAACTACTGGAGGTGTCATAACCCAATGAACATGCGCTTCTTGCCCATAAATCGCTGCCATTTGATGAACCGTACGATCCATTAAAGTACGAATTTTTTCCTGATCTTTTTTATAAAAAGTACGAATCGTTCCTTCAAAGAAAACACGTTCTGGAATAACATTCCAAGTATTCCCTCCCTCAATGTGAGAAATACTTAATACTGCAGGTGACAATGGTGATACATGACGACTTATAATTGCTTGTAAATTCGTAATAATTTGGCAGGCAGTAACAATTGGATCATTTCCATTATGTGGAGCTGCCGCATGAGTTCCTACCCCTTTTAATTCCACAGAAAATTGTCCAACAGCAGCCATCAATGGTCCAGATTTAATGCCAATTGTTCCAACAGGTAATTCAGGCTTATTATGGAACCCAATAATCGCATCAACTCTATCGAGAACTCCTTCAGCAATTAAAGCACGAGCGCCACGATTCATTTCTTCCGCTGGTTGGAAAATAAAACGAATTTTCCCGTTTAAACTTTCTTCTTTTTCTTTTAAAATTTTCGCAGCCATTAATAAACTAGCAGTATGAAAATCATGCCCACAAGCATGCATCACTCCATCATGCTCTGAACGATAGTCTAAATCCGTTTGTTCATGAATCGGTAATGCGTCCATATCTGCTCGAAGCGCAATAACGGGACTTTCTTTTGTACCAATCTCTGCAACAACACCTGTTGGTGTTTTTAAAGGACGATAAGAAATCCCCCATTCCGTCAATTTTTCTTGAATATATGCTGTCGTTTTAAATTCTTGTTCGGATAATTCGGGAAAACGGTGTAACATCCGTCTCATTTTCACCGCTTCTTGAATCCATTCTTCTTTCATAACAATCACCTCTTGAAAATCACTTAGTTTCATTTTACTACAAACAAAGTAAAAAAACATGAGGAAACGCCTAAAGCTCCCTCATGTCTATATTTATATAATTTCTTCTTTATTTAACTTTTTGGATAATAATTTTATCTCCATCAAATTTCAAATTTACGGATTGATTTTCTTCAGTAACACCAATTGATTTTAACCAAACAAGAGGTATAGCCACTCGAGAACTAAATCTGCCATCACCATTTTTAAATAACGTTCTTTCAACTATTTTAACATCATCAAAAATCGTCACACCATTTTCCCATAATTCGTATGCCGGGATATCTAGGTCTTCATTCCAATAAACTGCATGCCCTTTAACATCAACTTTTACACTTTCAAATAGTTGCTTATTATGCTCAAGCACTGTCATATAATCCAACTTCTTTACATCATATTCTTTCTCAATTCGATTGTTAAATCTAACGAATAATTTACAATTATCTAACGGCTTAACAGATACAACTCTAATATCAAACATATTATTCTCCAATCTATTTTTTGAATTATAAAGAAGGAAGTTTTTCAATTTTCTTTCCGCTGTAAAAAGTCCAATTCTAAACGCTCTCTCCTATACTTCCGCCAAGAAAAGAATAGACTTCCTACAGTAGCTCGAATACTATCAGCCACTCTGGCTGATAGTACTGGAAAAATTGAGACCTAAGGCTCAATTTTTAGCCCTGAGACCGAGGCTAAGGGCGTCCATAGCTACTGTAAAGGAAGTCTAATTCTTTTCCGTCTGCATGCGATACATCTGCGCGTACATTCCGTCTTTTTCTACCAAGCTTGCATGGTTCCCCTGTTCAATAATCTCTCCCTTGTCCAACACGAAAATCTTATCCGCATGAACAATCGTAGATAAACGATGCGCAATCATAACCGTCGTACGATCCTTCGACAACACTTCCATCGCCTGCTGAATCATCCCTTCCGTTTGCGTATCCACATGAGAAGTCGCTTCATCCAACACTAAAATCGTTGGATTGAACGCTAACGCTCTCGCAAAAGAAATCAACTGACGTTCCCCAGACGAATACTCCGCCCCTTTATCTTGAATCGGAATATCTACTCCTTCTTCTGAACGCTCTAAAATATGCTGACCACCCACTTGAATTAACGCATTTTCCATCACTTCAGTGGTAATTGCTGGATTCTCCATTCCAATATTACTTCCTAAAGTCCCAGCGAATAAGTACGGATCTTGTAGCACAATCCCCATCTTCTCACGCACTTTACGTTGATTTGCTATACCAATATTTTGATGGTCAATCCAAATTTCTCCATCTGTTGGGTCATAAAATCTAAATAACAAATTCATAATCGTCGATTTCCCGGAACCAGTATGCCCTACAAAAGCAACCGTTTCACCTGCTTCAATCGTAAAGGAAATATTTTTCAACACAGGAGTTTTTCCATCATAAGAGAACGATACATTTTTAAATTCTACTTTTCCATCTTCCATGACAAAATCAGCATCTCCTGATTTCTCGATTGGTGTTTCCATTAATTCAATCACTCGGCCACCTGCTGCAAAAGCATGTTGCAATCCCGCAAAAATTTGTACTAAATTATCAATCGGATCATAAAGACGATTAATATAGTCCACAATCGCATAAATAAATCCAGCCGTTAATCCTAATGTTCCCCCTAAATATTTCACACTTAAATATAAAACGGCAAACATTAAAGTAACATTTCTTAGAAATCCTACCACACTCCAAGCTAAGAAAGATTCTACCTTTAATTCTTCAAGACCAATTCCTTTCCACTCTCGAACAATCTCTTCATACTCTTTATCCACTAATTTTTCTTGTTGAAACACTTGAATAATGGACATCCCTTGAATGATTTCATTTAGTTTTCCATTCATATTACTAAAGCTTTCTCGAAGAGGTCCCGTAAATGCTCCTGCCTTTTTACTAAATACCACTTGCCATAAGAGAATGGCTGGAATGACTAATAATAAAGCAGCTCCTAATCGAATATTAAGAGAAAAAATAACGACATAAATTCCAACAATAATGATAATACTATTTAACACATTAGCAGTTGCTGCAACAAAGAAGTTTTGACGAACCACTTCCGTATCATTCGTAATTTTTGACACAACTTTTCCTGCTGGTAAGGAATCAAAATAACGAATAGGCAAATGTTGAATTTTATCAAATAATTCATCTCTTAATCGCTTGGTTAGACGATTCGACATCACACTTAAAATAAAACGTCCGAAATAAGCAGATAAAGCTGAAATAAGTAATAAGCCAAAATATACTGCTGCAAATTGAGCAATTTGCCCCCAATTAATTACTCCTGAATTTTCTGATGGTGTAATAACTAAGTCAATAAATTGCTTTGCAACAATTGGAGCATAAACTCCTGAAGCTGAAGCGAGTAATAATAAAATAAATCCAATCAAAAAGGAACGTTTTTCATAACGAATATAGCTTAATAACCAAAAAATTGTTTTTAGCATTCTTCGCTCACCTCTCCTTCTTCTAATTCTTGTTTCAAGTATTGTTCATAATACCAGCCTTTTTGTTCGAGCAACTCTTCATGAGTTCCCCTTGCCACAATCTGACCCTCTTCAAATACTAAAATACAGTCTGCATGTCGAATTGCAGATAATCGATGCGCTGTAATAATATTTGTTTGAGCATCTCTTTCTGATTTTAAATGATCCACAATTTGAATTTCTGTTTTAGCATCAACAGCTGATAGAGCATCATCGAGTAATAAAATTTCAGAATTTCTCAGTAAGGCACGAGCAATGGATAATCGTTGTTTTTGCCCACCACTTAAAGTAATCCCTTTTTCTCCGATCATTGTCTCCATTTGTTCTTGCATTCGACGAATATCTTCCGCTATCGCAGCTTGTTCTAGCACATCCCATGCAACTTGTTCTGTAATTTCCTTATTAGCAAGTTTTAAGTTTTCTAAAATGCTTTTTGAAAATAACACATGTTCTTGTGGCACATACGCCATTAAAGTATCCACCGATTGTCGTTTCCAATGAATCAATTCCTTCTGATTCAGTAAAACTGTTTCATGATGGTAAGGATATTGATGTAAGAACTGTTTTAAGAAGGTCGTTTTACCCGAGCCTGTTTTTCCAACAATTCCAATCGTTTGTCCTTTTTTAATACTGACTGAAATATTTTTCAAAGTTGGACTTTCTTCACCAGGATAAGTAAAGGAGAAATTTTCAAAACGAATTTCTTCGAATTGCCCTAATTCTTCCTGTCCATCTTCTTCTAAATCATCACTTGTTTCAAATAGTTCAAAAATTCTCTCAAAAGAAACTTTTCCTTGTTGAACCATTACGACAATGTCTCCAATTAAATACAATGGAAAGACTAATAATCCGATATAGATTGGAAACGAAACTAAACTTCCTAATAAAATTTTCCCTTCTTGAACAAGTCCTCCACCATAAATCAACCCAATCAACATACAAATTCCTACAACTACTTGTGCTAATGGAATAAATAACATCCCAAATTTAGCTACTGCAATATTTTTCTGCAAAGAATCTTCTGTTTTCTGCTTGAAAATTTGACTCATCCTATCTTCTTGCCCATAAGCTCGAATGACATAAGTTCCATCAATCATTTCTAATACTTCTGCATTCATATCAGAAATAGCTTTTTGAGCATCCCCATACACTATTTCAATTTTATCCGTTAAACGATAGAGGGCATAAGCTAATACCGGCATTGGTAAAACGGAAATAAGGGTCAACTCCCACCATACATTCATTACCATATTCGATAGAACGGATAAAGTAATAAATAATGCATTTAGAAACGCATATACTCCAAACCCTACTAAACTCCCAATTGTTTCAAGATCCTCACTTGAACGAGTTACAATATCTCCGACTCTAAACTTCGTATAAAATGGAGCTTTTTTCCATAATAATTGCTTCATCGTCCCTAATCTTAAATTGGTAATATAGTCAAAACGTCCAAACCATATCCAATACATTAATGCAGAATCTAATATATAAACTCCTACTAATGATAAGAAAAAGAATCCCATATAACCCAATAGTTGTGATTGTGTCAACGATTGATCCACAATCGCATTGACAATTTGTCCTAATATTTTTGCAGGAACGACTAATAAATAACTATTTAAAATCGCACTACATACAATAATGACATATCTCACCCAGTGTTTCTTAAAATAAACTCCTAGGTGTTTTATAATGACTTTCATATATCCTCCTTACTCCCACAGAATTTGACAAAAAAAGACTAGTTTCGTATCCATAAATACACAACTAGTCCCTCCACTTTTATCTATGAAAAAAAGCTAACCACCTACTACAGAAGACAGTTAGCCTCATTTCGCAAAACCAAAAATAATTAAAGTGAGTATATTAATACATTGTCATATTCTGTAAGGAGATTTTAGTTGTTTTGTTCAATTGTTGATGTTTTCCATTTAAGTTGTTCATTACAACTACCTCCTTCATATTATTTGTTAAACACTCTTGCTTAACATACTCATCGTACACCTAAATGAGATTTTTTGCAAGTGAATTTTTACACAGTAATCCCATATAAGTTTAAAAATGATATAATTCTTTCCTCAGCCGTTAATCGATTAAACGTTGGTAAGTTATCTACATGCTTTATTTTAATAGCCATTCTTTTTGCTAATGGCGATAAGATATTACTTAAATAAATCCCAAATAAGCCCGAAACTAAAATTGTTGTTGGTTTAAATTGAAACTCTGCAAACATCTCTAAAAATTCTTCTTGAATTGTTTTTGGGTCAATCGTATGTATCAACTTCGTATAAGAAACGGCATCTTTATCCGCCATTTCTATCATAAATGGAATATTTTGTTTCGACAATTCCGAACTTACTAATTCTTGAACTCCAATTCTAACTTGCATAGAAACATTCACTGTAACTTCAATTTTCTTCATAAGTTCTGCAAATTCAAACTCAGAAATTTGTAATTCAGCTGCTGTATTTGGAACGTAATGATGATATTTTGGAATATCTTTTAACGCTAACATTTTTTCTTGCTGAATATAATTTGATTCTTTTGTTCTCTGATTAAATGTAAATACTGGATAAGTTTGATAATAATTTTTTTGTTGTTTATTCCAAACAGATTCTAATTTTTCAAGATTTCCTTCTTGTAATACTAAAGATAGTACTTGCTCTACAAACTTTCTATTTTGATTCGTTACGGCTGCACTTTTTCCAATATTTTCTTCTGTAAAATTCAAAATATTTGGTAATACTTCAAATTTCTCAACTTCAATTCCTAATCTTTCCATTCTTTGAATCTCAGTATCATATATAATTGGTTGATCATCAAAACGAATTTAAATGCCTTTTGATAACCATTGTAAATCCAATTCTGATTGACGAGTCGCTCTCTCTAATCGACATTTCTTTTCAACAGTTGTTACAAATGCTAATTCTTCTTCATTTTTTAATAGTTGAATTACTAAACCTTTAGTATGATTCTTTTCAAATTGAAATACGAACTTTGTTTCACCTTTTAATGTTCTAAAAACAACATGCCCTTTTTTGGATGAAATCTTACTTAATTCTTGCTCTAATTGCAAGGCCAATTCATACATTGATGAAGCCATCTAATCCTTCTCTCTTTAATAAATTTCCTACTCATATTACCATAATTCAACTAAAATATCATTGTATTTATGAAATTAATTGGTTGTTCGACAAATCCTGTTGGTGAGAAATCACCGACAGGATTTTTTATATG
>CAURER010000009.1:0-52331 GCA_963523795.1 uncultured Granulicatella sp.
TCAGACTAAATTCAACTGATTTCTAAACTAGAATTTAGATTGAGAATTTACCTTTCAAAGTAATCTCTAGTTAAGTGTCAAAACTAGAAGTTAGTATGAGACTACATTTTTTGGTAGAATTAAGTATGGGACAAATGATGGTATAGAACTATGAAACACAAACATTTAACTCTATCTGATCGTATTGAAATTGAATTAGGTATTACACAAGGGTTTTCATTTAGAAAGATAGCTTCAATCATTGAGAAAGATCCTTCTACTGTTTCAAAAGAAATAAAAAAACATCTAATCGTTAAACAACTAGATGAACATGAAAAGCTTTCTCCTTGCGAGCGTTTAAATAAGCCACCGTATTGTTGTAATAATTGCCCTTTTAAGCGTAGTAAATGTGGACATTGTAAACAATTTTACCACGCTAAACATGCTCAACGACAATATGAGGCTGAATTATCTTACTCTCGTGAAGGCATTGCGCTTAATAAGGAAAGTTTCTATGAAATAAATGATATTGTGTCAGAAGGAATTCATAAAGGTCAACATTTACATCATATTATCGTAACTAACGAATTATCGGTTTCTCGTTCAACCCTTTATCGTTATGTAAAAAAAGGATATATGGATGTCGCTCCTATAGATTTTCCTCGTATTGTTAAATTTAAACAAAGAAAATCTCATTAAAGTGATTAAACGTGTGGCATATGGATATCGAAATTTTGAGAATATGAAATTAAGAATTAAGATTATCAAAGGGTGTTTCTTTACCCCGGTCAATAGAAAGTCATTATGATTTAAGAAAGGTTGTATAGAGTCGTTTTAACTTGACAATGAGCCTCTATGGGCATGTTGAATTGGGGGAAGCGAAAAATAAGATTAAATTTCACAGCCCCCAAACCGCTAATCGCGGATAACATGCACCTACTCATTATAAAGTTAAAACTAGATTTCGTTCATAGTTATGTTTGTGGTTGATTGTTAAATAGATTAAATCGTTAATTTTCTTCCATCTTGTTCAGTTAAAATTAAAGACTTATTTTAGTGTTAAATTTTATTCACCAACAGAATTTGTCGATGAGCCTTTCTACTTTAGGCGTGTTGGAATGAGGGGACGTATGAGAGTATAACTTTTCGGGAAATAGCATCATTTGCTATTACCCGAAAAGTTTTTTTGTATCCTCATTTGCAATTTTATTAGAGTTTGTTACAATTTAATTGAGAAATTTCAATTTAAGGAGTAAGTTTTTGAAAACGTTATGGAAATGTGCTAGTTATTATAAAAAAGAAAATTTGCTAGCACCTTTATTTAAATTATTAGAAGCTAGTTTTGAACTATTTGTGCCATTAGTGATGGCTCAATTAATGGATGTTGGAATTGCTCAAAATCACCCGTCCTATATTCTAACGATGTGCGGTTTGTTAATGATTCTTGCAATTATTGGTTTAGTCGTTTCGATTACTGCGCAGTATTTTGCCGCTAAATCAGCGACTGGCTTTGCTAAGAAATTACGCTATGCTTTATTAGAAAAAATTACGGAAATGAATTTTTCAACGATTGATCAACTTGGAACAGATTCACTCATTACAAAAATGACCAGTGATATTCAACAAGTTCAAACAGGTTGGAATTTATTTTTACGATTATTGCTTCGTTCACCTTTTGTAGTTTTTGGTGCAATGATAATGGCATTTATTGTAAATGTACAAGCAGCTTTTGTATTTGTTGTGACGATTCCTGTTTTAGCGATGATTATTTATGCCATTTTATTAAAAACAATTCCTTTATTTACAAAAGTACAAGAAGGAATGGATCGTATCACTCAAAAAACAATGGAGAATTTAACAGGAGTAAGAGTTCTTCGTGCATTTAATCGAGTAGAAATTGAACAAAATACTTTTCAAACTGAGACAGATGTATTAGCGAATCAACAAAAATTCGTGAGTCATCTATCGAGTTTAACCAATCCAATTACAATGATTATTATTAATATTGCGATTATTGTGTTATTACAATTAGGAGCGGTACAAATTGATACAGGAATCTTAACAAAGGGACAAGTGATTGCTTTAGTAAATTATATGTCGCAAATTTTATTAGAGCTTATTAAATTAGCAAATCTAACGATTCAAGTGACACGTTCCATTGCAAGTGCTAAGCGAATTGAAGCAATATTGACGATTGAACAACCTGATGAATTTGTAGAAAAAATGGACAGATTATCTTCAAAAGAAGAGACAGATATTTTACTTTCATTTGAAAATGTTTCGCTTAAATATGAAGGAGATAGTCATGAAGTGTTAGAAAACTTAACGTTCTCTCTAAAAAAGGGCGAAACTTTAGGCATTATTGGTGGAACAGGAAGTGGGAAAACTTCACTAATTTCACTGATTCCTAAATTTTATCTTCCAACGAGTGGAACGATTCGTATAAAAGGTCAACCCATAGAAACGATTCCAACAGAAGAATTAAGACAGAAAATAGGGATTGTTCCTCAAAAAGCAGCTTTATTTAGAGGAACGATTGCTGAAAATTTAAGATGGGGAAAATCAGATGCTACAACTCAAGAATTATATGAAGCATTAGAAATTGCCCAAGCAAAAGAAATGGTTGAGCAAAAACCAAATCAATTAGAGTATGTATTGGAACAAGAAGGAAGAAATCTATCCGGTGGACAAAAACAACGCTTGACAATTGCTCGAGCAATGGTTAGAAAACCAGAAATTTTAATATTAGATGATAGTTTTTCTGCTTTAGATTATGCAACGGATGCAGCCTTAAGAAAAGCCATTTCAAAAGCTCCGTTTAAACCAACAACCATTATTGTCTCTCAAAGGGCGGCTTCAGTAATGCAAGCTCATCAAATCATTGTGATGGAAAAAGGAAAAATCGTAGGAATTGGAACTCATGAAGAGTTACTAGAAACAAATGCGATTTATCAAGAAATAACTGCCTCACAATTTCAAAAGGAGGAACAGTAGTATGAAGCATGAAAAAATGGAAGTGTATAAAAAATTATTTCCGTATTTAAAACCATATGGTTTTCTTTTACTATTTTCTCTATTTTTAGCATTGGTGAGTGTATTATCCAGTGTATGGATTCCAAAAGTAATCGGTCAAACAATTGATGCGATGATAGGAGTTGGAGAAGTACAATTTTCTATTGTCACAAATGGCTTATTATGGATTTTTGTGCTAGCACTCATTAGTATGGTGAGTCAATATGTGATGAGTTTGTGTCATAATCATATTGCTTATGGCATGGTGAAGTCATTGAGGGATGATGTTTTTATTCATTTATCTAAAATGCCCTTAAGTTACTTAGATTTAAAAGCACATGGTTCTCTTCAAAGCATTGTTATTTCGGATACAGAACAAATGGCAGATGGATTGTTATTAGGATTTTCTCAATTATTTACAGGAATCTTAACGATTATAAGTACATTATTTTGGATGTTTAGTATTCAACTGACAATGACAGTAGTCGTTCTTCTTTTAACGCCTATTTCATTTATCGTTGCATCCTTTATTGCTAAAAAAACATACGACTTATTTCATGATCAATCAACATTAAGAGCGGAACAAACAGCCTTTACTCATGAAACGATTACTGGAATAAAAGTAGTTCAAGCGTATAGTCAAGAAAAAAATGTGCTAGAAACTTTTGATGAAATGAATGAAAATTTAGCAGACCGCTCCTTAAAAGCTATTTTCTATTCCTCGATTACGAATCCAGCAACTCGCTTTGTAAATAGCTTAGTGTATACGGTAGTAGGATTAGTGGGAGCATTTTTTGTGTTGAAAGCTCAATTAAGTATTGGACAATTGGCAGCATTTTTAACGTATGCGAATCAGTATACAAAACCTTTTAATGAAATTACAGGTGTGATGACTGAGTTTCAAAATTCAATTGCATGTGCAAGTCGTGTATTTGAATTGATGGAAGAACCTATGGAATCTGAAGAAGAAACAGAAATTCAATTGCCAGAAATGATTAAAGGGGAAGTCCTCTTTGAAAATGTGTCATTTTCTTATCAAAAAGATCAATCCCTCATTGAAAATTTTTCTTTAGAAGTAAATCCTGGAGAAAAAATTGCGATTGTAGGGCCAACTGGAAGTGGTAAAAGTACACTCATTAATTTATTAATGCGATTTTATGAAGTCGATAAAGGGAATATTACTATTGATGGTATTTCAATAAAAGATATGAGCAGACAGCAACTGAGACAATTATTCGGAATGGTATTACAAGAAACATGGTTGCAATCGGGGACCATTCGAGAGAATTTACTATTAGGAAACCCGAATGCAACAGATGAAGAAATTCAACAAGTATTAATTCAATGCCAATTGGATAAAATGATTGAAAAGCTACCTCAAGGATTAGAAACACCTCTCCATCGACAAGGAGAAGACTTCTCACAAGGGCAACGACAACTCTTGTCTATTGCTCGAGTAATGTTAAGCCAGCCATCTATGCTCATTCTTGATGAAGCGACTTCTTCCATTGATACAAGAACAGAATTGAAAATTCAACAAGCTTTTCAGACATTAATGGAAGGGAAAACAAGTTTCATTGTAGCTCACAGACTTTCAACCATTCAAAATGCAGATAAAATATTAGTATTGAAAGATGGGCAAGTTATTGAACAAGGAACACATGAAGAACTGATTGCTCAGCAAGGGTTCTACGAACATCTTTATCAAAGCCAATTTATGAATGAGTAAGAGTAAAAAAAGACTTTTCTTCAGTAGCAGAACATGTCGTAAGCTACGAGGAAAAGTCTTTTGATTTTTGTTGGATAGAAGTTATTAAGATTGGAATTCTTCTAAAGCTAAGCTTGCTTCTTCCCATTCCATCATTACTTCTTCTAATAATTCATTTAATGTTTGTAAAGTTTGTTGTAGTTCCGCTGAACGAGTAGGGTTCGTATAAACTTCTTCTAATGTTAATTCTTCGTGAACGGAAGAAATTTCTTGCTCGATTTGATGAAGTTTTTCTTCTAGTTGTTCTACTTGTCTTGTCAGAGTACGAAGTTGTTTTTGTTCTTCTTTTGAGCTTAAGTAATTTTTCTTTGTATCGGTTAAAGCAACTTCTGCTTGAACGACAGGAGTGGTTTCTTCTTGTTTTAAAGCTTCAAGCTCTTGTTTCTTTTCAATATAGTAATCATAATCGCCTAAATATAAGGTACTACCTTCAGGAGTGATTTCTAAAATAGAAGTTGCGACTTGGTTAATGAAATAACGGTCGTGTGAAACAAAGCAAATTGTACCATCATATTCAATGAGAGCTTGTTCAAGAACTTCCTTACTATCGATATCTAAGTGGTTGGTAGGTTCATCGAGTAATAAGAAATTATCATGTTCTAATGAAAGTTTTGCTAAAGCAAGTCTTGCCTTTTCGCCCCCACTTAATTGGGCAGTTGATTTTTCTACATCTTTTCCTGAAAATAGGAAGCTTCCTAAAATTGTACGAATATCTTTTTCAGGCATCGTTGTATGTCGGCTCCATAGCTCTTCTAAAACAGTTGTTTTAGAGTTTAATCCACTTAAATTTTGATCATAGTAACCGACTTGAACATTAGCCCCTAATGAACTTTCTCCTGAAATCCATGGAATTTCTTGCGTTAGAGATTTTAAAAATGTTGATTTACCAATTCCGTTTGGACCAACAATCGCAATCGCTTCTTGTTTTCTAATGTTTAAATTGATTGGACCTGCTAGCGTTTGCCCGTCATATCCAATATACGAATCTTGCACATTTAACACTTGATTTCCAGATTCTTTTTGAACAGAAAATGAAAAACGAGCGGATCTTGAATCTGACTGTGGTTTTTCAATTCGTTCCATTTTTTCTAATTGTTTTCTACGTGACTGTGCTCGTTTCGTAGTAGAGGCACGAACAATATTTTTCGCAACAAATTCTTCTAATTTTTGAATTTTCTCTTGTTGTTTTTCATATGCTTTTTGTTGTAGTAAGAAGCGATTTTCACGTTCCGTAACATAGTATGAATAATTGCCTTTATAATATTCGCAAGTGTGATGATGAATTTCATACACTTCTTGACAAACTTTATCTAAAAAGTATTGGTCGTGGCTGACAATTAGTAATGATACGGGTGAAGATTTTAAATAATCTTCTAACCATGTTAATGTTTCAATATCTAAGTGGTTCGTAGGTTCGTCTAAAATTAAGACATCATGTTTTTCTAATAAAATTTTAGCTAAGGCTAAACGAGTTCTTTGTCCACCGGATAATTGTTGAATCGGTTTATCATAATCTTCAGGATAAAATTGGAATCCATGTAAGACAGAGCGGATTTCTCCTTCATATCCATAGGCATTCAGTTTATTTAATTGTTCTTGTAAATCATCGTAACGTGTTAATGTTTGTTGGTAGAGTGATTCATTGGCTAATACGTCAGGATTTCCTAATTTGTCAGCTATTAAAAGAGCTTCCTGCTTTAAAGCTTCAACGCCTTTAAATAATTCAATCATTTCCTCCCAAATTGTATTTTCTGAATCGACTGAAGCATATTGATCTAAGTAACCGATGGAAAGGTCTTTTTTCTTACTGACCATCCCTAAACTAGGCTCTTCAATTCCGGCTAAAATTTTTAATAATGTTGATTTTCCTGTTCCGTTTCTTCCCACTAATGCAATACGAGAACGTTCTTGGACTTCAAGGGAAATATTTTCAAATAGTACATCTGGGCCAAAATGTCTAGCTAGCCCTTGACCTTGTAATAAAATCATGTCATAATCCTCTTTCTATGCAGTTTCAAATTTATTCTATCACACAAGTGAAAAGGACAAAAGTTTTTAATGTTTTTTACAAAATGTAAGATTGAGAAAAAATCACAATGTTCACGAAAGATATATATTCTAAGGAATATGTATAATAAAATTTACAAATGTAATAATTTATGTAAAAACAAGCATATTGTTTGTGAAATTTATGGAACTTATGCTAGAATGTTTATGAAAATTCATACAAAGGAGATTGAAAAATGAAAAAAATTGAAATTCCAAAAGCTACCGCAAAACGCTTGGCAATTTATCATCGTTATTTAAGATTTTTACATGATGCAGGGAAACGTCGTATTTCTTCAACAGAATTAAGTGAAGCAGTAAAAGTTGATAGTGCAACAATTCGTCGTGACTTCTCTTATTTTGGAGCGTTAGGAAAACGTGGTTATGGTTATGATGTGGAGTATTTATTAGACTTCTTCAGTCAACAATTAAATCATGATCGTTTAACAAATGTTGCTTTAGTTGGGGTAGGAAATTTAGGTCAAGCTTTATTAAACTATAATTTCCATCAAAGTAATCATGTTAGAATTAGTGCAGCGTTTGAGGTTGACGAAAGTATGGTAGGAAAAATTGTGAGTGGAGTACCTGTTTATTCTATGAATGATTTAGTAGAACAACTTCGTGTGCAACAAATTCAAGTGGCGATTTTAACAGTTCCTCAAGAAGTTGCTCAAGAAACTGCTAATTTATTAATCGAAGCTGATGTTCGTGGTATTTTAAACTTTACTCCGCTTCGTTTAACTGCACCGGATCATATTCGTGTTCAAAATGTTGACTTAACAAATGAATTACAAACTTTGATTTATTTCTTAGATAATAACAATAATAACTAATTGTAGAAACATCTTGTAAATGTGGAAGGAGCATTTATGAGATGTTTTTTTGTCGTAAATGACTTTGTCTTATAGTAGCAGTAAGGACGCAAGCAGCCTCGCTTAGCGAGTCTCATTGCTAAACTTCAAGCCTAAGGTCTCGAAGTTTCCAGTAATAGAATTCAGAGCGACTTCTAATACTAGTGCTACTATGAAAAGTCATTACTTGTTTGTGCAAGGGGATAACGAATTGATGTGTGGAGTACGGAATGCGTAAATGACTTTGTCTTATAGTAGCAGTAAGGACGCAAGCAGCCTCGCTTAGCGAGTCTCATTGTTAAACTTCGAGCCTAGGGTCTCAAAGTTTCCAGTATTAGAAATCGGAGCGACTTCTAATACTACTGCAACTATGAAAAGGCTAAATTCTCAATCTAAGTTCTAGTTTGAAAAACAGTAGAATTTAGTCTGAGAAAAGCTGGAAAATTTAAGGGGGATAGTCTACCCTTTTTTAGGAACAGAGGTTAATAATGAATAAGTATGTCCAAAAATAAAAACAAAAAAGTTTTCTGAAATGATTTTCCGTTTTTGGAATCATTTTTTTGCTTCATGAATCGATTTTCTTTTTCGAAAATAACGAAATCGCTATTTTGGGTAAAAAAGGGCTACAGCGTAAATGATTCTGTTGACAGATAGTTGATTTAGAATTACAATCAAGTTAGTTAATTAACTAATTTGATTATGAAAGGGGAGATGGTATATGTTTAATATAAAATGGAATGGTAATCAAGTAATAAAAGAAACAACATCAGGATTGTTTAAAAAAGAAATTGGGTACAATGAGCAAGTAATGAAAGAACAAGAAAAATTAAAAGTTATGAATGCGCATACAGGTGGAGGGACTTCTTCATCTACACCATCTTCTTCAGAACCAAGTATTGTGATGTTTTAATTTTGTTACTATTTTAACAGTACATTTAAGCTGTAACATAGATTACCCAAGCTATGTTACAGCTTTTTATGTTTATGAAATGTGGAGGGTTTTATGAATTGTTATATTGACAAAAAGGTGGTAACTAGAATATCCACTTATGGCTATAATGAAATACTTACATATATTCAATTGATGAGAAAAGCAGATAATATACAAAGTAAAAAAACCATATTACAAGAACTATCAAAAAATATAAAAGATTTTAAGTTCATTAGCTATTGTTAGTATAGATACTTACGATGCACTAAATAATATTAATATATTAGGAGATTAATATGAAAAGTTTAATGAAATATATAAAAAGAGAATGGAAAAAGAATAGTTATGTGTTATTGACAATTATTGTAGGGCAAGCTTGTTTAGTATTGTGGGGAGTTAGTATAGCTAATTTAGTGACGGCTTTAGCCAAGTTGGAAATTGAAACAGCAAAGTTATTAAGTGTTCAATTGCTTGTTATCTTCATGGTGTGGATGTTTCAACTATTTTTTGAGAGAAAATTACTAACAGATGCAGTTCAAAGTATGGATTGCAGAATACGAGAGGATATTGCGCAAGAATTAGTGACAACAGATTACCTTTCTTTTAATGAAAATGAACAGGGTGTTTATTTGTCTTGGTTAACGAATGACATCATGACGATTAATCAACACGGTTTTAACAACTTAGAGATGATGATTAATCAGGCTGTGGGGATTGCTTTGAGTGTATCGGCTATAGTTTATTTTCATTATTCAATTATTGTCGTAATAGTGTTATTATTTATAGCAATGGTGTTAGTTCCAAAAAAATTTAGCACCAAAATGACAAGTAGTATGGAAATTATGACCAAAGTCAGTGATGAGGTGACGAGTACTTTTACAGATGTACTGCATGGATTTAATGATTTATCAAGTATGAATTTAGGAGATTATTTTAAGGATAAAATCTTATTTGGATCGTACAGATTAAAAAAAGTAAAGGTACAATACGCTGTTGATTCTGGGAAAATGATATCTGCCACAAATGGATTAAGTTTATTTAGTCAAATTATCTTATTGGTATTTACAGGGTATTTATATGTAGAAGGGTATGTCCCTATAGGAGCTATAGGTGGAGTGCAGTTTTTCGCTGCAACAATTTTCTCGAGCCTAACAGGGTTTAATGCTAATTATGCGGAACTGAAAACCGTTCAACCTGTGTTTGAGAAATATAGTAAGAAACTAAAAAGTAATTGTGAAAGAAATGATGGGAAAGTCGTCAATGAGCTAATAAATAGTATCCGGTTGCAAAATATTCATTTTAGTTATCCTAATACTGAACGTGTTGTTTTAGAAAATATGAACATGGAAATTAAAAAGGGAGATAAGGTAGTGATTACTGCTGAATCAGGAAAAGGGAAATCAACACTGTTAAATATTATGAATCGTCGTCTAGAACCAACTAAAGGTAATATCTACTGGGATAATATTTCTTATAAAGACTTAGACATTACTAGTTTACATAATTCTATAATCTACATTGATCAAAATCCACATTTATTTAATGCAACGATACGTGAAAATATTATTTTAAATGAATCGATAGAGGAAGGTAGATTAGAAAATATTTTAAAACAGGTTGGTCTTAGCGACTGGATTGATTCTTTGGAACTAGGGTTAGACACAATTATTGATTATCAAGCAAAAAATATTTCTGGCGGACAGAAACAAAAAATAATATTAGCAAGAGGTTTGTTGAGAAATAAAAAAGTCGTGTTATTAGATGAAATTACTTCATCGCTAGATAATCAATCTGCACTAGAAATAGAAAAATTGTTGTTCGATAATGACAAGCTTACTGTAGTAATGGTAACTCATCATCTGTCAGAGTATGTGATTCAAAGATTAACTAAACAATATGTTTTGTAACTGAATAACTTTCTTTTATTACGAAATACTTCATTTTTGCGTAAATGACTTTGTCTTATAGTAGCAAAGGACGGCAGCAAACCTTTGGTTTCATTGCTACTGCTACTATGAAAAGGCATTGTCCATTGTCAAAATATGTTTGATGTAAAAGTTTTATTGAGAATTTTTCTAATCGTATTATTTTTATTTTTTAATTAAATTATAATCTAATTTAGATGTGGTTTAATCTTCTAATATCTAATGTGAAGGAGGTAACATCATGTTTTTTAATAAAGTATTGTATGTATTTTAGATTTTTATGGAGGAATTTTAATGTATCGTTATATTCGTAAAAGTATGAAACCATTTATTGCCTTTTCTTTCGTTAGTATGATTGGGGCAGTATCGGTTGTTTTTATGGCTTATATTATTAATTTATTAGTGGAGACTATCACAGAAGGAAAATTTGAAAATTTTGTCTGGATTGCCGTCTTATCATTTGTTTATGTATTAATTGATTCATATTTAGATTATGCAGTAGACGTTGTAAATGAAAGACTTACGCAAGAATTGATGTATCATATTCGAGAAGATTTACTTGAATCAATAGAAAGTCAATCGATTGTGGAATTTGAAAAATTAGGTAGAGATTACTACTTAAATATGTACACAAAAGATTTAGAAATTATTGAAAATGATTATATTAAAGAATTGTTAAGTATGTACAATGATGTATGGGTATTTATTTTAGGATTTGTATCTGCCATAGTCATTAGTCCTTTATTTGCTATTTTAATGATTGGATTAAGTTCGTTACCATTTGCGTTACCATATTTTTCAAGAAAAATTTTAGGAAATGCAAAATTAAATTTATCTCAAACCAATGAAAAGTATTTATCGTTATTAACAGAAATACTCGATTCTTTTACAACTTTAAAAGTATATGATGTTTTTCCGTTATTTAATAAACGTTTAAGAAGTAAAAGCCGTGATTTAGTAGAAGCAAAGGTATACGTCACTCATACGAATAAATTTGTTTATGCTATTTCTTATGGATTAAGAATGTTTGTAAATGTATTTTCTTGGGTATTAGGAGGATATTTTGTATTAAATCATTCGGTTACTTTAGCAGTATTCTTTACAATTAAACAATTAACACAATATGTAGCATATCCAATTCAAGGATTTGGAGCGAGTTATACGGAAGTAGTTGCTGCTAAAAGTGTAAAAGATAAAGTGTTTGAAATTATTGATCAAAGAAAAAATGAAGTCGTAAAAGAACAATCTAACATCGAAAAGATTATTTTTGAAGATTTTGCAGTAAATTTTGATGAAAAACTAATATTTCAACAGTTGAATCTTCAATTAGAAAAAGGGAAGAAATATCTTTTGATTGGTGAAAGTGGTAGTGGGAAATCAACCTTTTTAAAATCATTGATTGGTTCAATTCCTGTTAAAAATCGGTCATTGAAATTTCAATTAGAAAATGGGAAATCGTTGGATAGTTCTGAACTAGAAAAAATTTCTCATCAAATTTCTTATATTGGACAAGAAACTTCACTCTTTCAATTATCCTTAAAAGAGAATATAAGTTTGCAAAATTCAATTACTGATTCTCAGTTTCAAGCGTTATGTAAGCAAGTTGGATTAGAAAAATGGGTTAATCAGTCAACGGAGTTTGATACTATTCTTTCAACGGCTTCTGGTGGTGAAAAGAGAAGAATTGATTTGGCGAGATTACTATTCTTTGATAGAGAGATTTTATTATTTGATGAACCGACTGCTGGTTTGGATGCTCAGAATCGCTTGAAAGTAGAAGAAGTAGTGAGTCATTTAGAAAATAAATTAATTGTTTATAGTACACATCAATATGATGAAGAATTTATGCAACAATTTGATTATTGCTTAGAAATTAAAGATGGAAGCATTGTGATGAGAGAGATAAACGCGTAAATGACTTTGTCTGATAGTTGTAGTAAGGACGCAAGCAGTAATGGAAGTCGAGGCGACTTCTATTACTACTGCTACTATGAAAAGTCATTACTTTTTAGAAAACTATTTACTAAAATCTTACTTTGGGATATATTGAACAATGATGATGAAAAAAGGGAGAAATCGAATATGCTGAGCTTACTAAAATTATTCCAATCGATTCCAAAGAAAATTCTTTTACTCATTGTTATTGGAATGAGTATTACTGCATTGGATGGGATTGTAATTCCGTATTTTATTTCCAATTTAATTGAAGTGGGGACTTCTAAAAATGTTTCAGATTTAATTCTTATTTCGATTGTTGGGATATTAGGGTATGGTTTTGTTCGTTTTGGAGTGTTTATTTGGGATGAATTTCAACAACGACTATTAAAATTATTATCGATTCAAACGAAGGAAAAACTGATTACGAATTATTATGAAGGGGACTTCGAACAAAGTGAAGTGGAGTCTATTCTATTAACGGAGTGGAATGTCATTCAACAGCAAGGAATTGTTTCGTTCATTAGTTTTGTATATTGTCTGACTTTTTCGTTTGTTACTTTTATTTATATTGCACTTTTAGATTTAAAAATGACGATTATTTTCTTAGCTTTTGCGATTTTACCTTTGTTAATTCCGCATTTGTTTACGAAGAAAATTAAAGTGAAGGCGCAAGAGTGGTCACAGAATAATCAACAATATATTGCACGACAACATGAGTTCATTGATTATAAGCGTGTCATTAAAAATTTTCGAGTAGAATCGATTGCTATTTCGAATTTAGGTAGTAAAATTCGTGCCACTGAAGAAGATTATTATCAGATGAATCATTTGCGTTTTCTTTCAAAAATATTAGCGAATTTAGTATCCGGAATTAGTTCTTTTCTTCCGTTGGCAATTGGTGTTTATTTCTCTATTCAGGGCGATTTGAAATTATCCGTTGTCATGGCGATTTATTTGGCAAGCGATCGTATTATTAGTCCATTATTAAATGCGATGGATTATTATCAAAAAATAAATACAACAATTCCAATGGTTCAACGAATGAACAAATACTTAGAATTTGAACCGCTGAAGGAAGAAGAAGTACTTGTCACAGATGTTTTTCCGATTCAATTAACGAATATTCATTTGGAAGTAAAAGAACATACGATTTTGAATGAATTACACTTTATGATGAATAAGGGAGACCGAATTTTATTAATGGGGCCTTCAGGAAGTGGAAAAACAACTTTATTAGATTGTATTTATGGAGAAATCCATCCACAAGTTGGGAAAATAAGATTTGCAGGAGTCGAAGCATCCGAAACGAATAATACGTTTCAAAAAGCTAAGATTGGTTATTTTATGCAAGAGACTAATATTTTCATGAATTCAATAGCGTTTAATCTAACTCTTGGTGAAGAATATTCTGTAGAACAGATGGAGAATGTTCTAAAAGAAGTGCATTTATCTTATTTACTGGAGCGATATGATTTAATGGATGAAACTGTAAATTTAGTTGACAATTTATCTGGAGGAGAAAAAGCTCGATTATGCTTAGCACGATTACTGCTTCGTTCTTATGAAATGTTATTAATAGACGAATTTTCTTCTGCAGTTGATGAAGAAACAACTACTTTTATTCGAGATTTATTAAAAGAAAGACAAATGAGTTTTATAGAAATATCTCATCGTATGCCAAAACATCCAGAGGACTATCATAAAATTTATGTATTGGAAGATGGGAAGTTAAGAGTAACAGAATAAAAAATAAATGGAATGAAAGTATATTTCTTCCATAATCATTAAAAAGGACACTTAGGTGTCTTTTTTTGTTCATTACACTACATTTTCAAAAATTTTCAAACAAAATGATTGAATTATAAAAGCTAAAAATAGTATGATAGTTAAAACATTCTTTATTAAAAAGTGAAGAGTATTTTCAGGAGGAAGTACATGAATCAATATACGAAATATATTTTAAAACGGATTTTCTACATGATTATTACATTGTTTTTAATTGCGACAATCACGTTTTTCTTAATGAAATTATTACCAGGTTCGCCTTATGCGAATGAAGAGAATTTAACAGATGCTCAATTACAAATTATGAATGCAAAATATGGGTTGGATAAACCAGTTTGGATGCAATATTTAATTTATTTAGGTGGTTTAGTCCGTTTAGATTTGGGAATGTCATTCCAATATAATTCAACGGTTTTAAATTTATTATCTAGTCGTGTAGGCCCATCGTTTCAAATTGGTTTACAAGCATTGATTTTCGGTATGGGAATGGGAACCTTGCTTGGATTAGTGGCAGCGATGAAACAAAATACAATTGTAGATACTGGAGCAACTTTCTTTGCGATTATTGGACGTTCAGTGCCAAGTTTCGTATTTGCGGTTGTTTTACAATTAGTGTTCGGCGTTATTTTCCCTATTTTACCAATTGCATTATGGAATCAAGGATTTATTTCTTCGATTTTACCAACTTTAGCATTATCGATTTCTCCAGTAGCGGATTCTGCTCGTTTTATTCGTACGGAAATGGTCGAAGTGTTACAGTCTGATTATATGGAATTAGCACGTGCAAAAGGATTGAGCCGTATGGAAGTAGTCATGAAACATGGGGTGCGTAATGCATTGATTCCTTTAGTGACAATTGCTGGACCAATGTTAGTAGGTTTAATGACAGGTTCAATGGTAATTGAAAATATTTTTGCCATTCCTGGTATTGGAGAGCAATTTGTTAAATCCATTTTAACAAATGATTATCCAACGATTATGGGTGTGACAATGATGTACTCATTTTTACTTGTTGTGACTATTTTAATTGTTGATTTACTATATGGATTCATTGATCCTAGAATTCGTTTAACACAAGGAGGAGAAGCTTCATAATGACAGAAAAAGTAGAATTCAAACGTGTAGCATCGTCTTTTGAACAAGTGGAAAATATTTCACTTCCTCCTCAAAGTTTTTTACAAGATGCATGGAGACGATTGAAAAAAAATAAGGGAGCTGTTGTATCGTTAGGAATTGTAGTTCTCTTTATTATTCTAGCTTTATTAGCCCCTTTTATTAGTCCGCATGATCCATTGGAACAAAATGTTCAATTTGCGAATTTACCAGCTAAAATTCCTGGTATTTTTAAAGGGATGAGAGTGGGAGTAGATGCATATGCTCAAGCAGGAGTTCCTGAAGGGACTTATTACTATTTAGGAACAGATGGTTTAGGAAGAGATTTATTATCTCGAATTTTATATGGGACAAGATTATCATTATTAATTGCCTTTGCTGCAGCAATGTTTGATTTAACAGTAGGGGTATTGTATGGGTTGATTTCTGGTTGGTTTGGTGGTCGTGTAGACACAGTGATGCAACGTATTTTAGAAATTATGACGGCTATTCCAAACTTAGTTATTTTAGTGTTAATGTTGTTATTTTTACAACCAGGTGTAGGTACGATTATTTTAGCCATTGGGGTTACGAGTTGGTTAACAATGGCTCGTGTTGTTCGTGCGCAAACATTAAAATTAAAAAATCTAGAATATGTTTTAGCGTCTAAATCATTAGGACAAAGTTTTTGGAAAATTGCGTTGAAACATCTTTTACCAAATATTGCGGGAATTATTATTATTCAAACAATGTTTTCAATTCCTTCAGCAATTTTCTTTGAAGCATTTTTAAGTTTCTTAGGAATTGGGGTTCCAGTACCAAATGCCTCATTAGGTTCGCTGATTAATGATGGCTATAAAACATTTAGATTTTTACCACATTTAATGTGGTTCCCAGCAACTGTATTATGTATTTTAATGATTAGTTTTAATTTATTAGCAGATGGATTAAGAGATGCCTTTGATCCAAAAATGAAAGAATAGGAGAAATGTATGAGTGAAACAATTTTAAGTGTAAAAAATTTACAAGTATCCTTTCAAACATTTGATGGAAAAGTTCAAGCGGTTCGAGGGATAGATTTTGACTTGAAAAAAGGAGAAACTTTAGCGATTGTTGGTGAGTCTGGTTCAGGTAAATCTGTTACGACTAGATCCATTATGCAATTATTATCTGCCAATGCTTTAATTGAAAATGGAGAAATTATTTTCGAGCAAGAAAATATTTTAGAAAAATCAGAATCTGAAATGCAACAAATTCGTGGAAAGAAAATTGCGATGATTTTTCAAGACCCAATGACGTCTTTAGATCCAACGATGAAAATTGGCATGCAAGTGGCAGAATCGATGATTAAGCATTTAAAATTATCGAAAAAAGAAGCCTTGCAACAAGCCGTTCAATTATTAGAACAAGTCGGAATTCCCAATGCAGAAAAAAGAGTAAATGATTATCCGCATCAATTTTCTGGTGGGCAAAGACAAAGAATCGTTATTGCGATTGCATTAGCATGTAATCCAGATATTTTAATTGCAGATGAACCAACGACTGCGCTGGATGTAACGATTCAAGCACAAATTTTAGAATTATTAAAAGAAATTCAACAAAAGCATGGCACTTCTATTATTTTTATTACGCATGATTTAGGTGTTGTAGCGAATGTTGCAGATAGAGTGGCTGTAATGTATGCTGGGAAGATTGTAGAATATGGACTAGTCGATGAAATTTTTTACAATCCAAGACATCCATATACTTGGGGATTATTATGCTCGATGCCTTCTTTAGAAGAGGAAGGATCCTTATATACGATTCCTGGAACACCACCAGATTTATTAAATCCTCCAAAAGGAGATGCATTTGCTCTAAGAAGCGATTATGCATTAGATATTGATTTTGAAGAAATGCCACCAATGTTTGCTGTATCGAATACACATGCTGCAGCAACATGGTTATTAGATGAACGTGCTCCAAAAGTAGAGCCGCCGGAAGAAATTCAAAAACGCTGGGCACAATTTGAAAGTAGGAGAGTGACAAATGAGTAAACGTAAATTAGTCGAAGTTAAAGGCTTAAAGTGTTACTTTGGTTCTTCTTCGAAACAAGTTGTAAAAGCAGTCGATGATATTAGTTTTGAAATTTTTGAAGGTGAGACTTTTGGTCTTGTAGGAGAATCCGGTTCAGGAAAGTCTACAACAGGTCGTTCGATTTTACGATTAAATGATGCAACTGACGGACAAATTTTATTTGATGGAAAAGAAATTCCAACGAAGACTAAAGACTTAAAAGAGTTTAGAAAACAAGCTCAAATGATTTTCCAAGATCCGTATGCTTCATTAAATGGAAGAATGAAAGTTAGAGATATTATTGCTGAAGGAATGGATATCCATGGTATCGTAAAAACTCGTGCAGAAAGAGATGCAAAAGTAAACGAATTGTTGAAAATGGTAGGATTGAATCCAGAACATGCGAATCGTTATTCACATGAGTTTTCTGGTGGGCAACGTCAAAGAATTGGGATTGCAAGAGCTTTAGCAGTAAATCCACGTTTTATTGTCTGTGATGAGCCAATTTCAGCGTTAGATGTATCGATTCAAGCTCAAATTGTGAATTTACTAAAAAAATTACAAAAAGAGCAACAATTAACGTATTTATTTATTGCGCATGATTTATCAATGGTCAAATATATTAGTGACCGAATTGCAGTCATGTATCAAGGCAAAATAGTTGAGTTAGGAACTGCTGATGCTGTTTATCATCAACCATTCCATCCGTATACGAAGAGTCTATTATCAGCAATTCCTTTACCAGACCCTCAATATGAAAGAAATCGTAAAAGAGTGATTTATCAGCCAACAGTTCAAAATGAACCAGAAGAAATGTTTGAAATTACTCCAGGACATTTTGTACTAACAACAAAAGCACAAGCAGAAATTTGGAAAAATAGTTTATGAAATTTGTAGAAAAAATTAAAGTGCTTTCAAAATAAAAGATAGACAATATCCGTAAATTTGAGTAAAATAGGTGTATAACCGATTAGGAGTGTAGGGAGATATCGCTTAGACAAGGAGGACAACAAATGTCAGAGCAAGAAGTATTAGACAAAGTAATTCAGTTAATCTCAGAACGTTTTAGTGTCGATGTATTAAAAATTACAAAAGATACAACATTCCAAGAAGACTTAGGTGCTGATTCATTAGATGTCGTTGAATTAGTCATGGAATTAGAAGATGCATTCGGTATTCAGATTTCTGATGAAGATGCCGAACAAATTGTTACAATTGGAGACGCTGTAAACTATATTGTTAGTCAACAAGCTTAAGTAGAAACCGAGCATTGCTCGGTTTTTTCTTTTTTATAAAATGAGAAATTAAGAAGAAGAATGAAATAGAATGACATAATTACTAACAATTTTTTAGCTATAAAAATTAATGATAACTATAAATAGTTATAATAAGCGTATATATTTAAGGGATATTTATTAAAAAAAGATGAAATGTTTATTAGAAATTGCAATAAACGTTGAAAATACAAATAAACTTTGTTACTATCTTGACATTCATTAGTTTTTTTAAACTTAGGAGGGATAATATGAAAAACAAGAAATTATATACAGGATTTCTTAGCGTTACTGCTGCGCTAGCATTAGCAGCATGTGGTAACAAACAACAATCTTCTTCATCAGTACAAGCTCCTGTTGAAGACGGATTTAAAACAGAGGTGGTAAATGATGGTAATGCAATTAGTGGTGGGACACTAAATTATGCACAAGTATCAAACTCACCATTTAAAGGATTATTTAACCCTATTTTATATATCGACTCTGGTGATGGAGATATTGTTAATTTGGCTTTCACTAATTTATTTGGATATGATGGAAATCAAAAAATTGACAATAGCAAAGGGATGGCTGAGTATAAGTTAGACCGTGAAAATAAAATTTTTACAATCCATTTGAAAAAGGGAGATTATAAATGGTCAGATGGACAACCTTTAACAATTGATGACTACATTTTCACATATGAAGTATTAAGCCGTTCAGATTATGAAGGAGTTCGTTTCTCTGAAGATATTTTAAATGTTGAAGGAGTAGAAGAATTCCACGAAGGCAAAGCATCATCTATTTCAGGTTTAGAAAAAGTTGATGATCAAACTGTTAAACTTCACTTAAAAGAAGTTTATCCAGCGTTAGAGTATGGTGGAGAAGCTGTCAATACTTTAATGATTCCAAAACATATTTATAAAGATATGACTTATCAAGAAATGATTACATCAGATTACTCTCGTACAAAAGTAGTTGGTAGTGGACCATTCGTTATCAAAAACATCGTACCAGGTGAATCTGTAAGCTTTGAGAAAAACCCTTATTACTATAAAGGTCAACCAAAAATTGACTTAAAATTAGATGTTGTAAGTAGTGAGCAAATTGTTTCAGAATTAAAAGCAGGTCACTATGATTTTGTAAGTGGTATGCCTTCTGATCAATACGAAACATTCAAAGATTTAGATAACATTTCATTATTAGGATTAATGACAAACCAAATTAGCTATACTGGTTTTAATGTAGGACATTGGGATGCAGCTAAAGGGGAACACGTAGTAGATCCTTCTAAGAAAATGAATGATGTGGCTTTACGTAAAGCAATTGGATATGCAATCGACAATGATTCAGTAGCGAAAGATACTTATCACGGCTTATCTGTTCGTGCCAATACATTATTATCTCCATTCTTCAAAGACTTATATGTAGGTAAAGATGTCGTTCCAGGATTCGACTACAACCCTGAAAAAGCTAAAGAAATCTTAAAAGAAGCTGGCTATAAAGATGTTGATGGCGATGGATTTGTAGAAGATAAAGAAGGAAAACCATTAGTGATTAACTTTTTAGCAGCTAAAGGTAGTGAAACTGCTGAAGCAGTATTACAACAATACATTACATGGTGGAAAGAAGTTGGATTAAATGTACAATTATTAAATGGTCGTACATTAGACTTCCAAACTTATGCAGAAAAATTACAAAAATATGCTGATGACTTTGATATGTGGACTGGAGGATTTACAATCGGATTTAACCCATCTCCAGATGGATTATATGGACCAAAAGCTGCCTTCAACTTTGGTCACTTTGTAGAACCAAAACATACAGCATTATTACAACGTATTTCATCTGATGAAACATTCGATGAAAAAGTTAAAAAACAATTATTCTTAGAATGGCAACAATACGTTCAAGAAAACCCATTTGCAATTCCTCGTTTCAATACATTTGAATTAACAGCTGTTAATAAACGTGTGAAGAAAATGAATATTACAGTTGAAAACGGAACGGGTTGGGAAGAAGTAGAATTAGTAGCAGATAAAGGTGTCGCTGCTAAATAAGCTTCATTAAAAAAATAGTATAAAATTTTTTAAGCAGCGAATTTTTTCGCTGCTTTTTTCGTATATATAGATAGGAGGTGTTCTATGGAAGAACAGGGAAGAATTCAAGTAAAGTTTCAATCGCAAAGAGCTGCTACATTAGAACAAGTGGGAGAAGTATTGCCTGGATTTAATAAGGGGAATGGGAAAATCGTTTGTAATCGTTGCGGTAATCAAAATATTGAAGAGTTTGCGGTGGGACCTTGTATCATTTGCCAGAAAAATTGTCACTATTGTTTGAGATGTTTAAATATGGGGAAAGTAAAAGAATGTTGTGTACTGGTAGCTGTTGAGGAACAAACACCTGCATTTCCATCGCATTCCGTTCAGTTATATTACAAGCATACGATGTCTAAAGAACAGGAAAAATTATCAAAAGAATTAGTAGAGATAACGGATAAGGAACATTTAGTATGGGCTGTTACTGGAGCAGGAAAGACTGAAATGATTTTTGAATTAATAAAATCAGTTTTAGAAGTAGGTGGGAGAGTAGGATTAGCAGCTCCAAGAATTGACGTATGCAATGAATTGGCTCCCAGAATTAAAGAAGCCTTTCCTTTAGAAGAGGTAGCTGTCTTACATGGATTAACGGAAGAAAGTTATAAACGAACTCCTATTACCATTGCAACGACTCATCAGATGCTACGATTTTATCATGCATTTGATGTACTTATTGTAGATGAAGTGGATGCCTTTCCTTATTCTAATAGCGATATGTTGCAATTTGCGGTTCATCGTGCTGTTAAACCAACAGGAAGATTAGTATTTATGACAGCAACACCTTCAAAGTTAGAATTGTACAATATTCAACATCATCAATTGTCCTATTCGTTATTACCAGCAAGATTTCACAGGCATCCCCTTGTTGTACCGATTTTCAATGAATTGAGAAATTGGGATAGAGCTTTAGAAAAGAAAAAAATTCCGCAAGAGTTGTATAGCTGGATGAAGAAGAGACTTGAAGAAAAAACTCCGTTTTTAGTATTTGTATCAACGATTAGACAAATTCCAGCAGTGGAAGAGATGATGAGCCAAGCTTTTCCAAATGCAAGATTTTCTAGCGTATCTTCTCAAGAGAAACAGCGACAAGAAAGAATACAACAAATGAGAGATGGAACATTAGATTTTCTAATTTCGACAACGATTCTTGAAAGAGGAGTTACTTTTTATGGCATTGATGTAGCGGTAATAGAGGCACAAGAAGAGATATTTACAAGGGAAGTATTAGTTCAAATTGCAGGAAGAGTAGGTAGAAGTGTGGATCATCCAGGAGGAGAAGTCGTTTATTTTTATGAAGGAATAAGTCGAGCAATGAAACAAGCCAAAAAAGAAATCGAATCATTGAATGAAGAAGCTAGAAAAAGAGGATTAATAGAAGGTGACTAAAATGCGTTGTGTATGGTGTGGAAAAGATGTAACAAAAGATTCAGGAATTAGTTCTTTATTTCTATGGAATTCAAGACCGATTTGTAGGCAGTGTCAACAGTTATTCCATTCATTAGAAAAGGAACCAACTTGTCCAGGTTGTGGGCGTTTAATGGAGGAAACGACATTGTGTTATGACTGTGTTCGCTGGAAAGAGATGGATTCTTATTTCCCCATGAATCAAGCATTATATGTGTATGATGAACAGGCAAAAGAATTTATGGAACGATATAAATTTGCAGGAGATTGTGCTGTAGCATTTTTAATCAAAGAGGATTTAAAAAGAGTGTTGAAAAAATATATCAAACAAGGATATACGATTTGCCCACTCCCAACGTCTAAACAAAGTTTAGAAAAAAGAGAATTCGAATCCGTTGAATATCTTTTAGAACTCTCGAAAATTCCATATCAGCAAATCTTTCACCATATTGGAAAAGGGAAAAAACAATCTGAGAAGACAAGGGAAGAGAGAATGAAACTACAACAACCATTTGTATTAAGAGAAAAAGTAAAGTTGCCGACTAAAATTTTATTGTTTGATGATATTTATACAACTGGGAAAACAATTCGACTAGCTGCTAAGTTATTGCAGGATAAAGGGGTAGAGGATGTTAAATTGTTTACGGTGTTTCGATAACAGGAGAAAACAAAAAAGGAATTAAGTCATTTAAAGTTACTTAATTCCTTTTAAATTTAAATATAGATACTGTTTAAAATTTTGATAAAACAGTTAAAGAAATAACTACCCCAAAAACAAAAGCAAATGAAAAAAGGGATGTAATCAATTGGATAAAAACATAAGTTTGTAAAATTTTTGGAATACCAATAATCAAAACAAGAAGGAGTAATCCCATAAAAAGATAGATTCCAACAGTTATCATACGAGATTCCAGTAGGTTAGTTTTGATTGATAGAGTAATGACTAAAATTGTTAATACGATATTCAGGATAAATAAAATGGATATTCCTAAAAGAGCAGTATGATTAGCTCTTAAAAAGTTAGGATAAAATATGTTCATCATTTGAATATTGAAAAAAGGTAATAATAGATATAACAACAAAGTAGTAAAAGCAATGATTCTTTTTAACATAATAACCCTCCGTTCAATTTTATTGATTAAGATATAGTGTGATACATTTTTTACCTATATTATACTATGCTTGATGAAGATTTATATAGGTGACTATGACTTATTTAGGAAATAACTAAAAAATCAGCAGAAGCAGGTATCTGCTTGAGCTGATTGGTATGATTTTTGATAGAGTGTATTTCTCACAAATTAAAATCGAGTTGTCACGTACTGATCAAGAGCGATTAGAGCATTGGCTACATCTTCGGCAGTATATTGAACAATCATTTGGTGGATTGTTTCGCCATCTTGTGTAGCTAAACGACCGATTTTTAGTAAATCTTCATATGGTACAGTATCTAATTTTACTTCTTTTAATGTCGTTGGTAATCCTAATTCTTTGTAGAATGTAATATATTTATCTAATTCTTCTTTAGGACGATTTTCTAATAAAAGTTGTGTTAATGTACCATAAGCTACTTTTTCACCGTGAGTAAGAGTGTGAATATCGCCATGTAAAGCTGTAAATCCATTATGGATGGCGTGAGCAGCTGCTAAACCAGCAGATTCGAAACCAATACCACTTAATAATGTGTTTGCTTCAACAACTTTTTCTAAAGCAGGAGTTACTACTTTTGCATTAGCTGCAGCTAATGCTTGAAGTCCGTTTTCAAATAAAGTAGCTTCGCAAGCACGAGCAATAGCTTCTGAAGCAATGGTTGGAGTATCTCCTACCATTGTTTTTCCTTGAGCTTCGATCACTGCACGAGCTTCAACCCAAGTAGCAAGAGCATCTGCAATTCCTGAAACAAGTAAACGAACAGGAGAATGAGCGATAACATTTGTATCAATTAAAACTAAGTCTGGATTTTTAGTATAGAAACGATAGCGTTCAAATACACCTTCTGGAGAATAAATAACGGATAAAGCAGAAGTTGGTGCATCTGTAGAAGCAACTGTTGGTAAAATAGCTACAGGACATTGACAGTCATCTGCGATTGCTTTAGCAGTGTCGATTGTTTTACCACCACCTAAACCGACAATAACTGTTAATTCATGTTCTTTAGCGATTTCAGCTACACGACTAACTTCTTTGTTCGAAGCTTCACCATTGAAACTTTCATGATAAACAGTTGCTCCGGAAGTAACTAAATTTTCTTCTAATTCTTTTCCGACTAAATCATAAACGATTGGGTCACATAGAAGAAGTAGTCGATTCCCTAATGCTAAAACATGGGAAAGACCTGTTTTAAACACATCTTTTCCTTGAACATAACGAGATGGACTTACAAAAACTTTTTCCATAAAACAACACTCCTTTGTGTTATAAGATATCTTAACTGTACTACTGTAAACGGTTTCTGTCAATGAAATGGATAAGATTTTTGTTTGTTAAAATCGGAAAATTAATGAATATTGAGAAAAAGTTAACAAATAAAATTAGATTAAATTCAACTTGTTAAAAAGTTTTAATAAAATGTTTAGGAATTCCTAAAGTTAATTGAAAACGGTTGTAAAAAATAAGAAAAAGGTTTATAATAAAACCATAGAAAGAAATCAAAAGAAGGGATTCTTAAGAGTGGTCCTTAAGAGATTTCTTCAGTCTGGCATAGCCAGATGAAAGGGGAGATTATTATGTTCAAATATAATATTCGCGGAGAAAATATTGAAGTTACTGAAGCAATTCGTAATTATGCTGAAAAGAAACTTTCAAAATTAGAAAAATACTTTGGCGATGTTGCTAATGCAACGGTTCATGTTAACTTAAAAGTATATTCTGAAAAAACAGCAAAAGTTGAAGTAACAATTCCTCTTCCTTATTTAGTCTTACGTGCAGAAGAAACTTCTGGAGACCTATATGGTAGTATTGACTTAGTGATTGATAAATTAGAAAGACAAGTTCGTAAATACAAAACAAAAATTAATCGTAAATCTCGTGAAAAAGGATTTGAAGTTCCTGTTGCACCAGTTGTACCAGATCCAGCTGAAGAAGATGAATCAGTATTAGAGATTGTACGTACAAAACGTGTAGATTTAAAACCTATGGATAGCGAAGAAGCTGTTTTACAAATGAATATGTTAGGACATAACTTCTTTATCTACCAAGATGCAGAAACAAATGAAACTCACATTGTATATCGTCGTAAAGATGGAAAATATGGTTTAATTGAAACTAATGCATAAAATACGTTCTTTTTAAGGTAGAGTTGGAAAAAATTTTCCAACTCTGCCTTTTTTTCTTTTCTATTTTGAATAATGATGGTAAAATGAATAAGATGCAATTGGTATACTCATTTGCAAGATAGATGATTAGGAAAGAATAATATAAAGGAGTCAGAGAATGGCAAATTTTTTAAAGCAATTAGTTGAAAATAACAAACGCGAAGTTCGTAAACTTGAAAAATTAGCGGATAAAGTAATTAGTCTGGAAAGTAAAATGGAAGCATTAAGTGATGCAGACTTTCCGGTGAAAACAGAAGAATTTAAAGCAAGATATGCTTCAGGAGAATCATTAGATAAATTATTACCAGAAGCATTCGCTTTAGTACGTGAAGGTGCTAAACGTGTATTAGGTTTATTCCCGTATAAAGTTCAAATTATGGGAGGAATTACTCTACATAATGGGAATATTGCTGAAATGCGTACAGGGGAAGGTAAAACTTTAACAGCGACAATGCCTGTATATTTAAATGCACTTTCAGGTGATGGTGTACACGTAGTAACGGTTAATGAATACTTATCTACACGTGATGCGAAAGAAATGGGAGAATTATATAATTTCTTAGGGTTAAGTGTAGGGGTAAACTTAACAGGACAATCTCCAGAAGAAAAACGTGCAGCTTATTACGCAGATATCACTTATAGTACAAACAGTGAGTTAGGATTTGACTACTTACGTGATAATATGGTCGTTTATAAATCACAAATGGTACAACGTCCGTTAAACTATGCGGTAGTTGACGAAACAGACTCAATTTTAATTGACGAAGCTCGTACACCATTAATTATTTCAGGACAAGCTGAAAAATCTACAGTTTTATACCAACGTGCAGATTTCTTCGTTAAAGCATTAAAAGAAGATGAAGATTATACAATTGATTTAACTTCTAAATCTATTTCATTAACAGACGAAGGAATTAATAAGGCAGAACAAACTTTCCGTCTACCAAACTTATATGATGTGGATAATTCAGCTTTAGTTCACCATATTGACCAAGCTTTACGTGCAAACTACATCATGATCCGTGATATCGATTATGTAGTAGATGAAGGACAAGTAAAAATTGTTGATGGATTTACAGGTCGTATTATGGAAGGTCGTCGTTATTCAGATGGTTTACACCAAGCGATTGAAGCAAAAGAAGGTGTAGAAGTTGAAAATGAATCTAAAACAATGGCGACAATTACTTACCAAAACTTCTTCCGTATGTATCGTAAATTATCAGGGATGACAGGGACAGCTAAAACAGAAGAAGAAGAATTCCGTGAAATTTATAATATGAACGTTATTACGATTCCAACAAACCGTCCAGTTCAACGTATTGATAATCACGATGTGATTTATCCATCATTGAAGAGTAAATTTAAAGCGGTAGTACGTGATATTAAAGAACGCCATGCAAAAGGACAACCAATTCTTGTTGGTACAGTAGCCGTTGAAACAAGTGAGTTAATTTCACAAATGCTACATCAAGAAGGAATTCCTCATGAAGTATTAAATGCTAAAAACCATTTTAAAGAAGCGGAAATTGTTATGATGGCTGGACAACGTGGTGCTGTTACAATTGCGACAAACATGGCAGGACGTGGAACAGACATTAAGTTAGGTAAAGGCGTTAAAGAATTAGGTGGTTTATGCGTTATCGGAACAGAGCGTCATGAAAGCCGTCGTATTGATAATCAGTTACGTGGACGTTCTGGACGTCAAGGGGACCCAGGTGCGACTCAATTCTATCTATCATTAGAAGATGACTTAATGAAACGTTTTGGTGGAGAAAGAATGCAAGCAATCTGGGAAAGATTAAATATTGACGAAAATGGCGATGACAACTTCATCCAAAGTAAAATGTTATCTCGTCAAGTAGAATCTTCTCAAAAACGTGTAGAAGGAAATAACTATGATACACGTAAAAACGTATTACAATATGACGAAGTCATGCGTGAGCAACGTGAAATCATTTATTCACAAAGATTACAAATTATTAATGAAGAAAATTCATTAGAAAAAGTAACAAAAGCAATGATTCGTAGAACAATTCACCGTATGGTAGAAAATCATACATTAGGTGAAAAGAAAACTTGGGATTTAGAAGGGTTAGTAGATTTTGCTACAAGTGCCATTTGTCATCCAGATGATATTTCATTATCAGACTTAAAAGGTAAAACTCCTTCAGAAATCGAAGGTCTATTGAATGAAAAAGCAATGGAAATTTATAAAGAAAAACAAGAGCAATTAAATGGGGATTCTCAAATGCTTGAGTTTGAAAAAGTTGTTATTTTACGAGTAGTTGACCGTAAATGGACAGATCATATCGATGATATGGATCAATTACGTGAAGGTGTAGGTTTGCGTGGATATGCACAAATCGACCCACTAACTGAATATCAAACAGAAGGGTTCAATCGTTTCCAACAAATGATTGCAGCTATTGATTATGATGTAACTCGTATCTTGATGAAATCTCAAATTCGTCAAAACTTACAACGTGAACAAGTGCAAGGTGCTAGAAGTGTGATTGCTCAAGGGCATGATCGTCCAACTGAAGAACCAGAACAAGCATAATAAGAAGTAGGCTGGGCAAAAGTCCAGCCTACCTTTTTACAATTAGATAGGAGAATGGTATGGAAATTAGTGAAATCAGAAATGCATTAGAAAAAATGAGTACGCAAATGACAAGTTATAGGGGGTCTCTTTGACTTAGATCATTTAGAAGAAGATATTGCTTCATATGAACAACAAATGTCTGAACCTGGATTTTGGGATGATAATGAAAAAGCTCAATCTGTCATTCAAAAAAGTAATGAACTAAAAGCCGTGTATGATACATTTCATCAATTAGAACTACAAGTAGAAGAGGTTGAACTTTTATTTGAAATGTATAAGGAAGATCCAGAAGAAGAAATTCATGAGGAATTAGTGGAACGTGTTCATAGTGTTGAAAAAGAATTAGAAAAATATGAATTAAGTATGTTATTAAGTGGACCTCATGATAAATGTAGTGCGATTTTAGAAATTCATCCAGGTGCTGGTGGAACAGAATCGCAAGACTGGGGAAGTATGCTGTTAAGAATGTATACAAGATGGGCTGAACAACATGGATACCGTATTGAAACAGTTGATTATCAAGATGGAGAAGAAGCGGGTATTAAGTCTGTGACTTTATCTATTGAAGGATTAAATGCTTATGGTTATTTGAAGAGTGAAAAAGGGGTGCATCGTTTAGTGAGAATTTCTCCTTTTGATGCTGCTGGAAAACGCCATACCTCATTTTGTTCCATTGATATTATGCCTCAATTAGAAGGAGATATTGATATCGAGATTAATCCGGATGATTTGAAAATTGATGTGTATCGTGCGAGTGGTGCTGGTGGACAACATATTAATAAAACATCATCTGCTGTTCGTATTACTCATATTCCAACTGGAATTGTAACGCAAAGTCAGGCGCAACGTTCGCAATTTAAAAATAAGGACCAAGCTATGGCGATGTTAAAAACAAAATTATATCAATTAGAAGAAGAGAAGAAGGCTGCTGAGTTAGCGGAAATTCGTGGGGAACAAAAAGATATTGCTTGGGGTTCTCAAATTAGAAATTATGTGTTCCATCCGTATTCTTTAGTGAAGGATTTGCGTTCGGGTCATGAAACGGGGAATATTGGTGCTGTGATGGATGGAGATTTAGATCCATTTATGGATGCTTACTTGAAATGGTCATTATCCGGCGAAGTAGAATAAAAATTGACTTTTTGGATATAGTAGCAAAGGACGCCAGCAAACCTTCGGTTTCATGGCTAAACTTTGAGCCTTGGGTCTCAAAGTTTCCTGTGAAAGAAACCACATCTCGTGGTTTCTTCCACTCATACTACTATAAAAAGTCATTTTTATTTAAACGAATATCGACTGAGAGTACGTATATAACGTTGACTTTTTAGATATAGTAGTAAGAGGCCGCCAGCAGCTTCACGAGTGCGAATCTCATGGCTAATACTACTGAATTAGTAAATCATATAAAGTTGTTTGGATATAAAATTCAAACAACTTTATTTTTCGGAAAAAAGCCAAAAAACATTTGTTTTATATCGATGAAAGCGGTAAAATAGAGTTAGAAAATATAAGGGGGTTTTGGGAATGCAATATACAGTTAGTGAACTTCGTGGATTATTTGATACGCTTGATTTAATTGAAGAGTTAAGTCAAAAATACGAATATTTTGATAAATATCAGTTGGATCAACGGGATAATATTTTTCAATTTGAGTTTATGGATCAGCATCTGAAATCTCAAAATTCAAAGATGATCTACCACTATTTTATGAATCATATAGATGAACTGACCCTATATGAGAAAAAGGGTATACAAAAAATTTCTGATTATTATTTAAAGGAGAAATATGCCAAAAAATATTTTGCGAAAAATTTAAAAGAGGCAAAAGATATATTAAAAGCAAAATGGTTAGAATGTCTGACTCCAAAATTATTTGAAATATCATTTGAAGAAGATTTAGATAATCTTCGATTGTTTTATTTGGATTATTATTCTGAAAAATTTCATCTGTACTCTCCAACCTATCAAGAAATTTTATTACAGATATATGGTGAGGACTTTGTCTGCTCTAGTTCTCATCAGATAAAAAAACATCGTGACAAAGTCATTCAATTCTATCATTCTTATTTTCTTTCTAAAAAATATCCTACAAATGCTACTGTACGTGAACTGAATATTACGCAGCAACAAGCTATTTTATTCTTTAATTTCTTTCTTCATCAAGTTAGTACTCTTTTAAAATCTTATAAAATTTCTGTCGAATTTAGTCAAAAATCTATCATAAAAAAAGATAACCACAAATTTTCAATCTATTTATCACCATATCATTCATTTTCTATTTCATTATTTGAATTTTTAAAATTATTTGGAGAAGTTTACTTCAATATTTATTCAGCAAATAAAACTTACGACGAATATTCTTTCTATCAAAAAGAAGCTTTTCGATATTATACGACATTGCTCCCTATCATCTCCCAAGATATTGCTAAAATGATTTCAAATTATTTTGTTGAAATTGGAACTACTGAAGAAGTTTTTCATATTTTACTGAAAAATTTCTTGGCACTTAGAAGAAATCCTATTTCATTAACGAATATAAATGTTATTCAACTATTTGTGATTGACATAATTGGTTATGAGTTGGAAGAAAAATGGTTCAATGGAGAAACTTCTTCAAGGGAGTTGATTAAAAAATGGAAAGAAATGATTGAGGAGTATTTTGGTAAGTCTTCGTCTAATCAATTTGAAATATCATTGAGAATTTTTCGTTTACTATTAGAAGACTTAGGAATTCCGCTTTTAAGATTGGGGATTACTTTATCAATTTTTGAAAGAGGAATGTTAACGGATCATTATAATCATCCATTTAAATCAGTATTGGAACATTTTAGATGTCAAACTTTGGAACAGTGGGAACCAAATATGGAATTTATAACTCCGCACAGAATCAAGGAAGAAACTTTACAATATATGTTTTTTTATCTATCACAGTTATGTAATCATGTTTATAAATAAGAAAATCTAAAAATTGACATCTGTTTGTAATATGCTGTCAATAGAATGTCATCATAAAAATGGTATAATGGATAAGACATAGACTATGAATAGAGAAAGCTGGTGAGCACATGATTGAAATGATGAATGTTTCAAAGAAATATGGAAAAGGTATTTTAGCCGTAAATAATTTATCTGTCAGAATTCAAGATGGAGAATTTGTATATGTTGTTGGCCCATCAGGTGCAGGAAAATCAACATTTATAAAAATGATGTATCGTCAAGAAAAAGCTACTAAAGGAAGAATTACGGTAGGGAAATACGATTTAACAAAAATGAGAGAACGTGAAATTCCTTATTTAAGACGTTATGTAGGAGTCGTATTCCAAGATTTTAAATTGTTACCTCGTTTAACAGTATATGAAAATGTTGCATATGCGATGGAAGTAATTGAAAAAGCACCAAAAGAAATTCAACGAAAAGTTGAAGAAGTATTAGCTTTAGTAAACTTGAAGCATCGTATGATGATGTTTCCGGACCAATTATCAGGGGGCGAACAACAACGTGTAGCAATTGCTAGAGCAATTGTGAATAATCCTGCTGTGTTAATCGCAGATGAACCAACAGGAAACTTAGATCCAGAAACTTCTATGGAAATTATGGATATTTTAGAAAGAATTAATCAACAAGGGACAACCATTGTAATGGCGACTCATAATAGCCAAATCGTAAATGAAAAGAAACATCGTGTATTGGCAATTGAAATGGGTCGTATTGTCCGTGACCAAGAGGAAGGGGAATACGGATATGAAGATTAGAACAATGTGGCGTCATATTCGTGATGCCGTTAAAAGCTTATTTAGAAATGGTTGGTCAACTTTTGGTGCGATTTCTGCGGTATCAATGGTATTGTTACTAGTAGGGATTTTTGTTTCATTATTATTTAATATGAATAAAATTGCGACAGATGTTGAACAAGATGTGAATGTTCGTGTGTATATTGATTTAGCAGCCGATGAAACAAAGACTGAAGAGTTAAAGGCAGCAATTGAAGCATTAGATACAGTTGCTTCTGTAAAATTCCGTTCAAAAGATGAAGAATTAGAAGATATCACTAAGAGTGTTGCACAAGAATTTGAATTATTCAAAAATGATAGTAATCCACTAAGAAATGCATTTGATGTAAGCACTAAAAATCCAAAACAAACGAAGGAAGTTGCAACTACCATTGAAAAAATGGATTATGTTGCTCGTGTAAACTATGGAGGAGCACGTGCGGATACATTATTTAAAGTCATTTCAACAGCAAGAAATGTTGGAATTGGTGTGATTTCAGTTTTATTAATTATTGCATTATTTTTAATTTCCAATACGATTCGTGCAACGATTCATGCTCGTAGAACAGAAATTGAAATTATGCAATTAGTAGGAGCAACAAAAGCTTATATTCGTTGGCCTTTCTTCTTAGAAGGTGGATTAATTGGGTTAATCGGCTCAATTGTACCAATTACTTTATTATGGGTTTTATATTTATGGATTTATAAAGGCGGAAGTGATTTCTTTGCGGGATCAAATTTTAGCTTATTAGCACCCGATCCGTTCTTATATCGCTTATCTTGGGCGATGGCTGGGGTTGGGATTTTAATTGGATCATTTGGTTCGATTTTCTCAATGCGTCGTTTCTTGAAAAAATAAGTAGAATAAATGCAAGAAAAATCATTTGCAAGTATGGTTAAACAATGGTAGACTATATGGCATAGAATAAAAGCATTGCACAAGAGGAGTAATACGAATTTTAGTTGATAGAGAGAGAAGGGTTGGTGAAACTTCTTAATAAATTTGTATGAAGGTAGCTTGTAAGTTGGCTAGGGGAATGATAGTATCTTAGCTCGGAGTAGACTTCGTTAGCAACGTCAAAGGCATCAGTTATGATGCGAATATTAGGTGGTACCACGAAAATAATCGTCCTATGAAGTGAATCTTCATAGGATTTTTTTATTGTATCAAATTTATTTCATCAAGGAGGAAAAAAAGAATGGCAAAAGAAATGTCACCAAAGTTTCAACCGCAAGAAGTTGAAGAAGGAAAATATCAATGGTGGGTTGAATCAGGAGTCTTCCATCCAAACGAAGATCCAAATGCAGAACCTTATTCAATTGTTATCCCACCACCAAATGTAACAGGTAAATTACACTTAGGACATGCGTGGGACGTTACATTACAAGATATGATTATTCGTCAAAAACGTATGCAAGGGTACGATACATTATGGTTACCAGGGATGGACCATGCCGGAATTGCGACTCAAGCAAAAGTAGAAGAAAAATTACGTGGAGAAGGTTTATCTCGTTATGACCTTGGACGTGAAAAATTCTTAGAACAAACATGGGAATGGAAAGAAGAATATGCAAGCCATATCCGTGAACAATGGGCAAAAATGGGGATTTCAGTTGACTATCGTCGTGAACGTTTCACATTAGACCAAGGCTTATCAGATGCTGTTAAAAAAGTATTCGTAACATTATATGAAAAAGGCTTAATTTATCGTGGAGAATACATTATTAACTGGGATCCAAAAGCAAAAACTTCATTATCAGATATCGAAGTAATCCATAAAGATGTAGAAGGTGCTTTCTACCATATGAATTATCCTTTATCGGATGGAAGTGGCGTATTAGAAGTTGCAACAACTCGTCCAGAAACGCTACTTGGAGATACTGCTGTTGCAGTTCACCCTGAAGATAAACGTTACCAAGCCTTAATTGGGAAAACAGTTATCTTACCATTAGTTGGAAAAGAAATTCCAATTATTGCGGACGAGTACGTTGAACAAGATTTTGGAACAGGGGTTGTAAAAATTACACCTGCTCATGACCCAAATGACTTTGAAGTTGGTAACCGTCATAATTTACCACGTATCAATGTTATGAACGATGATGCAACAATGAATGAATTAGCTGGAAAATACGAAGGAATGGATCGTTTTGCAGCTCGTAAAGCAATCGTGAAAGATTTAGAAGAAGCAGGACTTCTTGTAAAAATCGAAAAACATGTTCATAGTGTGGGGCATTCAGAACGTACAGATGTAGTTGTAGAACCTCGTTTATCAAAACAATGGTTTGTTAAAATGGGACCTTTAGCAGAACAAGCGATTCAAGCACAACGTGCAGAAGAAGATAATACAGTTAACTTCTACCCACCACGTTTTAATGATGCTTACTTACGTTGGATGGAAAACATTCACGACTGGGTAATTTCTCGTCAATTATGGTGGGGACATCAAATTCCAGCATGGTATCATAATGAAACTGGTGAAGTATATGTTGGGATGGAAGCTCCAGCAGATACTGAAAACTGGACACAAGATGTGGATGTATTAGATACATGGTTCTCATCTGCATTATGGCCATTTTCAACAATGGGTTGGCCAGATGTTGAAGCTAGCGACTATAAACGTTACTATCCAACAAGTACACTTGTAACAGGTTATGATATTTTAACATTCTGGGTAAGCCGTATGATGTTCCAAGGATTAGAATTTACAGGCAAACGTCCATTTAAAAATGTATTAATCCACGGATTAATTCGTGATAGCCAAGGACGTAAAATGAGTAAATCTCTTGGTAATGGTGTAGATCCAATGGAAGTTATCGAACAATACGGAGCAGATGCATTACGTTGGTTCTTAGCAAATGGTTCAGCACCTGGACAAGACGTTCGTTATTCTACAGATAAAATGGATGCTGCATGGAACTTTATCAATAAAATTTGGAATGCTAGCCGTTATGCATTAATGAATATTGGCGATTTAACAGTGGAACAATTAGATATCACTGGTGAGAAAACATTAGCAGATAAATGGATTTTAACTCGCTTAAATCAAGTGATTGCTAAAGTAACAGAATTATTCGAGAAATTTGAATTTGGTGAAGCTGGTCGTCTATTGTATCGCTTTATTTGGGATGATTTCTGTGACTGGTATATTGAAATGTCTAAAGAAACATTAGCAGGAAATGATGAAGCTGCTAAATTAACAACTCGTAGCATTTTAGTATATGTATTAGATCAAACATTACGTTTATTACATCCAATTATGCCATTCGTAACAGAAGAAATTTGGCAATCAGTTCCTCATATTGGAGATTCATTAGTAGTGGCTTCATATCCAGTCGTACAAGAAAGTCAAATGGATGAAGCAGCAGCAGAAAAAATGGAATTCTTAATGGACTTTATTCGTTCCGTTCGTACAAGCAGAAATGAAATGAATACACCATTATCAAAACCAATTGCGATTATTGCTAAAACTTCAAGTGCAGATATTCAAGCCATTTTATCAGAAAATGAAAGCTATATCGCTCGTTTCTGTAATCCTGAATCATTTGAATATGGTTTAGAAGTGGAAGCACCAAGCCATGCTGTAACAAGTGTGATTAGTGGAGCTGAAATTTATTTACCATTAGCAGGATTAATTAATATTGATGACGAAATTGCTCGTTTAGAAAAAGAAGCCGCTAAACTACAAGATGAAGTAAATCGTGTAGAGAAAAAATTATCAAATGAAAAATTCGTTGCGAAAGCACCAGAAGCTGTCGTAGAAGCAGAACGTGCAAAAGGAAAAGAATACGCTGACCAACGTCAAGCAGTTCTAGAACGTATCGCAACATTAAAAACATTAGCATAATAGTGTAAAAAGAATACTAAGACAAATTGGGTATTCGACAAATCCTGTTGGTGAGAAATCACTAGCAGGATTTTTTGGTTTGTTAAGATTATTATGTCTTGCAAGTTGAAGAGGGAATTTGTATGATGAAAAATGAAAGAAGGGGAATCATGCAAACAGTTAGAGAGTGGATCTTAGATCGAATGAAATATAAACGAAAATATGGATTAGATAGAATGAGAGCATTAATGTCTCTTCTTGGGAATCCTCAGGAAGATTATCCGATTATTCATGTAACGGGAACAAATGGAAAAGGTTCTACCATTGCGATGTTATCGTCTTTATTTGTTCATCACGGGCAGAAGGTAGGAGCATTTGTTTCCCCTCATTTAATCGATTATACGGATCGCTTTTTAATGAATGGAGAAGTAATGTCCGAAGAAGACTTTGAAATGGTCGGGAATCTCGTACGACAAGCAGAAGCAAAATTGATAGACGAATACGAACCATTAAGTTTCTTTGAAATCATGACAGCTATGGCGTTAGTGTATTTCTCTAGAAAAAAAGTGGAAGTTGCTTTATTAGAAGTAGGAATTGGTGGATTATTAGATACAACCAATATTGTCCATTCAACGATGAGTGTGATTACATCAATTGGGATGGATCATGAAGAAATGTTAGGAACTACTATCGAAGAAATTGCCATTCAAAAAACGGGGATTTTCAAACAAAACCAAGCAGTCGTATTAGGAAATTTACCAACAGAAGCTTTGAAAGTAACTGAAGTAGTCGGAAAAGCTTATAACTGTGAAATCCATCACTTTGAACGAGAGTTTAAAATTGAATCGGTTGAAGAAGGATTTATTTTTACAAATGCAGATACTCAAATTCACATTCCTTATTTGAATTTAAAAGGGAAGTATCAATTAGAAAATGCTGCAGTAGCGTTGGAATGCTTTTTACGATTTGAAAAGAAATTCCAACTTCCAGTTCGTGAGTCTGCCATTCAAGAAAGTTTTCAAACGGTCACTTGGCCAGGAAGAATGGAAGTTGTAGAGCAAAGTCCTAAAGTGATACTAGATGGAGCACATAATGTTCATGCCTTAAAACGATTCGTTGAAACGGTGAAACAAAATGGAGAAGATGGAACTCAACAGACGATTTTATTTTCAGCTTTAAAAAGAAAACATTATAAAGAAATGGTTGATTATTTACGAAAAGAGTTACCAGAAGCTCGGTTAGTAGTAACAACATTTGATTATGTAGGAGCCATTGAAAAAACGGATTATCCTTCGAGTGAGGTTGAATTTGTAGAGGAAGCTCAGCAATTTATCGAGGATTATCTCACACAAGCATCTAGTAAGGGAACGCTTTGGATTACAGGTTCTCTCTATTTTATTTCTTTTATGAGAAAATTTTTCGTAAAATAAAATATTTTTTGCCAATTTTTGCGTATATAGAAGTGAAAGTATTATATGCAAGAGGAGGTAATAAAATGGAAATGGATCAACAATTATTAGAATTACCTTTGGAGTCAATGCCAAGAGAAAGATTGGAAAAATTAGGAGCTAAAAGTCTCGAAACTTATGAATTATTAGCGATTTTGCTTCGGACAGGTTCCAAAGAATTAAATGTATTGCAATTAGCGAAAGTCGTATTAAATACATTTGAAGATTTATTTACATTAAAAATGGCAACAGTGGAAGAATTAATGGCGATTCATGGAATTGGACGAACAAAGGCAATTGAATTAAAAGCTGCAATGGAATTAGGAATTCGATTAGGAACAGCAAAGCAAACAAAGTTAGGACATATTACAAGCTCGCAAAAAGCGGGAGAATGTATTATGGAAGAATTGAAAGATTTGTACCAAGAACATTTAATTGCATTATTTTTAAATTCGAAAAATGAAGTCATTAAGAAAAAAATTATTTTCCGAGGAGGACTCAATCAAGCAGTCGTTCATCCAAGAGAAATTTTTAGAGAAGCGGTTCGTTTTTCTGCAGCAAGAATTATTATTGGACATAATCATCCAAGTGGTAATGTTACCCCATCTCAAGCGGATATTGATTTTACAAGACGATTATCGGAATGTGGAGAAATGATGGGAATTGAATTGCTAGATCATTTTATAGTGGGGGATCATTCATACTGTTCTCTAAAAGAAGAGGGGTATTTCTAAAGGAATTGTTGCCTAAAAAGTTGAAAAGAACAAAAATAAGCCGTAAAATATTAGTAAATAGTATTATTCATTGAGGGAAGAAAGGGTTCCTGCCGCACCTTATTGAGGTGCCTGAGATGCTGGATACACCGACCAGCCAATGAATAATCGTAAATCTGTTGAAGAGTCAAGTTAACTTGGCTCTTTTTATATTTCCTGAAGCTTGACGGCAAAATGTGAGTACCTTGTCAGTTTATAGTGCATTTGATATACTAGTGTATGAACTATGAAAGAAGTATCTAGATAAGATAGTTCTAGTTGGAGGATTGTTTATGAAAATTATAGTCGTTTATGGCGGCAAAAGTGCTGAACATGATATTTCAATTTTAACGGCTTTTTCAATTATTAAAGAAATCTATTTTGATTATTATGAAGTTCAACCAGTCTATATTAATCGAAAAGGAGAATGGCTAAAAGGTGAACCGTTAACAGGTCCTGTAGCTTTTTCTGAAGCATTAAGATTAGAAGCAAGTCAAGAAGCTCACTTTGCAACGAGAGAAGGAGAAGTTTCAACGGGCGTACTTGTAACTCCGTATGATTTAAAAGAAGAGGAATGTGTTGTTTTTCCAGTATTACATGGACCAAATGGAGAAGATGGAACGATTCAAGGATTATTTGAAATGATGGATGTTCCTTATGTTGGTTGTGGAGTATTAGCAAGTGCTTGTGGAATGGATAAAATTACAAGTAAACAATTATTCCAACAAGCAGGATTACCACAATTACCATATGTTCCGTTTAATAAAACTCAATGGAAACAAAATCCTGAAAGTATTTATAATAAAATTGAAGGAACATTAATTTACCCAGTATTTGTTAAACCTGCCAATATGGGATCAAGTGTAGGAATTTCAAAAGCGGAAAATCGTGAAGAATTAACGACTGCAATTGTTGAAGCGTTGAAATATGACCGTAGAATTGTCGTAGAACAAGGGATTGAAGCAAGAGAAATTGAATGTGCGGTTCTTGGAAATGACGAAGCAAACACTTCTGTTGTAGGAGAAATTGTTAAGACAAGTGGTTTTTATGATTACAATGAAAAATATATTAACAATACCGTTACATTAGAAATTCCAGCGCAAATTTCTGATGAAGTTTCTGCAAAAGTAAGAGAATATTCTGCGAAAGCATTTCGTGCCATTGATGGTAGTGGATTAACAAGATGTGATTTCTTCTTAACAGAAACAAATGATATTTATATTAATGAAGTAAATACTTTGCCAGGATTTACTCAATTTAGTATGTATCCACTTCTATGGGAAAAAACAGGAATTTCATACAAAGATTTAGTGAATGAATTAATTCAATTAGCTTTAAAACGTTATAAAGATCGACAAAATGGATAAAAAAGGCGCCTCACAGAGGCGCTTTTTGTGAGAGAGGAAGTAAAAACATGGCAATCGGAACAGTTGCTCAAATTGTAAAAGCTGTGAAAGCAATCGATTATCAAACAGATTATCGATTTGATGTTATTGAATCAGTTTCATTTGATACAAGAAAATTAACGCAAAATAGTTTATTTATTCCTTTAAAAGGACAAACTGATGGACATGATTACATTGAACAAGCGATCGAAAAAGGCGCAAAAGCTGTTTTTTGGGGAAGACAAGATCAAACTCCACCTGAAGGAATTTGTGCGATTTGGGTGGATGATCCATTAGAAGCTTTCCAAGAATTAGCGAAATGGTATTTAGAAAAAGTTCACCCAAATGTTATTGGAATTACAGGGAGTTCAGGAAAAACGACAACAAAAGATATGACAGCTGCAGTACTTTCTAGTCGTTATCGTGTTTATAAAACACAAGGGAATTTTAATAATGATATTGGATTACCTCAAACCATTTTAGATATGCCAGAAGATACAGAACAATTAGTATTAGAAATGGGTATGAGTGATTTTGGTGAAATTGAGTTTCTAAGCAAACTAGCAAAACCTTCGGTAGCAGTGATTACCTTAATTGGTGAATCCCATATGGAAAATTTAGGAAGTCGTGCAGGAATTGCGAAAGCAAAATTAGAAATCTTAAAAGGATTACGTGAAAAAGGAAGTATCATCTTCCCAGCTAATGAGCCTTTATTAGAACAAGAATTAGAAGAAATGAAAGCAGAGGAATACTTTACGGTGTTACCGTTCGGTGACGGTACGAATAGTGTAATTCAGGCTGAAAATATTCAATTATTTGAAGACCATACTATTTTTGACTTAGTGAAGCCTGCCAAACATTCTGTTCAGCTACCAGTATTAGGAGCTTATAATGTCAATAATGCGCTCGCTGCTCTTCAAGTAGGATTAGAATGTGGGGTACCATTAGAACAAGCCATTGAAGCGATTCAACAGTTTGAATTAACCAAAAATCGTACGCAATGGGTGGATGGCATCCATGGGTCAAAAATTTTAAATGATGCTTATAATGCAAGTCCAATTGCGATGAAATCTGTGATTCAATCCTTTACATCCGTAGCTTCTAATGGACGTAAAATTGTTGTATTAGGAGACATTCGTGAATTAGGAGAACAGTCAAAAGCATTACATGCAAGTATTTCTGAAGTAATGTTCCCAGAGAACATTCAAGAAGTGTATTTATACGGAGAAGAAATGAGTGCTTTATATGAAGCGTTAAAATCTCGTTTTGAAGCATCTCACTTACATTATGTTGAAAGTGATAAAGCAGCATTGATTCAATTATTAAAAGAAGATTTACAACAAAATGACCAAGTGTTAGTGAAATCAAGTAATGGTACAGGATTATTAGCAGTCGTAGAGGCATTAAAAAAAGCATAATTTCTATTTGATTAGTAATTCATTTATGAAATCAAAGGGCTTTTCTTTGCAATCTAGCTTTGAACATGCTATAGTACTTGGAGAGTTGAGAAGTTTACACAAATGTAATGATATATATCATGAAGATTGAACAAGTAATATTGTATAATCTCGTAATGTTCAGAAGTCTGGAGCTCTTTGCTGTTCCAGACTTTTATTGTGAAGGTAAAATACCTCGTGTGCTTCTCTTCAGCAGTACAAGGAGGAAAATATGAAATTTAATGAATTAGGCTTAGATTCAGCCTTATTAGAATCAATTGAAAAAATGGGGTTTGAGGAAGCAACACCTATCCAATCACAAACAATTCCATTAGCCTTAGCAGGTAAAGACGTGATTGGTCAAGCGCAAACAGGTACAGGGAAAACAGCTTCTTTTGGATTACCAATGCTTCAAAAAATTAATCTTCGTAATCGTAAAGTACAAGGATTAGTCATTGCTCCAACACGTGAGTTAGCGATTCAAACACAAGAAGAATTATATCGTTTAGGAAAAGATAAAAAAATTCATGTACAAGCTGTTTATGGTGGAGCAGATATTGGTCGTCAAATTCGCCAATTAAAAGAGCAACCACATATCGTAGTAGGAACACCTGGACGTTTATTAGACCACATTTCTAGAAAAACACTTCGCTTAGACAATATTGAAACATTAGTATTAGATGAAGCGGATGAAATGTTAAACATGGGATTTTTAGATGATATCGAATCAATTATTAAATTAGTCCCAGAAAATCGCCAAACTTTATTATTCTCTGCTACAATGCCAGATGATATTAAACGAATTGGAGTTCAGTTTATGAAAGAACCTGAACATGTTCGTATTAAATCAAGTGAGATGACAGCGACATTAATTGATCAATATTTTGTAAAATGTAAAGATTTCGAAAAATTTGATATTATGACTCGCTTATTAGACGTTCAAACACCAGAATTAACGATTGTATTCGGTCGTACAAAACGTCGTGTTGATGAATTAGCACGTGGACTTGAAATGCGTGGTTATCGTGCAGAAGGAATTCATGGAGATTTAAGTCAACAAAAACGTATGAGCGTTCTACGTGATTTTAAAAATAATCATTTAGATATTTTAGTGGCAACAGACGTAGCTGCACGTGGATTAGATATTTCAGGTGTAACACATGTTTATAACTATGATATTCCACAAGATCCAGAAAGTTATGTTCATCGTATTGGACGTACAGGACGTGCGGGACAAGAAGGAATGTCCGTTACTTTTGTAACACCAAATGAAATGGATTATTTACGTGTCATTGAAGATTTAACTCGTAAGAGAATGACTGCATTACGTCCACCAACTCAAATGGAAGCATTAGAAGGACAAATGAAATCTGCCATTGAGCAAATTGATGAAAAGATGAAATCAGTAGATACTCGTCGCTTCAAAGAAGCTATTTCGTATTTATTAGATGAATATGAAGCAGATGAATTAGCAGCATTATTAGTGAGTGGAATGATTAAAGACCCAACAGAAATTCCTGTTAAAATCACTCCAGAACGTCCATTACCAAGCCGTAAACGTGGCAATAGCCGTGGAAACTACAACCGAAGTGATCGTAAAGATAATCGTGGACGTAATGGTAAAGGAAGCTTCAAACGTAAAGAAGACCGCCGTGGTCGTGGGTTAGATGAAGAATATACTCGTGGATATAAGAGTAAAGATTCTCGCCGTAGAAATCATAAAAAGAAATCTGACAAAGGATTTACAATCCGTCAAAAATAATCAATAAGAAGGCGACTCCGGTCGTCTTTTTTAGTGGAGAAATTTACTAAAGATTAGTAAAAAATTCTGACAAATGCGATTTCATTTGATACAATAAGAGATACATTATGTTTTTAAAGGGAGTATTGAAATGGCGATTATTGGTGTTGGAATGGATGCAATTGAATTATCACGAATTGAAAAAATTGTAGTACAAGATTCCTCCTTCATTCAACGAGTATTAACTCCAAAGGAATATGCTGTGTATGAAACTTTAGGAATCAAAAGAAAAGTAGAATATTTAGCAGGAAGATTTACAGCCAAAGAAGCTTATTCTAAAGCGTTAGGCACTGGAATAGGGAAAGCTGTCTCTTTTCAAGATATTGAAATTCTTAATGCTGAAAATGGACAACCTCTATTAACAGCTCCGCACCCTTATCAAAGACATGTGAGTATTACGCATACAAACCATGATGCGTACGCTGTCGTTATTTTAGAAGAGAGTCCCTCAAATATAGAAGAAAGAAAGTGAAGATATGTTTCCTGCGATTCATAGGAATACACGTGTAACTATTAATTTAAATGCGATTCAACAAAATATTAAAGCTGTAAAAAAACATTATCCAAATACAGATATTTTTGCAGTAGTAAAGGCAAATGCATATGGGCATGGAATGATAGAAGTCGCTAAAGCAGCTCGTGAAGAAGGAGTTGCGGGATTTTGCGTGGCATTGTTAGATGAAGCCATTCAATTAAGACAAGAAGGATTCCAAGAACCCATTCTGATTTTAGGAATTAGTCGATTAGAAGATGTGCCAATTCTTTGTGAGTATCGTATTTCGACAACGGTTAGTTCCTTAGATTGGTTAGAAAAAGCACAGACTCTAATTCCAGACGGAAAGCAACTCATTGTGCATTTAGCGATTGATACAGGGATGGGTAGAATTGGAGTTCGAACACCAGAACAAGTTCAAGTTGTGGAACAATTTCTAAGAGAACAGGATTCTCAATTTATTTTTGAAGGAATCTTTACTCATTTTGCGACTGCTGATGAAGCAGATACGAATCAGTTTGAACAGCAATTAGTACGATTTAACGAGTGTGTTGAAGCTTTAGAACATCGTCCAACTTATGTTCATTGTTCGAATTCAGCTGCAGCTATTTGGCATGAAGGATTAACAACCAATGTCATTCGCTGGGGAATTGGCTTGTATGGATTAAATCCTTCTAATGGAGGGTTAAGACTTCCGGATACATTACAATTAGAAGAAGCATTAACTTGGGAAACAGAGATTGTTTATGTAAAACAACTACATGCAGGGGATACGATTAGCTATGGTGCTACGTATACTTGTAGTGAGGATGAATGGATTGCTACATTACCTGTAGGATATGCGGATGGCTACCTTCGTGCGTATGCTCCTGGTGAAGTAATTGTTTCAGGAGTAAGATGCTCGATTGTTGGACGAGTATGTATGGATCAATGTATGATTCGTCTTCCTTATGAAATGCCAGTGGGAACTAAGGTAACTTTATTAGGAAAAGAAGGAAACGAATGCATAACGGCAGAAGAATTGTCTCATAGAAGCCACACCATTTCATATGAATCACTTTGTTTAATTAGTGATCGTGTGCCAAGAATTTATAAATCATGATTAGGAGAAAGATAGATGGTAAAAAGAGGGGAAGTATATTTAGCGGACTTATCTCCTGTAGTAGGAAGTGAACAGGGTGGAAGACGCCCCGTTCTAATTGTTCAAAATGATGTTGGGAATCATTTTAGTACGACGGTGATTGTTGCTGCGATAACAGCAAAACATGAAAAGGCAAATTTACCAACCCATATTGAAATTCAAAAAGATCAATTTCAATTTAGTAAGGAATCTACTGTGTTATTAGAGCAAGTACGCACTATTGATAAAGTTCGATTAATTGAAAAAATAACAGAAGTCGATGATGCCTTTATGGAAAAAGTAAATGAAGGTCTCAGAATTAGTTTCGGAATTTAAAAGAATAATACGAAAATGATGGAATAAGAAGTCAAAATTCTTATTCCATTTTTTTGTCTCAATGACTCCAATGTCATATTCAGGTCATATTTCTCTTTTATAGTAGAGACAAATATTGAAAACAAAGGAGAAATTTACATGAAATTTGCATGGAACGAAATTAAATATCAACCGAAAAAATTTGTTTTAATCGAGGTACTGATTGTCATTATGATGTTTATGGTGATTTTTTTATCTGGATTAACAAATGGTTTAGGCAGAATTAATACGGCACAAATTGAAAATTTTGGAGAAGTACAATATATTCTGTCCAAAGATTCTGAAGGAGTAATTCCTTTTTCAAACTTTACTAGTCAAAATGTAACAGAAATTGAAGCATTGGCATTGGAAGATTCATTTGGATTAGTGATTCAACGCTCATCTCTTACAAAAGAGGGAGATGATAGCACACAAGATATCACATTTTTTGCAATGGATCATTTAAATAAAGTTATTGGTAAAGTAGAAATGATGGATTACTCATTAGAAAAATTAGGAAATCAAGAAGTGGTATTAGATGAATCGTATAAAGAAAAAGGCATTGCAGTAGGGGATATGATTCAAGATAAAGCTTCAAAAGAAAATTTAACAGTAGTAGCCTTTGCAAAAAATGCAAAATATGGACATAGTACAATTGGTTTTGTTAGTTCAGAAACATATGAAGCAATGCGTCAAAAAAACGATCCAAATTATACTTGGAAACCACAAACAATTGTAACGAGTCAAGCCATTGATGCTGATAAGTTGTCTAATCAGTTAATGGTATTTCAACCAAAACAACTAATTAAGAAAATCCCAGGATATACAGCTGAAAATATGACATTAACGATGATTACATGGGTATTATTAGTAGCGTCTTCAGCCATTTTAGGAGTATTTTTCTACATTTTAACATTGCAAAAACTACAACAATTTGGCGTGTTAAAAGCGATTGGAATGTCAATGAAAAAAATTACAGCCATTCAATTATCTCAAATTAGTATTTTATCAGTGACTGGAGTCGGAATAGGATTGTTATTAGCCTATGCAATGGCATTAGTTCTTCCAAGTGCGATGCCGTTTTATATGACCTTACAAGGAAATGTTACGATTGCATTGAGTTTTATTCTTATCTCTGTTCTATGTGGAGCGTTATCGATTTTAAAAATTAAACAAGTAGACCCAATTGAAGTCATTGGTGGAAAGGGTGAATAACATGTCAGTTATTGAATTAAAAAATATTACAAAATCATTTATGGACGGAATGCAAAAAAGAGAGATTCTCCATGATTTGAATTTAACCGTGAATAAAGGTGAATTTGTTGCCATTGTAGGGCCTTCAGGTTCAGGGAAATCAACGTTCTTATCGATTGCGGGATTATTATTATCTTCTGATTCAGGAGAAATTCGTATTGCAGATCAAAATTTAACGGATGTAACGCAAAGCGAATGGACTAAAAAACGTCTAGAATTATTAGGATTTATTTTCCAAGATCATCAATTATTGTCTTATATGACAGTTGGAGATCAATTAGAAGAGGTTTCTAAATTAAAGGGACAAAAAGATTCTGCTAAACGTAAAGAAGAAGTTCAAACATTATTAAAAGAATTAGGTGTAGAGGGATGTTATCATTTATACCCAAACCAAATTTCTGGCGGACAAAAACAAAGAGTTGCCATTGCACGAGCATTTATCGGGAATCCTCAATTAATTTTAGCAGATGAACCAACGGCAAGTTTGGATCCGGAAAAAGCACAGGAAATTGCTCAATTAATTCAAAGAGAAGTAAAAGAAAAACAAAAGAGTGCTATTATGGTCACTCATGATCGTTCTGTATTAGAATATGTGGACACTGTCTATGAGTTGAAAAAAGGAAGTTTAGTTCGTCTGTAAGAAATATGCTATAATGTTCCTAATAAGGAGGAACTATGTTTAGTATATTAGTTTGTGAAGATGATTTTGCGATTAAAACAATGATTTCTACAAAATTAAAGCAAGAAAATTACTCTGTCTATACTGCTCAAAATGGACAAGAAGCTTTGAATTTGATGGAGAAACAACAGATTGATTTAGTCATTTCAGATATTATGATGCCTGAAATGAATGGTTATGAATTCGTTCAAACATTGAGAGAAACGAAGTATACATTGCCAATCTTAATGATTACAGCAAAATCTCAATTAGAATCATTAGAAGAAGCTTTTAAATTAGGGGTGGATGACTATATGGTGAAGCCTCTACGATTAGAAGAACTCGTTTTAAGAGTGAAAGCATTACTGAGAAGATCTCAACTAGAAGCAGAAAAAGTGCTGACGTTTACTCACACTCGATTAGATTACAATGCCTTAACAATGACGGACTTAACAACAGGAGAACAAGTACAAATTCCTCCAAAAGAATTTTTCTTATTATACAAATTATTAAGTCATCCAGAAAAAATCTTTACACGATTAGATTTGTTAGATGATATATGGGGAATGGAAGAAGATTATGACGAACGTTTAGTTGATGCTTGTATTAAAAGAATTCGTCAAAAACTAAAAGGGAACGAAGATTTCGACATCGTAACGGTTAGAGGATTAGGCTATAAAGGAACAATCAAACATGGATAAACAAAAAGAAATTCAATTTTCACTTCGAAAATATTTTGTTCAATTATTTTTTATGATATTAGTAGCGACCAGTTTTATTGGAGTAGCAGTCATATTTTTCTTGAAAAATCTTTTAAAAATCGAAACAAGTTTAACGATTTGGTTACTGATTTTTAGTGGAACGATTATTGTGATTGGTAGTTTAGTGATGTGGTGGGGATCCGTTCATTTAACACGTCCAATTTCTGATTTGAATGAATCTGTTAAATCAATTTCTAAGGGAAACTATAATCATAAAATCTACCGTAGACAGTATTCGAAAGATACTGCAAAATATCATAATGAAATTGATCAATTAGCTCGAAATATCAATCAGATGGCTGAAGATTTAAAGATGAGTAGCCAACACCGTGCTGATTTTATTGCCAATTTTTCCCACGAATTAAAAACCCCCATTGCAGCATTAGTCGGAGTTAGTGATTTACTAGCAGACGAAAAATTGGATGAAGCTACAAGAAGGGACTTAACTTATATATTACAATCAGAAAGTATACGATTGAGTCGTTTATGTGATGATATTGTGACACTTACAAAAATGGAAAAGGACTTTTCACCGCAGAAAACAAGAGTTCAAGTGGATGAACAAATTCGACATGCAGTTATTTTGATGACAGAAAAATGGAAAGAGAAAGACATTCACTTAACACTTTCAAGTAAGCCTATCTATTGTCAAACGGATCCAGACTTGATGATGCAAGTTTGGAATAATTTAATTGATAATGCCATTAAATATTCTGGAGATACGGTTGAATTAATCATTAAAATTCTTGAAGAAAATCAACAGGTTAAGGTTCAGATAGAAGATAAGGGAATTGGACTTTCTCCAGAAGCACAACGACATATTTTTGAACAATTTTATCAAGCAGAACAGTCTCATGTTCAAGAAGGAAATGGATTAGGGCTTGCGATTGTTCAATCCATTGTGCATCGCCTAAATGGTGAAATTTCGGTAGAAAGCGAACTAGGAAAAGGAAGCGTATTTGAAATTGTATTACCGATAGAAGACGAATCATTGTAAATTGAAGCTCAACGATTTCCTAAGGATGGAATTCGTTGAGTTTTTTTGTTTCAAACAGACTCGATAGACTTAACAAAGGATTTTGATTGCTGAAAAGAAGTATTTCGTATATAGTTTGCATTGTAAGATAATATAAGAAAAAAGAGGGATTTAATATGAGTCAATTTTATGTACATCGTGATCAAGTAAAACAAGCAAGTGAATCTTTAGAAGTAGCATTCCCAATGGTGAAGGATTATTATAGTTTTGATTCTTACAAAGCATTAGCACATTTTATTTCAGAACATTGCTTCTCAGAAGAAGATGAATGGAAGAGCACATTACCATTTGAAAGAGAATTTGAAATTTGGAAAGAAAGCTTTGAAGAAGATCAGTTAGAGTTAGACTATGACTTATTTATCGCAAGCTTATCTGAATACGATTATCAAACAATCTGTGAAGAATATAAGGATGAGTTGCATGTTGAGTATCGTCAAAGTGATGAAGGGTTGTAAGATTAGAAAATATGGGTGGAAACGATAGACTCAGTGGAAGCGAGGAATAGACAGAATGATAGTATCCATACATCTGAGTGAAGAAGAGGAACAACTCTTCAAAAATTACGCTGAATTTACAGGAGTAGATTTGTCTACTTTATTTAAACGAGCATTATTGGAAAAGATTGAATTAGAGCATGAGTTAAACATAATTGCTGCATATGAAAAAGAAAAAACAAAGGGTACGCTAGAGCTGTTTGATGTGGAAGAAGTTATGGCTGAATTAGGGGTGTAGGGGGAATTTAGGAAGATTTTTTATCTTTCAGTCTAACGGTCAAAGGCGACTTTGTGGACGTGTGTTTTGCAGTAGCTACAAAGTTTCAATAATCATGAACAGTTGTTAATTGGCTGGTCATGATTTTTTATTTAGATTGAAATAAAATCTATGTCCAAAACAGCAAACAATCTAAAGCAAGTTTGTATAGAATAGCCTTTATAGAATACATAGCTTGCCTTTAAGTGTTATAATGAGTGTACAAAAAGGTATTGGAGGAATTATTATTATGGAATTTATTCATAATGTTCCAAGTGTCGAAGCTTATAATCAATTGAGAGTTAATTCTGGAATGAATAGTACTAAACCAAATTCTGAAGTTAAAAAGGCATTGGAAGGGACTCTTTTCGCAGTGTCTGTTTATGAGGATAATGAACTTATTGGACTAGGAAGAGTTGTAGGTGATGGCGGAATCACTTTTGTCGTGTCTGATATTATGGTGGATAAAAAGTTCCAAAGACGTGGAATTGCCAATAAAATGATGGAAATCATTGATCAATGGTTTGATGAAAATACACATGAGAGTAGTTTTATTACTTTGGTAGCCAAAGTTCCGGCAGATAAGCTTTATAGCAAGCATCATTTCTGTTATCTCCCAGAAAATCGAGTTGGAATGATTAGAGATAAATAATGATAAAAATTCATTTGTAATAAAGGGGATGAAGTAAAATGAAAAAACTAACAATGATTGAGAAATGTAAATTGATAGCAACAGTTTTAAAAAGTGATTTAACTCCAGAAGAAAAAGCTGAAAAATTATCTATATTAAAAGATGATTATGAATTTGAGACTTTTGCAAAAATGACATTTCATGATTTGTATATAGCTCTATTAGACCATTTAGGCATTGAAGAATATAAAGGGGATAACGTACGAATCAAACACATAGCTAGTGTATTATAAAAACAAATTTCATCCAAGCACTTAACTCTTGTTAAGTGTTTTTTGCATAAAAAAGCATCCAGTAAAGACTAGATGCTAACTTAGGTATTTTATGTTTAATTGTTTTGAGTTAAAAATTCTGAGATTAAAACTTCTTGGCTGATCGATTCAGATAAAGCTTGTTTAAAAGCTAATTTTCCTAATGAATAGGATTTGTGATCTATCGTTGGAAGTTTTAAAAGCTGTCCAACTAGTAAATGTTCTTGACCAATAATGTAAGGACATTCTTTTCCACTTTCTTCATACCCTTTTATCAAGCCTACCGCAACTTCATCACTTGTAGCTAATATACCATCTATATGAGTATCGTTTACTAAATTACGAGATAAATTTAAACCATCATTAAAATCATGAATATTACCAAATACCCTATGCGGAGTCGATTGTTGTCCATAAACATCGTGATACGCTAATAATGCAGTTTGATATGTAGCGGATGATTCATTATTTCGTGAAAATAATAATACTAAGTTCTCTAGGTTACGTGCTTTCATATCAGAAAAAGCTTTGAAAAATGAAGTGTAGCGGTCAAGGTAAGCAGAAGATAGGAGGTTAGTTTCCTGTAATTTTTCACAAACCACTATTCGTCCATATTTTGCATAAGTTTCAATAGTATCAAGACTAATAGCTCTTGATGTGAAGATTAAGGCATCGATGGCTTCCGTTTTGAGCTGGTTCAGGTAGGAAAATTCTAATGCTTGATTGTAATCTGAAGGCATCATAACAAGTTCATAGTCAGTAGCTTTAGCGGCATCTAGAAGCCCATTTATCAATTGTGTAAAATAAGGATGGCGTGTGTGTGGAATGACAACACCTATTTTTTGAGTTTTTCCTCTACTGAGATTTCTAGCGATTTGATTTGGCATGTAATCCAATTCTTCTATAAGTGCCAATACTTTTTGTCGTGTCTCATCAGAAACATGGGGATGATGATTGATAACACGGGAAACTGTTGATTTAGCCACGCCTGCCTTTTTAGCTATTTCACTAATACTTGTCATTATAATTCTCCTACTTTAAATATTTATGAATGCCATATCCTACACCATCTTCATCATTAGACTTCGTAATTTTATAAGCTATAGCTTTGATATCGTCAAAAGCATTGTCCATAACAATAGGGTAGCCTACCATTTCAAGCATAGGCAAGTCATTATGTCCGTCACCAAATGCAGCAGTTTCTTCTTTAACTAATTGTTCTTTTCGAAGGATATGAGAAATCCCTTGAGATTTTTTTGCTAAGAGATGAGTAATTTCGAGATAGGCTTTACCTGACCGTTGAATCGTAATTTCTGGTAAGTATAAACTTTGAAGATATTTTTCTAATTCTCGAATACTTTCCTCATCAAAAGAAATCATCATAATTTTAAAAGTATTTGCTTGTCCTTCTAAAAACTGTTCTTCACTATCTATAATTGTTGGTGCTTGATGAGTTAAATTTTGTTCATATTGGATTCCACCATCTATTTTATCACAATACCATTTATTAAGATCGTAATAAGATAAACTAACTTGAGGAAAATGTTGACGAATTCCTTTCAACAATTGTTTTACGGTGTTAAATTTAATGGTCTGTGCATGAATCGGTACAACTTGATTATGATTGCCTATTGTATAAACTAAGCCTCCATTGAAAGCAACTTGGGCACCTTTTAATTGAAGGGCGTTTATAGCATCTCTCATTTCCATAGGAGCTCTAGCAGATACTAATGTTACAGGAATTCCTGCTTCACGTATTAAGGCAGCATTGCTTTCATTTACCTGTCCATTACTATTTAATAATGTTCCATCCATGTCACAAAAAATATGTTTGATTGTCATATAAATTACCTCGCTTTCTTATGAGGTCAGTATAAAACCTGGAACGCGTTCCAGGTCAAGTTTAACTTTTTAAAAAATAAACTTCAGAAGAAAGGGCAGGAAAATATCTATACATAGAGATGATTATGAACTTGAAATAATTAAAAAGCACCTCACAAAAAGTAAGGCACATTTTTTTATCTTAACCATAGGGGTGTTATTTTTATTTCTTAATATATATCTTTAGATTTTTCTTTAGATACCCATTTACTCAAATAATTTTAAAATATTTAAAACCAAAGCTTCCCACATTGTAAAACATTGGTTCTAAAAGCTTTTCTTTCTTATCTGTAATATGTTCCAAATTTGTTCCAAAACAGTTCCGTGTTCCGTGAAATCGGCAATACTAGGAAAGTCAAAAACGTTGATTTAACAACATTTTTAACACCAGGAAATTTCAGGAAATATAAAAAAATGCCCCCTACAGGGCTCGAACCTGTGACCCATAGATTAAGAGTCTACTGCTCTACCAACTGAGCTAAGGAGGCATTGATTACTTTTTTAGTATAGCACTTTGAAGTGAAAATGCAATCGTTTTTAGGATTTTTTTCAAAAAACCTAAAGTTTCAAAGTAACTTCTAGTTAAGTATCAAAACTAGAAGTTAGTATAAG
>CAURER010000010.1:0-47505 GCA_963523795.1 uncultured Granulicatella sp.
TCAACAAGTGCAAGTACATCGGCTAGCACGTCAGCATCAACAAGCGCAAGTACATCGGCTAGCACGTCAGCGTCAACAAGTGCATCTTCTATTGTTATTACATCTAAAGGAAATCCATTAAGTCAATCAGCGCTTTCTGAGTTTCCAATTAGTGAATTGAATTCATTGAGTACATCGTTGTCAGTATCAACTAGTGTTTCTATGAACTATTCAAATTCGAATTATTCTTCAGAATCAATCAGTGGAAGTTCATCAGTAAGCAATAGTCATTCACATTCAATGAGTACGAATAATATTAATCATTCGAATAGTGACTCAACAAGTACGGTACCAACGAATACTGATTCGTTAAGACAAGCATCCTTACCGAAAACAGGTACTAAGGGAGAGTTCTCATCTGTGTTTGGAAACGCAGCGATGGCCATTCTTGTAGGATTAGGACTAATGAAACGCAAAGAAGATGAAGATGAGGAATTAGAGTAAAATCTAAACTTTAGAAAAGTCTCGCATTGCTTTTAGCAATGCGACTTTTCCTAGAGTTAATAAAAAATTATTAATTCTAGGAAAAGTTTATATTTCAATGAAGAGAGGTTGTAAATGATGTCTTCTTTAACAATGATTTTGACAATAGATTCTACAAATGAGTTTTGTTGTAAACAATGCCTTGATTCTATTTTTCGACAAACTAAAAATAATTTTGAGTTAGTTCTTTTACAAGACGAAAAAGCAACTTTTTCAATGGATACAATTTCTCATAGTGATGAAAAACCAATTAGAATAAAGCATTATATTTATTCTGGGGCTTTTTTTGATGCGTTGTCGCAAGTTATCTCAACTATTGAATCAGAATACATTACTATCGTTCATGCAAAAGACTGGATTGAACCTACTTATGTAGAAAATTTTCAAAAATCACTTAGAACTCCTGAGATTGATATTATCGTTGGCAATTATTCTAGATTTTTACCAGAAAGTTCAGAGTTTCTATTTCATGTGTTTGGAGAACAAAATCGTATTATTCAGACAACTAAGCGAGTGTATCAGCAACTGGAATATTTGAATTCAAAAGATGAAGCATACCGTAGATTAGGAAATACATTTATTAAAACATCTCTTTTACAATCAATTAAGATTCCTAATCTATCACGAGTTGAGTTAGAAGAATCAATCTTAAAAGAATGTTTTCAACAAAATGGCTCAGTACTTTATCATCATCAAGCTGATTATGTTGTACGTATATTACCAGAAGAAACAGAAAACTGTAGTGCGCATTTTGCTAGTTTAAACTGCATAAGTGATACTCAAACAACACAACAATTTACGAATCCTAATTTGCCAATTAAAGTACTTTCTATTCTTGACACCTTGCACTTTATTGAAACTAATGAAGCGAGCGTTGCTCGATTTGGCGATGGAGAGATGGAAGTAATGACTGGACAATCTATTCCTTATCAAGATTATGATGAAACTCTAGCACATGAGTTAAGAATCATTTATCAACGTCCTAGTGATGAAAGTTTTGTAGTATGTCAATCCGATGTTTTCGAATCATTGGAGAGATACAATGAATTTGCTCAAAATTTTTGGATAAATCATCTGTCACATTATGAATCGTTTTATCGTGAATTAAGTACGAATCGTTGGTATGGTTCGACATTTATCTCGCGTCCATATATGGATTTAATAGATAAGTCTCACTGTAAAGAATATTTTGAAAAACTTCGTAGTTTATGGCAAAATCGAGATGTTTTAATGATTGAGGGTAAAACAAGTCGAAGTGGAGTTGGAAATGATTTATTTGACAATGCAAAAAGTATTACAAGAATTATTGGACCTTCTTCTAATGCCTATCAATTTGTAGATGATTTAGAAATTGCTGCCCAAAAATATGGTAAGAATAAATTAATCTTATTGATGTTAGGTCCAACAGCAAAAGTGCTTTCGTATCGACTTGCTCAAAAAGGATACTGGGCGATTGATATTGGTCATATTGATTCGGAGTATGAATGGTTTAAGATGGGAGCTACATCAAAAGTAAAATTACCACATAAACATACTGCAGAACATAATTTTGATGAAAATATTATTTTTACAAATGACCCTATTTACGATAGTCAAATAGTGGCACAGATTTACTAGAAGGAGAGAAAAATGACACCGCTAATTAGTATTATTATTCCTGTATATAAGGTAGAAGCTTACATTGCTGATTGTATGAATAGTTTATTACAGCAAACTTATAAGAATTTTGAAGTGATTGTGATTAGTGATGGAACTCCTGATAACAGTATTGAAATCGCTCGTACTTTAACTCTTGGTGATGAACGATTTATATTCATTGAACAGGAAAACCATGGTGTTGCCTTCACTAGAAACCTAGGATTAGACTTTGCTAATGGAGATTATATATTTTTTGTAGATCCTGATGATTTTCTAGTAGAAAATGCATTAGAAAAACTCGTTTTGACAGCAAAGTTAACGGATGCTGAGGTTGTGATAGGTGCTTATATGTTGTGGATGGACAATTGTTTTAATGTTTATCGTTTTGAAGATTACTTAGGAAACAATGTTGTACGTGAATGGTCAAAAACGGAAGCGCTAGTAAAAATGGATAGTCTTGCTGATTTTCCATTACTTATGTTTTCTACAGTATGGGGAACTTTATTTTCTTCTCGTGTATTAGATGGATTAAGATTTCCCGATGGAATCCGATATGCCGAAGAACAATTTTTTACATGGAAAGCGTATTTAGCCAGTAATAAAACTGTATCACTTCATCAAGCATTATATGTATATCGCTATAATCCTCAAAGTTTAACGCAAAATTATGACCTAAGTCATCTATCCTACATTGATGCACTTGAGGAAAGATTCGCTTATATTCAAGAACATCCTGAATTGGAGTACCCGATAGAATCTTTTTATGCCATTTATAAATTTGCAGTTAAAAGTAATATTTCATTATTAGAACAAAATGGATATACAGAAGAAGCTTTACAATTGAAGAAAAAATATACTCAATTTACATTTAAAAATAATCTAGGTGATTTTGATGAATAAAAAAAATTATTGGTATGTAGGTCTTAGATTTACTTGGTCATTATTGATTATTTTTTGTTATTTTTTAGGAAATAAATTAGTGATACCGTATGTTGACATTTCAAAAGTTTTTTTAATAGGTGGGGCTTCAGATTCTATTATATTTGCAAATGCCATTACAGGAGGAAACTTAAGGCAACTGTCACTATTTTCTTTAGGATTGTCTCCTTGGATGTCAGCCATGTTAATTTGGCAGATGATTGTAGTGACCAAAATGTTTGGATGTGACAAATTGCCTGTCAAATATCAAGAAACTGCTCAGATGATAATGACTGCTACTATTAGTATCATTCAAGCGCTAGTGATTGTATTGAAAGCAACTTTTATTGAAGGATATTCGACCCCACAAGTAATGGTAGTGTCAGTGTTAGTGTTAGTGGCTGGAACTTTTTTGATGGTATGGTTGTCCGATTTAAATGCTGCTTATGGGGTAGGAGGATCAATGATGCTAATTATTCCAGGGATGATTGCTTACTTACCTCAAGATGTTATGGATACACTCACTCAAGTTCCATTAGAATCGTATTGGTTTATCATTATTGGAATAATAACAGTTGTTTTATTTCTATCTTCGATTATTTTTGAAAAAGCAAAATATCGTATTCCAATTAATAAGGTTAGTATACATAATCGTTTTAAAAAATATTCTTATTATGAAATGAATTTAAATCCTGCTGGTGGTATGCCAGTGATGTATGCGATGACAATTGTGGCAATCCCTCAATATGTATTTATTCTTTTACAAGTATTTTATCCAGAGAATACTTTATTTCAACGAATCAGCGAAGAAATTAATATTGGGACACCAGGTTGGTTTCTAATTTATTTTTTAATTATTGTATTGCTAGGTTATTCTTTTGCATTTATTAATGTAAATCCAGATAAAGTAGCAGAAAATATGATGAAGCAAGGGGAATATATTTATGGAATTTATCCTGGAAAGGATACAAGAAAGTATATTACAGGTCTTTTATGGCGTTTTTCTTTCGTTGGGAATATTTATTTGATTATGATGGCTTTTCTACCCATTCTTTTAGTGATTAAAGATCCCAGATTAATACGTCTTGGAATGATTCCTGGAATTTTTCTGATTTTTAATGGAATGGTATTACAAATTGAAAATGAAGTTCAAGCAATGATTGTGAATACGAAGTATAAAATTTAAATTGCTGTATGGAAAATAGGAATCTGTTAAAAAATTCTTTTAAATAATGAAGGAGGGGAAACTGATGTATTATTTTTTTCCAGCATGGTATGAACAGGAACAATCATGGCAATCACCACGAATCCCTTGGTATTTCACGGGACAAAAAATAGAATTTGATGAAACGATTCATCAAGTAAGAATATTAAATAGTCAAAATGTCCCATTAAAATTAATGTTATTAAGTTATATTCCTCAACTAAGATATCATTTGCATCGTCACGATATGTATGAAATTCCTCATATATCTTTATTTGATGATTTACAGGGCATTACATCAGTTGAATCACGTACGTTACAGATAGAAGATTTTGAATGGGATGAGTGGTGTGAATTTGTTTATACTCCCTTTGTAGTAAGTGTTTATCGTTTCGGAAAACATTTTGCTACAATTGAATTTACTCAAGAAAGTATTATTTCCCACTTGAATTTTTATGAGAATGATCAACTGATTCGTACACAAATTTATGATGATCGTGGTTTTTTATCGAGTGTTATTGTATATGAAAACGGTCAGTTTTCTTCTCATGAATTTTTTAATGCAGAAGGTATGTGGCAATTTCGTTTGCTTGAAAATGGACAAATTATTGTAAATCCACAACTTAGTTATAAATTTATATCATTAACGTATTCATCATTCGATTTATTTATCGAAGAAAGATTACGAATTTGGATAGGGATTCATCTAAAAAATGGAGACCAAGTAATTTTACCATCTGCCCTTCATCATGAAATAACAGTTTTACCTTTATTACCAGATGATGTATCACTTGTAACAACAACTTTTATCGAGAGACAAAGTAGAGAAAATTTTCTTGCTCTAAAGGGGCTTATTCATCGAAGTAAGGCTATATTAGTTGACCGTCAAGATACTACTCAATATTTAAAAGAGCAGCTTCCAATGATGAAAGAAAAAATTCATTATATGCCAGCGTTTGACACACGATTACGCTTAGGAGTTAGTCAACAAAATAAAATGGAGTTATTATATTTTCATGTAAATCCTCAAGATTTTTCAATGGAAATGATTATTCCTGTTTTGCAATATGTAACCTTAAATCAGTTTGCTAAATTAAAAGTAGGAATTATTAATGCAGATATTGCTCCATATCAAGAGCAAATCGAATCTTGGTTGGAAAAATACAAGATTGATTTATTCGCTAATGAAAAAATTAAAGATGATAAAGAAAATATTCTCCCTGGAGAAGAAGAATGGCAAAAAAGAATTGAATTTACTCAATTGATGAGTGAGTTAGATGTTATTAAAACGTTGGATATAACAAGATTAGTGATTGATTTTAGTCGAACACCTGATGTCTATATTCAAATTGCTAGTATTAGTGCTGGCATTCCTCAAATTAATTTAGTAGAGACTGAATATGTAAAACATTTGGAAAACGGGTATATTATTCAAAATCCACAAGAATTTGATGAACCAGCTCACTATTATTTAGATCAACTAAAATATTGGAATGAAGCACTTGTTCATGCTATTGAAAAAATTCGTGAAAATACAGGGAATAGATTTGTAGAAAAATGGCAAAGAGTAACAGAAAGTAGGGGATAGTATGCGCTTTTTACAAATTGGTTCACAGAATTGGATGGATACAATTGAGATACAACAAGAAGAGGACCAAAATCAATGGTTTTTTGTCCATGATACTATAACAAATTTGCAAGAATTTGAAATGGTAACACTTGAAATGCGTCAAATTCAAGATAATGATAAAATAAATAAAAACCCAAAAGTGGAAATTCGTCCAACTCATCTTTCTGTAGAAAAATTTATCGGAGAAATAAATGCAATTTTAATAGAAAATCCAAACGGAATGGCAGTTTTATCATTGTTAAAAAATTGGATTCAACCCTATACTGTTTTCTATAATAGAGAAATCCCAGAAACTCGTTTACCAAATTGGAGCAAACTGTATGGATTCTTCCCAATAGATATGTCTAATCACACTGAGTGTTATCATCTTCTTAAAAACGCGCTATTTAATGGACAATATGGAGATAAAATGTCTGTAGCAGAATTTACTATTCAGCCAACTTTAAAACAAGTTGTTACACGTCATAGTTTGAGTCATCTTACAATTGAAGGTGATTTTGGTTTGGAACAGTTTCGTCCAATTGGTTCTTGGAGAATTAATCGTCAGAATTTTACTGGATTGAATTTAGAAATTTGGTTTGAGCATGAATGTTCAGAAGAAGTTGAATTACAATTATGTGTACGTCAAATTCAAGAAGGTTCAATCGAACAAGTCATTAGTGAAGTAGTGTATTCACATGAAGAAATACAAAAAGCAATTGTTTTAGAAGAAACTAACAATGGACAAGTTGCGATATCATTAAAAGCTCGTGGATGTGGAAAGATTGATATAGGAGTCTTACATGTTAGATGGAGTAGAATGGGATTTGGAAAGTTCTTACTAGGTGGAGATATTGTAAGTGATACTTCAAAAGATGAAATTAATTACTTTTTCCATCCAGGAGATATGAAGCCACCACTTTGTGTTTATTTTTCAGGTTTTCGTTCAGCTGAAGGCTTTGAAGGGTATTTCATGATGAAGAATATGAAAACCCCATTTTTATTGATTTCTGATCAACGATTACTTGGGGGAGCTTTTTATATGGGGAGTTTGGAGTTAGAACAAAAGGTTCGGGAAGTGATCCAAAACAAGTTAGATTTGTTAGGATTTACAAATAGAGAATTGATTTTTTCAGGATTGTCCATGGGAACTTATGGTTCGTTGTATTATGCTCCAGATTTTAACCCTCATGCTGTTATTATAGGAAAACCTCTTGCCAATTTAGGGAAGATGGCAGTTTTGAATAAAACGTTTAGCCCCGGAAGTTTCGCGACTTCACTTTATGTGTTAAGAAAATTCACAGAAGGCTTGTCTAGTAATCATGTTCAAAAATTACAAAATCGTTTTTGGGAAAAATTTAGTTCTGGAAATTATGAGAATACGACGTTTGGAATTGTGTATATGAAAGAAGATGATTATGATCCTACTGCTTATTTTGATATTTTATCTCATCTGCATCATTCACACACAAAAATTATTGGTAAAGGATTATCTGGTCGACATTCTGATGCTGCCGATGCTGCAGTCCATTGGTTTTTAATCTATTATAAACATATACTTGAAAGGGATTTTGGTAGAAAATAATGTTGAATATAAGTAAGAAGAAAAATAATTCTATTTATTGGGGAGATAGTAATTCTTATGATTTTGGAACCATTCTAACTTTTTATGAACGTAATCATGTTTTTTTTGATAATGAATTACTTCCTCCAGGAGAAGTTATTCAGGAATGGTATTCGATTGGAAATTATCAAGCTACTAGAAAAATTACTCCATTACCTTTGTTGAAGAAAAATCAACCATACCACTTGATTCTTGATATGATTCCAACTCCAAATTTAAGTGTTTTTACAAAAATTACTTTTTATAATCGCTATGGAGATGTAGTGAGTTATGAAGTTACTAAATCAAATGAATTATTTTTTGATTATCCTAAAAATGCGTATTCATACAAAATCCAACTCATTAGTGCAGGATTGACTGCCTTAGAATTTCACCATTTAGAGATAAAGGAAGTGAATACGTATGATAATGAATCGTGATCAACGACTACTAAGAAAGCTTGTCAAAAAAATTAATGCGTTAGCACCTGAATTAGAAACAATTAGTGATGAAAAATTAAAACATAAGACAGTTGAATTTAAAGAACGGATTAAAAATGGAGAATCACTTGACAGTCTTTTAGTGGAAGCTTTTGCAGTTTGTAGGGAGGCTTCTCGTCGTGTTTTAGGGTTATTTCCATATGATGTTCAAGTGATGGGTGGGATAGTCATTCATCAAGGTCGTATTGCAGAAATGGCAACTGGAGAAGGTAAAACGTTAACAGCTACAATGCCTTTATATCTTAATGCATTGTCAGGAAAAAGTGCTATACTTGTAACAGTAAATGGTTATCTTGCTAAAAGAGATGCTGAAGAAATGGGACCAATATATGAATTTCTTGGGCTAAGTGTTGCTTTTGTAGGTGGCGAAGAGGATAAGGAAGATGAATTGTCATCTGATAACAAAGATTCGAAGCAAGAGTTATATCAAGCTGATATTGTTTATACCACAAATGCAACATTAGCATTTGATTATCTTATTGAAAACCTTAGTTCTAGTCTTTCAGATCGAGTGTTACCAGAATTTAATTTTGTTGTAATTGATGAAATTGATTCAGTTTTATTGGACACAGCACAAATGCCGTTGATTATTTCTGGAGCACCACGTGTACATTCTAATTTTTATCAAGTTGTGAATACTTTGGTGACTACATTAGATAAGGATATTGATTATAAAGTAGATAAAGAGAAAGCACAAGTTTGGCTTACAAGAAAAGGAATCATTGCTGCGGAACAATATTTTGGTGTTGAAAATTTATTTGAGCAATCATACGAAGAAATGGTTCGGCATATTTATTTAGCACTGAAAGCTCACGAACTTTATACACGTGATAAAGATTATATTGTTCGTAATAAAAAAGAAGTCCTCTTATTGGATTCAGCCACTGGTCGTGCTTTAGAAGGCACTAAATTAGAAGGTGGAATGCATCAAGCCATTGAAACAAAAGAATCAGTGCCACTTTCTCCAGAAACAAGAGCTATGGCATCCATTACTTACCAAAACTTCTTTAAGAAGTTTAAAAAGATTTCTGGTATGACTGGAACAGCTTGGACAGTTCGTGAAGAATTTATGGAGACGTATTCTCTGAAAGTTGTACAAATTCCAACGAATAAACCTGTGATACGAAGAGATTTACCCGATCAATTGTATGCGACAATCCCAGAAAAAATTGTGGCGAGTTTACAAATGATTCTTGACTATCATGCAAAAGGAAATCCAATTCTTGTTTTTACAGGTTCAGTTGAATTATCCATCATTTATTCAAATTTACTTTTAAGAGAAGGAATTGCTCATAATTTGTTGAATGCCAATAATGCTGCTAGAGAAGCGCAAATCATTAAAGAAGCAGGACAATTTGGTGCAGTAACAGTTGCTACATCTATGGCTGGTAGAGGTACTGATATTAAGCTTTCTAAAGAAGTGAGAGACCTTGGAGGCTTGGTCGTTGTTGGCGTTGAAAGAATGGAAAATCAACGTGTAGATTTACAAATTCGTGGACGAAGTGGAAGACAGGGAGATCCTGGCATTTCAAAATTCTTTATCTCTCTTGAAGATGATGTTATTCGTAAATGGGGACCAAGTTGGGTAAGAAAAAATTATAATAACTACACAGTAAAAACACAAAATCTTACTCCTAATGAACTGAAAAAAAGAAAATATCGAAAAATTATAAAAAATGCTCAAAAAGCAAGTGAAGCTAGTGGAAAAGCGCAGCGTCAATCTATTGTTGAATATGCACAGAGTATGAATATCCAACGTGAAATGATGTATGCTCGTCGGAACTTGATGATTGAAGGGCAGATTGATGTTTCTAATGAAATTAAAAATATTCTGTATGAACATTTAGAAGAAGCCTCTAAAAATCAATATGAAACTGCAAATGATTTATATCGTTATATTTTAGATAATATTAGTTACCAAGCTTATTTTGAAGAGGTGGATGTAACTAATTCTCAAGCAGTTTCGGAGTTGATTCATAGAATTGCAAATGATGAATTAAAGCAGAAGTATAGCTTATTACAAACTTCTGATCGTATTCAAGAGTTTCATAGACTAGCGATATTAAAAGCAATTGATGCCAATTGGATTGAGCAAGTTGATTATTTACAACAACTTAGAAGTGCCATGAGCGGTTATTATGTGTCACAAAAAAATCCATTGGTAGAATACTATCAAGAAGCGTATGAAGGATTTGAAGATATGAAATCTTCTATAAAAAAACAAGTAGTTCAAAATTTATTATTAAGTACGTTGGAGGTGAATGATAAGGGGAAAATTTATATGAATTTCCCTTAAAATTATGACAGTTTATAATATTAATCTTGGAATTGGCTGGGCTAGTAGCGGTGTTGAATATGCTCAAGCCTATCGTGCAAATATTCTTAGACATACGAATGAAAATGCTAAATTTATTTTTATGGATTTAATTTTAGCAGATAATATTGCTCATTTAACTCAAAATATGGGATTTCGTCATTCAGAGATTATTTGGCTTTACCAATTTTTTAGTGACATTCCGATTCATCCAACAACGATGACAGTTGAAGAAGTTTTATCTGGTGTTGTAGGTACTCCAGAGTATAGTGAGAAATTAAGCGATAGAGTAGTCCGGTATTTTTATCCAGAAACCGATTCATTTGTAACTTGTTATTTCGTACGTAACTCTAATCAATTAGTTGAGCATGCTGAATTTGTTTTTCGTGGAAATCTTTTACGGAAAGATTATTATTCAACGAAACGTTACTTGAGTGAATTTTTTGTTCCGAAAGATGGTGTTGCAGTTTGTTATAATCGTACGATTTATAACTCAGATGGAACAACGGCTTACGAAATTCTGATTGAAAATGGAGAAGAAGTGCTCTTTCGTTTTAAGAATCATGTATGTTATGGAAGAACTGAGTTCATCGCTTATTTTCTTGAACAATTACAATTTACAACAGAGGATATCATTATTTTAGATCGAGAAACGGATATTGGTTCAATAGTATTTGAACGTGCGGTACGTGATGGAGCTAAACTTGGAGTGGTCGTTCATGCGGAACATTTTAGTGATGCTATTCAAACAGATGACTATCTTTTGTGGAATAATTTTTATGATTATCAGTTTACGAATGCTGATAAAGTTGATTTTTTCATTGTATCAACTCAAGCTCAAAAAGATGTATTAGCAGCGCAGTTTGCAAAATATACTCCACATAATCCGAAAATTATTGTTCTTCCGGTAGGGAGTATTGATTGTTTGAAGATGAGTGACTATCGCAAACCATTTTCTTTAATGACAGCCTCTCGTTTAGCGGGTGAGAAGCATGTAGATTGGTTAGTAAGAGGCGTAGCACTAGCACATGAGGTTATTCCTAATTTAACCTTTGATATTTATGGTAGTGGTGGAGAAGAAGGAAAAATTAGAGAAACAATTGAAAAATATCATGCAGGAGAATATATACATCTTATGGGGCATTGTGATTTAACGGATGTATATCAACAATATGAAGTATATTTAACGGCATCTACAAGTGAGGGGTTTGGATTAACATTACTAGAAGCCATTGGATCAGGTTTAGCGATGATTGGTTTTGATGTTCCTTATGGAAATCAAACTTTTATAAACAATGAAGAAAATGGATATCTGATTCCGTTAAGTAAACATCGTGTTGAAGATGTGATTGCGAAGTCATTTTCGGAAGAAATCATTCGCCTTTATCACACAAATGCGTTATCCTATATGCGAAATGAAAGTTATCGTCTTGCTGAGGATTTTCTTACAAAAAATCTTGTGGAAAAATGGAAAAAATTATTGGTAGAGGAGATTGCTAAATGATTATTGTAGATGCTTGGACACAGTTAGCAAAGGATTTAGTTTATACTTTGAATAGACTGGGACAGAAAAATGTAGTTATTTCCTTAGAACCAGATGGTTTTCTACCTTCTTATATCGAAAATCCCTTTTTGTACTATTTAGGTAATCGTCAAAAAGTAGGTAAACCATTATTCTTCAATCAAGTTATTGTTCCAGATTTTTGGGAAATTCAAGGAGATGCTCATCGCGGATGGATTCGTCAACAAAATAAAACAAGAGCTAATATTGTTTATTTACCAGATTCTCCTTTTCGTCAAGTAAAAGCTGTTGAATGGCTTGATAATCATGGCAATGTGAAAAGCGTTGACCATTATAATAAATTTGGAGAAATTTTTGCTAAAACTCATTATATGGAGGAAAATCAACCATTTCAAACGATTTATTATGATGAATTGGGATACGAGCGTATTATTGAAAACCATGTAACGCAAGATATTTTACTAATGGTAGAAGAAGGAATGCGTGTGTTTCATGATCGTGTGGCTTTTTATATTTCTTTTTTAAAAGAACGTCAATATGATTTGAGTCAAATTATATTCAATAGTTTAGCTGCTTCATTTTTTGTTTCGTTAGGTTTAGAAAATTCTGGCAATGATTTATTAGTTTGGCAAGAAGAAATCAATCATGAACTTCCGGGGAATATGCAATTCATTCTTGAAAATCGTTCTATCCGTTGCAATAAGATTCTTGTACCGATTCCTGAAACGTATCATCGTATTCAACAACTTGTTTCTTCTGAATATAAAAATATGTTTGAACCTTTTGAGTATATGTATGAATGGACAAAAGAAAATCAATATAAAAAACAAGCTCTTATTGTTACGAATTCCGATCAAATCGAACAACTTCAAACACTTGTTGAAAGTATACCAGAATTGACATTCCATATAGCCGCTCCAACGGAGATGTCTGCAACATTAATGGATTATATTCGTTATAAAAATGTTGTGTTGCATCAAACTGTTTCTCAAGAACAATTAAATGATTTATATCAACAATGTGATATTTATTTAGATATCAATCATTACCAGGAAGTTCCTCTATCAATAAGGAGAGCTTTCCTAGCAAATCAACTAATATTAGCGTATAGTCATACCATTCATCAACGTCAATATGTAGCTCAAGAACATATTTTTGAAGTAGAGAATACAAATAACATGATTGAATTACTTAAAAGATGTATTGAAAATCAAATAACTTTTGAAGAAGAGCTGATTCGACAACGTAAATCAGCTGGCGTCCGTGATGGAAAGTAGAAAGGATTCATTATGAGTGAAAAAGATAATCTATTTTATGAAGAAATAGAAGCAAAGCTTGAATATATGAAACAACATCCTATAGAAGAAGAAAAAGATACGATTAGTTCAAAATTAAATAAAACTTTTTCGATTTCGTTAGGCTTAGTGATTATTTTTGGATTACTAATAACGTTATTAGGTTTGTTGAGGTGATTAGATGAATCAGCTTTTTTTAACACTATTAACAATTCTTTCTATTCTATTAATAATTTTAATAGGAAGTTTGCCACGTCAAATGCAAAATTTTTCAAATGATTTGACCGTTCAAAACAAGAAAGCAAGTTATTGGAAGACACGAACAGGAATTAAATTGACCGTGCTAGTGTGCGCTATTCTTTTTGCAATTATTCTTTTCGTATTAATGATAATGAATTATTGATTTTTACAGACAGATATCGTTATAAATTTTTCAATGAAAAAGGGGAGATGGAATATGGTTCAAAAAGCAGTTGTACTTAATGGTGATGCAGGTTATTTTCCAATGATTGAAACAACGATGAAATCAATTTGTGCGCATCATCGTCATTTGAAATTTTATATATTAAATGAGGATATCCCAACAGAGTGGTTTACAGTGATGAATCAGAGGTTAAAGGCAATTGGCTCCCAAGTTGTGAATGTTAAAGTACCTGCTTGGAAATTTGATAAATTTTTCTTACCAAAGTTTCATTTACATAAAGCAATGTATTTTCGGTTTTTAATAGCTGATTATGTTGAGGAAAATCGTGCGGTTTATTTTGATAGTGATATGATTATTACAGATTCATTGGAAGAACTTTGGACGATGAGTTTGGATGGTTATGATATTGCTGCAGTTCCTGATTTACCAACTGTCCCTGAGGGATTTAATTCAGGCTTAATGGTCATAGATGTTTTAAAATGGAGAGAAAAAAATATTAGTGAAGAACTGCTTACATTAACTGAACAAATTCATGAACAAACCTATGGAGATCAAGGTGTTTTAAATACTTACTTTAAGCAACAATGGAAATCATTGCCGTTAACTTACAATTTACAGGTTGGAAGTGATCATGTTGAATTTCGTCAAGGAAATATGTCATGGTATACGCTGTTTTCTAAAGTACCAAAAGTGATTCACTATACACTTTGGAACAAACCATGGAAACAATTAAAATTTAATCGTTTTAGAGAAGTATGGTGGTTATACTATGGATTTAGTTGGGAAGATGTGTTGCTTCATAGTCCGACTATTCAACTAAAGTGGGAAGAATTTGTAGATAGCTTGAAGTATCATACAGCAATTTTTACTTATTCAGCAGAAATGGAACAATTAGAAACTCTTGTAAAGGAACTTTCTGAAGTTCAGTTTAATATATTAGCCCCCACTTATTTTGCTAGTGAAGTAATGGAGTTAGAACGCTATCCAAATGTATGTTTATATTCAAATTTTGATCCATTTGAAGAAAAACAAGTGTTAGAGAAGATGGATTTTTATCTTGATATTAATTATTTTGATGAGTGTAACAATATCATCCAAAGAGTAAAACAACTCGAAAAGCCAATTTTCGCTTTTACGACTACTACTCACGATGATAGTAAGGAAAGTCAATTATTTGAACCTACAAATACAGAAGGGATGATTCTTGCTATTCGAGATTACTTGAAAAGAAAGGAATTGAAAGATGAAAACATATAAAAAAGCGATTGCTTTATGTGCAGATAATCATTATATGGACAAAGTAGAAACGTTAATAAAATCAGTTTCTGTTTATAACCATCAAGTTAGATTTTATGTTTTTAATGATGAATTACCTACAGAATGGTTTCAAATCATGCAAAAACATCTTTCCGTTATAGGCTCAGAGATAGTCAATATCAAAATTACAGCACATTCATTAAAAAACTATCATCTTCCTAATGAATTTTTAAGCTATGCTGCTTTTTTTAGGTATTTCATTGCTGATTTTGTTGTAGAAGATCAAATTGTTTATTTAGACTCTGATATGATTGTGACAGATTCACTGGATGATTTATTTTATCTTGACTTGAAGGGATATCCTATTGCTGCAGTTCGTGATTATATTCCTACGGGATATCTTGAAACGTTTAACTCAGGAATGTTAGTAATACCTACAAAGAGATGGCGTGAGGAAAATATTTCTCATCAATTATTAGCATTAACAGAAATTCATCATGAAAACACTTATGGTGACCAAGGAATTTTAAATATGCTTTTTGGAAGTCAGTGGCTTCACTTGGATAAAAAATATAACTTTATGGTTGGAATTGATAATTTTATGCATTTGAGAGGAAACGCTGATTGGTTTTCTTCTCAATATCGTTTATATCATCTCCCTGTTATTATTCATTATACAATGGAATTTAAACCTTGGACGCATCTAACGTTGACACGTTTTAGAAAAGTATGGTGGTTTTATTATGGACTTAGTTGGAGTGACATTTTGTTATCAAATGATATTGTCAAACGTGACTTTTCAACACTAGTATCTCATTCATGTTATCATGCGTGTATTTTTACCAATTCTGCAAATATGGAACAGTTAGACTTGTTATTAGATGCCTTACCGGAAGTTCATTTCAGTATATTAGCATATACAAACTTTGCACCAAGTGTGATTGATCAGCAACGTCATTTGAATTTATCCCTATATCCTAATTTTAGTCCATTTAATGCCGAAGAAGTTTTGGAAAATATGGATTTCTATTTAGATATTAATGATGAAGATGAAATTTATGACATTATTCAAAAAGTAAAAGAACTCGAAAAGCCAATTTTCGCTTTTACAACGACTAGTCATGACAATAGTGACTATAGTCAGAAATTTGAACCTAATGAAATTCATCTAATGATAGACGCAATCAAAACTTATTTAAAGGAAGTGTAGTTCATGTTGCCGGTGATAATGATTATCATTTTATATCATGGAGACTCTAGACAACTAGAACGTATTCTTGAAATTATTAAAAAGCAAACGTATCCTAATCTTATTATAAGAGTATTCAATGAAGATACAACTTCTTGTTTGCCAATGGGAATGACAGAATTTCAAGTAGAAGAATTACTTCAATCAGATACTCATTATGTGATTTTTATTGATGATTGTTATTCAATGTTTGAAGAATCGATTGAAAAATTATATCATACAGCTGCTTTAACAGATGCGGATATTACAATGGGTAATTATGCTGACTACTCTGATGGACAATTTTATTTTTATAATTTTGGACAGGACTGGATTGTTCAGTCTGTTGCAAAAGAAACTTATTTAGAAAACAATGCGACGAGTGAAGCTGCTAATTTTTCCCTTTACGGGTCACTTGACGGAAAATTGTTTCATAAGCGATTGTTTTATAATATAAGTTCATGGATATCCTCTCAACTAAATTGGCGATTAGCGATTGAAGCCCAAACGATTGCCTATGTGAATTATCCAACTTCTGTGAGAATCTCTCGACAAATTCCTGTTCAATCTTATTATAAAGAATCATTACAAAGTTTTCAGGAATTAATGAAAGTTGGACAATCTTTGAATATTTTTTCTATGGATAAGGCAAAAAAACAGTATATTCAGTTATTAGCGAATTATTCTGAATGGTTAAAAAACGAAGGAGCTATTAAAGAATCAAATCGTGTTTATCAAATGCTAATCACAGCAGAAAATGGTATTTTTCCTTTTTTAGATTTATTATCATTAGATTTTACAATTATTAGTAATAATTGTGTTGGAGGCTTAATTTATAAACAAATGGGACTCCCATACACAACACCATTTGTTGGGTTGTTTATCTTACCGGAAGATTATTATCGTTTGACGAAAGATATTCGTACTTATTTAGAGTTACCGATAGTATTTGATGAGGAGTTAAAGTTATTTGAACCTGATCAATCTTTTTATCCTGTAGGACATTTAGGAGATGTTACCTTACATTTTCTGCATTATAAGAGTGTAGAGGAAGCAAGAGATAAGTGGAATAGAAGAAAAAAACGAATGAATTGGAATAATATTTATTTTAAATTTGATAATCGAGATGGTATCAGTGATGAATTATTGGAGAAAATAGATCAATTACCCTATCATAATAAAATTATTTTAGTACATAAAAAATATCCACATTTAATGCATCAACAAGTAGTAGAAAGTAGTGAAAAAGATGAAGTTGGAGTTATCAATACTCCTTTACAAGCTTGGGATGTCATTAGTTGGTTGAATAAGGGTGGAAATGAATTATAATGAATTGTGAGGAATCAATATGTCCTATCATGCTATTGTATTATGTGGAGACAATGCGTATATAGAAAAAATAAGTACAACAATGAAGTCCATTTGTATGTACAATAGAGGGATTCATTTTTATATTTTTAATGATGATATTCCCCAAGAATGGTTTTTAATAATGAATCGTCGATTGAAAGTGATTGATTGTAAAGTAACAGATATAAAAATAAATGCAGCGTCCGTTAGTCATTTTGTTCTTCCAAGTTCTCATATTAATTATCGAACGTATTATAGATATTTTATTGGAGAATTTGTTCAAGAAGAACGAGCTATTTATTTGGATAGCGATATGATTGTAACAGATTCTTTACAACCTTTGTTTGAGGTATCGTTAGATCATTATATGATTGGTGCCGTTCCTGATTTACCAAAAGAAGAGATAACATTTAATGCTGGGCTGTTAGTAATAGATGTTACAAAATGGAGAAAAGAACGTTGCTTAGAATCTTTATTACAGCTAACTAATGAGATTGGGGCAACTGTTTACGGAGATCAAGGCGTATTAAATGAATATTTTAAAGAACGTTGGTTAAAACTCCCTGTAAAATATAATTTACAAGTGGGTGCTGATAATTACTTAAATTTAATCGGATCTTCTGATTGGTTTGAGAAAAGTAAAGAATTTCCAGTTGTTATTCATTATACATTGAAGGAAAAACCATGGAAAGAAGTCCGAATGAATCGTTATCGTGATATTTGGTGGAAATATTATATGCTTGAATGGTCAGATATTCTTCTGAAAAAACCAATGGCTTATCTTCATTGGAATCAGTTAGTGAACTTACCGAATGTTAACACTGCGATTTTTACTAATACTGCAAATGTCGAACAACTGGAATATTTAGCAACCTCATTCCCTCAAGTTCAATTTCATGTTGGAGCGCATACCTTTTTTGGAGAAGATATATGGAAACTACGTTCCTATACCAATATTGCCTTTTATCCTGCGATTGAAATGATAAAAGCAGAAGAAATCATTCAGAAAATTGATTTTTACTTAGATATTAATTATGAAAATGAAATTCTTAATATTATAGAAATTTGTAAAGAAAAACAAATTCCTATTTTTTCTTTTTATCAAACTTCTCATGATGAGAGTGACTATAGTAGAAAATATGATTTGGCAGAGAAAGAAACATTAGTAAAGGATATTCAAAATTTTATTGAGCAGATTAAAGGAGAGCAGTTATGAAAACATTCGTTTTAACAGGGGATGCTACTTATTTGACTCCAATCGAAACGGTAATAAAATCTATCTTATATCATCATCAAGGTGTGAAAATTTATTTTATTCATCAGGATGTATCACCAGAATGGTTAGAACGATTGAAAACAGAAGTTACGAATCTTGGAAGTGTGTTAGAAGGCATTCAGTTACAAGAGAATACTGTGCAATCCGACTGGATTACATTTGATCATATTTCCCCTATTGGTTTTGCTCGATATTGGATTCCAGAACTCATTGAGGAAGATAGAGTTCTCTATTTAGATTGCGATATGATTGTTTATCAGCCTTTAGATGAATTGTTTGAGTTAGATTTGCAAGGATATTTTTTGGCGGCAGTTCAAGATGCTAAAGGTATAGGTTTTAATTCTGGTATGATGGTAATCGATAATCAAAAATGGCGTCATGCTTCTATTACTAATAAGCTTATTCATCAAACGATTGAAAATGTTGCCAATAAACAGAATTTAATGGGAGATCAAGAAGTGTTGAATCATGTTTTTGGAGAGAATTGGCTTCCTTTAGAACAACTGTATAATTTGCAAGTTGGTCATGATACTTATGCATTTTATGGAAATTGGACCCAACATTTTATGTCAAAAGATTTACCGAAAGTCATCCATTATACGACTCATCGAAAACCGTGGAATAGTATTGTTGGTTATCGTTATCGAAATGTATGGTTTGACTATTTATCTCTTACTTATGAGCAAATTCAAATGCACTATATGGGGGAATTTGATTTTAAAAATTTATACAAACGATATGCTGTAAATCTTTTTTCATTTACGGATAGCCAAGATTTTCTTTATATGCAAGAATTAGTAGAATCGTTACCGGAGGTTGCTTTTCATATTGGAGCTTATACACAAATGGGTGATAAATTATTGCAACTTAATCAGTATTCGAATGTGTATCTTTATCCTGAGATTGTAGGTGATGTACTAGATGAGTTGATGAGTACTTGTGATGCCTATCTCGATACGCATTTTGGGAATAATCAAAAGAAGTTCGTTGAGGAATTTATTCGACAACATAAGAAAATTTTGGCTTTTGATTGTACAAGTAAAAATCCTGAGTATGAAATTATAACAAATTCTCAAACACCAGAAGAGATGATACAAACGATTAGCCAACTGTCAACACCACTTATTAGTGTGATTATTCCTATTTATAATGTTCAAAATTATTTAGAAGAATGTATCACAAGTGTTTTAAATCAAACCTATCCTAATATTGAAGTGGTTTTAGTGAATGATGGCTCTACAGATAAAAGTTCTGAAATCTGTGAGTATTATTCAGCACAGGATGAACGGATTATTTATATTTCACAAGAAAATAAAGGATTATCTGGTGCACGTAATCGTGGCATTGAAGAAGCTAATGGAGATTATGTCGTGTTTATTGATGGAGATGATATGATGGATCGACAACAATTAACATTATTGTATGAAAAATTAGTGGAATATGATGCAGATATTGCTATAGGAAGCTATCATCAATATTTAGAACAAGATGGTTGTTTTTATATTCATTTTACGGATGAAGATTATATTGAGAAATTATACTTTCGCGATGAACTGATTGACAATCTTCCGGAATTAGAAAGAATTGATTTATCTTTTGTGACTTCGTGGGGAAAATTATTTAAAAAGCATTTATTTGATCATGTGAAATTTCTATTAAATAAATTAGCAGAAGATGCCTTTATTATGTATAAATTATTTTTACAATGTGAAAAAATAATTTTTGTGAAAAAAAGTCTATATACATATCGTAAGCATCATTCTAGTCAAACTGGTGTAAAAATGTCGGAAGATAAACTTTCTTTTGCTCCTGAAGCAAGAGGAGAGCGAATTGCGTTATTAGCAGCATTAGGTTATGATATTAAAAATCATGCACTCTGGTATAGAGATGGTTTGAAATTTTCATTACATGAAGCTTTTGAAAATGGTTTACAAAATACTGAAACGGCACGACGTATTCAAGAAAATCTTTATTTTTTAGAGCATTATTGTTTGAATCATGAAGACAAATCAGTAGATAATTAAGTCAAAAATCGTTACAATAGAGTAGAGTTTAACAGTAAAATCTAATCTAACGATGAAACAAAATATAATAGATTTGGATTTATAATTAGATAAATTCAGATCTATTTTTTTATCTATATGGAGGAAGTTATGACATTTGATGGTTTATTTACAAAATGGATGACGGATGAAGTTTCTAAAGAAATTATTGGAGGGAGAATTAGTAAAATTCATCAGCCTCTTCCTTATGAAATTCAATTAACGATTCGCTCCAATCGTAAAAATTATTTACTATTATTATGTGCTCATCCCATGATGGCACGTTTTCAGTTTATTAGAGAAAAAGGGGATAATCCTGAAATTGCTCCGAATTTTTGTATGATTTTAAGAAAATATCTTGAAGGAGCGATTATTCAAGATTTTACTCAAGTTGGTGCTGACCGTATTATTCATTTAGATGTGGATACAAGGGATGAACTTGGAGATGAAGCGAAATGGCGTTTGACACTTGAAATGATGGGGAAACATAGTAATGTTTTCTTAGTAGATCGAAGAAGTCAGCAAATAATTGACTGTTTAAAACGAATTCCATTAAGTCAAAATACTTATCGTACCTTACAACCGGGGGCTACTTATCAATTACCTCCTCACCAAACAAAACTCAATCCATTTGAAATGACTCTTTTTGAATTGGATGCCAGATTGAATAGAGAAGTTTCTGAAGATTCATTAACCAAATCATTAATGAGTCTTGTACAAGGGATGAGTACATTAACAGCAAATGAAATTGTCGAACGTTCCATGATGTTTGGTGAGACGATTGCTGAAAGTTTATGGAAGTTTTTAGAACAAAATAATGAGAATCCAACACCTACATTAGCAAAACTTTCGAATGGAAAAAGCTATTTCACAGTTTGTCCTTATTATTCATTCCAAAATGCTGAAAATCAATCTTTTGAAACATTATCTGAATTATTAACTGTCTATTATGTTCATAAAGTTCAGGAAGAAAAAATTCAACAGTTGGCAGGGAATTTACTTCAAATGTTGAAATCAGAATTGAAAAAAAATCGTGAAAAATTGGTTAAATTTGAAGAAGATTTACAAAAGAGTGAGAAGGCAGAACAATACCGTATTAAAGGGGAGTTATTAAATACTTGCCTGTACAAAATAGAAAAAGGTCAAACTGAAATTCAAGTGGAGAATTATTACGATAATAATGAATTACTGACGATTCAATTGTCTACATGGTTGACACCTTCTCAAAATGCACAAGCTTATTTTAAAAAGTATCAAAAATTAAGAAATTCAATTGAACATATTGAAAAACAACAGGAAGTTACTCATCAAGAAATTCAATATTTAGAACAAGTACTATATCAAATTGAAGAAGCTGATGTACAAAACTTAGAAATTATTCGAGAAGAATTAGTAGCAAGTGGTTACTTAAAACGTTCTGCTATGAAAAAAGGAAAACAGAAAGTGAAACCTTCAAAACCATATGTTTTCTACGCAAATGATGGTACAAGAATTTTAGTGGGTAGAAATAATTTACAAAATGATACCTTAACGTTAAAACAAGCCAAGAAAGAATATTTATGGTTACACGCCCAAAATATTCCTGGATCACACGTTATTGTAGAATCGGCAAGTCCAAGCGATGAAACAATTGGGCAAGCAGCGATGTTAGCAGCTTACTATTCAAAATATCGTCATTCAGCAACTGTTCCAGTGGACTATGTTTCTGTTTCAAAAATTAAAAAGCCAAATGGATCTAAGCCAGGATTTGTTGTGTATGAAGGACAACAAAATACATATATCACTCCAGATGAAGCAGTGATTCAACAAATTCGGGAAAATAAACCAAAAGAATAAGGAGAAACAAATGAACGCAGTAAGAGCAGCTTATATTCATATTCCATTTTGTTCGCATATTTGCTATTATTGCGATTTTAATAAGGTATTTATTGAGGGGCAACCGGTTGATGAATATGTTGATTTATTAGTAAGAGAAATACAATTACGAGCAAAGGCTCATCCCATCTCTCCTTTAGAGACTTTATATATCGGGGGAGGAACACCTTCAACTTTAACGCCAACGCAATTAGCAACATTATTTGAAGGAATTCATCGCTATTTACCACTAGAGAAAAATTGCGAATTTACAATGGAATTAAATCCAGATGATGGGCAAATGGAACGGTTAGAAGTAATGCAAGAATATGGGGTTAACCGTATTAGTATGGGAGTTCAATCATTTAATGATGAATTATTAAAAAAAATTGGACGAAAACATAGTAAAAAGACAGTTTTAGAAAGCATAGGAAATGCTCGAAAACTAGGATTTGAGAATATAAGTATTGATTTAATTTTTAGACTGCCTCAACAAACGATTCAAGATTTCGAAGATAGTTTAAAAATAGCAATGGATTTAGATTTACCACATTATTCGATTTATTCCTTAATTTTAGAACAAAAGACCGTTTTTTATAATTTAATGAGACAAGGGAAGCTTCCTTTGCCAACTCAAGATGAAGAAGCAGATATGTTTCAATTAGCCATGGATTCTATGGAAAGTTTTGGACGGCATCATTATGAAATAAGTAATTATGCACTTCCAGGTTTTGAATCTAGACATAATTTACATTATTGGAAAGCAGATGAGTATTTAGGGTTTGGTGCTGGTGCTCATGGTTATTTAAATCAAGAACGCTATCAAAATTGTGGTCCCATTCAACATTATTTAGAACCATTACGGAATTCTCAACTTCCAATTTTACAAAAGGATGTATTAAGTAAAAAATCTCAAATGGAAGAATTTATGTTTTTAGGATTAAGAAAAATGTCTGGTGTTTCTAATCTTGAATTTAAGAGAAGATTTGGAAGAAATATGAATGATATTTATCAAGATATTATTGAGGAACTGTTAGAACAGGAATTAATCCAATTAACAACAGACGGAATTGCGTTAACTCATAAAGGAAAGTTTTTAGGAAATAATGTATTCCAAGCGTTTCTTTTAGAAGATTAGAATTAACTTTAGTATAATAGCTTTCACAAATATGAAAGAGGTGATAGAATGACACCATTGAGAAGAACTAAAAAGATGAGAAATAATTGGAAGATCGCTTTTATTGTTTTAATTACAATCAATCTATTTGTAATTGTTTCTACATTAATTCCGAGTCGATCTAAACATCAAGTTTCAACAACGTCAATTGTAGAGCAAGGAGAGAATTGGATGGAAGTCACATTAAGTAAAAATGAAATTCAAAATATTTTAGAAATTGTTTCCAAAAAGAATCAAGTAGAAAATCCAAATTTTCCAAACTTTGTGATGAATGATTCAGTCATTCAAATTACTGGAGATGCTGAAGCATTAGGGGTTACTGTTCCTTATAAAATGACGACTGTACCATATGTAACCGAAGAAGGAGCTATTCAATTAAAAATACAGTCTGTTCAATTAGGAGGTTTCTCGTTACCAGTATTTTTAGCTTTAGGAAGATTACAACAAATGGAGTTTCCAGAATGGTTTCAGTTAAACACTGAGAACCAGTATTTCTTATTAAATTTATCAGGAATTCATGAGGGAAGTACGATTAAAGCAAAAAAAATTAATTTAAAAACAAGTGAATTTATTTTTTCTATTTCAATTTCTAATGACAATATAGTAGAATATCTACAGTAAGAAAAATTTAAAAGTCTATAAGACAGTTAGGAGATCACACATGAGTGTACATATTAATGCAACAAAAGGACAAATCGCAGAGGTAGTATTAATGCCAGGAGACCCACTACGTGCAAAATACATTGCAGAACATTATTTAACAGATGTAGAACAATATAATAGCGTAAGAAATATGTTTGGTTATACAGGATTTTACAAAGGACAACGAGTATCAGTTCAAGGTAGTGGAATGGGAATTCCTTCAATGATGATTTATGCTAATGAATTATATACTGAATTTGGCGTTGAAAAAATTATCCGTATTGGTTCAGCTGGTTCTATTCAACCGGATGTAAATGTTCGTGATATTGTATTAGCCCAAGGAGCAACAACGGATTCATCAATTATTACAAATATTTTCCAAGGACAAGTTAACTTTGCACCTTTAGCTTCATTTGATTTATTAGAAAAAGCTTATCATTTAGCAAAAGAACGAGGCGCAACTGTACACGTTGGAAATATTTTATCTTCAGATCGTTTCTATAATGCTGAATTAAACAAACAAAAATTACAAGAATACGGCGTACTTGCCATTGAAATGGAAGCTGCTGGTTTATATGCATTAGCTGCACAACATAAGAAACAAGCTCTAGCAATTGTAACGATTAGTGACCATATTTTAACAGGTGAAGAAACAACTGCTGAAGAACGTGAAAAAACATTTAATGAAATGATGGAAATTGCTTTAGAAACAGTTCATCATGGTGAATAAGTAGGTAAAAATATGGAAGAAAATCAAGAAAAAGTCGTTCAAACTCCTAAAAAAGGAATACGGCTATGGGTTTTTATTGTTTCGATTATTTCAACAATCATCGTTTCTGTAGGATTAACGATTGGTATTATTTGGACACAGTTGCCAAAACTAATTGGGAACCAAGCTCAAGTACATGCATTTACTAAAAGTGAATTGTTTCAAATTGAGAAAGTATTTTATTATCTAAAACAAAATTATTTAGATAAAGATGTTACAAGTGAACAATTAATTCAAGGGGCTTTAAAAGGGATGGCTGAATCAGTAGGGGATCCTTATACCACTTATTTAGTAAATGATGAGACAGCTCAATTAGATGAAACGGTTAATGGATCCTTTGGTGGAATAGGAGCTGAATTAAAATCCGATCAAAGCCGTGTTGTCATTAGTACTACTATGGAAGGAAGTCCTTCTCAACAAGTGGGACTTCAAGCTGCTGATGTTATTACAAAAGTTGATGGCGAAGATATGACTGGTAAGACCATTTCTGAAGTTGTAAAAAAAGTACGTGGAGAAGTCGGTACAGATGTTGTGTTAACTATTGAACGTGCTGGAACTTCACTAGAAGTTAAATTAACGAGAGCAAGTATCGCCATTAATACTGTAAAAGCTGAGTTAGATAAAGAGGATGCAACCATTGGTCATGTTCGCATTACTAGTTTTGCGAAAAATACTGCTGAAGAATTAGAAAAAGCGGTGAAAGATTTAACGAATAAAGGTGCTAAAGCATTTGTATTCGATGTTCGATACAATCCTGGCGGATTATTAGATCAAGCATATAAAGTAGCTAATATGTTCTTAAAAGATGGTGAACCAATCGTTCAAGTAGAGGACAGATTTGGGGAGAAGAAGATTTACAAAGCTTCTTCTGATATTGGAAAATTTAAAATTACTCAACCTTATGTCCTACTAGTAAATGAAGGAAGTGCTAGTGCTTCTGAAATTCTCGCTGCAGCGCTAAAAGAAGGTGCTGGAGCACAAATTGTAGGAACAAAAACTTACGGTAAAGGAACTGTTCAAAGTGTAATCGATATTTCGGATAAAAGTGAGTTAAAATATACAAATGCTAAATGGTTAACTCCAAATGGAAATTGGATTCATAAAGAAGGGGTAACTCCAACAAAAGAAGTAAATTTACCGGATTATGCATTCTTGAAAATTATTGATGCAAGAGAAACGTTAAAAGTAGGTTCAGTCTCTCAAAATGTTCTTTCTGTTGAAACAATTCTAAAAGGATTAGGATATTCAGTTACAGCGGACGGTTATTTCGATGCTGCTACTCAAGATGCAGTAAAATCCTATCAACAAAAAGAAGGATTAACTGCAACAGGAGAAGTAGATGAAGAGACAGCACAGAAATTGATGAATAGTGTTAGACAATTAATTCAACAAAATGATACACAGTATCAAGCTGCGAAAGAATTACTAAAATAGAATGGAGGTTTTTCCATGGAAGAAGTAAGTTCATTTATTCCACGTAATATGCGTAAAAGAAAACTTCCTAAACCTACAATATGGGAAGAAATAATTAGTTGGTTAGGCTCTTTTGCCGTGTCCTTTGCCATTCTAGCATTGTTATTTATCTTTGTTGGCAAACCTTTTACGGTAAGTGGTCAATCAATGTATCCTACATTACATAATTCTGACCGTATGTTTATGTCAAAATTAGGGGAAATCAATCGTTTTGATGTAGTTGTATTACATGCTCCTGATCAAGATAAAGAGTATATTAAACGTGTCATCGGAATGCCTGGCGATACCATTGAAGTAAAAGAAGGAAAATTATACATTAATGGACAAGTAGTTGAACAACCGTTTATTAACAAAGAAATATTAGTCAACAAGACAGTCTATATTGATGATTTTACTTTACAAGAATTAACGGGAGAATCAAAAGTTCCTGAAGGAAAATATTTTGTAATGGGAGATAATCGTGGTGTATCAAGAGATAGTCGTATGATAGGCTTTATTGATAGAACGGCAATCGAAGGAAAAGCAGTCTTTACGATTTGGCCGTATAATCGAATTGGTGGTCAAACGGATTATTCTTATTTATACTCTGAATAATAAGGAGGAATAGTAATGGAACAAGAAGAATATTATTCAAAACCATCTATACTATCCATTATTTGGTCATGGATATGGTCTTTTATTGTAGCTTTCATTATAGTTGGGGCAGTTTATATTTTCTTAGGAAGACCTTTTACAGTTAGTGGGGCTTCTATGTATCCAACATTACATAATGGAGATCGTATGATTTTATCCAAAATAGGAGATATTAATCGCTTTGATGTGGTCGTACTAAAAGCTCCAGATGAAAATGTTGAATATATTAAACGTGTTATTGGAATGCCTGGTGATACATTAGAAATGAAACAAGGTGTTCTTTATATCAACGGTAAAAAAATTGAACAACCTTTTATTAATACTGAAGCATTACAAAAACAGACGGTTTTTATTGATGACTTTACATTACAAAGTTTAATTGGCGAAACAAAGATTCCTGAAGGAAAATATTTTGTAATGGGTGACAATAGAGGGGTTTCAAGAGATAGTCGAATGATTGGACTGATAGATCGAAAGTCTATTGAAGGAAAAGCTGTTTTTACCATTTGGCCAATGAATCAATTTGGTGGACAAAAAAATTATTCTTATCTTTATACTGAATAAAAGGAGAAAAACTGGATTTATAAAGTCCAGTTTTTTCATTTTGTGGAAGTATTTCGTAATCATTAATGAATAAAAAATATCATAAAAAACTAGAATGTTATACTCAATTTGTTTTCGTTTACAAATAGAAAAATAAATGATACACTCCATTTAGTGTAAAACTATATACACTAAATATTATATTATAGGAGGATATCTTATGGTTGGAATTATTATTGCAAGCCATGGTGAATTCGCTGCTGGTATTAAGCAATCAGGTTCAATGATTTTTGGTGAACAAGAAAAAGTTGAATCTGTTGTATTTATGCCAAGTGAAGGTCCAGAAGATTTGCAAAGAAAATTGCAAGAAGCCATTGCAAAAGTTGATTCAGAAGAAATCTTATTCTTAGTCGATTTATGGGGCGGTAGTCCATTCAATCAAGCAAATAAATTGTTTGAAGAAGCTCCAGAACATCGTGCGATTGTCGCTGGATTAAACTTACCAATGCTAATCGAAGCGTATGCGAGTCGTTTCTCAATGAACACAGCTCACGAAATTGCGCAAGCGATTGCTCCAACTGCAATTGATGGGGTAAAAGTTCGCCCTGAAGAATTGCAAAAGAAAGAAGAAGTAGCTGAAAAACAAACGGTTGCATCAAAAGGAGCTATTCCAGAAGGAACAGTTTTAGGTGATGGAAAAATTAAGTTTGTATTAGCTCGTGTGGATACACGTTTACTTCACGGACAAGTTGCGACAAACTGGACTAAAGCAACAAATCCAAACCGTATTATCGTTGTTTCTGATTCAGTATCAAAAGACGATTTACGTAAAAAATTAATTGAACAAGCAGCTCCTCCAGGAGTACGTGCTCACGTTATCCCATTGGATAAATTAGTTCAAGTATATAACGATCCACGTTTTGGAGATACAAAAGCATTATTATTATTTGAAAATCCACAAGATGCTTTAGCAGTTATCGAAAAAGGTGTAGAAATTCCAGAATTGAATATTGGTTCTATGGCCCATTCAGTTGGAAAAATTCAAATTAATAATGTATTATCTGTTGACCAAGCAGATGTTGATACGTATAAAAAATTACGTGATTTAGGCGTAAAATTCGATGTTAGAAAAGTATCAGGAGATTCTCCTTCTGATTTATTCAAATTAATCGCTGCAAAAGCTGGCGAAGGATTAAACATTTAATAGGAGGTCATTATGGATTTTAATATTGTAGCAATTATTGCAGTCCTAGTTGTTGCCTTTTTAGCTGGTATGGAAAGTATTTTAGACCAATTCCAATTCCATCAACCAATTATTGCATGTTCATTAATTGGATTAGCAACTGGACATTTAACTGAATGTATTATTTTAGGTGGAGCTTTACAATTATTAGCTTTAGGTTGGGCTAATATCGGTGCAGCGGTTGCCCCCGATGCAGCGTTAGCTTCAGTAGCATCTGCCATTATTTATGTAAAAGCCGGTGACTTCTCTACAGAAGGTCGTAACATTGCGATTGCAGCAGCTATCACTCTAGCAACTGTTGGTTTAGTAACAACTATGATTGTTCGTACTTTATCAGTTGTTCTTGTTCACCAAGCTGATAGAGCAGCAGAACAAGGAAACTTCCGTGGTGTTGAATTTTGGCACTATGTAGCATTAGCTACACAAGGTTTACGTATTGCAATTCCAGCAGGAGCTTTATTATTCATTCCTTCTTCAGCAGTACAAGCTGCATTAGGTTCATTACCAGCATGGTTTACTGGTGGTATGACAGTTGGTGGGGGAATGGTAGTAGCTGTTGGTTATGCAATGGTTATTAACTTAATGGCAACTAAAGAAGTATGGCCATTCTTCTTCTTAGGTTTTGCATTAGCACCAATTAAAGAATTAACATTAATTGCAACTGGTATTATCGGTTTAGCAATTGCTATCATTTACTTAAACTTACAAAAAAATAACTCAGGTGGTTCAGGATCAAATGCTGGTTCAGGAGACCCACTTGGTGATATTTTAAATGATTACTAGAATGGAGGAACAGATATGTCAGAGAAAAAAGTTTCATTAACGAAAAGCGACCGTATTAGCGTTATGTTACGTTCTCAGTTCCTTCAAGGTTCATGGAACTATGAGCGTATGCAAAATGGTGGTTGGGCATTCTCATTAATCCCAGCACTTAAAAAATTATATCCTAACAAGCAAGATGCAAGTGATGCTTTAAAACGTCACTTAGAGTTCTTTAATACTCACCCATATATTGCTGCTCCAATTCTTGGGGTAACTTTAGCTCTTGAAGAAGAAAAAGCAAATGGAGCAGATATCGATGATGCTGCAATTCAAGGGGTTAAAGTTGGTATGATGGGACCTTTAGCAGGTATTGGGGATCCAGTATTCTGGTTTACAGTTCGTCCAATTCTTGGAGCAATTGCTGCTTCATTGGCAACTGGTGGTTCATTAATTGCACCATTATTCTTCTTTATTGCTTGGAACTTAATCCGTATTGGTTTCTTATGGTATACACAAGAAGTTGGATATCAAAAAGGTTCTGAAATTACAAGTGACTTATCAGGTGGTATTTTACAAACTATTACTAAAGGTGCTTCAATCTTAGGGATGTTCGTAATGGGGATTTTAGTTCAACGTTGGACATCTATTAACTTCCCATTAGTTGTTGCTCGTGCTAAATTATCTGAAGGAGCATACATTCAATTCCCTGATGGAGCTGTTGATGGTTCAACATTACAAAAAATCTTATCTGCATTAGCAGGTGGTACTTCATTAACTCCTGAAAAAGTTACAACATTACAAGACAACTTAAACCAATTAATTCCAGGTTTTGCTGCTTTATTATTAACATTCGCATGTATGTGGTTATTAAAACGTAAAGTAAGTCCAATTTTAATTATCTTTGCATTATTTGCATTAGGTATTCTTGGTCGTGTAACAGGAATTATGTAATTAAGATACAATTTTGAGATGAACAGATTTAAATGTCTGTTCATCTTTTTTTGTTTTATGATAAAATAGATTTAAGAGTTTATAAAAAAGGAGAATGTTATGGCACAGTCATTAAATACAAAAGTTATTTATACAACAAAGGCTAATGCTTTTGTTGGCTGGATTGGAAATAAACATGGCGATATTCTCGTTGGGGATAGAGCATTTGAGTTTTATAATGAAAAAAATCCGGAGGATTATATTCAAATTCCTTGGAATGAGATTGACAAAGTACGTGCTCAAATTTTCTTTAAGGATCGTTATATTCGTGGGTTCTTTATAGATACGAAATCTGCAGGTTCATTTAATTTTGTGGTGAAAAATGCAGGGAAATGTTTAAAAGAAATGCGTACATTTGTTGGAGAAGAAAACATTGTACGTAATAAACCATTGTTTACGATGAGGAATTTCTTCAAAAAGTAACTTTAGTTTTTGTAATGACTTCAAATATAGTAGTAAGGGACGGAAGCAGCCTTGCACTTGCAAGTCTCATTCCTAAAATTTGAGCCTAGGGTCTCAAATTTCCCCAATAAAAGTATCCTATTAGGATACTTTTATCATTACTACTATGAGAAGTCTTTGGTGGTGTGTGCATAGAGTGTATGTACGGATAAAATTTTATTTATGATATATGGAGAAGAGTATGATTCGTTTTGAAAATGTATATAAAGAATATATAGATTCAGATATACAATTAAAAAAGTCTTTTAAAGAAAGATTATTTACAAAAAAGGCAAAGAAAACAGTTATTCAAGATTTAAATTTAGAAATTAACGAAGGAGAAATTGTTGGTTACATTGGTGAGAATGGTGCTGGAAAATCTACAACAATAAAGATGTTGTTAGGAATTATCCCTGCAGATTCTGGTAATGTAACAGTTTTTGAAAAAGATTCGTTCAAGAATCGTCGAAAAAACGCTTCTGAAATTGGAGTTATGTTTGGACAGAAATCTCATCTCTGGTGGGATTTACCACTGTTAGATTCTTTCAAATTTTTACAAAAAATTTATTCTAGAACATCTACTGAAGACGATAAATGGTTAGAATGGTTAATAAATGAATTAGAAGTAAAAGCCTATATAAATCAACCAGTACGAGAACTTTCTTTAGGACAACGTATGCGTGGAGAATTTGTTTGTGCTTTACTTCATTCTCCTAAGTTAGTCATTTTAGATGAACCTACAATTGGGATTGATGTTCAAATAAAACAAAAAATGATGGAAATTATTTTAAAAGTTAATGCGCAAAAAAATACGACATTCATGATTACCAGTCATGACTTTCAAGAAATTGAGAAAGTTTGTCAAAGAATTATTATTCTGAACAAAGGCATCAATTCATATCAAGGAAGTATTGATGAGTTTAAAAACCAATATTCATATTTGAAAAAAGTTATCATTTATCACGAACAAGGACAGCATGAATTGATAGAGAATTCAACTATAAAAGTATTAGCAAAGAATATTTTTTCTACTGAGTATTTTTTTGATACTCGTGAAATTTCAGAAGAATTAGCTATTGAATTTATTCAAAATAATTATCATCCTGATAATTTAGAAGTTGTTCATTTAAGTTTATCAGAATTAATGACGGTAAAGAGGGTGTTAGAATGAAAGGTTTATTAGCATACATACTTTACCAGTTTAAGTCTAATAAAAAATATCGCATGAATAATGTTATGACGATTATGAGTACATTTATCGCTATTGTAATTCAGTATTATATTTGGACATATGTTGAAAAAACAAATGGAATGGATACACAACAAATTATTATTTATTCTATGTTTGCCTTAACATTATCGTCTTTATTACCTTTGTTTTCTTCAGCTGATTTTATGAATCATATTATTTTAAAGGGAACAATAGCTAATTATTTACAGCGTCCACAAATGCTGTTTTTAGTCAATTCCTCTATTCAAATTGGAAATAGTTTTTATAAAATTATTTATCGAATTATTCCGATTTGGGTTATTTATATTATTTTTTTCAAAATAAATCTCATGACTGTAAATAGTGTTCTTTTGTTGGCATTACTATCTTTATGTTTCAGTTGGATACTTTCATTAATTATTGGTCATATTATAGGATTACTTTCTCCGTATTTAATTAGTATAAATGGAACTAAAAGTTTAATTTCAGGATTAATTTTATTACTTGGAGGAGGAGTTTTGCCGATAGATATTTATCCTGAACCCTTAAAACTAATTGTATTAAAACTGCCTTTTGTTGCTTTACAATATTTTCCTAGTGCAATATTAAGTGGAAGTCAATTATTTTCCTATAAAACTGCACTTTTAATTCAATTATGTTGGATTCTTTTCTTTCTCTTAGTTTTATTTATTTTACAAAAAAGAGTCTATTCAAAACTAGAAATTATGGGAGGTTAACATGATGATTCGTTCGTTAAAATTTTATAGAAAAATTTATACTGAATTTGTAAGAATGGATATCAAACGAATAATGATGTATCCTATTGATTTTGTTTTAGGAAATATGGGCTTTTTTCTAGAAACCATTTCAACCTTATTTGTTCTTTATATAATAGTAATGAATACTGGATTTTTAGGTGAGTTTAGTGGATATGAAGTGTTATTTTTTTATTCTTACTTGATGTTAGTAAATGCGTTATGGGAAATATTTTTTGTAACTGTACTTGAAATTCCATATATGATTCAAAGTGGAGAGTTAGATATTTTCTTAGTAAGACCCTTAAATATTTTATTTCAGTTTATTATTTTTCAATTAGATGAAGAATCTGTATTTGAAACAGTTGTAGCTTTATTATTATTAATAGGATCAATCACTCAATTATCTGAATTGTGGACAGCTATCTTCTTTATTAAATTATTTTTCTTTTTAATTTCTTCTATTTTTGTTAGATATGCTATTTATTTATTTTTAAATACTACTGCATTTTGGTGGGTATCAAATGATGGGCTGAAAAGTATTTTTTGGGAAGTTTCTCAACTTGGAAATTATCCAATTTCAATCTATCCTCAATGGTTAAAAGCTGTATTAATGATTATACCATTTAGTTTTATAGGATATTTTCCTGTACATGAGTTATTACTGAGTACTAATCAATTTACTTTAGAGACATTAATCAATTTTAGTTATGGATGGATTATTTTTTATTTAGTTTATCAATTCTTTTGGAAACAAGGATTAAAGAAATATCAAAGTATTGGTGGTTAAATCAATAAATATAAAAAGTTAAAATATTATATTAACCACAGCATTCAGCTTGACTTTTTCTTGTAAAAATTATACGATTGAATACATTCTATAAGAATAGTATTTAGTGAGTAAAAAGGAGAAGTTAAATGGATCAAATATTTGTACATCAATTTGATGCTTTATTAGAATTACGTCATTTTTTATCCATTATTATTGCCTGTTTATGTGGATGGGCGATTGGTTATGAACGTAAATCACGTAATAAACAAGCTGGGGTGAAAACTCACGTGATTGTTGCTTTAGCTTCTGCTTTAATGATGATTGTTTCGAAAGAAGCTTTTTGGGAAACTCCTGATGCAGCTGATACTACTCGTATCGCTGCTCAAGTAGTGAGTGGTATCAGTTTTATCGGTGGTGGTATTATCTACATGCGTGATATGCGTGTTAGTGGTGTAACGACAGCTGCTGGTTTATGGGCAACTTCTGGTATTGGAATGGCAATAGGTGGGGGATTCTGGTTCTTTGGAAGTGCGTGTTGTGCTGTTGTAGTTATTGTACAATTATTGACACATCGTAAAATAAGTGTGAATCGACAAATGTATCAATTAAATATTACTGGTATTATTAGCCATTTAAATGTGATTCATGATATCCATCGTCATTGTAATTTAAAACAATATCAATCCTCCAATGTAGAAGTAAAAAAGTCTGAGGAAGGTTATGAGCTCTTTATTCAAATTGATAATGATGCTCGTGTTTTTGTTCAAGATTTTAAAAAGACAATTCAAGAAAAGGGTATTGATTTTAAAATTAAGAAAGTTAAATTTAAAGCATCAATTGGATAATGAAATAAGAAAGTCTTGGAGGAGTAGGATTGCTCCCTTCAAGGCTTTTTGTTTCTGCTATAATAGGATTTGAAGGAGGCTAATTTTATGGATAAACGAGTGAAGGTAGAATCATTAAGAACGATGATTTCAGCTGTAATTTATGGGCTTGTTATTGGGGATGCATTAGGTGTTCCAGTGGAATTTGAAGAAAGAGATACTTATAGGGTTGTCGATATGATGGGATATGGTACATATCAACATCTAGCAGGTACATGGTCAGATGATACTTCATTGACATTAGCACTCATGGAACATTTGGGTGAAAAATCGAATTTAAAAACTTTAATGGATAAATTTGTAGCTTATCGTGATGGGTATCTTACACCTTTTGGTTATTGTTTCGATATTGGGATTGCAACGAATGAAGCTATTGAACGATATTTATCGGGATTTATACCAGAAGAGTGTGGAGGACAAGATGAAAAATCTAACGGTAATGGTGCTTTAATGAGAATTTCCCCTTTAGTATTTCTTTTAATGAAAAATACTAATCTAAGTGAGCAAGTTAAGTTAATCAAAAAAGATACGATAATAACTCATCGCCATGCTAGATCTATTGTTGCTTCTATTATTTATATTTTGTTATTAAAAGAATTGTTATTCAATGATTCACTTATAGAAGTATTAGAGGCAGTTCAAGCAAAATTAGAAGAAATATTTAGTCAAAATTCTGTTTACAAGATAGAGTATGAAAATCATTTTAAGGAAATTTTTGAAGAAAAATTTTATCATAAAACCCGTGAAGAAATCAAATCTACAGGATATGTGGTGGATTCACTGAAAGCATGTTTATGGTGTTTAGGAACAACGGATAATTTTAAAGATGCCGTTTTGAAAGCCGTGAATCTTGGAGAGGATACTGACACCATTGGAGCAATTACAGGTACGCTAGCAGGTGCCAAATATTCTTTGGAATCAATTCCTAATGAATGGATAGTTAAATTAGCCAATAAATCCTTAATAGATGAAAAATGTGAGCAATTATTTAACAGAATTATTGAAGAGTAATTAAGCTATTCTTTATTTTTTAAATAAAAGTAAAGTAGTAAGTCTAATACTTTAGTAATCATCCATAAAATAATCGCATAATAAAAGAAATAGAAGAAATACGAAATACTAACCATGATTCCTAATAAAACAAAAATAAGAATGGATAATACCCAAAATAATTTCAAATAGAGCATTAGTTTTTCACGGATGAAAAATTCTTCATTACTTAATGTGGATTGAGGTCCATCGAATTTATCGATTAGTTGAATCAATTTTTTCATATTTTCTTCCTTTCATCATAAAAATAATATTGTGATTATACACTAAAAGTCTGCCCATGACTATGAATAATTTTGAAATAAAAAGGGAGTATGTTAAAATAGTTCAGAATAAAGTACAAGTTGTAAGAAAGGATGAAACGAATGGCAACGATACAATGGTATCCTGGACATATGGCTAAAGCTAAAAGAGAAGCCATTGAAAAACTAAAATTAGTAGATGTTGTAATTGAATTAGTGGATGCACGTATTCCAGAATCAAGTCGTAATCCAATTGTAAATGAGATTAAAGGACAAAAGAAACAATTAATGCTGTTAAATAAGACGGATTTAGCAGATCCAATTCAAACAAAGAAATGGATGAAATATTACCAAGAAGAAGGCATTGAAGTATTAACAGTCGAAGCTAAAGATGGTAAAGGATTGAATCAAGTAAAAGCAGAGATTAAATCATTAATGGCAGAAGAATTTGAAAAATTAGCAGCAAAAGGCGTACGTCCTCGTCCGATTCGTTTAATGGTATTAGGAATTCCGAATGTTGGAAAATCAACCTTTATTAATCGTATGATTCAAAAAAATCAAGCTGAAACAGCTAACCGTCCAGGGGTTACAAAAGGACAACGTTGGTTAAAGATCGGTAATGATTTTGAATTATTGGATACGCCTGGTATTTTATGGCCAAAATTTGATAATCAAGAGATTGGAAATAAATTAGCAGTAACTGGTGCTATTAAAGATTCTTTATTACATATGGATGATGTAGCGTTATTTGCGATTAATATTTTTAGAACTTACTATACAGATGCTCTAAGAAAGCCTTATGGATTAAGTGAAGCTGATTTAGAATTATCAGATGTAGATTTATTATTACTCATTACCAAAAAGTTAGGCTTCAAAGATGATTACGAACGAGCAAGTGAGCGTATTATTTTTGATATTCGTGGTGGTAAATTAGGTCGATATACATTAGATACTGCACCAATTAGTTTGGAAGGTGTATAAAATGACTGAAAAATATACGATTAGTCAAATTAAAGAATTACTAAGTTCCATTCATTCGATGGAAGATCCCATGTTTCAACAATTGAGTTTAGATATGAGAAAAGGAGTGCAAATAGCTCTCAAATCATGTCAAAAACGAATTGAAAAATTACAAAAACGTGCAGAACATTTTATTGAAATGCAATATTATGAGCGTTTAGCATACAAAGAAGGAGCTAGTTTTATTGCTGGTGTAGATGAAGTGGGGCGTGGTCCATTAGCAGGGCCAGTTGTAGCTGCGGCAGTTATTTTACCGAAAAATATTGAAGATTTAGGGTTTGATGATTCTAAAAAATTATCAGCTTCTAAACGTGAAGAAATTTATCGTTTAATCCAAGAAAAAGCTATTGCGATTGGAATCGGAATTGTGGATGCGGATATTATTGACCAAGTCAATATTTATCAAGCCAGTCGTTTAGCGATGCAACAAGCAGTCAGTGAATTAAAGATTCAACCGGATTATTTATTAATTGATGCAATGAAAATTGATGTGAATACACCGCAAATTGGCATTATTAAAGGTGATGCAAAGAGTATATCAATTGCAGCAGCAAGCATTGTTGCCAAGCAAGTGCGTGATCAAATGATGCAAGAATTTGATGAATTATATCCTGGCTATGATTTTTCTAATAATGCAGGGTATGGAACGCCAAAACACTTGGAAGGATTAAAAACAAAAGGAATTTGTCCTATTCATCGAAAAACTTTTGCTCCCATTAAAGATTTTTTGAAATAAAAAATATTTTTAGCCTTTTTTTTCGTATATAACAAGTAGAGATGTTATTTCGAGAAAGAAGGTTATTTTTATGGAATGGACAAGACGAACATTAATGATTGCATTGGCAATGAGAGATAAGGGGAGCAGTCAACAAAGATGGGATTTGTATCAACGCTTATGTCAAAATGAGTGGACGGAAGGGCAATTCACACTAGAAGCGATTCATCAGGAATTAAGTTTAGAAGAGATTGATTGGTTAAGAAATACCGATTTTGCCAGTCTGGAATTAAAGTATCGGAAAGAAGGGATTCATTTTTTGATGTACGAAGATGCGTTGTACCCTAAACGTTTAAAAGAAATTTATTTACCACCAGTTGTGTTATTTTATAAAGGGCGACTGGAATTATTTAATCGTTTATCGGTAGGAATTGTTGGAGCAAGAAATCATACAGCATATAGTAAAGAAGCTCTAGAATATTTACTACCGGATATCCTTGAAAGAAAAGTATCTATTATTAGTGGACTAGCTAGAGGCGTAGATGGTTTAGCTCACCAACTAACATTAGATTTAAACGGAGAAACGATTGCGGTTATTGGAAATGGGATTAATGTTTGCTATCCGAAGGAGAATAAAAGTTTGTATGATGCAATTGGGAGAAAAGGATTGATATTGTCAGAATATCCATTAGATAGTCCACCTTTAAAATTTCATTTTCCTTATCGAAATCGAATCATTGCAGGATTAAGCCATGGATTATGTGTGATTGAAGCGAAACTGCATAGTGGAAGTTTAATTACGGCTAATGTTGCTTTAAGTGAAAATCGTCAAGTATTTGCTTTGCCTGGTAATATTACAAGTGAATATTCAAAAGGGACAAATGAACTGATTACTGCTGGAGCATTTCCGATAAGAAATGCGAATGATATTTTAGATTCTCTTCATTATTTTCCATAAAATTTTAAATCGTTTAGTTTTTTGATTTGACAAACAAACTTTCGTTCGCTATGATGAATAACGATTATTGAAAATAAGCATATACTTCTGTGAAGGGAGTTTCGATATGGTTAAGAAAAACTTGGTGATTGTCGAATCACCTACAAAAGCGAAAACAATTGAAAGATATTTAGGGAAAAATTTTAAAGTAGTGGCAAGTAAAGGTCACTTACGTGATTTACCGAAAAGTAAAATGGGAATCGATATTGAAAATCAGTATCAGCCTCATTATATTTCTATCCGTGGAAAAGGGGATTTAATCAAATCTTTGAAAAAAGAGGCGAGTAAAGCTGATGCTGTTTACCTTGCAAGTGACCCGGATAGAGAAGGGGAAGCTATTTCATGGCATTTAGCACATTTATTAGGATTAGATACGACTAAACCGATTCGTGTAGAATTTAATGAGATTACAAAGGATGCTGTAAAAGAAGCCTTTAAAAATCCAAGAAATTTAGATATGGATTTAGTTGATGCACAACAAGCTCGACGTATTTTAGACCGATTAGTAGGGTATACGATTTCTCCAATTTTATGGAAAAAAGTTAAAAAAGGCTTAAGTGCAGGTCGTGTACAAAGTATTGCTGTAAAATTAATTATTGATCGAGAAAGAGAAATTCAATCTTTTGTTCCAGAAGAATATTGGACTTTAGATGCGACTTTCCAAAAATCAACAAAGAAATTTTCAGCTAGTTATTATGGAACAACTGCTGAAAAAGTTGAATTAAAATCTCAAGATGAAGTGAATCAAGTATTGAAAGAAATTGATGAAAAATCACCATTTACTGTTCAAAAAGTTACGAAAAAAGAAAGAAGAAGAAATCCTGCTGCACCATTTACAACAAGTAGCTTGCAACAAGATGCTTCCAATAAATTAAACTTTAGAACTCGTAAAACAATGATGGTCGCTCAACAATTATATGAGGGTGTATCACTAGGAAGACAAGGTTCAGTTGGTTTAATTACGTATATGCGTACCGATTCAACTCGAATTTCGCAAACTGCAAAGGATGAAGCAAAATCATTTATTTTATCTGAGTATGGTAGTGAGTATTCAAATTCCACTCGTTCAACAAAAGTTTCAGAAGGTGCTCAAGATGCCCATGAAGCGATTCGTCCGTCATCTGTCATGAGAACACCTGAATCTATTGCATCTTATTTAACAAAAGATCAATTAAAACTCTATACATTAATTTGGTCTAGATTTGTGGCTAGTCAAATGTCTGCAGCTGTTTACGATACAGTTCAAGTTGAGTTAGAACAAAATCAACAAGTGTTTAAAGCTAATGGTTCTACCATTAAATTTGCTGGCTATCAAAAAGTGTATCAAGATAATGCGGATGCTAAAAAATCTAATGTATTACCTGAATTAGTTGAGGGGGACACAGTTTCTGTTCAAAAATTAGAACCGGAACAACACTTTACACAACCACCTGCTAGATATTCAGAAGCAACTTTAATTAAAACATTAGAAGAAATTGGAGTTGGACGTCCTTCAACTTATGCGCCAACCATTGAAACAATTCAAAAACGTTATTATGTAAAATTAGTTACTAAACGTTTTGAACCAACGGAATTGGGAGAAATTGTTCATCAAATGATTTATAATTATTTCCCGAATATTGTTGATACTAGATTTACTGGTGAAATGGAATCAGAATTAGACCAAATTGAAGCAGGCAAACAAGAATGGGTTCAAGTCATTGATCGTTTCTATCAACCGTTTAAAGCTGAAGTAGATAAAGCAGAAATTCAAATTGAGAAAGTCCAAATTAAAGATGAACCTGCAGGTTTCGACTGTGAAGTTTGTGGAAGCCCAATGGTGATTAAATTAGGACGTTTTGGCAAATTCTATGCGTGTAGTAATTTCCCGGATTGCCGTCATACTGCAGCAATTGTAAAAGAAATTGGTGTAACGTGTCCGCACTGTCATCAAGGACATGTGATTGAGCGAAAATCGAAGAAGAATCGTTTATTCTATGGGTGTGATCGTTATCCTGAATGCGAATTTGTCTCATGGGATAAACCAGTAGGGAGAGATTGTCCGAAATGTTCTCACTATCTTGTAGAAAAGAAAGTAAAAAGTGGCAAACAAATTGTATGTAGCCAATGCGATTATAAAGAAGAAATTCAAAAATAATGATGATGAGAAGAAGCCGCAGGGCTTCTTTTTTTCGTAATAATCCAAGAGATAAATAATTCTTTTTGGGTAGTTTAGGACGCTAGCAGCCACCTTTGGTGTCTCATAGCTTAAATTTGAGCCTTGGTCTCAAATTTACCTGTAATAGTTTCTGCTATCGCAAATCCTATTACTATAACTACAAAAAGAATTATTTATCTCTTGGATTACAGTTAGATTCTAATACTAACTGATAAAAGAAATTCTTCCCTAATCAAAAATAAAAAGGAGATTTTTTTTGTAGTGAAAATTGTTTGAAAAATTTTGACAATTTAGTTGTCAGTTATTAGAAACTATGCTACAGTTTTATATGGAGAAAGGATGTCGTTAGATGGAAGAACAATTTCATGCTTTTATTCAATATTTAACCGTTGAGCGAAGATATTCGTTGAAAACAGTTGAAGCGTACCAACGAGATATTGAACAATTTTTAATGTTTTTAAAAGAAATTCCATTAACAAAATTGTCTGAAGTTACGGCAGTGGATGTTCGGATTTATTTAGGAAAATTACATCAGCAACAATATAACCGTTCCAGTATTTCACGTTTCTTATCGAGTCTTCGTTCGTTCTATCAATACTTATTAGAACATGACCTTGTTGAAGAAAATCCATTTGCCAGTGTTTCTTATAAAAAAGGACAAAAACGACTTCCTGAATTTTTTTATGAAGATGAAATGGAAAAATTTATTGCTTCTATCGATGGAAATCAGCCTTTAGACCAACGTAATCGTGCATTAATTGAAGTATTATATGCTACAGGGATGCGTGTGAGTGAATTAACCGAATTAACTTTACAGCAATTAGATTTAAAAAATGGCGTTATTTTGGTCATTGGGAAAGGTTCAAAAGAACGTTATGTTCCAATAGGCGATTTTGCTACAGAAGCTTTACAGCTTTATTTAGAAGAAAGTCGAACTTCTTTAATGAGCCAATATAAAAAAGAACATGCTTCTGTATTCGTGAATCATTTAGGAGACCCGATAACAACGACAGGTGTTCGATATATTTTAAATCAATTATTACAAGAAAGTGGATTACAATTAAAAATTCATCCACATATGTTGCGACATACTTTTGCGACTCATTTACTAAATAATGGTGCAGATATGAAAACTGTTCAAGAATTATTAGGACACGTTAGTTTAAGTTCTACTCAAATTTATACACATGTTACAAAAGATGCCTTACAACAAAATTATCAATTATATTTTCCAAGAGCAAAACAAGAGGAAGATACTTTTGATGCATCCAAATTTAACCATAAACCATAGGAGGTTTTAAAATGACAACAATATGTGCCGTTAAAAAAGGAAATCAATCTGCAATTGCAGGTGACGGTCAAATTACAATGGGCGAGAGAATTATTATGAAAGGCAGCGCTAGAAAAATCAGACGTATTTTCGGTGGAGAAGTCGTTGTTGGTTTTGCTGGTGGGGTTGCAGATGCGATTACTTTAGAAGAAATGTTTGAAGATCAATTAAAGCAATTTAAAGGGAATTTGCAACGTGCAGCGATTGAATTAGCAAAACAATGGAGAACTGATCGTACCTTACAAAAATTAGAAGCGATGTTAATTGTAATGAATAAAGAACAATTATTATTAGTTTCTGGTACAGGGGAAGTAATTGAGCCAGATGACGGGATTTTAACAATTGGCTCAGGTGGAAACTTTGCATTATCAGCTGCTAGAGCTTTATTACGATTTGGGGACGAAAATTTAAGCGCAGAAGATATTGCAAGAGAAAGTTTAAAAGTTGCTTCAGAAATTGATGTGTATACAAATGATGCAATTATTACAGAAGTAGTATAGGAGATAGGGAAATGAATTCAAAAATTAGTAAGACACCTAGAGAAGTCGTACAAGAATTAGACCAATTTATTGTAGGTCAAGCTAGTGCCAAACGTGCTTTAGCAGTTGCTCTACGTAATCGTTATCGTCGATTATTATTAGATGAAGAAATGCAAAAAGAAGTGACGCCTAAAAACTTATTAATGATTGGACCAACTGGTGTAGGGAAAACAGAATTAGCGAGACGTTTAGCAAAATTAGTGGATGCTCCATTTGTTAAAGTAGAAGCCACTAAATTTACAGAAGCGGGTTATGTCGGTCGTGATGTAGAATCGATGGTTCGTGATTTAGTAGAAAATGCGATTAGTATTGTTCAAAAACAAAAACAAGAAGATGTACGTCCGCAAGCTTATGATAAAGCAGTTCGTAAATTAGCGAAAATTTTAAAACCTGGCATCATGAAAAAAGTGGCAAATCCTCAACAAGATTCTCTAATGAATTTATTCCAATCAATGGGCTTACCAAAAACAGACCTACCACAAGAGGAAAAAGAAGAAGTAACAGAGGAAATTGCAGCATCAAGACGTGAAATTGAGCAACAATTGAGAAATGGTTTATTAAAAAATCAAGAAGTTACGATTGAAGTAGAAGAAAAACCATTACGTATGGCTGGTAATTCAAATGGAATGGAGCAAATGATGCAAATCCAATCCATGTTAGACCAAATGACACCTAAAAAACGTTCAAAACGTACAGTTAGTGTAGAAGAAGCTTTAGAAATTTTAACGGAGCAAGAAGCAGATCAATTAGTGAATAAAGATGATGTACATGCAGAAGCATTAAAATTAGCAGAAACATCAGGAATTATTTTCATCGATGAAATTGATAAAATTGCTGCAAAAGGACACAATGGTGGGGAAGTTTCTAGAGAAGGAGTTCAACGAGACATTTTACCAATTGTTGAAGGAAGCCAAGTTCAAACAAAATACGGTGCTATTCAAACAGATCATATTTTATTTATTGCTTCAGGAGCTTTTCATGTTGCTAAACCAAGTGATTTAATGCCTGAATTACAAGGTCGTTTCCCAATTCGTGTGGAATTACAAGATTTATCAAAAGAAGATTTTGAACGTATTTTAACAGAACCGAAAAATGCATTATTAAAACAATATAAAGCATTATTGGCTACTGAAAATGTTGAAGTAATCTTTACGAAAGAAGCTGTCTCAGCACTTGCTAGAACAGCATTTGAAGTGAATAGTAATATGGAAAATATCGGGGCAAGAAGATTGCATACGATTCTAGAAACATTATTAGAAGAGTTATTATTTGAAGCTCCTCAAATGCAAATGGGAAGTATTCAAATTACTGAGCAATATGTGGAATCAAAATTAAATACGATTACAGCTGATCGTGATTTAAGTCGTTATATTTTATAGGAAGGAGAGAGAGCATTGCAACAAGTACTTAAAGATTTAAGAAAAATCAATACGGTTTTACAATACGATAATTTATGGACATTAGATGAAAAAGCTGATTTACCCTTTAATACTTTAAGTGGTGTATTAGGAACTCTATTGAAAGTAGATTTATTTATTGCTTCACCAGAAGGTAGAATATTAGGAGTTCATGATCATTTTCAGCTAAATAATGCTCGAATGCATGAATATGTTTCAACAAGACAATTTCCTGACTTTTATATGAATGCTTTAAATTCTATTGAAACAAATTTAGAAAATATTTCAGTAGATGCTGAATTAACCATTTTTCCTGTGGAATTAAAGCAGAAATATCTTGAAGCAAAAACAACGATTATTCCGATATACGCTTCTGGGAACCGTTTAGGATTTGTTGTGATGGGAAAAGCTAAGGAGTCATTTTCTGCTGCTGATTTAATTTTAGCAGAGCATGCAGCAACCGCAATTGGAACAGAGTTATTGCACTGGCAAACAAAACGAATTGAACAAGAGAACCGAGAAAAACAAAATGTCCATTTAGCTTTAAAATCTCTTTCTTACAGTGAAATTGAAGCCATTAAAATTATTTTATCTTTATTTGATGGCATTGAATTACGTTTTACAGCTTTAAAAATTGCGAAAGAATTTGATATTACACGTACAGTGATTGTAAATGCGATTCGTAAATTAGAATCTGCAGGTGTACTTGAAAGTAGAAGCTTAGGAACAAAAGGAACTTTCTTACGAATCAAGAACCAACACATACACCAAGCATTGAATCATGAATTAGCTAATTTATAAGTAAAAGGGAATAACATACCAAAAAAACTAGGTTATTCCTTTTTGGTTACGTATATTTAAAATTTTTAGTAGGAGAACGCTATTAAACTTAAAAGATAGGAAGAAAGATCTTATTTGTTTGTGAGGTCGCCAGCAGCCTCGCAAGCGAGTCTCATGTACTTTCACAACAAAACTATTTTTATTCCTATCTTTTGTTACGTGTTTAAATGGCTTTTTGTCAAATAGGATTGGTGGATTTTCCCATCAACCATATAGAGTATAGAACCAATATAGTATTATTAATTCTAAGATGACAATGGGATCAGGAGGAATTGTTATGGGTAATAATGTAGCTGTTAAAGTCTCAAACCTTTCAAAAGAGTTTTTGTTAGGACAAGACAAAACTGTTTCTATTTTGAAAGATATTTCTTTATCTGTCAATTATGGAGATTTTGTATCAATACTTGGTGTCAGCGGTTCTGGGAAGTCTACTTTACTAAGTTGCTTATCAAGTTTATCTGAACCAACAAGTGGCGAAGTTGTTATCAATGGTGTAAATCCATATACCTTAAAAGAAGGGAAGCTTGCTAAATTTAGAAGGCAAGATATTGCAATTATTTTTCAAAACTATAATCTGGTACCCGCTCTACCTGTACTAGAAAATGTTACACTTCCTCTGAGACTCTCAGGAAAGAGTGTTGATAGCAATAAAGTAAAAAAAATGTTGGATAGTTTGAATTTTAAAGCAGAACTATCATCATTAGTTGCTACCTTATCAGGTGGAGAACAGCAAAAAGTGGCTATTACTCGTGCAATAATAGCTGATAGTAAAATTATTTTTGCTGATGAGCCAACAGGAGCTCTGGACAGCGTCTCAAGAAAACTTATTTTTGAAACACTTCGTAATTTAGCGAGTCAAGGAAAATGTGTTCTTATGGTCACTCATGATATTGAGTTGGCTTCAAAAACTGACAGAGCACTCATTTTAAAAGACGGAAAAATATCTCGACAAATTATTAAACCTTCAGCTGATGAGCTCTACCAAGCACTTGAAAGTAGTAAAGATTAATTTGAGGAGGATTTATTATGCTAAAATTAATCATTTACCAATTTCAGTACTCAAAAAGACAATGGTTAGGAACAATACCATTACTATTTGTATCTAGCCTGATTGTTGGAACATCTTTATTTGGTATTGCTAGTTCAATAAAGACTGCTAATATTAACGCTTCACAACTTTTTCAAATGCTAATAATTTTTGGCGGGACTACTCTATTTTTCCTTATTTCAAATAATATAAGACTGCTAATAGATATCTTTAAAAAGGATTACCAATTATGGGCTATCTTAGGCGCAAGCAGAACTCAGCTATCTTTATTAGTATCTGGACAGTTTTATTTAATGGCAGTGATTGTTAGTAGTATTGGTACAATACTTTCATTTATCATGGCAGATAGTTACTACAAATTTTTACAAAATTTATTAGGAAGAGATGAGTTACCTGATTTAGTTATTACAGCCAACATTCAATCAATTTTATTGAGTGTTTTTATAGTCCCAACAATTGTCGGGATAGGGGCTTACTTTTATTCAAGTCGAATACTTAAAATATCATCAATATTAAAACCAAAAAAGAAAAAAAGAAAAGTTACAGTAACTGGATTTGTTAACATCTCTGTTCGTTTATTCCTATGGTTACTATGTATAGGTTCTATTGTTTCAGCAGGTTTTATCAGAAACAAAGAAATAATTGAAAAACAGTCAAGCATAATATTATTTTTATTAATTATTCACATCCTTATTATTCAATCACTATCTCCATCAATTCAAATGTTTCTAATAAAATTTTTAATGAGGATATTTCCAACTGAAAATTATGTAATCAATACAGGCTTTTGGAATCTACTATCCAATCCTAGTTATTTGAAAAGTATACAAACTTCAATGAGCATGGGAGTAACTCTCATTTCTGGGTTTATTCTTTACACCCAAAATATGTATTCATTCATGAATACAGCAAACGGAGTAAACGAAGCAAGAGCTTCCTTTATTGCTTATATGTCTGCTCCAATTATTCTGATTATTACTAGTTCTATTTCTCTTACAATTTTATCTTCTAATAAAGATATTGAGGACATTAAACAGTTAAAGACACTGGGAGTGTCAAGATTACAACTTTTTAAAATACGTATAGGCGAGGCAATAATACATTCGGTGTTAATTTTATTAGTATCAGTAATTTTCAATTTAATTATTTTAATTTTAGTTAGCTTTATTGGCCAACTTTTAGGCCAAAGTGTAGTAGATATATCGGGTTTTTGGCAACCGAGTCTTATAGTTATTTCTTTGTTAGTTATTTTTTATAGTATTACAAAGGGATTTTATTTATTTCAAGATAGATAAATTGGAATAGTTACTGATTCAAAA
>CAURER010000011.1:0-47457 GCA_963523795.1 uncultured Granulicatella sp.
TTAACCTCCATATCATAAATAGCGATTAGCTCAGTTGGTAGAGCATCTGACTGTTAATCAGAGGGTCACAGGTTCGAGCCCTGTATCACTCATTCTCAAGCGAGAATTCGCGGGTGTGGCGGAATTGGCAGACGCACTAGATTTAGGATCTAGCGCCGAGAGGCGTGGGGGTTCGAGTCCCTTCACCCGCACTTATTGAGAATTAGCCGGCTTAGCTCAGTTGGTAGAGCATCTGATTTGTAATCAGAGGGTCGAGGGTTCAAGTCCTTTAGCCGGCATTTAAATGAATAAATTGCGGAAGTAGTTCAGTGGTAGAACACCACCTTGCCAAGGTGGGGGTCGCGGGTTCGAACCCCGTCTTCCGCTTTGCCAATGATAAACCATGGCCCATGCCGGGGTGGCGGAATTGGCAGACGCACAGGACTTAAAATCCTGCGGTCAGTGATGACCGTGCCGGTTCGACCCCGGCCCTCGGCATTTTCAATACAATTGAATAAAAATTGCACCCATAGCTCAATTGGATAGAGTACTTGACTACGAATCAAGCGGTTACAGGTTCGACTCCTGTTGGGTGCATTTTTTCTTTATATAATTGAATAGTTAGCACCCATAGCTCAATTGGATAGAGTACTTGACTACGAATCAAGCGGTTACAGGTTCGACTCCTGTTGGGTGCATTATCGGGAATTAGCTCAGCTTGGTAGAGCACTTGGTTTGGGACCAAGGGGTCGTAGGTTCGAATCCTGTATTCCCGATTTGATGACAAGTAAGTACTAGCTTACTTGTCTTTTTTTGTATATAATATAGTTATTAAATTATTGGAGGAATTATATATGGTATTAGGTAGTATCGAAGCTGGTGGTACAAAGTTTGTTTGTGCAATTGGAAATCATGATATGGAAGTTTTAGAAAGAATTTCAATTCCAACAACTACTCCAGAAGAAACTTTACCAAAGGTTTTTGAATTTTTTAAAAAGTATGAAAATGAATTAGAAGCAGTTGGAGTAGGCGCTTTTGGACCTATTGATAGTAATAAGAAATCTGCTACATTTGGTTATATTACTTCTACTCCAAAATTAGCATGGCAAAATTTTGATTTCATTGGTGAATTAAAACGTCATTTAAATGTTCCAATTAATTGGACTACAGATGTGAATGCAGCAGCTTATGGTGAATACTATTTTGGTCATGGCAAAGATTTAGAAAGTTTAGTATATTATACATTTGGAACCGGTGTTGGCGGTGGAGCTATCCAACGTGGTGAATTTGTAGGTGGGATGAACTTCCCAGAAATGGGTCATATGATTGTTAAACGTCATCCTGAAGATACTGCAAAATGTGTTTGTCCTTTCCACTCTGACTGTTTAGAAGGTTTAGCAGCTGGACCTGCTTTGCAAGAAAAAGCTGGACGACCTGCATTTGAGTTGGAACCTACTGATCCAATTTGGGATATGGAAGCTTACTATGCTGCTCAATGTATTTATAATACGACATTAATTTTAGCGCCTGAAGTAATTGTTTTAGGTGGTGGAGTTATGCAACAAACTCATTTATTGAAAAAAGTGAAACAAGAATTCGAAAAATTAATGAATGGTTATGTTGGATATCCTTCTGTGGATGAGTATATACAAACTCCTGCATTAGGAAATAATGCAGCAACAATTGGATGCCTAGCAATGGCGAAGGCTCTTTTAAAATAGAATATTTCAAGAAATTGACTTTTTATAGTAGCATGGGACGCCAGCAAACCTTCGGTTTCATGGCTTGAATGCTACTTTCCATGTTTATTTCGTTATCTATTCGTATGAACTCTATACATTGTATAGGGTTCTTTTTATTTTTTTGAGATTTATTTGTTGACTATCACTAAACTTAGAGTATAATGAGTCATAGTGTTATTAAACTTTATGTTTAAATAAAGGAGGGGTAAGATGGAAATTGGCAGTCAATTAAAAGCACTTCGTGTTCAAAAAGGACTGACCCAAGAAGAATTAGCCGAGAGGACGGATTTATCAAAAGGATATATATCCCAATTGGAAAATGATTTAAGTTCGCCATCGATGGATACATTTTTTGATATTTTAGAAGTATTAGGATGTGCACCCAAGGATTTCTTCGAAGATGGTCCAGAAGAAGCGTTAACCGTTTATAGTCCAGAAGATATGACAGTGATGGAAGATCCAAAACATAAAACAATGGTGACTTGGCTAAATCCAGATTCAAATGAACATGAGATGGAACCTGTTATATTGGGATTTCAACCAAAAGGCGAATACAAAGTGTTCGAACCATCACTATCCGAAACTTTTGGATATGTTCTAGAAGGCAAAGTTCAGGTAAAAGTAGGAAAACAAATAGAAGTTGTCTCAAAAGGAGAATCTTTTTATTTTGAAGCTTCTGCTAAACACCAAATAAAAAATGCTGGCAATGAAACAAGTAAGGTGTTAATTGTCGCAACAAATTCATATTTATAATAAAAAGGAAGGAATGGTACAAAACATGTCCAACAATACAATTATTACATTTGAAAATGTTACAAAATCTTATGATGATACTCAAGTTTTAAAAAATATTAACTTTGAAATTGAGAAAGGGAAATTTTATACATTATTAGGCCCTTCAGGATGTGGAAAAACTACCATTCTTCGTATTATTGCAGGTTTCACTGATGCAACAACTGGAAAAGTTACATTAAATGGAGAAGATGTTACAGATTTACCACCAAATAAACGCAAAGTAAATACTGTATTCCAAGATTATGCATTATTCCCTCATATGAATGTGTTCGAAAATATTGCATTCGGTTTACGTTTGAAAAAATTACCTGAAGATGTGATTAAACAAAAAGTTTCTGAAGCGTTAAAATTAGTTCAATTATCAGGTTATGAAAAACGTGAAATTGTTCAAATGTCTGGAGGACAACAACAACGTGTAGCGATTGCTCGTGCCTTAGTGAATGAACCGGAAGTTCTATTATTAGATGAACCACTATCTGCGCTAGACTTAAAATTAAGAACAGACATGCAGTATGAATTACGTGAATTACAACAACGTTTAGGAATTACATTTATTTTCGTAACGCATGACCAAGAAGAAGCTCTTGCGATGAGTGATGAAATCTTCGTATTAAATGGTGGAGAAATTATTCAATCAGGTACTCCAGTAGATATTTATGATGAACCAATTAACCGTTTCGTTGCGGACTTTATTGGTGAAAGTAATATCGTTGCCGGTGTCATGAAAGAAGACTACTTAGTAGAATTTGTAGGAAAAGAATTTGAATGTGCCGATGCCGGTATGCGTCCAAATGAAAAAGTTGAAATTGTTATTCGTCCGGAAGATTTATCTCTAACTAGTGTGGATAAAGGAAAATTAACTGTTGAAGTCGATACTCAATTATTCCGTGGTGTTCACTATGAAATTATTTGTTATGACGAAAATAAAAATGAATGGATGATTCACTCAACGAAAAAAGCGGAAGTAGGAGCAAAAGTTGGATTATACTTCGAACCACAAGATATTCACGTAATGCGTTTTGGAGAAAGTGAAGAAGAATTTGATGCACGTCTAGAAAGCTACGAGGAAGTGGAGGACGATAGCAATGACTAAAAATTCTCGCATGTTTTTTTCCATTCCATATCTTTTATGGTTGGCATTATTTGTAATAGCGCCTTTAGCGATGATTTTTTATAAATCATTTTTCAATATTAATAATCAATTAACACTTGGAAATTATACGAATTATTTTACTTCTGGTAACTATTTAGAAATGACTTTTAACTCAGTATGGTATGCCTTTTTAGTTACATTAGTGACTTTAGTTGTGAGTTATCCAACAGCTTACTTTTTAAGTAAAACAAAACATAAAAATTTATGGTTATTATTAATTATTTTACCTACATGGGTGAATTTATTATTAAAAGCTTATGCATTTATTGGTATTTTTAGTCAAACGGGTACAGTAAATCAATTTTTATCTTTATTTGGAATAGCTCCAAAAGAATTTTTATTTACTGATTTTAGCTTCTTAACAGTTGCTGCTTATATTGAATTACCATTTATGATTTTACCGATTTTCAATGCAGTACAAGAATTACCAAGTTCATTAATTGCAGCAAGTCGAGACCTAGGGGCTACTCCTTGGCAAACGTTAAAAAATGTTGTCATTCCATTAACGATGAGTGGTGTGAGAAGTGGTGTTCAAGCAGTATTTATTCCATCACTATCCCTATTCATGTTAACTCGTTTAATTGGAGGAAATCGTGTGATTACATTAGGGACTGCCGTAGAGCAACATTTCTTAGTAACGCAAAACTGGGGAATGGGTTCAACCATTGGGGTTGTCTTAATTGTAGCGATGATTGTCTTAATGTTTGTAACACGTGATCGTAGAAAAGGAGGAGAAGCATAATGAAATTAGAGAAAAATCATTGGTTATCCAATGCTTATTTAGTATTTGTTTTTGCAGTACTATATGCTCCAATTTTCTATTTGATTTATTATTCATTCAATAGTGGTGGAGGAATGAATGATTTCCAATCTTTCACTTTAGAACATTACAAAGCTGTTCTTAGTGATACACGATTGATAGGAATTGTGATTGATACTTTAATTTTAGCGTTATTATCAGCGCTATGTGCAACGATTATTGGAACACTTGGTGCGATTATGATTGACTTTATTCGTTCAAATAGAAGAAAACAATTTGTACTTGGAATGAATAATATTTTATTAGTTTCACCAGATGTTATTATTGGGGCAAGTTTATTAATTTTATTTACATTTATTGGATTTAAATTAGGATTTTGGTCGGTACTACTTTCTCATATTGCCTTTAATATTCCGATTGTTGTATTAATGGTTTTACCAAAATTAACTGAGATGAATCGTTCAATGATTACAGCAGCACGTGACTTAGGTGCCACAAGTTCGCAAGTTTTAACACGCATTATTTTGCCATCGATTACACCTGGAATTTTAAGTGGATTCTTTATGGCATTTACGTATTCATTAGATGATTTTGCAGTAACTTTCTTCGTAACAGGAAATGGATTCTCAACAATTGCAGTTGAAATTTATTCAAGAGCTCGTCAAGGAATTAGTTTACAAATTAATGCATTAAGTACATTAATGTTTTTATTCTCATTAGTTTTAGTGATAGGATATTATTTCATTCAACAATACCAAGCAAAACGATTAAATCAAAAGAATGCTGAGAATGATTTAGTGAAGGGGGTAGCTTTATGAAGCGATTAATGATGTTTATTGGAGCAATTTTAGTCGCAAGTTTAGGATTGTTTCTATTTAGAAAAAATTTTGAAACAGCTATTGCCGGTAGCCCTGATACGATTATTGTTTACAACTGGGGAGATTATATTGATCCTAGTTTAATTACTCAGTTTGAAGAAGAAACAGGTTATAAAGTGATTTATGAGACTTTTGATTCAAATGAAGCGATGTATACAAAAATCAAACAAGGCGGAACAAATTATGATGTTGCGATTCCAAGTGAATATGCGATTCATAAAATGTTAAAAGAAGATTTATTAGTGCCATTAGATTATTCTAAAATTGAAGGAATGGAACATTTAGATGAAAAATTTCTAAATAAAAGTTTTGACCCAAATAATCGTTATAGTATTCCATATTTTTGGGGAACTTTAGGGATTATTTACAACACCAAAAATATTGATGAAGGCGAAATTACAAAGTGGTCTGATTTATGGAAAGAGGATTACAAAGATTCGATTTTATTTATTGATGGTGCGAGAGAAATGATGGGAATTGCACTTCAAACACAAGGGTATTCTTTGAATGAAAAGAATCCTGAAGTTGTAAAAGAAGCGGGTAAATTCTTGAAAACTTTAATGCCAAATGCTAAGGCAATTATTGCGGATGAGATGAAAACGTATATGGCATTAGAGGAAGCTTCGATTGGGGTATCATTTTCTGGAGAAGCTGCTAAGATGTTAGAAAAGAATGAGAATTTAACGTATGTTTTACCTGAAGAGGGAACAAATTTATGGTTTGATAATATTGTGATTCCTAAAACAGCCAAAAATTATGATGGGGCGTATCGTTTTATTTCGTTTTTATTGAGACCTGATGTGGCTGCTAAAAATGCGGAATATGTGGGGTATTCAACTCCTAATAAGGATGCGTTAGAGTTGTTGCCGGAAGAGGTAACGAGTAATGAGACTTTTTATCCTTCAGATGAGCAGATGGAAAATATGGAAGTTTATGAGAATTTAGGTTCTGAGTTGTTAGGATTGTATAATGACTTGTTCTTGGAGGCTAAGATTTTCCGCAACTGATGATTTCGAATTAGACTTTGCTTTATAGTAATAGGGGACGGCAGCAAACAGCTTTGCTGTTTCATGCCTAAAAATTGAGCCTAGGGTCTCAATTTTCCCTGTGATATAATCAGCAACTGCTGATTATATCACTAATATTACTATGCAAAGTCTTTTCTTTTAGAACGATATTTATGAAGGTAAGTTAAAAATTTAGACTTTGTGTGATAGTAGCAGAAGGACGCAAGCAGCCAGCTATGGCTGTCTCATTGTTCATGCTACTATGCAAAGTCTTTTCTTTTTGGAGATATAAAGTTTCTTATAAAATTACTAGACAAATTTTCTGTCGCTTGTTATAATCGTCGTATAAATAATAAACATTTATGAAGAAGAGAGTAGTTTACGGATATCTGTTTTAGCGAGCTGGGGTGGTGGAAGCCAGTCGTGATGAAGTAAATGAACCGCACTTTGGAAATGATTATTCGAAGGTAGTAGAGTAATCCGGTCGCTTACCGTTAAAAAAGTTTAAAGTGGTTTAAGATTTTAAACAATAAGAGTGGTACCACGGGTTATCTCGTCTCTAGTCAAGGTTGCTTGATTAGGGGCTTTTTTATTTATACAAAAAGAAGGAGTGTTAAAATGGATTATAAAAAAATAGTTGCAGAACAAATTCATAAAACAATTAGCGAACATTTATCATTCGAAGAAATTTATAAAATGATTGAAGTTCCAAAATATGCAGAGCAAGGTGATTTAGCTTTCCCAGCATTCTCACTTGCAAAAGTATTACGTAAAGCACCTCAAGCAATTGCTCAAGAAATCGTTGAAGCAGTTGCAGATGATCATATTAGCCAAGCAGTAGCAATGGGGCCTTACGCAAACTTCTTCCTTTCAAAAGGTAAATTTGCAGATGAAACATTACACACTGTTTTAGAACAAAGAGAAGAATATGGTAACTTTGACTTCGGTCAAGGACGTAATGTAGTTGTTGACATGTCTAGTCCAAATATTGCAAAACCAATGTCAATGGGTCACTTACGTTCAACAGTTATCGGGAATGCCATTGTAAACTTAGAGAAAAAAGTTGGTTATAACCCAATTAAAGTGAATCACTTAGGAGACTGGGGAACACAATTTGGTAAATTAATTGTTGCTTATAAAAAATGGGGAACAAAAGAAGCCGTTGAACAAGAGCCAATCGCAGAATTATTACGTTTGTATGTTAAATTCCATGATGAAGCAGAACGTGACAGCTCTTTAGAAGATGAAGGACGTGCATGGTTCAAAAAATTAGAAGATGGCGACGCTGAAGCAGAAGAACTATGGAATTGGTTCAAATCTGAATCATTAAAAGAATTTAATCGTATTTACGATGTATTAGGAATTACATTTGATTCTTATAATGGGGAAGCTTTCTATAATGATAAGATGGATCCAATTGTAGAATACTTAGAAACTAATGGAATTACTACAATTGACCGTGGCGCAACTGTTGTTCACTTAGATAAATATGACTTACCACCTGCATTAATCAAAAAATCAGATGGTGCTACATTATACATGACTCGTGACTTAGCAGCTGCACATTACCGTAAAGAAACTTACGATTTTGCTAAAAACATTTACGTTGTAGGGAATGAACAAGCACACCACTTCAAACAATTAAAAGCTGTTTTAAATGAAATGGGTCGTGATTGGCAAGAAAATATGATTCATATCGGTTTCGGTTTAATCACTTTAGGTGGTAAAAAATTATCAACACGTAAAGGTAAAATTGTCTTATTAGAAGAAGTATTAAGCGAAGCTGTAGAATTAGCTTTAAAACAAATTGAAGCTAAAAATCCAAACTTACCTAACAAAGAAGAAGTTGCAAAACAAGTTGGGGTGGGTGCGGTAATCTTCCACGATTTGAAAAACGATCGTACAAATAGTTTCGACTTTAACTTAGAAGAAGTTGTTCAATTTGAAGGAGAAACTGGACCATATGTTCAATATACTCGTGCACGTGCAATGAGTATTTTAAGAAAAGCAGGGGTTTCAGTTGATTTATCTCAAGCGTTAGAATTAGAAGATGACTATGCATGGGAAGTATTAAAACAAATTGAAAATTATCCAAATATTGTGAAATACGCAGAAAGCAAATTTGAACCTTCTGTTATTTCAAAATATGTGATTTCTCTAGCGCAAGCCTTCAATAAATATTATGCAAACAGCCGTATCTTACAAGAAGATGAAGGACTAAATGCTCGTTTAGCATTAGTAGAAGCAACAGCTGTTATCTTAAAACAAGGTCTTGCAATTTTAGGAGTAGAATCTCCAGACGAAATGTAGCCATCCTATCTCTCACTTGTTTACCTGGCAAGTGAGAGTTTTTGTTTTATTTTGATTTCTCTATGAAAAATAAGCAAGAGTATTGATAAAATTCTTGTGACATGAAATTTATGAATGTAAAGGAGTAATGTTATGGGGCTTTCATTTGGACCAAATTATACATGGACAGATCATTTTGCTCAAAGAGCACAGGAGCGTTTTGAAGTCAGTATAGAACAACTTCCAAAATGGGTAAGTAGACAAATTGGAAGTTTAGTAGAGTATAATAAAAATGAAGAATAGCGTCCAGAAGAGAAAAAATATGTTTCGCAAATAGGGGTTGTTTTTGTTTGTAATACAATTGAACAAAAATTCTTAACTTGTTACGAAGCGAATGATTTAGTACCTGAAGGTAAAAATATTACGATTCATGAAAATAATTTGGCATTATTTTCTGAAGAAGTAGCACATCTTGCTAAAAAGTATCGTCATAAGGATGCTAAGGAGATGTTAATGAGTATTGAAGAACATCTAGATAATTTTCATCAATTTTCTCATAAAATATTATCAGGTAGATTAACTGAGCGGAATTATGAGTTAATTGGAAAATTAATTGATGAATATCATGTTATTCGTGCTGCAATGAAAATTATTGAAACAAGACAAGGAGATTTTAAGGGATAGTTTAGATAGAGGTGACATTTTTCTATCTACACTAGTTCTTGATCAAACATCCGTTTAAGTAAGACTTCAGCTTAGACGGATGTTTCAATATTTTTAGCCCCTACTAGTTGACGTGAAAGCGATATTTTATTACTATCAAGTTGTTGTAAAATAACAAGAGAGAAATGAGGTTTTTCATGAAAAAATTAGTATCTTTAATTCTATCCATTATAGTCGTAATCTTATTACTTTTAGGAGTAAAAAGATATATTCAAGTAAAAGAAATTGCAGCAGATGAAACAGCTTCTAGTGAAAAGCAGCAGCTCTATTTATTTAACTGGGGAAATTATATCGACCCGGAATTGATTAAAGAATTTGAAGCAGAAACAAATATTCAAGTAGTCTATGAAACATTCGATTCAAATGATGCGATGGAAGCAAAATTAAAACAAGGTGGTACTCGATATGATATCGTATTTCCAAGTGAATCGAGTATTACAAAATTAGTTAATCAAAATTTATTACAACCATTAGATCATTCGAAAATTCAAGGGTTAGAAAATATTTCGCCATTTTTATTAAATAGTCCAGTGGATCCTGGAAATCAATATACCGTTCCTTATTTCTGGGGGACTGTTGGGATTATGGTGAATACAAAATATATCGATCCAGAAAGTATCACCACTTGGAATGATTTATGGAAGAGTGAATTCCGTAATAAAATTTTATTACTAGATGGAAATCGTGAAACAATGGGATTAGCATTGCAATCATTAGGTTACTCACTCAATTCAAAAGATGCAGCACAATTAAAAGAAGCAGAATTGAAAATTAAATCATTAAATCCAAATGTGCGTGCTGTATTAAATGAAGAAATTAAAACAATGATGAAATTAGAAGAAGCGCCGATCGGAATTGGTTATTCAGGAGATGCCGCTGCTGTAGCAGAAGCGAATCCTGCGGTTCAATATATTTTACCGCAAGATGGAAGTGCTGTTTGGACGGATAATTTTGCATTATCGTATAATGCGGAAAATATTGAAGGAGCTTATGCGTTTATTAACTTTATGCTTCGTCCGGAAAACGCAGCGAAAAATGCAGCGTTTGTAGGGTATGCTACGCCAAATGAAGCTGCAAAAGAATTGTTAGATGAAGAAGTGGTGTCAGATGAAACATTTTATCCATCACAAGAAGTCATTGAAAGTTTAGAGCATTATGAATATCTTGGAACAGAATGGATTTCCAACTATAATGATGCCTTTTTAAATTTTAAAATGGAGTTATAATATGCATTATTTTGTAAAAAGTAAATATCTCTTTATTGGGGATTCAACAGAAACCATTGAAGGAATATTAGAAATAAAAGATGGGAAGATTGCGAATATTCTTCCTTATAATCAAAAAGTAGACGGAGAAATCATTGATGCAGGGGAACAGATGGTGACTCCTGGATTTATTGATTCGCATGTGCATTTATATTTATCCAGTTTAATTCATTTAGGAAAGATGAAAGCAGTCGGAGCGCCTTCAATTGAAGAAGTAGTAGCTCAAGCAAAAGAGATTCCAGTTTATAATGGATGGAAAATTGGAATTGGTTGGTATGCGAGTGATTTTGGACAACAAGTTTTACCAACAAAAGAAGAGTTAGATAAAGCTTCTAATGAAGTCCCAATATGCTTAATTGCTGGTGATGCACACACGATTTGGCTCAATACAAATGCATTAGAAGAATTAGGCTTAACGAGTAAAAACATTCCTTCTTCTATTGGAGGAGAAGCTGTTAAAAAAGATGGTGAGTTAACAGGAGTCTTTTTAGAAGCAATTGCGATTTATTATTTATCCAAAGTGCTAGCAATTTATGAAGCTGAGTCGAAAGTGGCCTTGTTAGACTATATGAAACATTTGAATGCGATGGGAATTACAGCAGTTGGTGATGTTGCGTTAACAGGAGAAAGTCCTGATGATATTGTTTATCCAAAACTTTATTCAAGTGTAGAAGATGATGCAACGGTTCGAGTGAGTTTCTTCCCAGCAATGCGTGAAGAAGTGGAAGAAAATCGTCGTTCCTATCAAACGTACCAATCTCCAATGTTACAAATGGGTGGCGTGAAACAGTTTTATGATGGTGTAACAAGTTCGCATACTGCTTACTTAAAAGAACCATACCCGATACCATTTTTTGAAGGAGATGTGGGAGGTCCACTTTTAACGGAAGAAAAAATGGAACGATTGACGTTATTAGCTAACCAAGAAGGATGGCCAATGCGTATCCATACTGTTGGAGATAGAGCAGTAGAATTAACATTATTGAATTTCAAACAAGCGCAAGAAAAATATCCATTTGATGCGCCTTATAAATTCAATACAATTGAGCATTTAGAAGTAATGGATCCAAAAGACTTACCACTTACTGCTCAGAAATCTCTGATTGTGTCTGTGCAGCCAAGTCACTTATTAGTCGGGTATGAAACATTAGATGAAGAAGTTGGGGAAACTCGTGCAAAACAAATGTTTCCATTCAAATCCTTTATTCAACATGGTGCGACTTTAGCATTTGGAACAGATACTCCAGTAGTGCTAAATGTAACACCATTTGAAACGATGTATTTTGCGGTAGCTCGTCAAACAGTAGAAGGACTTCCTGAACCAGCATTAATGCCTGAACAAAGAATTAGCGCTAAAGAAGCTTTGTTTGCTCATACAAATGGAGCAGCAAAATCACTTAGTCGATTAGATATTGGAACATTAGAAGTAGGGAATTATGCAGACTTTGTAATTTTATCGAAAAATTTCTTAGATGAACGTCCAGAAGAAATTTTGAAAATGCAGATCGTAGCGACTTATATTAATGGAAAAAAAGTGTACGAAGCTTAAGATAGATTGAAAGAGGAAGTAGAGATTCTACTTCTTTTTTTGTGTAAGCATATTTATGTTTTCTTTGAGGATAAATGATTATAATAAAGGTATCTATTATTAAGAAGAGGTGTATATATGGATATTTTATTATGGGGGAGCATTTTTGTTGCGGGATTATTATCATTCTTCTCGCCATGTGTGTTACCACTGTTTCCAGTTTATTTTGGAGTTTTAATGAGTGAAAGAGGAAATCGAAGCATTAGAATTGGAAAGTTTGAAATTGCAATATTACCAGTAATTCGAACTTTTCTATTTGTAGCAGGAATTTCAACGATATTTTTTGTATTAGGATTTGCAGCTAGTTTTTTAGGTCAATTATTGTATAATCCTTATTTCCATTTAGTATTAGGAACGATTATTGTTTTACTCGGCTTACATCAAATGGAAGTATTTCAATTAACGACTTTACAAAAACAAAAAACAGTGCAGTTCGAAACCAAAAATGAGCAGTCATTATGGAGTAGTTATTTATTAGGGTTAAGTTTTAGTTTTGGATGGACTCCTTGCGTAGGACCTGTATTAAGTTCTGTTTTAACGATTGTGGCAACTCAGCAAGCGAGTGTTTTTTATGGGATGTTTTTATTAGGAATGTATATTTTAGGCTTATCTATTCCGTTTTTAGTGTTATCAATTGCTTCAACTGCAGCGATGAAAGCTTTTAATCTTGCGAAGAAACAATTATTCTTACTAAAGAAAATTGGAGGAATGATTATTATTGCAATGGGTATTTGGATTATTATTCAACAATTACAAGTATTATTTTTACAAAGATAGGAGAATGAAAAATGAAATGGAAATATGTATGTATTGGAGCTAGTTTATTATTAGGAGCTTGTCAACCAATGGGTAATCAGCAAGCAAATACAACGAAGCCTTCTACTGAAACTGTTTCAAAAGAAAAAAGTGGTACAAAAAAAGTGCTAGAAGCTTCGTTTAAAACGTTTGATGGAAAAACAGTTAATTTATCAGATTATAAAGGTAAAAAAGTGTATATCAAAGTTTGGGCTTCATGGTGTCCAACATGTTTAGCAGGATTACCTGAAGTGGATGAGTTGGCAGCTAATCATTCAGAGGATACAGTCATTTTAAGTGTGGTAGCACCTGGTGTGAATCGTGAGAAAAAAGCGGAAGATTTTAAAGAATGGTTTTCAGGATTAGAGTATAAAAATTTACCTGTATTAATGGCAGAAACTCCGGATTTCTTTAAACAAGTGGGAGTAATTGGATATCCAACATCTGTGTTTATTAATGCAAATGGGGAATTAGTACAAGCACATCCGGGACATTTAGCGAATGAGGATATACAGAAGTATCTTGATAAGATGTAAATATATTTATGAATAAGACTTAAGCTATAGTAGCAGAGGACGGCAGCAGCCTTGCTTTGCAAGTCTCATGCCTAAAATTTGAGCCTAGGGTCTCAAATTTTCCTGTCCAATAAGCCAAAATTGGCTTATTGGACTTTTGCTACTATGGCAAGTCTTTTCGGCTGTGAATCGTACATATTAAAGAACGTAGTGAATAATTAATAGATTAAAAATATCTCAGTAAAATCTAGGGAGTGGGTATAATGGATAAAAAAATATTGATTGGAGTCGTAACGTTAATTGTATTGCTAATTACTTCTTATTATTTCGTTTATTCTTCTTCATCAACTAACTCAGGAAACGGAAATCCGATTGAGAAGAAGGTTAGTTCACTGATAAATCAACAAAAAGTTCATAAGTCAGCTCATAAGGGGGAAAAAGAGTTGAAGGAAATCTATTTAGCAGGAGGCTGCTTCTGGGGCTTAGAAGAATATTTTTCAAGAATTAATGGAGTAGAAGATGCAGTTAGTGGATACGCAAATGGGAAAGTAGAAACAACAAATTATCAATTAATTCATGATACAGATCATGCAGAAACAGTAAAAATTACTTATGATGCAAAAGTTGTGTCACTTAGAGAAATTTTATTATATTACTTTAGAGTGATTGATCCACTATCAGTCAATAAACAAGGAAATGATGTAGGTCGTCAATATCGAACAGGAATTTATTATCAAAATGATGATGATAAAGAAATTATTGAGCAAGTAGTAGCAGAAAAAGAAGAACAATTAGGGAAAAAAGTAGCAGTTGAACGAGAAAATCTTAGAAACTTTGTTGTTGCAGAAGATTACCATCAAGATTATTTAAAGAAACATCCAAATGTCTATTGTCATATTGATGTGAATAAAGCAAATGATCCAGTGATTGATCCTAATTTATTCCCATTACCAGATGAAGAAACATTGAAAAATACACTTACAAAAGAACAATATGCAGTTACTAGAGAAAATCATACAGAAATGGCTTTTTCTAATGAGTATTGGGATAATCATGAAGCAGGTATTTATGTGGATGTAGCCACTGGTGAACCACTTTTCTCTTCAAAAGATAAGTTTGATTCTGGTTGTGGTTGGCCAAGTTTTACAAAACCTATTTCTTCTGAAGTAGTGACTTATAAGGAAGATACAAGTTTTAATATGAAACGAATTGAAGTTCGTAGTCGTATTGCTAATTCTCATTTAGGACACGTGTTTGATGATGGCCCTCGAGACAAAGGTGGATTACGTTTCTGCATTAATAGTGCCGCTATCCGTTTTATTCCGTTAGCAGAAATGGAAGAAAAAGGCTATGGATTTTTGAAGGATTTTGTAAAATAATATTTTGAATAAGACTTTTGGCTGTTGTAGCAGGAGGACGGTTTTCCGTCCTTTATTATTATATTCAGAAGTATTTTCTCGTTTTATTATGTACACTATTTTCTTAGAATCGGTCAAGTGAATAAAGAGAAAATACTTCCATAGTAACAAGCACGATAGGGAGGAAAATTCGAGACCAAGGCTCGAATTTTAGGCATGAGACTTGCAAGGCAAGGCTGCTGCCGTCCTTTGTTACTATATTCAGAAGTATTTTCTCTTTATTCGCCTCCGTAAAAGTTGACGGTTAAGTATCATTTCCCTTATAGTAAAATTACGAATAAAGATACAAAGGAGAAATTATGAAAGTCATTGTAGTAGGTGGAGGGACGAGCGGACTAATGGCAAGCGTCAGTGCAGCATTAGCAGGAGCTGAAGTAATTCTACTAGAAAAAAATCCAAACTTAGGCCGAAAATTACTATTAACTGGCGGAACCCGTTGCAACGTAACAAACATTCGCTCAAGAGACGAAATTATTAAACACATTCCAGGAAACGGACGTTTTTTACATAGCGCTTTTTCCCAATTCGATAACCAAGACATCATCGAATTTTTCCAAACACGAGGAGTCAAATTAAAAGAAGAAGACCACGGAAGAATGTTTCCAGTATCCGACTCAGCCAAAACCATCTTGAATACATTCATCGAAGAAATTAAACGACTAGGCATACAAGTAAGAACAAATGTAAAAGTCAAAACGATTCGACTAGAAAATGGACAATTTTCAGCAGTGGAATTAGATAATGGAGAAAGAATCGAAGCAGATGCAGTTATTTTAGCATTAGGTGGAAAATCCTATCCGAAAACAGGTTCAACTGGAGATGGGTATGGAATCGCTCGAAATGTAGGACATACCATTACTCCATTATTTGCCACAGAAGTGCCTTTAACAAGTAATGAGAGTTTCATTAAAGAAGGCGTATTACGAGCTCTCTCTTTAAGAAATGTTGCTTTAAGTGTATTGAATCAAAAAGGAAAAGCAGTTGTGACGCATCAAATGGATATGATTTTTACGCACTTTGGCATTAGTGGCCCAGCTGTATTACGTTGCTCAAGTTTTGTTCATCAAGTTCAACAAAAAGACAATGTTAAAGAAGTTACGATGTCATTAAATATACAACCTGATTTGACTAAACAGGAATTATTAGAAAAATGGCAAGAATGGAAAGAAAATAATCCACAAAAGACTGTGAAAACATTGTTAAAAGAGTGGATGCCTGAACGATATGCGGAATTTTTAATTGAAAAAATTGGAATATCTTCACAAAAAGTCATTGGGAAACTGACCGAACAAGAAACTCAACAATTGCTAAATGCTATTCAAGATTTTAGATTTACAGTTAATGGAAGTCTACCAATTGAAAAAGGTTTTGTGACGGGTGGGGGTGTTCAATTAAAAGAAGTGGATCCGAAAACTTTAGAATCAAAAATCACTCAAGGAGTATATTTCTGTGGAGAATTATTAGATATTCATGGCTATACCGGTGGGTATAATATTACATCAGCTTTTGTAACGGGATATGTTGCAGGATTACATGCTGCACAAGGTTGGTAAAAATATGAAAATAGCATAGTTTCGTCATAAAATCTTCACAAATTAAGATTATGCTTTAATTATTCCAAAAGAATATATTTACCTCCCAAAGTAAATAAACTCTATCCTTTTTTTCTCCGACAAGTTTTGTCGGAGTTTTTTGATTTTTGTAACGAAATGGCTTTTCTTATGTTATAATAACAATGATATCTTAAATGAATCGAGGTGTATCTCTTTCAATATGGTAAAATTGGGAGAAAGAATTGTAGAAAAAGGAATTCGTTTATTACCATTAATGGACTTATCTCAAGTAGATACCAGTCTAGCTAGACCAATTCCAGAAGCAACATCTAAAGTAGAGATTATTGTCCATGCGATGGAAATCGGCATGGGAGTATTAGGACATGTAGATATTTGTATTGAAGGTTATGTGTATTCTTATGGAAATTATGATGAACTAGCTTGTATTTTAAATGGAGCTAGAGGTGAAGGTGTGCTATTAAAAGCACCAAGAGAAGATTATTTCAAATTTTGTAAGAGACATTATCAAAAAACGCTATATATTTATAGCTTAGAAGTAACCGATGAACAAATTCAATTAATTAAAAATCGTTTGGAAAAAATATTGAAGGAATCTTTCACTTGGTCTCCACCAGATGATATTTGTTCATTTAATCCGGTCAGTGAGAAGTTAGAAGAGATGTATGCGTATTTTATGGTACAATGCATGCCGGTAACTTTTTATAAATTTAGAAAAACACAATTTAAATTGTATACAATGTGGAGAAATAATTGTTTATTATTTGTAGACTATTTAGTTTCTGCATTAAAAATTGCGCCATTACGAGCGAGACTGACAACATTTCCAAGTTTATACCAAGAACGATTGGAATCATTAAAAGAAAAACAACATTCCATCGTAACTGACTGTCAGATTTATTAAAGATATGAACAAGCCGTTAATCACTTGATTAACGGCTTATTCTTTAGTATCAATCAGCGTAATTGCCGCCTTCTACACCAAAATATTCTTCTAATGTTAGTTTTGAAGTATAAATTTGCTCTGCGATATCTCCCACATATCTTAAATGCCATGCTTCTGCTTGATAACCCGTAATGGCTTCTTTTCCTTCTTGGAATCTTACAATAAACCCATATTCATGAGCATGACTATGCAACCATTCAATGGCTTTCTCATCTTGAGGATTTTCTCCTAATAATCCGCCAGCACCGTTTAAAATATCAAAAGCAAGACCAGTTTGATGTTCGCTATATCCTGGACGAGCAGAATAAGTATCTGCTGCTTCTTTTCCATCTTTATTCACATAGTTTTGATAAAGTTGAGTTTGGTACTCATAGGAACGAAATCCACTATATTGATTACTAATACTGAAACCTAATTCTTGCATTTTTTGAATCAGTTCTCTAACTTTTTCTCCTGCAATTGGATTTTCTCCTGGATTATAGTCAGCAGGAAGTTTATGTTTTTTGTTAACGACCATTTGGATTCCTAATGATAAATCCGCTTGACCATTACTTTTTTGAGTAGTTTGAGTAGTTTGTTCAGTTGTAGCAGTTACTTGATTTGTTTCTGCTATGTTTTCTGTTGCTGTTTGAGAGTGACAAGCTGTTAAAAATGCTAAACTTACCACTGCGTAAATAAATTTTTTCATGATAATCCCCCTTTATTCATAATATTTATTGTAGCACAGATATTGAAATGAAAAAATGGTGGATTTAAAATGTGAAAATATGAATATTTTTATTTGAAATGATATAAAATGTTCATAAATTAACCGTTTTCTAATGAAAAACCACTTGCATTTTATTCTATTCATGGTATATTAGCTATTAAAAATTACTGATTCTAGGAGGTCTCCAATATGTCCATGTGGGAAACAAAGTTTCAAAAAGAAGGTTATACATTTGATGATGTACTATTAATTCCAGCAGAAAGTCATGTACTACCAAATGATGTGGATTTACAAGTACAACTTGCAAAGAATTTATTATTAAAAATTCCATTGATGAGTGCTAGTATGGATACTGTCACAGATTCAACAATGGCAATTGCGATTGCACGTCAAGGTGGGTTAGGCGTTATTCATAAAAATATGTCGATTGAAGCGCAAGCTGAAGAAGTTCATAAAGTGAAACGTTCTGAAAGTGGTGTTATTTTGAATCCATTTTTCCTAACTCCGAAACATTCTGTACAAGAAGCAGAAGAATTGATGGCAAAATATCGTATTAGTGGTGTCCCAATTGTGGAATCATTTGAGAATCAAAAATTAGTCGGTATTTTAACGAATCGTGATTTACGTTTTATTACAGATTATTCGATTAAAATTGAAGAAGTGATGACAAAGGAACCATTAATTACTGCACCAGTGGGAACTTCTTTAAAAGAAGCAGAAAGTATTTTACAAAGACATAAGATTGAAAAACTTCCTCTAGTAGATGAAAAAGGAAATTTATCAGGATTAATTACGATTAAAGATATTGAAAAAGTGGTCGAATTCCCTAATTCAGCAAAAGATAAACACGGTCGATTATTAGTAGCCGCAGCAGTCGGCATTACTTCGGATACTTTTGAACGTGCGAAAGCATTATTAGAAGCAGGAGTAGATGCGATAGTCATTGATACAGCACATGGACATAGTGCAGGAGTTATTCGTAAAATTAAAGAAATTCGTGAAACATTCCCAGATGCAACGATAATTGCAGGTAATGTTGCTACAGCAGAAGGTACTCGTGCTTTATTTGAAGTGGGAGTGGATGTTGTAAAAGTAGGGATTGGACCGGGTTCGATTTGTACAACTCGTGTAGTAGCAGGTGTGGGTGTACCACAAGTGACTGCGATTTATGATGCTGCGACAGTTGCAAGAGAATATGGAAAAGCGATTATTGCAGATGGTGGTATTAAATATTCTGGAGATATTGTAAAGGCAATTGCTGCTGGTGGGCATGTTGTGATGTTAGGTAGTTTATTAGCAGGAACGGATGAGTCTCCAGGTGAATTTGAAATTTATCAAGGTCGTCGTTTTAAAACATATCGTGGAATGGGTAGTTTAGCCGCGATGGAAAATGGATCGAGTGATCGTTATTTTCAATCAAAAAATGAAGCGAACAAGCGTGTTCCAGAAGGTATTGAAGGTCGTGTAGCGTATAAAGGAGCTGCTAGTGATATTATTTATCAAATGATTGGTGGTTTACGTTCTGGTATGGGTTATGTTGGGGCGAGTAATTTAGAGGAGCTTCGTGAAAATACGCAGTTTATTCGTATGAGTGGTGCTGGATTGAGAGAGAGCCATCCACATGACGTACAAATAACCAAAGAAGCGCCTAATTATTCTGTCCAGTAATTACGTAAATTGGACTTTGTCTGTAGTAGTAAGGGACGGCAGCAAACCTTCATTTTTTTGACTGTTGGAGCTACGAAAAATTCATTTATTTCTTTATTAGTTAAAATTTTATAAAAATTATGAGCATTCTAGTTTAGAATAATTCTATTCTGTGATATACTATATTCATAAAGGGGGAATGACAAATGTCAAAAGAAAAAACAAAATTAGTATTAAATCAATTAGTAGCTGACTTAAGTCAACAAGCAGCAATTATTCACCAAGTACACTGGTATATGCGTGGACGTGGATTTTTAACATTACACCCAGCAATGGATAAATTAATGGATGAAATCAACGAGCAATTAGACGAAGTTTCAGAACGCTTAATTACAATTGGTGGAGCGCCATATTCAACATTACGTGAATTTGCAGATAACACTAAAATTCGAGATATTCCTGCATCTTACGAACGTTCAATTGATGAATGGGTAAGACATTTATTAGTAGGATATGAATACTTAAGAGGGTTATACCAAGAAGGTTTAGAAACAGCTGGAGAAGAAGGCGATGATGTTTCACAAGATATCTGCATCGGCTTCAAAGGAGATATTGAAAAAATAATCTGGATGTTACGTGCACACTTAAACGAAGCACCTGGAATCTAATTAATTCACTCGAATACAATGGAAAAACGGATGAGCTAATTGTCCGTTTTTTTGTTTGGGAAAATTATCCCTTAAATATTGTCCTTTTTTAAGGGCAAAATCAAATTTTAAGGGATAAAACAGTTTAGTCATACAATCAATTGAAAGTAGTTCCCTAAAAGTATAGAATAGTTAAAGAGTAAATGATTTAGAAAATTTATACAAAATTAAAGGAGGATGAGATGAATTCAAAGGCGTTTTATCAACAAATGTTTGCGATTGCGATTCCGGTTGCGTTGCAAAGTTTATTAACTTCATTTTTGAACACATTAGATACGATGATGATTTCCTCTCTTGGAGATGCGAGTATTGCGGGTGTGGGGTTAGCGAACCAGGTGTTTTTCTTATTTACATTAATTTGTTTTGGGATTAACACAGGTTCTTCAGTTTTATTCGCTCAATATTGGGGTGTGAGGGATGTTCCTCAAGTTCGAAAAATTAATCAGGCAAGTTTAATGTTGTCTACAGCGATTTCTGTGGCATTTATGCTTGTTGCCATGTTATGCCCTTATGGAATTTTAGAATTATTTACGAAAGATGCAGCTGTTGTTCAAGCAGGTGGGAACTATTTACGTGTAGCTGCTTTAACTTATGTTATAACGGCATGGAGTTTTTCTTTAGGAAGTGCTTTAAGAAGTACGGGAAATCCAAAAGTTCCATTAGTGGCAACAATGAGTAGTTTTGTCGCCAATGCTTTCTTCAATTATATTTTTATTTTTGGGAAATTAGGATTGCCGGCAATGGGAGTTGTCGGAGCAGCATTAGGAACCGTTGTAGCGAGATTGATTGAAATTGGAGTGTTAGTGTTTGTCATCAAACGTTATCAAGGTCCACTTCAAATTCCAATTCGACATTTACAAAAAATTCCAAAAGAATTTTGGACAGTCTATTGGAAGACAACTTTACCAGTGATTGTCAATGAAACTTTCTGGGCATTAGGGCAAGTATTTTATAATGCAGCTTATGCGATGGTAGGAACGCAAGCGACTGCAGCGGTACAAATTGCGGTTGCGATCCAAGGCTTAGCCTTTGTTATCGTCCGTGGACTAGGAAGTAGTTGTAGTATTATGCTTGGACAAAGTATTGGAAAAAATAAAATTGATCGAGCAAAAAAAGATGCGAATCGATTTATTATTTTATCCATTATAACGGGTGTCATCATTGGCTCTATTGAAAGTCTAACACCACAATGGACATTATTATTATTTGGGCATATTAGTCCAGAAGTGTATAGCCTCGGTCAACAATTATTACAAGTGATGGGTATTATTTTTGTTTTAAAAACAATTAATTCTATTATTGTTGTAGGAGTTTTAAGAGGTGGTGGCGATACTCATTATGGAATGAAATTAGAGATGAGTTGTGTCTGGTTAGTTGGCGTCCCATTATCTCTTTTAGCAGCAGGAGTGTGGCATTTACCAGTTACTCTAGTTATCATTTGTGCAGGAATGGAAGAAGCGACAAAAGTAGTCGTCGGACTTTATCGTGTTTATTCACAAAAATGGATACATCGCTTAGTTCAAGACTAGTCAATCCATTTCATTTATGGTAGAATATTTGTCAGACAGTTCGTAACCATCCTGTCTATAAACAAAACTAGGGCTTATTTGAACATGAAATGATCAATAGATTCCTGGAAAACGATGGTGTTTTTCAGGAATTTTTTGCTTATAAGTCCGGAAAGAAGGAATAATAATGAGAAAAAATGAAGAAATGGGAGAAATTACACACTTAGGAAGTAAAACAGTTTATCGTGATGATTATGCACCAGAAGTGCTAGAGTCATTCCCAAATAAACATCCAGAAAATGATTATTTTGTAAAATTTAATTGTCCAGAATTTACTTCATTATGTCCAATTACAGGTCAACCCGACTTTGCGACAATTTATATTAGCTATGTTCCAGGAGAACGTATGGTAGAAAGCAAGTCTTTAAAATTATACTTATTTAGCTTTAGAAATCGTGGAGATTTCCATGAAGACTGCATGAATATCATTATGAAAGATTTAGTAAAATTAATGGATCCAAAATATATTGAAGTTTGGGGTAAATTTACACCACGTGGAGGAATCTCTATTGATCCATATTGTAACTACGGAAAGCCAGGTACTAAATGGGAACAAGTAGCAGACCACCGTATGATGAATCATGATTTATATCCTGAAAAAGTAGATAACCGTTAAGGAGAATCGTGATGAAATTAGTATTATTAAGTGGTGGAGTCGATAGTTCGACTGCATTAGCGCTTGCTTTGAGTCAAGATTCTCAAGTTGAGGCCATTTCATTTTCATATAATCAAAAGCATAAGGAATTGGAATTAGAAGCTGCTAGAAAAATTGCAGCGTATTATAAAGTTCCTCATCAAATTTTGGATGTTACTTCTGTGTTTTCTGGAAGCAAATCTTCTTTAAATGCTGGAAATGATATTGAAGTAAGTACAGGAGATTATGCGACTCAAACAGAAGCGAATACCGAAGTGGAGTTTCGTAATGGGATTTTTATTTCGATTTTAGCAGGAATTGCGATGCAAAAAGGAGCTTCAGAAATTTATTTTGGAGCACACTTAGATGATTCAGGAGTCATTTATCCGGATTGTTCTCCTGAATTTATTGAAGCGATGAATCAGGCTGTTCAATTAGGAAGTGGAGGCAAAGTTCGATTGACAGCTCCATTTGGACAAGTGAAGAAGAAAGATATTGTCGCAAAAGGAGTCGAATTAGGTGTTCCTTATGAATTGACGTATAGTTGTTATAATGGCGTGTATCCTCCATGTGGGAAATGTGGAACTTGTATAGATCGAAACAAAGCCTTTTTAGCAAATGGATTGGAGATTTTATAGTGAATAAAAAACAAATTAGATTATTAACACAAAATACTTTAATAGGGGCGTTATATGTTGTTTTAACATTAATTAATCCTATTTCTTACGGAATGTTTCAGTTCCGTTTATCAACTTTATTAATGGGTGTTCCATTTTATAAACCTCAATTGTCATTAGGGATTTTAATTGGTGTAATGATTAGTAATATTCCAAGCCCTCTTGGACCGATTGATATTTTATCTGGATTTTTAATTCAATCAGTGAGTTTATATGTTTTTAACCGTATTTTCAAAAATTCTTATGTGAAGAGTGCTGCATATGGAATTTGGTGTGGTTTTGTAGTAGCTGCAGCATTGTATTACTCATTACAAGTACCATTCTGGCCTAGCGTATTTGGCGTAGCTGTGTCGAATATTTTATTCGCATTCTTAGGTACTTTTATTGTTGAAAAATTCTTAAAAGGATTTTTAGATAAATCAGTAGTTGAATAGAAAACGATGAATAGACTTTGAAACGTAATGGTGTTTCGAAGTATTTTTTTGAACGTATAGGCTAAAAGATGAAAGAAAAATTTTATGTTAGTGAGGTCGCCAGCAGCCTTGCAAGCGAGTCTCATTATTAACGCAACAAAAATTTTTTTTTCATCGTTTAGCTGAATTTTAAAACGTAGTGTAACAAATTTTTGGAATTAATACATTTCAGTGAAAAAGTGCAAAAAAAGTATAAAAGGAAGCAGAAAAACCTTTTTGTAAGTAAAAATCGAGACCGAGGCTCGATTTTTAGCCAAGAGACCCATAGGGGCTACTGGCGACCTCGCAAACAAAAAGCATTTTTCTGCTTTCTTTTATTACGTGTTCAAAAAACATTGACAGAAATATAAAAGGAGAGTAAAGTAATAAAACGTAAAGATTACGTTTTGTAAGAGAGGGAGATAGAATGAAAATTCATAAAAGATCATTATTGATTGGAAGTGCAAGTCTTGTTTTATTGGGAGGTTGTTCACTTTTTAATAACCAAAATACAAGTCAGCAAATAGAATCAGAAACGACAACAACAGAAATTTCAAAAGCTGATTTAGCAAAATTTGAGAAAATTGCTGAAGAAGTAAAAGAAAACAAACCAAAAACAATTGTAGGAGAAGTATTTGAAAATGGATACTTAAAAAAACATGGAGATCACTATCATTTTGTATACGGAGCTCCACCAGCAGATGCTATCTATGAACAAAAGACTTCCACTACAAAAGCCATTAGTTCTGCAGATGACGGATATATCTTTAATCCCAATGACATTGTAGAAGAAAATGAAATGGGATATGTAGTACGTCACGGAGATCATTTCCACTTTATTTATAAAAATAATGCGCAACAAACACTTGCTACAACAATGGCTACAAATCCAGTAGCACATGAACATCATGAAGAAGTTGAAGATGGCTATGTTTTTGATAAGAAAGATGTTGTTAGCGAAACTGAAACAGGGTATATCGTTCGTCATGGAGACCATTTCCATTATATTTATAAAGATAAAGAAGGAAATCCTGTAGTAACTGCTGAACATCACGACCACGAAAGTGAACACCATGATCATGAGGGAGAGAAACATGAGCACGAAGGTGAACACGATGATCATGACCATGATGGGTATGTATTTGACAAGAAAGATATTGTAAGTGAAACAGCAGAAGGTTATGTAGTTCGCCATGGCGACCACTTCCATTTTATTTACAAAAATCAAGTGAACCCTGAAAGTACACAGCCTGATACTGTTGCATCAACGATTGAAAAAGTTGAAAAGGTAGAAAAGGAATTACATGGTTTAACAGGAGAAAATGAAACAAAACCTACAGATCCTGAAACAAAACCAAACACTGAAGCTCCGACTACACAGCCAAAAGAAAAACAATTTGCCGGAATTCATTATAGAACAAGCGACGGATTTTTATTTGATGGAAATCATATTATTGGTACATCAGGAGAAAATTTATTAGTAGCGCATAATGGAAATATGAAAGATATTCATGTGATTCCATTTGAACAATTAGTCCATACGAAATGGGAAAATTTAATTCCAAAAGAACATTTAGAAGCAGCCAAAGCACGCTATAATGGGACTGCAACACCTCCTAAAGAGGAACATCACCATGATGATACAACGAAACCGGCAGAAATGAGTGAGTTAGATAAAAAAATCGAAGAAAAAATTGCTGGTATTATGAAACAATACGGTGTAAAACGTGAAAGTATTGTAGTCAATAAAGAAAAAAATGCCATTATTTATCCACACGGAGACCATCATCATGCAGATCCAATTGATGAACATAAACCAGTTGGAATTGGGCACTCTCATAGCAATTATGAACTCTTCAAACCAGAAGAAGGAGTTGCTAAAAAAGAAGGAAATAAAGTTTATACAGGTGAAGAATTAGCAAGTGTTGTCAAATTGTTGAAAAATAATACATTTAACAACCAAAACTTTACATTAGCAAATGGACAAAAACGTGTGTCTTTCAGTTTTCCACCAGAATTAGAGAAAAAATTAGGCACAAATATGATGGTCAAATTAACGACTCCAGATGGAAAAACGATTGAAAAATTATCAGGGAAAGTGTTCGGTGAAGGTGTAGGGAATATTGCTAATTTTGAATTAGATAAACCATATTTACCAGGCGAAACATTTAAATACACGATTACATCAAAAGACTATCCAGAAGTAAATTATGAAGGAATATTTACCGTTCCATCTTCATTAGCTTATAACATGGCAAGTCGTACGATTTTCTATCCATTCCATGCGGGGGATACTTATTTAAGAGTAAAACCTCAATATGCAGTACCAAAAGGAACTGATGCTTTAGTCAGAGTATTTGATGAATTTCATGGAAATGCGTACTTAGAAAATAACTACAAAGTGGGTGAAATTCAACTCCCTATTCCAAAATTAAATCAAGGAACTACTATGACAGCAGGAAATAAAATTCCAGTAACTTTCATGGCAAATGCTTATTTAGATAATCAATCTTCTTATATTGTAGAAGTTCCGATTTTAGAGAAAAATAATCAAACAGAAAAACCTGGAGTTTTATCACAATTTAAAGGACATGAAATAGAAGAAACTACTAAACCGGGTAAGGTGGAAGAAGTACCAAAAGAAACTGGAAAAGTAGAAGAATCTTCAAAAACAACAGGAGAAGGATTAAAACCTGGTACAGAAAAACCAACTGGAAATCCTATTTTAGACCCAATGTTAGAAGAAGCTCCAACAATAGATCCAGTTCAAGAAAAAGTAGCTAAATTTGCAGAAAGCCATGGAATGAAATTAGAAAATGTCATTTTCAATATGGATGGAACGATTGAATTACGTTTACCAAGTGGAAAAGTCGTTAAAAAAAATATGGCAGATTTTACAGGAGAAGCTCCTAATGGAAATGCGGAAAATAAAGTGCCTGAAAATATAGCACCAACTCTTAGTAAGGTTGAAACAAAGCCAACAGAAAATAAACCGACAACTGTTGTACCAGAGGCACCAAAACCTAATGAAAAACCTGTGGAACCTGAAAATTCAACAGATAAAGGGATGTTAAATCCTACAGGAAATGATCCGATGTTAGAACCAGGATTAGAAGAAGCACCAGCGGTAGATCCAGTACAAGAGAAAATTGCAAAATTTGCTGCTAATTACGGATTAGGATTAGATAGTGTTATCTTTAATATGGATGGGTCTATTGAATTACGTCTACCAAGTGGAGAAGTCGTTAAAAAGAATATGGCTGATTTTACAGCATAATATATTGATGGAAAACGTCTAAATCGATGAAAAGATTTAGGCGTTTTTAGTTATATGAGAATAGAACGTATTGGCTAAACAATGAAAGAAAAATTTTGTGTTAGCGAGGTCGCCAGCAGCCTCGCAAGCGAGTCTCATTATAAACGCAACAAAAATTTTTCTTTCATCTTTTAGTCAAATTATAAAAACGAAGTACAACAATTTTTTAAAAATAAATACTGTTCAAAAGGATGTGACAAACAAAAAAGTTAGCAGAAGTGAGCGTGAAATGATGATGTGACGTATTCTTGGGAGTAGGGCAAGAGGCGTTTGATAGGTCGTAAATCGAAAAAATCCATGTTTACAATAAAGAAAAAAATGTGTTAAACTGACGGTAGTTAAGGGGATTCAAAAAAATGACTATGTATATATAGTTAATGAAAGTAAAAAAGCGCTTCATTAGACTTTTTTAGCTGGTCTCGTGTTTAGAAAACAAAGAAATAAATCAAGTGTATAAGTAAGCGAGTAAACTTATTAGCTAACAAATTTAAGTTTGTAGAGGTTTTGGAATATGATATTTCATGAATTTGGTGATAAAAAATTTCCACATATATTATTGATACACGGCGGAGGTAATTCCTGGTGGAATTATCTTCGGCAAGCTCGTATATTATCTGATAAATATCATGTGATATTACCAACACTTAATGGTCATGGAGAAGAATATCAAAAAGAGTATATTTCAACTGAAAATTCCGCACAGCAAATTATGGACTATATAAAAAATAATTGCGATAGAAAATTGTTTGCTGTGGGCGGTGTTTCTTTGGGAGGTCAAATTGCCATTGAGTTATTATCGCTAAATAGTGATATAGCTCAGAAAGCAATAATAGACGGTAGTATATGTATTCCTCAACCAAAGCTGGCAAGAGTTAGTACAATTATTGTAAAATTATTCGGGAAACTTATGTTTAGCAAATATGCAAGTAAAATTCAGTTGAGTTTAATGAAAAAAATGTATCCCAATATGGCTTATTCGGAAGAAATAGAAGGCTATTATATGGAGGATATGCCAAGGATTCCGATTAAAACATTGGTGACTATGTATCAAACATATATGGGAGAATATAGGCTTAAAAATTCTATTACAGAAAGCAAAGCGCAGGTTCTATATATTTATGGTGAAAAAGAAATGAGTTGCGTTAAGGAATCTGCTAAGCTATTTCAAAAAATGCATCCTAATTGTACTGTATATGAAGCAAAAGGATATAATCACGGTTATCTATCGGCTTATCTGCCTATGGAGTGGATGGATTTGGTTAATCCATTTTTGGAAAACAATGTTCATCATAATAACTAAACTATAAAGTTATATAATAATTCCTAGATTTGTCGAGCTGGATAAGATTAAATCCAGGAAATGCCTAACTCTTGGCGCAGAAATAAAAAATTGTCAGTGAAAAAACGTAAAAACAATATAAAAGAAAGCAGAAAAATCTTTTTGTAGCGAAAGCAATAAAAGCCAGGGATGGCTTCTATTGCAGGTGAAAATCGAGACCAAGGCTCGATTTTTAGCCAGGAGACTCGAAGTCGAGGCTACTGGCGACCTCGGAAACAAAAAGTATTTTTCTGCTTTCTTTTATTACGCCAAAACCTTGACAAATCGCTAATTTCACGCTAAAATAATGTAACGCAATAAGTGTAACTATAGTCTTGCGGGATGCTGAAATATTGTCCAGAAATCCCGTGAATATAAGGGAAAACAAAAGAATGAGCACTCTTTTTAATAAGGGATAAAGAAATTCTTTTGGTTTTTTTTTGTTCAAAAACGACTGACAGGCGACATTTGTTACGAAAATTTAATAATGTAATAAATTTGTAATATTTATTCATAAAATTATGATATAGGGGTGGAAGAGTTGGCACATCATGATGTGAAATACGGTAAACACCGTGTGCGTAGAAGTTATGCACGAATCAGTGAAGTATTAGAATTACCAAATCTAATTGAAATTCAAACTGATTCTTACCAATGGTTCTTAGATGAAGGGATTCGTGAAATGTTTAAAGACATCTCACCAATCGAAGACCATACAGGTAATTTATCATTAGAATTCTTAGATTATGAATTACATGCTCCAAAATATAACCTTGCAGAAGCAAGAAATCACGACGCAAATTATGCAGCACCAATTTATGTAAAAATGCGTTTAGTGAATAAAGAAACTGGAGAAGTAAAAGACCAAGAAGTCTTCTTTGGAGATTTCCCATTAATGACAGAAATGGGTACATTTATCATTAATGGTGCAGAACGTGTTATTGTATCTCAATTAGTACGTTCACCAGGTTCATACTTCCATGACCGCCCAGATAAAAATGGTAAAGCCTTATATGGCGCTACATTAATTCCTAACCGTGGTGCATGGTTAGAATATGAATCAGATTCAAAAGACATTTCATATGTACGTATTGACCGTACTCGTAAAATTCCATTAACAGTATTAGTTCGTGCGTTAGGTTTTGAATCAGATGACACAATTTTAGAAATCTTCGGTGAAAGTGAAACATTACGTTTAACATTAGATAAAGATGTTCATAAACGTATGGATGAATCACGTACAGAAGAAGCATTAAAAGATATTTATGACCGTCTACGTCCAGGAGAACCAAAAACAGCTGAAAGTTCACGTAACTTATTAACAGCTCGTTTCTTTGATCCACGTCGTTATGATTTTGCGGCTGTAGGTCGTTATAAAGTAAACAAAAAATTAAACTTAAAAACACGTTTATTAAATCAAACAGTTGCTGAAAACATCGTACATCCTGAAACAGGAGAAATCGTTGTTGAAGCAGGAACAGTTCTTGAAAAAGAAATTATGGAAAAAGTAGCTCAAGCATTAGAAGCAGGAGCAAACTTATTTACATTATATCCTTCAAGTGAAGGGGTTATCCAAGAACCTGTAACGATTCAATCCGTTCAAGTATATTCACCACAAGACCCTGAACGTATCATTAAAGTGATCGGAAATGCGAATATTCCAGATGAAATTAAATGTGTAACAGCAGCTGACGTTTTAGCAACAATCAGCTACTTCTTAAATTTATATGAAGGATTAGGCTCAACAGACGATATCGACCACTTAGGAAACCGTCGTATTCGTTCAGTAGGAGAATTATTACAAAACCAATTCCGTATCGGTTTATCACGTATGGAACGTGTGGTTCGTGAACGTATGTCTATCCAAGATGTAGCAACAGTAACACCACAACAATTAGTAAATATTCGTCCTGTAGTAGCAGCGATTAAAGAATTCTTTGGTTCATCTCAATTATCTCAATTCATGGACCAAACAAACCCATTAGGAGAATTAACACATAAACGTCGTCTATCAGCCTTAGGACCTGGTGGTTTGACTCGTGACCGTGCCGGATATGAAGTTCGTGACGTACACTATTCTCACTATGGTCGTATGTGTCCGATTGAAACTCCTGAGGGACCAAACATCGGGTTGATTAACAGTTTATCATCATACGCTAAAATTAATAAATATGGATTTGTTGAAACTCCATACCGTCGTGTAGACTGGAAAACTCATAAAGTAACAGATAAGATTGACTACTTAACAGCGGATGAAGAAGACCGCTATGTAGTAGCGCAAGCAAACTCTCCATTAAATGAAGATGGAAGCTTCGTAAATGATGTAGTAATGGCTCGTTATGTATCAGAAAACTTAGAAGTTCCTGTAGAGCGTGTAGACTACATGGACGTATCTCCAAAACAAGTAGTTGCCGTTGCGACAGCATGTATCCCGTTCTTAGAAAACGACGACTCAAACCGTGCGTTAATGGGTGCCAACATGCAGCGTCAAGCAGTTCCATTATTAAATCCAAAAGCACCATTTATTGGTACTGGTATGGAATACGTAACAGCGCATGACTCTGGGGTAGCTTTACTATGTAAACGTGAAGGTATCGTAGAATTTGTCGATGCAAATCAAGTACGTGTTCGTACAGCAGATGGTTCATTAGACCAATATAATATTACTAAATTCCATGGTTCAAATGCTGGTATGTGTTATAACCAACGTCCAATCGTTTCAAAAGGCGATAAAGTAGAAGTTGGTGAAATCTTAGCAGACGGTCCTTCAATGGAACAAGGTGAATTAGCATTAGGACAAAACGTTCTAGTTGCATTCATGACTTGGGAAGGATACAACTATGAGGATGCGGTTATCATGAGTGAACGTCTTGTAAAAGATGACGTATATACTTCAATTCATATTGATGACTACGATTCAGAAGCTCGTGATACAAAATTAGGACCAGAAGAAATTACCCGTGAAATTCCAAACGTTGGGGAAGATGCATTGAAAAACCTTGACGAAAATGGAATTATCCGTATCGGTGCGGAAGTTAAAGATGGGGATATCTTAGTTGGTAAAGTTACTCCTAAAGGATTAACAGAACAATCACCAGAAGAACGTTTATTACATGCTATCTTCGGTGAAAAAGCTCGTGAAGTACGTGATACTTCATTACGTGTTCCTCATGGCGGTGGCGGTATCGTTCGTGATGTACGTGTGTTCACTCGTGCAGCTGGTGATGAATTAGCGCCTGGAGTAAACAAATTAGTTCGTGTATACATTGTTCAAAAACGTAAAATCAATGAAGGGGATAAGATGGCAGGACGTCACGGTAATAAAGGGGTAGTTTCTCGTATTATGCCGGAAGAAGATATGCCATTCTTACCAGATGGAACACCAGTTGACATCATGTTAAACCCATTAGGGGTACCATCACGTATGAACATTGGACAAGTATTAGAGTTACACTTAGGGATGGCAGCTCGTGAATTAGGCATTTACGTCGCAACACCAGTATTTGATGGTGCTCAAGATGAAGATGTTTGGGGAACAGTTGCAGAAGCAGGTATGGCTCGTGATGCGAAAACAATTTTATACGATGGACGTACAGGGGAACCATTTGATAACCGTGTATCAGTAGGGGTAATGTATATGATTAAACTTGCCCACATGGTTGATGACAAACTTCATGCTCGTTCAATTGGACCATACTCATTAGTAACTCAACAACCTCTTGGAGGAAAAGCTCAATTTGGTGGACAACGTTTCGGAGAAATGGAGGTATGGGCGCTAGAAGCATATGGTGCTGCATACACATTACAAGAAATCTTGACATACAAATCAGATGACGTTGTTGGTCGTGTGAAAACTTACGAATCAATCGTGAAAGGTCAACAAATTTCTAAACCAGGTGTACCTGAATCATTCCGCGTATTAGTAAAAGAATTACAAGCATTAGGTCTTGATATGAAAGTACTAGACGAAAATGATGAAGAAATTAAGTTAGAAGACATGGATGATGACGCTCGTATGAATTTCAATGATGTTGAAAAAATGAGTGAAAAGAAACGTATTTTAAATGAATATTCTGACCGTATTGCTGAACTTTCTTCAGATAAAGAAGAAGTTGAAGAAACAACAGAAGAAGAAACTGAAGAAATTCAAGAATCAGAAGATACAGATGTAACTTTAGACTAAGAATAACTATTGGAATCGTAGGGCAATTCCAAAGAAGAGGGAGGTTGGCCCCTTGATAGATGTAAATAATTTTGAAAGTATGCAAATTGGTTTAGCGTCTCCTGATAAGATTCGTGAATGGTCATATGGTGAAGTAACCAAACCAGAAACAATCAACTATCGTACTTTGAAACCAGAACGTGATGGTCTATATTGTGAAAAGATTTTTGGACCAACGAAAGATTTAGAATGTTCATGTGGTAAATTAAAGAAAATTAACAATAAAGGAAAAGTGTGTGATCGCTGTGGCGTTGAAGTAACTCGCTCAAAAGTTCGTCGTGAACGTATGGGACATATCGAATTAGCAGCTCCAGTATCACATGTATGGTACTTTAAAGGAATTCCTAGCCGTATGGGACTTGTATTAGACATGAGTCCTCGTGCGTTGGAAGAAATTATTTATTTTGCAAGCTATGTTGTTATCGATGCTGGTGACACAACATTGATGAAAAAACAATTATTAAGTGAACGTGAATACCGTGAAAAACGTATGGAATTCGGAACTCGCTTCCACGCAGCAATGGGTGCTGAAGCTGTTCAAGAATTATTAAACAATGTTGACTTAGAAGCAGAAATTGCAGAATTAAAAGAAGAGCTAAAAACAGCTCAAGGACAAAAACGTACTCGTGCAATCCGTCGTTTAGATATTTTAGATGCTTTCCGTGAATCAGGAAATAAACCTGGTTGGATGGTAATGGATGTTATTCCAGTTATCCCACCAGATTTACGTCCAATGGTTCAATTAGAAGGTGGACGTTTTGCAACAAGTGACTTAAATGATTTATATCGTCGTGTTATTAACCGTAATAATCGTCTAAAACGTTTATTAGAATTAAATGCTCCACGTATCATCGTTCAAAATGAAAAACGTATGTTACAAGAAGCGGTAGATGCTTTAATCGATAATGGTCGTCGTGGTCGTCCAGTAACAGGACCAGGTAACCGTCCATTGAAATCATTAAGTCATATGCTTAAAGGGAAACAAGGTCGTTTCCGTCAAAACTTACTTGGTAAACGTGTAGACTACTCAGGACGTTCTGTAATCGTAGTAGGACCAAACTTGAAGATGTATCAATGTGGTTTACCAAAAGAAATGGCAATTGAATTATTCAAACCATTTGTCATGAAAGAATTAGTAGAACGTGAAATTGCTGGAAATATTAAGAGTGCAAAACGTAAAATTGAACGTTTAGACGATGATATTTGGGCAGTTTTAGAAGAAGTGATTCGTGAACACCCAGTTCTATTAAACCGAGCACCTACTCTTCACAGATTAGGGATTCAAGCATTCGAACCAACTCTAGTAGAAGGTCGTGCAATCCGTCTTCACCCATTAGTGTGTGAGGCCTACAATGCCGACTTCGACGGAGACCAAATGGCGGTTCACGTGCCACTTTCACAAGAAGCTCAAGCAGAAGCTCGTTTATTAATGTTAGCGGCACAAAATATCTTAAACCCTAAAGATGGAAAACCAGTAGTAACTCCATCTCAAGACATGGTTTTAGGAAACTATTACTTAACATTAGAACAAGAAGGTCGTGTTGGAGAAGGGATGTACTTCAAAGACATGAACGAAGCAATGTTAGCATACCAAAATGGATATGTTCATTTACACAGCCGTATTGCAATTCACGCAAGTGCGCTTCCTCATAAACCATTTACAGAATGGCAAAAAGAACGCATGTTAGTAACGACAGTTGGTAAATTATTATTCAATGAAATTATGCCTGACGAATTCCCTTACTTAAATGAACCATCAATGGAAAACTTAGAAGTAGCTACTCCAGATAAATATTTCTTAGAACCAGGTTCAAACATTAAGGAAGAAATTGCAAAACAACCAATCGTTTTACCATTCAAGAAGAAAAACTTAGGTCAAATCATTGCGGAAGTCTTCAAACGTTTCCACATTACAGAAACATCAATGATGTTAGACCGTATGAAAGACTTAGGATATAAATATTCAACTCGTGCTGGTTTAACAGTAGGGATTGCAGATATTTCTGTTGCAGGAAATAAAAAGACAATTCTTTCTGATGCACATAACCAAGTTGATGAAATCTCTAAATTATTCCGTCGTGGTCTAATTACAGATGACGAAAGATATGAACGTGTTATCGAAACATGGAATGCTGCAAAAGATGAAATCCAAAGTGCATTAACAAAAACACTTGGTGCTCGTAACCCAATCTTCATGATGAGTGACTCTGGAGCCCGTGGTAACATCTCTAACTTTACTCAGTTAGCGGGGATGCGTGGATTGATGGCGGCTCCGAACGGTAAGATCATGGAATTACCAGTAACATCAAACTTCCGTGAAGGTTTAACGGTTATGGAGATGTTCTTATCAACTCACGGTGCCCGTAAAGGGATGACGGATACTGCTTTGAAGACAGCCGACTCAGGTTACTTAACTCGTCGTTTAGTAGACGTAGCTCAAGACGTAATTATCCGTGAAACAGACTGTGGATCAGATCGTGGTTTAACAATTTCAGCTATCCGTGAAGGAAATGAAATGATTGAAACATTAGAAGAACGTATGATTGGACGTTATGCACAACGTTCTGTAAAAGATCCAGTAACTGGAGAAGTATTTGTTGGTCACAATGAATTAATTACAGAAGATATTGCTCGTAAAATCATGGATGCTGGTATTGAAGAAGTAACAATCCGTTCTGCATTTACATGTGATACTAAACATGGTGTATGTAAACATTGTTATGGACGTAACTTAGCAACAGGTTCAGAAGTAGAAGTTGGGGAAGCAGTTGGTACAATTGCCGCTCAATCTATCGGGGAACCTGGTACTCAGTTAACAATGCGTACCTTCCATACCGGTGGGGTAGCCGGAGACGATATTACTCAAGGTTTACCTCGTATCCAAGAAATCTTCGAAGCTCGTAACCCTAAAGGGGGAGCAACCATTACAGAAGTAACAGGTGAAGTTGTATCGATTGATGAAAATGCGGGAAGCCGTACAAAAGAAATCACAATTAAAGGTGCAACAGATACACGTACGTATACTGTTCCATTTACAGCTCGCTTAAATGTTGAAGAAGGACAAACAATCCATCGTGGTGAACCATTAACATCTGGTTCGATTGATCCAAAAGAATTATTACGTGTTCGTGATGTATTATCAGTAGAAAACTACTTATTACGTGAAGTACAAAAAGTATACCGTATGCAAGGGGTAGAAATCGGCGATAAACACGTTGAGGTAATGGTTCGTCAAATGTTACGTAAAGTTCGTGTAATGGATCCAGGTTCAACTGAAATTTTACCAGGAACATTATTAGATATCGCAGACTTTACTGAACGTAACCGTTCTGCAATTATGAATGGTGAAGTTCCAGCGACTGCACGTCCAGTATTACTTGGTATTACAAAAGCTTCATTAGAAACAAATAGTTTCTTATCTGCAGCTTCATTCCAAGAAACTACTCGTGTGTTAACAGACGCATCTATTCGTGGTAAGAAAGACCACTTACTTGGACTTAAGGAAAATGTTATCATCGGTAAGATTATTCCAGCTGGTACAGGTATGGCTCGTTACCGTAATATGGAAACAAGCACTTCTACACCAGTTCAAACAGAAGAATTCGTTGAAGCTACTGAAGAGTTAGCAGAAGGAATTGTAGCTGAAGGAACAGTGGAAGCAACAACAGAAGCTTAAAAGTTAGAAATTGACTTTCCAAATAGTAGTAAAGGACGCAAGCAGCCTCGCGAAGCGAGTCTCATTGCTAAACTTCGAGCCTAGGTCTCGAAGTTTCCTAGGAATAGTAGCCAGAAGAGTGGCTACTATTCCCCTTACTACTATGGAAAGTCTTTTCTATTAGGCGTGTATTTATGAGAGAACGAAAAGAATTAGACTTCCTTAATATAGTAGTATAGGGCGCTGGTAGATCTGTGAAGCAAGTTATAGGGTGCATACTACTCTGGGGAGTCTTTTCTTTTTGATTTTTTAGCGAACGTTTTCAAAAAGTATAAAAATATGGTATAATCTTACAGTTAAGGTATTCATATGATACCTAAAAGGAGGAAGAGAGATGCAAAATTATTCAGAAGAAGGATTACAATATCATTTAAACATTCGTAAAGGAGATGTAGGTAAATACGTTATTTTACCAGGAGATCCTAAACGTTGTGCGAAAATTGCAGAACATTTTGAAGATGCAAAATTAGTTGCAGATAACCGTGAATATGTCACATATACAGGATACTTAGATGGAGAAAAAGTTAGTGTGACTTCAACAGGGATTGGTGGACCATCAGCTTCTATCGCTTTAGAAGAATTAGTAAGAAGTGGTGCAGACACATTCGTTCGTGTTGGAACTTGTGGAGGAATTGATATCGATGTAAAAGGTGGAGATATCGTGATTGCTACAGGTGCAATTCGTACTGAAGGAACAACTCGTGAATATGCGCCAATCGAATTCCCAGCCGTTGCGAACTATGATGTTGTAACAGCATTATTACAAGCTGGTAAAACATTAGGGTATACAACTCATGCAGGTATTGTTCAATGTAAAGATTCATTCTATGGTCAACATGAACCAGAAGTAATGCCAGTAAGCTATGAATTACAACAAAAATGGGAAGCTTGGAAACGTCTAAAAGTAAAAGCTTCAGAAATGGAATCAGCGGCTTTATTTGTAGTAGCTAGCCATTTAGGAGTAAGAGTTGGTTCTACATTCTTAGTAGTTGGAAATCAAGAAAGAAATGCTGCAGGATTAGAAAATCCAATCGTTCATGATACAGAAGCAGCAATTACAGTTGCTGTACAAGCTTTACGTAACTTAATTGCGCAAGACCGTCAAAACGCATAAGGATAGGTGAATCAAATGGAATTAAAAGAAATTTTAGCAACCGTCGATCATACCTTATTAACACAAAATGCAACATGGGAAGAAATTCAACAAATTTTAGATGATGCGATTCATTATGGAACAGCTTCAGCTTGTATTCCTGCTAGTTATGTCAAACAAGCAGCAGAATATGTCGAAGGTAAATTACCAATTTGTACAGTTATTGGATTCCCGAATGGATATTCAACAACAAGTGTAAAAGTTTTTGAAACAAAAGATGCAGTTGACAATGGTGCGAGCGAAATTGATATGGTCATCAATATTACAGATGTAAAAAATAAACGCTTTGATTTAGTAGAAGAAGAAATTCGTCAAATTCATGAAGCTTGTCAAGGCAGAATCTTGAAAGTCATTGTGGAGATTTGTTTATTAACGACAGAAGAATTAATTGAATTATGTAAAGTAGTGACTCGTGCAGGGGCAGAGTATATTAAAACTTCTACTGGATTTTCAACAGGTGGAGCTACATTTGAAGCAGTAGCTTTAATGAAAGAACATGTAGGCCCTTCAGTGAAAATTAAAGCTGCAGGTGGTATTTCTAGCTTAGATGATGCAGAAAAATTCATCTCATTAGGTGCGAGCCGTTTAGGTACAAGCCGTATTGTAAAAATTGTTAAAAATCAAGCAGTTGAAGAAAATAGCTATTAGAAATTTAATCAAAGAATGTAGGTTAAATCCTGTGAGTAAGAAATTACTTGCAGGATTTTTTTGTATTTTAAGGGGATTGAAAATAGAAAAAGAAAAGAGTAGAATGAGATAAAGTTTAGGTGTGCCTAAAAATAGGAGGTTGATAGAATGGGAGAATTATTTGAAAATAAAGTTTCTAAAACGATGCTAATGACACTACAAGCAAAAGCTTTAGAAGGTTCGCAAAAGAATCGGTTGTTTATTGATCAAAAAGCCGAAGAAATGATGAAGCAAGTTCCTTCAATGGTAAAGGTTTCTTTTTTTGATCGAATTGGAGTTTGTTTAAGAACAAAATATTTTGATGATTGCTGCAAGAATTTTATTGAGAGTCATGAACATCCAGTCATCGTTCAATTAGGTTGTGGTTTAGATGATAGGCAAGGAAGAATTGGAGCAGAAGATATTCCGTTTTTCAGTGTAGACTTTTTAGATGTCATTACATTAAGACAAGAGTTTTTTGAAGAAACAGCTACTTCACAGATGATTGCTGACTCAATATTAGATGATAAATGGATTCAAATTGTTAAAGAACAATATCCAAAAGGAGACTACTTATTCATTATTGAAGGCGTGTTAATGTACTTTAATACAAATGATATTAAGGAATTAGCTTCAAGATTAGAAAGAGAATTTCATCAATATGAATGTTATTTTGATACGTTACAACATCATATGATTGCATCTAAAAATAAACAAAAAGAATTTAGAGAACATGGGGTTAAAATGTATTGGGGACTTTCTTCTAAAGAAGAATTGTTTGATTTATTTGGTAAACATGCAGAATTATTGAGTTTAGATTATACAATGGCGCAATATCCAAACCGATGGAAAGTAGCACATCGTATCGTTTCATTTATCCCATTTATTCAAAAAGCTGCAATCTTAATTCAGATTCGAATTTCTAGATAGAATTGTTTTAATAAGTTTTTATAGTAGTAAGAAACATAAAATGGAAATTTGAGCTTATAGTCTCAAATTTCCATTTTTTTACTAATCATTTCTTCAGCTCTGGCAAGTTCTACAGAATTGGTTAAAGGGGTCCCAACTTACCCTTTCTTTGCCAACAGTGTTGCAAATCTGAAGCGTAGACGATTGCCGTTCTCGTCTGTTTTATGGAGTTCACCAAAGTCTTCATTATATTTTAAAATTTCCCAACCGGCATAATAATCTAGTAATTCGCCTTCTTTAAAAGTAAATGGGAAATTCACAGGACAAGGTGCATCTTCAGTAGACATGGCAGCAACAATTAGATTATATCCACCAGGAGCTGTGTGTGATTGCATATTTTCAATAACATCTGGAATCACTTGTTCATGTAAAAACATCAAGACAACTGTCGAGATAATCCAATCATATTGACCTCCAGGAATATCTGCAGATTCAATATCATACGGTTCAATTTCAAGTGAAAGTCCTTCTTGAGTAGCTACTTCTTTTAATTTTTGTAGGCTTGGAACATTCCAATCCAATGAAGTGACGTCATATCCTAATGAAGCAAGGTATAAACTATTACGACCTTCTCCACTTCCTAAGTCAAGAACTTGTCCTTTTGGAATCAGCGGTTGAGCAGCTAATACTTCAGAGTGAGTTTTTGTATAACCATATTTTTTAGCAAAATAATCTTCTTTTTTACAGAAAAATTCTAAATAACATTCGATATCGTCACTTGCTTTAGCAATTCGATGCCATTGTTGGGGCTCTACCAGTGGAATAGGAGTAGTCGCATTTAGCAGTACAGTATCACTAACACTTCCGTCTTCATTTAAAAATTCAAACGTAATTTCTCCTTTTAAAATATGCAGTTGTGCCCAAGTTCCAACCTTTGTATTATGCATTTTTTTAAAAGGTTCTGGTAATGTATCCAACGTCCATAGTGGCATTTTTTTATAAGAAATTAAATTGTTCATCTATATCACCTCGTAAGTTTATTGTAGGAAAAACGAGTCAGATATGCAAGAAAAAGGGTATAGATAAAAATTATAATAAGTGATAGAAATCTAGAAATTGACTGGAACAGACTTTACTGGTATTCTAGTTTCATAGTCATAACGGCACTGTGATAAGGAGAGTAAAAGTGAATCTATTTTAGAGAGTCTCGGATGGGTGAAAAGAGATAATAGTTGAAACTTTGAAAATGGCCTTTGAGTGCTAATCGTTGAATCATGAGACGATTACGGGAAAGCCCGATATAGCTTATCAGTTAGAAAGATTAACTGACAGAGATAGGATTTGTGAAAATGCTATGAATAAAGGTGGTAACACGAGAGAACTCGTCCTTTGGTTGGTGAGTAAAACCAAAGAGCGGGCTTTTTATTTGCTTGAAAGGAGAAACAAATGATTGAATTAAAAAATATTGATGTAACATTTCAGCAATCAGGTAAAACGGTCGAAGCTGTAAAGCAAGTAAATATTACCATTGAAGATGGAGATATTTATGGCATTATCGGATACAGTGGTGCTGGAAAAAGTACATTAGTACGTACTATCAATTTATTGCAACGTCCAACAAATGGAACAGTCACAGTTTCAGGAGTGGAGTTAACGAGTTTAAAAGAAGCTCAATTAAGAGATGCTCGTAAAAAAATTGGAATGATTTTCCAACATTTTAACTTAATGAATACTTTATCAGTATTTGAAAATGTTGCCTTCCCATTAAAACGCTCAGGATTATCAAAAGCGGAAATTAAGGAAAAAGTTGAATCACTTTTACACTTAGTTGGATTGGAAGACAAAATTACAAGTTATCCAAGACAATTGTCTGGAGGACAAAAACAAAGGGTAGCGATTGCGAGAGCATTAGCCAATGATCCAGATGTACTATTATGTGACGAAGCAACAAGTGCACTAGACCCTAAAACAACCGAATCTATTTTAGAACTTTTGAAAAAAGTAAACGAACAGTTAGGTATTACAATCGTGATTATCACTCACGAAATGCAAGTTGTAAAAGAGATTTGTAATAAAGTTGCCGTAATGGAGCAAGGATTAATTATTGAACAAGGATCAGTATTAGAAATCTTTACAAATCCACAAAAATCACTAACAAAAGATTTCATTGATACAGCAACACATATTAACAAAGGAATTGAAACAGTTTTACAACATGAACATTTACTAAACTTAAACCCTGGAGATGTTCTTGCGAAAATTTCATTTGTAGGTGCTTCCACAGGAGAACCATTGATTACGAAATTATCAACTCAATTCCAAGTAGCAGCGAATATTTTATTTGCCAATGTTGAGGTTATTCAAGAAACTGCAGTTGGGACTTTACTAGTAGGATTATCTGGTGAAGCAGAAAATATTAAACGAGCTCTAGAACATATTCATCAATCGGGTGTTCAAACAGAAATTCTAGATGAACCAAAGGAGGTTGAATAAGATGAACTTACACCAATTATTTCCAAATATTGATGCTCGTGTAACACAAGAAATTATTAAAAGTACAATTGATACATTATTAATGGTTGGAATTACAGGATTGATTGCTGGAGTGTTAGGGATTGCCTTAGGAGTCGTGTTAGTCGTTACTCGTGAAGGCAATATTTTAGAAAATAAAATTTTGTATGCGGCATTAGATAAAGTGGTGAACTTATTCCGTTCGATTCCATTTATCATTTTAGCGATGTTATTAATCCCATTAACAAGATTAATTGTCGGAACTACAATTGGAATTCCTGGTGCGATTGTGCCACTAGTGATTGCAACTGTTCCATTCTTCTCACGACAAGTACAATTAGCTTTGTTAGAAGTGGATAAAGGAGTGATTGAAGCTTCAATTGCTATGGGATGTACACCATTGGAAATTATTTTCCGTGTGTACTTAAAAGAAGGATTGCCAAGTTTAATTCGTGCTTCTTCTCTAACAACAATCAGCTTAATTGGGTTAACAACAATGGCTGGTGCGTTTGGAGCTGGGGGAATCGGAAACTTAGCAATTTCAAGAGGATACAATCGATTCCAAGGAGACGTAATCGTAGTCGCAACGATTATTATGTTGATTATCGTATTTATCAGCCAAGCAATCGGTGACTTCTTAGAAAAAAGAGCAACGAAATAAAAGGATACGAAATCGAGTTCAACTAAAACAAGATACAAGGCCGAACGCTCTGAAATGAATCACTGGAGCGACGCAAACATAAGAAAAAGGATATTTAAAATTTAAACACAAAGAAAAGAGGAATTTATAGATGAATATTAAAAAATTATTTGTAACAGCATTAGCAGGATTAACATTAGCAGCATGTGGACAAGGAGCTCAAACTTCTTCAAATTCAAACCAAGCAGCAGATGCTAAAAAAGAAGCGAAAACAGTTAAATTAGGGGTTAACGCAGGAAATCAAGATGTATGGAATGACGTTATTAAACGCTTAAAAGAAAAAGAAAACATCAATGTTGAATTAGTAGAATTTACAGACTATGTTCAACCAAACCAAGCATTAGAAAATGGTGACGTTGACTTAAACGCATTCCAAACAATTATTTACTTAGAACGTTTCAACAAAGAACAAAACACTCACATCAAACCAATTGGATATACAGTAATTGCTCCAATGGGTGTGTACTCTAAAAAAATTAAAAACGTTAGTGAGTTAAAAGAAGGCGATACAATTGCAGTTCCAGAAGATACTTCTAACAACTCTCGTGCATTACGTTTACTACACGCAGCTGGCGTAATCAAATTAAAAGATCCAAGCAATACTTTAGCTACAAAAGATGATATCGTAGAAAATCCTAAGAAAATTGACATTAAAGAATTACCAGCTGGACAAACAGCTCGTGCTTTAGACGATGTAGCAGCTTCATTAATCAACAATGGTTTCGCAGTTGAAGCAGGATTCCAACCAACAAAAGATTCAATCTTTATCGAAGAAATTACAGAATCTTCACAACCATACTACAATGTTATTGCTGCTAAAGAAGGTAAAGAAGACAACGAAGTTTATAAAACAGTTGTAAAATACTACCAATCACCAGAAACAGCTAAGAAAATTGAAGCAGTTACAAAAGGTGCTGCAGTACCAGTTTGGGAAAAAGCTTCTTTAAAATAATTACTAAAAAATAATTCATAAGAATTAATCATTTTAATCATCATTCATCTCCAAAGAGGCATGCTAGTCATGCCTCTTTATTACAATAGAAAGAAGGGAATTTAATGATTCAAATTAAAGAGAAAGCACAAGCTTTAACAGAAGAGTTAGTAGCACTTAGAAGACATTTTCATGAAAATCCAGAATCAAGCTTAAAAGAATATAAAACGGCAGAAAAAATTCAAGAAGAATTAACAAAATTAAAGATTCCATTTGAAAAAATTGCGGATACTGGAACATTAGTGATTATTAAAGGCGAAAAGGGTGAAGGGAAAACGATCCTTCTTCGTGCAGATATTGATGCCTTAGAATTACCAGATTGTACGAATAAGCCTTATACTTCTAAAAATGAAGGCTTAAACCATGCTTGCGGGCATGATGCTCACACAGCAATGGGATTAGGGGCTGCTAAAGTATTAAATGAATTAAAAGATACATTTGCTGGAACAGTGTACATTGCCTTCCAACCAGCGGAAGAAATTGGAGCAGGTGCCAAACAATTCGTAGCTTCAGGAAAAATTGACAATATTGGTGAAAGTTTTGCTATCCATGTAAATTCAGGGTTACCAGTAGGTACTTTTGCAGTTCAAGGTGGACCAGTGAATGCTTCTTGCGATATTTTCAAAATTAAAGTAACAGGTAAAAGTGCGCACGTAGGTCGTCCACATCTAGGAAATGATGCATTAGTGACAGCAAGTGAAATTGTAGTTGCTCTACAAACTATTGTCAGCCGTGAAGTAGATCCAGGAGATAGAGCAGTAGTAGGAGTAGGAAAACTACATGCTGGAACTCGTTATAATATTGTAGCAAATGATGCTCTACTAGAAGGGACAATTCGTGCATTTAGTCATGAAACAAGAGCGCACTTAAAAGAAGCAGTAACACGTATTGCTCAAGGAATTGCAGCAACTCACCGTTGTGAGGCAGAGTTAGAGTGGTATGATGCAGCTGCTCCAGTCATTAATACACCTGAATTAGCAGAGAGATTCCAAACAGTTGCTCAATCAGTAGATTCTATCGATAATATTATTACTAAATATGAATTATCAATGGGAGCAGATGATTTTGCAGATTACTTAGTCGATAAGCCAGGAGTTTATGGATTATTAGGAAGTCAATCGGGAGAAGAAACAGCATACGGACATCATCATGAAAAATTTGATATTGATGAAACAGTCTTACCGATTGGAGTAGAACTAGAAGTAAGTTATATTTTAAATCGTTTAGCAAATTAGAAGGAGGATACTATGGAAGAGAGAATTTTAAGTATTTTAGAAGAGATTTGTGAAGATGAAGTTGTCTATGAAGATAAAGATATCAATTTAAAAGAAGAAGGACTAATGGATTCGTTAGCGTTTGTAGAGTTATTGGTTCGATTAGAAGAATTTGGACTTGAAGTGGCTCCTACTGAAGTGACTTATGAAGAGATTGATACGCCGAATAAGATTATTGAGTATGTGAAAAAAAGAATATTAAAATAAATCAAAATCACCATAAAAATTGCAGTATTTACTCCAGCTGTATTATCAATCTTAGCAGGTCTAGGATTAGTAGCACCACAAGGTAAAAAAGAAGACAAATAAAAATTGAATTCTTAAATGACAAAAGGATGACGGGCATTGCCCATCATCCTTTTTCTTTTCTATAATCCTTTTAACACTTCTTCAATGGCCGCTTTATCTTTTACTTCATCGATAACATTTTTGATGTTTCCTTTTTGATCGACAAAAATCATTGTTGGAATCGAATGAATTTCTAAAGCTTTTTGGAAACTTTTTTCTTTATCTGAGTAATAGTTGAATTCTAGTCCTTTTTCTTTTAAGAAGGCTTGTGCTTTTTCTGGTGTTTCTCCTTTAACAAGTAAGTTGACTAAAATAAATTCAATAGAATCTTGATAGTCTTTTCTTAATTCATTTAGAATAGGGAGTTCTTGCTGGCAATCTGGACACCAACTTGCCCAAGCGACATAGACAATTTTCTTTTCTTTAAAATCCGCAGGAGTTTTTTGTTGTGCATCTGCTGTTTCAAATGCAAAGTTTGGTAAAGCTTGTCCAATTAAATCAGTGGTAGATTTTTCTTTTGCTGCAGTTGTTGTAACTGTAGTTGTAGTTGTGTTGTTTGTAGTTGATGTTGATTGACAACCAACAGTTAGTACGAACAGACTTCCGAATAAGATTGTATGTGTTAGGAATTTTTTATAGTTTTTCATAAAATATCTCTCCTTTAAAACGATACGTTCATTGTATCACATTGAAGGAGAGAAAAAAAGGAACCCTCGTAGGAGGATTCCTTTTACAATTGGTGATTAGCCTTGAATACTGAAAGTATATTTATGGCCTTGAGTTAAGCTGTGGTAGAAGCCTTTTCCTTCATATAATTGGAATACTTGTACACTAGCACGTTGTGTATCATCTGGATATACATTTTTAACAAATGGATTTCCTACTAATAATTCTTCTAATCCTTCTTTACCAATTTCACGTACTTTTCCTTCGATACGAATCACTTGAATTAAGTAATCATCGTGTGAAAATGCAGCAATTGCGACATTTTGATTTTCTTGTAATTGTTTGTAGAAATGAGTTTGTGGGCTTGTCATAAAGAAGACTCCATGTTCATTGGCAACGCCGATGTGAATTGGACGAGAATGAGGTTTTCCATCTTTATCCACGGTAGCAAAAATCGCTACTTCTAAGTCCTCTAAAATGCTTAAAATTTCTTCTGTATTCATATTAACACTCCTTATTTAATAATTGTTTTATTTGTTTTTCAATGGATAGCGGAGAAGTAGTTGGGGCAAATCTAGCAACGACTTTTCCGGATGTATCTACAAGGAATTTTGTAAAATTCCATTTAATTGAACTGCCGAATAGGCCTTTTGTTTCTTCTTTTAATAATTGAAACAATGGATGAGTTTCTGGTCCATTAACGAGTATTTTTCCAAACATAGGGAAAGTGACTTGATAATTGAATTGGCAACTCGAAGCAGCTTTCTCTGCGCTTAATGGCTCTTGGTTCCCAAACTGATTACAGGGGAATCCTAATACGCTAAATCCTTGTTCGTGGTATGTTTCGTATAAGCTTTGTAATTGAGCAAATTGTGGAGCTAATCCACATCCGCTAGCGGTATTGACAATGAGTAATACTTGCCCTTTATAGGATTCTAATGTACTTGATCCATCTAGAGTAGGAACTTCAATTTCATAAAGTGACATGATTTCCTCCTATATTAATTGATAATGTTTTAACCCTTGAATGACGCCACCTTTATCATTGGTTGAACTAACATAGTCTGCTTTTTCTTTTAATAATGGAATAGCATTTCCCATGGCAATTGAATAATCAACTTCTTGGAACATTTCTAAATCATTGGCACCATCTCCAAAAGCGTATGTAGTGATAGACTCCGTATTTAAGGTGCGGATTAATGCATGAATGCCTGTTGCTTTAGAATTCCCAGCGGTAATGACATCCAATGCATAAGGAAAATTCCGGATAAATCTTAACTCTGGAAATGCGTATTGATAAGCTTCATCATTATTGTCTCTTGAAAGTAAGAGTATCATATTCACGACTTGTTCTTTATAAAATGCTGGAACAACATCTGGTGTCGGTGTATGAATATATCCATAGGCTTCTTGTGCAAATGAGACAGATTCAATGATTTTAAAAGCATTAACATTATAACATGTCATTCCATGTCCGTTTTCTTTTGCAAATTGTAGCAATCTTTCAATCGTTTCTTTTGGAATTTCATGATGAATTAAAATTTCACCTTTGAAAATCACTACTTGTCCATTCATAAAAATTCCAGAATGAATATTCGTAGACTGAATGACTTCCAAAACTTCGATAGGAGATCTTCCTGTTGCTAGAAGTGGTTCATACCCATTTTCCTTTAATTGTTGAATAGCTTCTATGACTTCAAGGTCGACTTGTCCTTTTTTATTTAAGAGTGTTCCATCCAAGTCAAAAAATACTAAACCTTTCATAAAAACCTCCTTTTCATATTACGTTCATTATATCACGAAAGTGGATGGAATAGGTGTTGGATGCTTAAAAAATCATCTCCAATTAAAGAAATGGTAAATTCTCAATCTAAATTCTAGTTTAGAAATCAGTTGAATTTAGTCTGAGA
>CAURER010000012.1:0-44711 GCA_963523795.1 uncultured Granulicatella sp.
CCTAAGCCAGAGCCTAAGCCAGAGCCTAAGCCAGAGCCTAAGCCAGAGCCTAAGCCAGAGCCTAAGCCAGAGCCTAAGCCAGAGCCTAAGCCAGAGCCTAAGCCAGAGCCTAAGCCAGAGCCTAAGCCAGAGCCTAAGCCAGAGCCTAAGCTAGAACCTAAGCCAGAACAGCAACCTGATACAAAATCAGGAGAAAATCAAAGAACAAATGAGAAAGAAGAAAAAGAAATTCTTCCAAAAACTGGTACGGAATCTGAATGGGTGTTATTTGGAGAAGCGGCATTATCAATTCTTACTGGATTGGGGTTAATACTACCAGAATCTTTAAAAAAAGATAAAAAGAAAGATAATAGATAAAAAACAGTCTCTTTTAAGGTTGATAAAAATATAATGAGGAATTAAGCGCCTTTAGGTTGCTTAATTCCTTTTTAATTGTTAGCTTAAAAAGCTGAATTGTGAAAAGGAATTACAATAAATAGATTTTTGTCATTGCATGACTGAAAATCAAAGAGTATAATGATGGAAAAAGTGAAAATTGAGGTGTTGATTATGAAAAAAGATAAAATTTTTCAGTTAGTATTTACAGCTATTTTAATTGCTATTATTATTTTACAAAGTTTTGTTCCATTTTTAGGAAATTTACCTTTGTTAGTGATTGATATTACGATTATTCATATTACCGTAATTATTGGAGCGTGCCTAATGGGGTGGCAAACGGGACTATTATTAGGAACAGTTTGGGGTGTATGTTCTTTTATTCGAGCATTTACTTCAGGCAGTGCCATTAGTTTATTAGTGTTTACAAATCCTTTAATTGCAATTGTTCCTCGTGCACTAGTTGGATTGCTTTCTGGACTACTTTTCGTAGCCTTGAAAAAAGTTATTTCATCTAGTCATTTGAGAATGAGTATTGTTGGTGCTTTCGGTAGCTTATTAAACACAACTTTAGTATTATCGTTGATTTATTTATTAGTTGGAAATCAATATGCTGAAAAATTACAAAAAACTCTTGGTGAATTACCTGTATTTTTAATGACGATTGTTGGAACAAATGGTGTTCCGGAAGCTATTGCTTCTGCTATTATTGTACCAGTTGTAGGTGGAGTTCTTTTAAAATTAATGGAAAAACGGAGAATGAAGAATGCTTAATCAAAAGAAAGTAGCTGTATATGTTACAGGAGGAATTGCAGCATATAAAGCTCTTTTATTTGTAAGATTATTAATTAAAGAAGGTGCACACGTAAAAGTGGCAATGACTCAATCAGCTTGTCAATTTGTTTCACCTTTGACATTTCAAGTTTTAACAAAAGAAAAAGTAATGGTGGATACATTTGACGAAAATGATCCATCTGTTGTTCAACATATTCATTTTGCAGATTGGACGGAATTGGCAATTGTCATTCCAGCTACAGCTAATACTATTGCTAAGATTGCTCATGGAATAGCAGATGATTTTGTAACAAGTGCATTGCTGGCTACGACTGCTCCTAAAGTAATCGTTCCAGCTATGAATGAAAATATGTGGGAAAATCCAGCTACAGTAAGAAATTGTGTCCAATTACAAAAAGATGGTGTTATTATGATAGAACCATCAGAGGGATTTTTAGCAGAAGGATATTCAGGGAAAGGAAGATTACCTGAACCTGAGGAAGTTCTTCAACAAATAAAAGAATTAAATTTATTTGAGGAAGAAGAAAAGTCATTATTAGGGAAAAAAGTTTTAATTACAGCTGGTGGAACAAAAGAAAGAATTGATCCGGTTCGCTATATTTCGAATGATTCTTCTGGGAAAATGGGCTATGCCTTAGCAGAAGATGCTGTAAAAAAAGGAGCAGAAGTCATTTTGATTTCAGCAACTACAGCTTTACCTGTTCCTAATGGAGTGGAAATTGAGTATGTGGAATCTGCTAGAGAAATGCAAGAAAAAGTATTCGAGTATTTTTCAGAAACAGATATTGCCATTATGGTAGCTGCCGTATCGGATTATCGAGTAAAAGAACCTGCCACTCAAAAAATGAAAAAAACAGATGGTGAAGATGAAATTACTCTAACTTTAGTTAAAAATCCTGATATTTTAAAGCAATTAGGAAGCTTGAAAAAAGAAGGACAAACGGTTATCGGATTTGCAGCAGAAACGCATCAAGTCATTGAGTTTGCAAAACAAAAATTAGTAAAGAAAAATACAGACTTTATTATTGCAAATGATGTTTCAGATCAAACGATAGGTTTTGGTTCTGATATGCATCAAGTGACTATCCTTTCAAAAAATGGAGATGAAATTTTATTACCAAAAGTTTCGAAACATTTATTAGCAAAAGAAATTTGGAATCATCTAATTCCAAAATTATAAATATAAATTAAAATTAGACTTTTCAAATGTAGTGACGAAGTTGTAAGGGCTACTTTGAGAAGTCTTTTTGATTGCTTAAAAAGAATAATCTAGAAGTTTGGATATTTTTGTAAGAAAAACTCAGAAAACTTTCCTTGTTTTATTAAAAAACTATGCGAAAGCTATTCCAGTGGTGGAATTTGTGCTATAATGATGAAGGTTTATTAGGCATGAGAGGAGTAGATATGAGAACAGAACATCAAATGCCAGAGTTTATGAAAAATCATTATACTTTAGAAGCAATAAAGGTATTACAACAGAAAAAGGGAACGTTGATTTTTAAGCGTCTTTTTGATATCTGTTTGTCGTTAATTCTTTTAGTACTATTGTTGCCTGTATTTTTAGTTTTAGCAATTTGTATTAAGTTAGAAGATGGTGGACCAATATTTTATCGACAGCAACGAATTACGACATATGGAAGAGTATTTAAAATTTTTAAATTCCGTACAATGGTAATGAATGCTGATAAAATGGGACCATTAGTAACTCAAGATAATGATTCAAGAATTACAAAAATTGGTAAAAAAATTAGAGATTTTAGATTGGATGAAATAGCCCAGTTAATCAATGTTTTGATTGGAGATATGACATTTGTAGGTACTCGTCCAGAAGTACAAAAATATGTAGATGCCTATTCTGATGAAATGATGGTTACGTTATTGTTACCAGCAGGAATCACTTCAAAATCAAGTATTGAATTTAGAAATGAAGCGGATAAAATTTCTAAATGGATGGAACAAGGATTAACAGCGGATGAAGCTTATATTCAAAAAATTCTTCCAGAAAAAATGAAATATAATATCGATTATATTTCAGAATTAAGTATTGCTCAAGATATAAAAGTAATGCTACAAACTGTATTTGCTGTTTTAAGATAGTAAATAAACATTCGGAGGTTAAAAGACATGATTAGAAATATACCATTTTCACCACCAGATATTAGCAATCGAGAAATTGAATTAGTAACAGAAGTGCTTAAATCAGGTTGGCTTACAACTGGACCAAAAACAAAAGAGTTTGAAAGACAATTAGCAGCATATTTAGGAACGGATAAAACAGTTTGCTTAAATTCAGCAACAGCTGCATTGGAATTAGCTTTAAGAGTATTAGGAATTGGTGAAGGAGACGAAGTCATTGTTCCGGCGTATACTTATACAGCTTCATGTAGTGTCATCGAACATGTTGGAGCAACTCCAGTTTTAGTAGATATTCAAGAAAACCACTATGAAATGAATTATGATTTATTAGAACAAGCGATTACTCCAGCAACTAAAGTGATTATTCCAGTTGAATTAGGTGGAGTTCCTTGCGATTATACTCGTATTTTTGAAGTAGTAGAGAAGAAAAAGGATTTATTCTCGGCTAATAATGCACTGCAAGCTCATTTTAATCGAATTATTGTAGTTTCAGATTCAGCTCATGCAATGGGAACTACGATTAATGGCTTATCAGTTGCTCAAGTGGCTGACTTTGCTTCTTATTCATTCCATGCTGTTAAGAATTTAACGACTGCTGAAGGTGGCTGTATTACTTGGAATCCTAAAAATGGTTTAGACGATGAAGAAATTTATCGTGCTTTCCAAATTTATTCTTTACATGGACAAACAAAAGATGCCTTAGCGAAGACAAAACCAGGTTCATGGGAATATGATATTGAAATTCCAGGATACAAGTGTAATATGGCAGATATTATGGCGGCCATTGGATTAGCTCAATTAGAGCGTTATGAAGGAATTTTAAATCGTAGAAAAGAAATCGTAAATCAATTAGATGAAGGGTTAAAATCTGATGTGATTCAAGTTTTACCACATCAAACAGATCATTATGAATCTTCAAGACATTTATATATTACTAGAGTAAATGGCGCTTCTTACGAACAAAGAGGACAAATTATTGAAAAAATGGCAGAACGTGGTATTTCATGTAATGTTCACTATAAGCCATTACCATTATTGACAGCCTATAAAAACTTAGGATTTGATATTAAAGATTATCCTCAAGCTTATCGTTATTTCGAAAATGAAGTGACATTACCATTACATACTTTACTAACGGACGAAGATATTCAATATATCGTACAAAACTATAAAGAAGTTGTTCAAGAAGTATTAGAAGCATAGTGATGGAATAAGGAGAAGTGTAGATGAATAATCGATTAAAAATATTATTATTATTTGTATTAGACTCGATCATCGTGCTAGGTTCTGTATTTTTAAGTTTTAGACTTGTAACAGAAGGCTTAATTCGTAATATCCATGCATTAACAGTTACTGCATTATTATCATTAATAGCTTATTATGTATTTTCTTATTTCTTAAATTTATATTGGAGAGATTGGGAATATGCGAGTGTTTATGAAGTAATCACGGTTGTAAAATGTGTCAGTGCTGCTGTAATTGTATCTACAGTTGCAGGTATTGTTTGGTTTAAAACATTAGTAACATGGCAATTTATGGTTGTGTTATGGCTATTATTAGTTTGTGCCGTAGGCGGCGTTCGTCTTTCGATGCGTATTTTTAGAGAATATTTTGTAGATAGTGTTGTTATGGAAAATGCAAAACCAACTTTGATTGTTGGGGCAGGAGCAGCAGGAACATTATTAGTACGTCAAATGTTAATGCATCCAAAAATGAGAATGATGCCAGTAGCCTTTGTTGATGATGATCCAGAAAAACAAAGAAAAGATATTTATGGCGTTCGTATTTTAGGAACAACAAAAGATATCGAAAAAATTGTTCAACAAATGGGAATTACAAAAGTTGTTATTGCGATGCCTTCATTACCGAATAAAAAGTTAAATGAAGTCTATGATGTTGCACGTAAAACGGGAGCAGAATGTGTGATTCTTCCAAATATTGATGAAGTCATGTCTGGAAACTTACATGTACAACAATTAAGAAATGTTGAAATTGAAGATTTACTAGGCCGTGATCCAGTTGAATTGGATCAAACGTTAATTGAAAAACAATTACGTGGGAAACGCATTTTAGTAACTGGGGCAGGTGGCTCCATCGGTTCTGAAATTTGTAGACAAGTTTCTTCATTCCGTCCAAAAGAATTAATTATTTTAGGACATGGAGAAAATAGTATTTATCAATTAAATATGGAATTGCTTGGAAAATATGCAGAACATTTTAGAATTACACCGGTAATTGCAGATGTACAAGATAGAAAACGTATTTTTGAAGTGATGGAAAAATATCGTCCAGACGTTGTGTACCATGCTGCTGCACATAAACATGTGCCTTTAATGGAAATTAATCCAAGAGAAGCAGTGAAAAATAATATTTTAGGAACTCGTAATGTTGCTGAAGCAGCTAATCATGCAAAAGTAAAAACTTTTGTAATGATTTCAACGGATAAGGCTGTTAACCCACCGAATATTATGGGAGCAACAAAACGCCTATGTGAAATGATTGTTCAAGATATGGCAACGAAGAGTGAAACAACGAAATATGTAGCTGTACGTTTTGGGAATGTATTAGGATCAAGAGGTTCTGTTATTCCATTATTTAAGAAACAAATTGCTAAAGGTGGTCCAATTACAGTAACTCACCCAGATATCGTTCGTTACTTTATGACGATTCCTGAAGCTGCACAATTAGTAATTCAAGCCGGCTCTTTAGCACGTGGAGGAGAAATTTTCGTATTAGATATGGGTAAACCAGTTCGTATTGTTGATTTAGCGAAAAATCTAATCCGTTTATCAGGTTACAGTGAAGATGATATTGAAATTAAATTTACTGGATTACGTCCTGGTGAAAAAATGTATGAAGAGTTATTGAATGAGGGAGAAATTAATCCAAAACAAATTTTCCCTAAAATTCATATCGGAATTGCAGACAATTCAAAAATTGATCGTGTTTATGACTTTATTGAAAAATTTGAAGATTATTCAGAACAAGAATTACACGATGAATTGATTGATATTGCGAATAAAAAGAAATAAAATAGAGAAGGCTGGATAATGCTCCAGCCTTCTTTTCATAAACACAGATTAAGGAGAATTTATGTTAGTTTCAGTATCAATTAGCGCTTATAACGAAGAAAATTATTTACCAGCAATTTTTGAAAGTTTAATCAATCAAACGTATCCTCATAAACAAATTGAAATTATTTTAATTAATGCGATGTCAACAGATCGTACAAGAAGTTTGATGAATGAATTTCAAGAAAAATATCAACATGAATTTTATGCAATTAAGATTTTTGATAATCCTAAAAAGACATTGAATACAGGATTGAATTTAGGATTTAAACATTCCGATGGAGAGTGTTATTTAAAAATTGATGCGCATTCCCATATTCCAGAAAACTTTATTGAAAGAAATGTAGCAGTTATCCAAACGGGAGAACGAGTTTGTGGTGGAAGAAGACCAACAATTGTTGAAACAGATGATGAATTAGCGAAGACATTACACATCGTTGAAGAATCTGCATTAGGTAGTAGCATCGCTACTTATCGTAAAGGGGATGAGAGTCGTTATGTCGATTCTGTATTCCAAGGAATGTATCATAAAGATGTCATAGATAAAGTTGGATATTTTGACGAAAAGTTAGTTCGTACAGAAGATAATGAATTCCATTATCGAATTCGTAAAAATGGATTTAAGATTTGGTATGATACTTCTATTGAGTCTTTCCAATATATTCGTCCGACTTATTCAAAAATGTTAAAACAAAAATTTGGTAATGGTTATTGGATTGGGTTAACGAGTCATGTATGTCGTGAATGTTTATCTTTATTCCATTTTGTACCAGGGATTTTTGTTAGTACATTATTAGCAACGATTTTACTTGCTGGAATTTCTGCAATACCATTCATATTATTAGTAAGTATTTATTTATTAGCGATTATTGGATTGTCACTATTTGAAATTTCGACACATTCTTTCCATATTACTCGTTTATTAATTCCATTTTTAATGATTTCTGTCCATCTTTCATACGGAATTGGAACGTTAAGAGGATGGATTGAAGGATTTTGGTGGAAAAAAAGCTATTTTTCAAATATTGAGGAATAAATTTATTAAAAAGTAGTAAATCTCCTCTCATGAAATAGCGGAATTATGGTATAATAAATTGATTATAGATAAAAGAGAGGTTGAAAAATTTGAGTAGATTAGAAAATCATGTTCGTAACAAAATTTTGAAAAATAAAAGAAGAAAATGGGCAATATTTTTTGTTGTTCTAGCTGCTACATTTATTACACTTGCTGGAGTTTATATTCTTGCGAGACTAGCTAAAGTAGAAAATGTCATTCACCAAGAAGTTGAAACGGTGAATCTTCGTGAAAAAGAAATAAAAGATAATGATAGTTTTTCAGTATTATTATTAGGAATTGATAATGGAGCATATGGACGTGGTACTGAAGTAGGTCGTAGTGATACGATGTTAGTCGTAACTGTAAATGAAAAATTAGGAAAGACAACCATTGTAAGTATTCCTCGTGATTCTTATACAGAAATTATCGGTTATGGAACAAATGATAAAATTAACCATGCTTATGCATTTGGACAAGAAAAAATGTCTATCAATAGTGTACAGAATATGTTAAATCTCCCAATTGATTACTATGTAACAGTGGATATGGGTGGTTTAATGGGCTTAGTTGATGCAGTTGGTGGTTTAGATATTACACCAGTATTAACATTCACATATGAAGGAGAATCCTTTACTGAAGGAGAGGATCGACACGTTGATGGTGAAGCTGCCTTAAGATATGCCAGAATGCGATATGATGATCCAGAAGGAGATATGGGACGCCAAAAACGTCAACAATATGTGATTCAGAAATTACTGGAAAAACTATTAAATATTACTTCTGTAACTCGTTATGAAGAAATTTTAAAAACTTTAGAAAATTCTGTTCGTACGAATTTTACACTTGATAAATTATTATCGATAAAAAATAATTATCCAAAAGCTTTGAAAAATTTTGAAAGTGATAAAATTAGTGGTTCAGGAACAATGATTGGTGGAGTTTACTATTTTGTTGTCCCTGAAGAAGAAAGATTGCGTATCTCAAATGTTTTAAGAGAGTCTTTAGATTTATCAAAAGTTGAATCATTAAAACATATTGAAACAAATGAGACACAAATAGCACCAGATGTTGAAAAACATCAACCGGTTAGTCAGCCATTTTATCAAGAAGAGGCTGCTGATGAGTATGTAGAGCCAGTTCAACCGGCTCCTGTAACTCCAACGACTCCAACAACACAACAGACTACAAGTGTTCAAAATACAACAACTATTCAAAAAGCGGATGATAAAAAAGTTGAGACAACAACAAGTGTTCAAAAAGTACAACCAACAACAGCAGCTCCGACTAAAGTAGAGTCTTCAACGGTTGAAGTCGCACCAGCACCTACAAATACAACTATTGCACCTAAACCTGCTGCAGTAGAAAAATCTACGTCAAATAATCAACCATAATAAATAATAGAATTTGAGGAAAGTAAATGGTAGAACATCATGATTTTGGTCTTCGATCCAAAAGAAGACAAAAGAAGAAAAAAGGAAAACTTTTATTTATATTTATTTTAATAACAGCATTATTAGTAGGCACTTCAATCGTATTTGCTGACAAATTAAATTTATTCCACCAAACAATTAGTACGATTACTCAAGATGTGGGGAATAGAACTGAAGAAGAAGCACAAGAAATTATTGAAAATGCCAAGCCAATTAATATTTTATTATTAGGGATTGATAATGGTGCATACGGTCGACCAACTGAAGATGGTAGAAGTGATACAATGTTATTATTAACATCGAATCCGACTGAGAAAAAAGCACAGTTATTAAGTATTCCACGTGACACTTATACAGAAATTGTTGGAATGAATTACTATGATAAAATTAATCACGCTTATGCATATGGACAAGCTAAAATGGCAATTAATTCTGTAGAAAAATTATTTGATACAAGCATTGATTTTTATATGGAAATTAATATGTCTGGTTTAATGGAATTTGTCGATGCAGTTGGTGGAATTGAAGTAACTAGTCCTTTAACCTTTACATATGAAGGGCGTTCATTTGAAGAAGGGAAAAAGGAATTATTAGATGGTGAAAGTGCATTGCGCTTTGCAAGAATGCGTTATGATGATCCAGAAGGAGATTATGGTCGTCAAAAACGTCAAAGAATTGTTATCGAACAATTAGTGAAAAAAATGATGTCCTTTAATTCGATTACAAATTTCGAAAAAATTATGAATGCTGTAAGTAAAAATGTTAAAACTGATATTCCAATTGGAAAAATTATGGCATTGAAAAACACATATGGACCTTCATTTGACCATTTAGAGCAAGCTTTTATTGAAGAACGTTCATTATTATTAACGAATTCAATCGGAGAACAAATTTATTATTCTTATGCTACAGATGAAGAATTATTAGAAAAATCCAATTTAATCCGTGAATATTTAGGTCAAAAACCTGTTAAAACTTATCCATTATTACAACAAAGAGAAAACCTATTTTATTTAACTACACCATAGAAAGAAGGAAATCAAATGATTTACGCTGGAATACTTGCTGGTGGAACGGGAACTCGTATGGGAATTCAAGATATGCCTAAACAGTTTTTAACATTAGGTCAAAAACCAATTATTATGCATACTGTTGAAAAGTTCTTATTTGTTCCTGAAATTGATATTATTTATGTAGCGGTTCATCCCAATTGGATGACTTACTTTGAAGATTTGCTTCAAAAATATGTCCCAACTCAAAAAGAAAAAATTCGTGTTGTTTCAGGTGGGAAAGATAGAAACGATAGTATTATGAATATTATTCATGATATTCAAGATAAGTCAGATGAAACAAAAGATGATATTTTAATTACTCATGATGCGGTTCGCCCATTCGTATCTTACCGAATGATTCAAGAAAATATTGCTGCAATGAAAGAATATGATGTAGCAGATACAGTCGTTCTTGCGAATGATACTATTGTAGAATCTGTTGATGGAAAAGTCATTTCTTCTATTCCAAATCGTACACATATGTATCAAGGGCAAACACCACAAACTTTCAAAATTCGAGCATTTGTGGATATTTATAATTCGATGGAAGACGAAGTGAAACAAATTTTAACAGATGCGTGTAAAGTGTTTGTATTAAATGATACACCTGTTGGACTCGTTCAAGGGGAATATTCAAATATTAAAATTACTACAGTAACGGATTTAAAAATTGCTGAAGCGATGTTGGGAGAGATCTAAGTGATTAATCGAGTTTATCAATTGATTCGTCCGCATTATTTTTCTGTGAAATATGAAGACGTTGAAATGGAGCAAGAAAATACAGTAGTTGTTAGACCAAATTATATTGCACTATGCCATGCAGACCAACGTTATTTCCAAGGGACACGCCCACCGAAAATTTTACAAAAAAAATTACCGATGGCTTTAATACATGAATGTTGCGGGATTGTTGTAAGTGATGCTTCAGGAACCTATGAACCTGGTGATAAAGTTGTCATGATTCCAAACCAACCTCCAAAGGAATTTGAAGAGGGAACAGAATTTTATGAAAACTATGTAACAGGTGGTTATTTCCGTTCAAGTGGTCATGATGGTTTTATGAGGGAATTTGTCACAATCCCAAAAAATCGTGTGGTAAAATACGAAACAATTCCATCAAAAGTAGCTGCAATTACAGAATTTGTATCTGTTGGGATTCATGGTATTACAAGAATGAAACAAGTAGCACATTCAAGAAGAGACCGTATTGTGGTATGGGGGTCAGGAAGTCTAGCATATGTTGTTGCAACATTAGCAAAAGAAAAGTTTCCTAACTCAACGATTATTGTAGTTGGGAAAAACCATGATAAATTACGTTTATTCTCTTTTGCAGATGAAGTGTATGATGTGAGTGAAATTGAAGATGACTTCACGTTTGATCATGCTTTTGAATGTGTGGGAGGAAATGGAACACAAGAAGCTTACCGAGATATTATTAAACATATCAAACCTCAAGGAGCAGTTGTTATGATGGGGGTTAGTGAATTTGAAGTTCCATTAAATACACGAGATATTTTAGAAAAAGGATTAACTTGGGTAGGAAGTTCACGTTCAGGACGTGAAGATTTTGAAGGAGCCGTTGAAATGATGGAACGTCCTCAAGTACATTCAAGATTGAATTTAATTATTCATGAATCAAATAAAATTCAAGATATCCAAGATATCTATCATTTCTTCGAAGAAGATACTGTTACACCATTTAAGACAGTTGCAAAATGGGATATTTAATAATGAGGTGAAATCATGGAACCACTTCAAGCGAAGTGTTTAGAAATGGCAGAGTATTTCGTTCAATTTTGTAAGGAAAATGATTTACTATGCTACTTATGTGGTGGAGGAGCAATTGGAACTCTACGACATAAAGGATTTATTCCTTGGGATGATGACTTAGATTTCTTTATGCCAAGAAAAGATTATGAAAAATTAGCACAACTGTGGCCACAAAAGGCAGATAGTCGTTATCAACTTTCAAAAAGTAATGAAAATTATATCGACCGTAATTTATTTATTACAATAAGAGATACACAAACAACATGTATCAAACCTTATCAACAAGATTTGGATATTCCACATGGATTAGCCTTAGATGTACTTCCATTAGATTATTATCCAGCTAATGAGCTATCACGAAAAAAACAAGTGATAGCTGCTTTAGTCTATTCACTATTTTGTGCGCAAACAATTCCAGAAAAACATGGTGGGATTATGAAGTGGGGAAGTCAAGCTTTATTAGCGATGATTCCGTCTAAAAAACTTCGTTATAAAATTTGGAAAAAAGCTGAAGCTGAAATGACAAAATATACAAAAGAAGAAAGTGATGGAATTACTGAACTTTGTTCTGGGCCATATTATATGAAGAAGAAGTATCCAATTTCTAGTTTTGAGGACGCTTTATGGCTTCCTTTTGAAGAAACGGAATTACCAATTCCAATTGGATATGATACTTATTTAAAAACTGCTTTTGGGGATTATATGACACCACCACCAGTAGAAAAGCAAGTAGCTCATCATGATGCAGTTTTAGTGGATTTAGAAAAGAGCTATACGCATTATAAAGGTGAATATTATGGGAAATAAGAAAAAAGTACTTTTCTTTTTATGGTCTTTCTCATTAGGAGGAGGAGCTGAAAAAATTTTATCCACAATTGTATCCAATTTAGACTTAGAGAAATATCAGATTGATATTTTAGAGATGGAACATTTTGATAAAGGGTATGAGGCTGTTCCTAAAGGAGTTAACATATTAAAACCATATAAGAAGAAAAGTTATGGACGAGTGTTAGATTCTATTTTATGGCGTTTAAGAATTTATTTTCCAACTTTAGTAAGAAATTGGCTCATTAAAGATGAGTATGATATTGAAGTTTCCTTTACCATTATGAATCCAGCATTCCCTTTTTCTAAAAGAAAAGAAGTAAAAAAAATTGCTTGGATTCATGGAAGTATTGAAGCCTTTTTGAAAGAGGAACAAACTCAGTATCGAAACAATCATTTTGAACAATTAAGTCAGGCAGATAAGATTATTGCCATTTCTAAAAAAACAAGGGAATCAATTGAAACAGTATATCCAATGTTTCAAAATAAAATTCAAACTATCTATAATGGCTATGATTTTTCTACTCTTTTTGAAAAATCTGAAGAAGTTGCTCCAGTTACATTAGAAAAAAATAGCATTTGTGTGATTGGACGTCTAGAAGAGTTAAAAGGAACGGATCGTGTATTAGAAGTCTTTAACGAATTACAAACTGATGTAAATGACGTTCATTTATACTATATTGGTAGTGGTGAACAAGAGAATTTCTTGAAAGAAGAAGTAGAACGTCTTCAATTACAGGATAAGGTTCATTTCTTAGGTTATCAGAAGAATCCTTATTCTATTTTAAAACAAGCAAAAGTTTTATGTTCTTTATCGAAGCAAGAAGGATTTTCAGGAGCAGTTGTAGAAGCAGTGACATTAGGAATTCCTTTTGTTTCCACAAATGTTGGTGGAGCCTTAGAATTATCGAATGATGGTCAATTTGGAGATGTGATAGAGACAAATCAAGAAGCGATCAATTCTCTTAAAAAATATATTACTGGAGAAAGAAAGATTTCTGAGAATTATTCAGAATTTATCCAACAATTTACAATTGAAAAACAACTACAACAAATAGAGGAGTTATTTCAATCATCAAAAGAAGAAAGGAGTTAGATAGATGCCGGATTCTTTAAGAAAACTTCATGCAGTACTCACAACTTTCTGCTATGGTTTAGCAATTGCTTTTTACTTGGTGTATTTAAATAATAATCATTTAGAAACATTATTATATACTGTTGTGATGGTTTTTATTGCACATACATTATTTAGTTTTCATCATTTAAAATATCAATTAATTCATGCGTTGTTTTATATGACAATTTTTGTGTTTTTATTTTCAAGACCGTTAATTGATTATTTAAGAACTGGAAGCTTTGAAACCTATCAACAGGATGCCTATGTATTTACTTTTAATATCATACTTGTCTCTTTAATTGGCTTGTGGTTAGGTGGAATCATTGGCGTTAGATATTTTACTCGTAAAAAGGAAAAGGCAGTCGATGAAAATTCCTATGCACGTTTGATTTTACAAGTTAGAAGAGTATCACTAACGGTTTTCTTATTTACATATCCTTTTTATGTATTAAGATTAGTCGAACGTTTAATTTTTAGATTACAGACAACCTATTATGGTTATTATGCAAATTTTACTAGTAAATTACCGTACTTTACTTATTTATTATCAGCATTTATGTTCTATGCATTATGTGTATATCTAGCTACAAAACCTTCTAAAAAAGTATCGATATTTATGCTAGGTTTATATGTTGCAGCAAATATGATTCATTTAGTGATTGGAACGAGAAATCCATTCATTTTAAGTTTATTATTTGCCTTTGTTTATTTCTTCATGCGTCACTATTCTGATCAAAAAGAAGTTTGGCTAGGACGTAGAGAAAAAATTGCTTTAGGAATAGGGACTCCGGTTTTAATGCTTGCAATGGGGGCTATGAACTATGTTCGTGATGGGGCAAAGTTAAAGTTTGATAGTATTTTTGCTTTATTAGTTGATTTTATTTATAAACAAGGAACTAGTTTCGGAGTTTTAGCGAGAGGTTATCTCTATCGAAGTAGTCTACCAATTCGAGAAATGAGAAACTTTACATTTGGTCCAATTATTGATTATTTCTATCGAGGTAGTATTGGTATGAATGTATTAGGAACTAAAGCTTTTAAAGCAACAACGAATAGTATTGAATTAGCCTTAGAAAGTAATAGTTATGCTCATAATATTTCGTATCTTGTATTAAAAAAACAATATTTAGATGGTCATGGTATAGGAAGTAGCTACATGATGGAAATATATACGGATTATGGTTTCTTTGGATTAATGTTAGCAAGCTGTATTTTAGGATTTATTTTTATTAAATTACTGAATTCAGCTTATCGTAAAAATCTACTCGGCTTTACAGTATCATTATTAGTTCTTGGAAATCTATTCTTTATGGCGAGAAGTAGTTTCTCAGAAAGTTTCTTTAGTTTATTTACAATGCAATTTTGGACAGTTGTAATTTTAATATTCTTAATGTCCTATTCAATGAAGAAACCAATTTATCATACAACATTAGCAAAGGATGGTTATATAAATGTTTGAAAATTATTCATTAGCTGATTTATTAGCTAATTTAAAGAAAAAGAAAAAGTGGAATGCAATTGCCGTATTCATCTTATTTATCTTAATGGCTGTACCAATGAGTTATAAAGCTATTACCTCAAAATCAGTTGTAAAAAATAATACAAGTTATTCAAGTTATATTATTTATAAAATTCATGCACCTGAAAAAGAATTTAAAACAGAATCTAATACGAAGAATGATCAATTTAGTTTCTTTTATTCTAAACTAATCAGTTCTAATATGAATGGTGCGTATTTATTTAATGATTCAACAGATCAAGAAGTTGCAACTTTTGCAGGAGAAATTGCAAGTAATGCTACTCAATTAAGAAATTCAGATGTAGATTTCTGGGAAAAGAAAATCATTGTCACATCATTAGGAGATTATACTGGGGTTTCTGTAAAAGCTTTAACAACAAGTCCAACTTTAAATCAATTAATTGAGAAAAAAGTGGATGCATTAATGAATAATTATAAAGATATTTTCAAAGATGTAACAATTCAAAAATTAAATACAGTAAATTCCCAAGAAGTTGGTGGTAGTGAAACTACGATTTCAAACTTTAATATGAAACAATTAGTATTAAGAATGGTTATTGTCTTTGTCCTAGCAGGATTTATTGTTATTTTTATCAACTTTGTTTGGTATTTATTTAATCCAACTATGAACCGTGTAGGCGATTTCAAAAAATATGATATACAACAAATTTTTGAAGTTGAAAATTCAGAAGTATTACGTCAATTAATTCGTTATAAAAAGGAAACACATGGAGATTTTGCCGTTGTCACTTCAAGTAAAGCTATCGCAAAACAATGGGAGCAAAAAATTCAAGATGTAACGATTGAATATGTAGAAGCTTCTAATTTTGAAAGAATTTGTCAATTTGATGCTTACTTATTTGTAGAAGAATTTGGTAAGACTCGCTATGTTGATTTTGAAAAGAAATTACAAGAATTACACAATTTCGATAAAACAATTCTTGGTGTAGCAGTATTTCCACTATAATAAAAAACTCGTCAGTTTTTCTGGCGAGTTTTTTTATTTCATATACATTTCATAAACACTCTTTATAATAAGTTACAGATAAGAAATGAGAGAGAGGAGTTATTCCTTTGATAAAAAATGCAGCACTTTATATTTTTAGAAAGAGAAAGAAAAGTCTGATATTAATCACTATCTTTAGTGTCATTTTAGCTTGTATATTTGCTTGTATGAGGTTATTATCTACGACTTTTACAGTGCAACAACAATTAAAACAAACGACAACTTCTTCATTTGAATTTAGAAAAAAAGATGGAACAAGTTTTTCTTTCAAACAAGTGGAAGAAATAAAAAAAGTTGCAGATAATGAGTCTTTAGAAAAACATTATCAAACCATTGCAAAATTAGAAAATTACACAGTAGTGACGGGTGAAGAAAAAATTCAGCGAGATGATATTGATGAAGAAATGAAAAATGTTGTTTCGCTTAATTCGAGTAGTCAAGTGAATCGAGATAAACTATTTTCAAGTGGAGTTTTCTCATTAATAAAGGGAAAAATAATAGAAGCAACGGATGTTCATAAAATCATGATTCATGAAGAATTAGCTTCTAAAAATCAATTGAATCTTGGAGATACGATAACTCTTGATGTAATCCAACAAGAAACTGGTGAAAAGAAAAAAGTGAATTATGAAATTGTTGGAATTTTTTCTGGGAAAAAGCAAGAAACTTATACAGGATTAACTTCTGATTATAGTGAAAATACAGTGTTTACGGATTATGAATCGATTCGTCAAGCCTTTTCTAGTGGTTCAGAAGAAGCTGTGACAGGATTAAATATTTTTGCTTCTTCAAGTGAAGAATTACAAAAAATGAAACATGCTATAGAAGCTTTACCATTTAATTGGGAAGAATTTGTAATCGAGAATCAAAAGCAAGATTTCGATGATATATTAGAAAGTATTACGGGTCTTCAGAGTATGGTTCAGTGGATGACAGTAGGGATATTAATTACTGGAGCAGTTGTTTTATCTCTAATGCTAATGTTAAGTGTGCGAGAAAGAATTTATGAAATTGGTATTTTATTATCAATTGGAATTCATAAAGCTTGGATTATTGGAAAATTCTTTGTTGAATTATTCTTATTGACGATTCCAGCTATTTTTGTTTCACTTGCATTTGGACCTTTGATGGTTCATCAATTAATGAATGGATTTATATCGATGAATCAAGAACCATCTTCCTTAGGAAATGTTATTTCAAAAGGAACACAACAAGGAGTAATGACCGTTTTTAGTCAAAGTTATGCATTATTAGCGATGGTAATTGTATTCTCAATTGCTGTTACATTAGGAATCTTTTTAATGAAAAAACCAAAAGAAATATTATCAAAAATGAGTTAGGAGAATGAAAATGAGTGTATTATCAATGAATAAAGTTAGTTATCAATATAAGGAAGCACGTCAACCTGTTTTATCCCAAATTGAACAAGAATTTGAAGCAGGAAAATTTTACGCAATTATTGGAAAATCGGGTTCTGGAAAATCAACATTACTATCATTATTAGCAGCACTAGATAATCCAACAAGTGGAAAGATTTTATTTGAAGGAGAAGATATTCAAGAAAAAGGAGATAGTTATCATCGTAAACATCATATTTCTTTAGTCTTCCAAAATTATAATTTAATTGATTATTTAACGCCTTTAGAAAATATTCGTTTAGTGAATCCTCAAGCTACAAAGGAAATTTTATTACAATTAGGTTTAGAAGAAAGTCATGTGAATCGTAATGTTTTAAAATTATCAGGTGGACAACAACAAAGGGTAGCCATTGCTCGTGCTTTAGTTTCAGAGGCTCCAATTATTTTAGCGGATGAACCAACGGGAAATTTAGATGAACAAACTGCAGGAGAAATTATTGATGTACTAAAAGCATTAGCAAAAGAAAGAAAAAAATGTGTCATTGTTGTAACACATAGTAAAGAAGTAGCAAATGCTGCAGATACGATATTAGAATTGAGTGAAACAAAACTTCACGAAGTGAAATAAATTAAGGGAGAAAGATTATGATAAAAAATGCATTTGCTTATATTTCAAGAAAAATCTTTAAATCATTCGTAATATTTGCCGTTGTGCTATCCATGGCGACATTAAGTATGATTGGATTGTCGATGAAAGATGCAACAAATCAAGCTTCAAAAGAAGTGTTTAAAAATATTACAAATAGTTTTTCAATGGAAATTAATCGTCGTGTGAATCAAGGAACTCCTCGTGGTGGAGGGAACATTAAAGGAGAGGATATTAAAAAAATCTCTGAATCTCCAGATATCGAAGGAACAGTTAAACGAATTAATAGTGTAGCGGATTTAGCAGATTACGATATTATTGAAACAAAAGAAACTCAAGGAGTATTAACACCTGATCGCATTAAGAAATTTAAACGTGCTGTGATGTTAACAGGGGTTAATGATTCTGTAAAAGAAAATAAATTTGTTTCTGGTGCTTATCAATTAGTGGAAGGGAGTCCATTAGTAGAATCAGATAAAAATAAAATTTTAATGCATAAAGATTTAGCTGAAAAAAATCACTTAAAAGTCGGCGATAAAATTACATTAAAATCAAATGTGTATGATGCGGATAATGAAAAAGGTGCAAATGAAACGGTAGAAGTTGAAATTAAAGGCCTGTTTGATGGACATAATAAAACAAAAGTTACAGCTGCACAAGAATTATATGAAAATACTTTAGTAACAGATATTCATACTGCCGCTAAAGTATATGGAAATACTGAAGATACAGCAGTGTATCAAGATGCCACATTTTTTGTTAAAGGAAATAAAAATCTAGATACAGTGATTAAAGATTTAGGGAAACTAGCGATTAATTGGAAAAACTATAACTTAGTTAAAAGTTCTTCTAACTTCCCGGCTCTACAACAATCAATTTCGGGGATGTATGCTATCGCAAATAAATTATTTATTGGATCTATTGCATTTGCAGGAATTACAGTAGCATTATTACTATTCTTATGGATGAATGCTCGACAAAGAGAAATTGGAGTTCTATTATCGATTGGTTTATCGAAAATGGAAATTTTTGGACAATTCGTATGGGAGTTATTGTTCATTAGTTTGCCAGCATTTATAGGTGCTGTTTTAGTAGCTACTCTTACAGGAAAAACAGTTGGAAATCAATTACTTGCAAGTGTTACTTCAAGTATTGCAAAACAAATGGGCAAACAAGCAGTCTCAACGGGTTTAGGTGGCGGAGCTGAAGTAGATGGCTTTAATAAGACATTAACTTCTTTAGAAATGGTGATTCAACCAACAAATATACTTTATGTTGTTGGATTTATGATTGTGGTATTAGGCGTTGCATTAACCATCGCTAGTGTGAAAACATTTAGTAAAAATCCTAAAGAATTATTAATGGATGTTGAATAGAAGGTTAAAATCATGGGGAGAAAAGATGAACCTCTAGGAAAAATAAACTGTAATTAAAAATGAAATAGATGGATAAAAGGAGCAGACAAAGAATTCAAAGTAGATTCTTAGTCTGCTCACTTTTTATGAAATGAGAAGGACAGAAATAAGAAAATCATTTATAATAAGAATGAGAGGAGATGAAGCTGTGAGAATTTTAATGGTTGAAGATGAAGCAATGATTCGTGAAGGAGTCTGTGATTATTTAAGTGAATGTAATTATGAGATGATTGCGGCAAGTGATGGACAAGAAGCCATCAATTTATTCGATTCTAATGATGTTCATTTAGTATTGTTAGATATTCAATTGCCGAAAAAGAATGGACTTGAAGTTTTAGAATACATTCGAAGAAAAAGTTCCATACCTGCATTAATGCTAACCGCTTTTAGTGATGAAGAATACCAATTAAAAGCTTTTAGTCAATTAGCAGATGGGTATATTGAAAAACCATTTTCTTTACCTGTTTTAAAAGCGAGAATTGATGCTTTGATGAAACGATATTATCCAGATACAGAAGTGTTTACTTATCAAAATACGAGTGTGAATTTCTCTAGTTATACAGCAACTCTTTCTGGTGAAAAAGTAGATATGAATGCGAAAGAAATTGAAATTTTAAAATGTTTAGTCGATCATGAAGGGCAAGCATTAAGTAGACAGCAAATTATTGATCAAGTTTGGAAAGAAACTGATGAAATTCCTTTTGATCGAGTGATTGATGTCTATATGAAGGAATTACGTAAAAAATTAGCATTGGATTGTATTATTACAATTCGTAATGTGGGATATAAATTGGAGAGACTATGAAATCATTAAAAATATTTCCAAAAATTTTAGTGACGACTTTTTTTATTTTAAGTATGTTGGTGATTGGTATTCATGTTTCGATTTATTTTATTTTTCCTAAAACTTATCTAGAAACGAAACAACAGGAGCTAAGTATCAAAGCTAATCAAATTTCATCCAGTTTAAATTTAAAAGAAGAAAGTCAAATTTTGGATTTTGTAAATCTATATTCGAAAGGTAACGATATTACTTTGATGGCAGGAACTGAAACGGGTTCTAATGAATTTGAAATTAGCCAAGGAATACCAGCTGATTTTTCAAGTCATACTAATTCTTTAGTCATTGAAGAGCGACAAATTCAAACGAAAAGTGGAGAAAATTTAAACTTACAATTTATAGCGACGACTGATTTACAAAAAGAAGCGATTTCTTTAAGTTGGAAATTTTTACCATATACATTGTTCCTATCATTTCTGATGTCACTGATGATAGCTTGGATTTATGCGAGAATGTTAACGAAACAAGTACAACAGATGAAAAAGACAATGAGAAAAATGAAACAATTGGATCGTTTTGCTTTATTAGAAGTTCAGACGACTGATGAGATTGGTGAATTAAAATCACAAATTAATCAACTGTATATTAATTTATTACAAGTGATTGATGATGTAGAAGAAAAGAATGAAATGATTCTTCAATTAGAAAAAATTAAATATGAATTCTTCCGTGGACGTTCGCATGATTTAAAAACTCCTTTAGCGAGTTTAAAAATCATTTTAGAAAATATGAAATATCATGTTGGAAAATATAAAAATCGTGATTATTATATTGATGAATGTATTCAAATTGTTGATGGACTGACCGTTAAAGTCGTGGAATTATTGAAAGAATCGAAAGAAGCCCTTGGAGAAAAAGCAAAATGGATTTCTCTAGAAGAAGAAATTCAAAAAGTTACTCAGGATCATCATTGGATTGCGATGAAAAGAAATTTAACCATTCATAGTCACATTGTTTCAAAGCAATTATTCATTGGGCAGGAAGCTTTTAAAATTGTACTCGCTAATATTTTTAGTAATGCCTATCAATATGCTAAAAAAGGTTCAATTATTCGAATTATTTCAGATGAAAATTGCCTCATCATTCAAAATGAAGTGAATGATAGAATAGAAGAAATGAATGATTTATTAGAAGAGGAGCAGAAGAAAACAGGTATTGGCTTATTAGTCGTTCAAAATTTATTAGAACATTATGGCTTTAAATATCATTTAGAAAAGGATACAAAACTTGTTACGGTAACAATAGAGTTCCCCAAAAATGAAGAATAGAAATAGAAGTACATTTCTAACTATAAGGAAGTGTACTTCTTTTTTATGAGAATAGTTGCGTTTCCTTAAAAGAGTTAGTAAACTAATTTTATGAGAAAAGTAGGTGAGAGAATGAAAACAAGTTATGCAGTAGTTGATTTAGAAACGACAGGTCCTAAATTTGAAGAAGGTGGAAGAATTTTTCAATTTGGCTGTTCCATTATCGAACAGGGAGAAATTGTTACTCAGGTAGATTTGTATATCAATCCAGAGACATCGATTCCTCATGAGATTCAACAATTGACTGGAGTCGATAAGAAAGAAGTGAAACAAGCACCTTATTTTGATGAAATTGCCTCAACTATTTTTCAATTATTAGACGGTAAAACATTTGTAGCGCATAATATTAGTTTTGATTATTCCTACTTAGTTGAAAGTTTTAGAGAATTAGCGGGAATTGAATGGAGCGCTCCTTGTGTGGATACTGTTCAATTGGCGCAAATTTGTTATCCAACGATTGAGAGTTATCGTCTGCAAGATTTAACGCAATTATTAGAGATTCCACATCAACAAATTCATTCAGCAGGAAGCGATGCGTATGCAACAGCTCAATTATTTTTAAACTGTTTAGAGGAATTAAAACAATTACCAACTCCTACTTTACAACAAATGTCATTATTTGCAGATAGTTTAATGGCTGAAACTGGTCAGGTGATTCATGATTGTTGTCAAAATGCTTCATCATCCTTAAAAGAATTTACTTTTATAGATGGCTTTGCATTGAATCCTATTGTTGAAAAAGAGGAAAATAATGAACAGACACAAAAATGGAATGCTCTGGAACTTTATCATCAATTAGTCGAGAAAAAGGTTATTCAGCATCAACCTTTACAAGTTCAATTAATCGAATTTATGTTAGAAAGATTAAATTATGGTCATTCGATTAGTTGGTTAGAAGCAGAAGCAGGTATTGGAAAGACATTAGCGTATTTACTAGTATCTTTACAAGTACAGTCACAGAATCACCCAATATGGATTGCAACTTCGACGATTTTACTGCAACAACAAATAGTAGAGCAGGAAATTAAACCATTAGAAGAAATTATAGGAGTCTCACTTCCAATTACGACAGTTAAAGGACAAGAACATTATATTTCCTTATCAGGACTAGCTGAAGTTTTAGAAAAATATGAACAATATCAAAATCAGAAAAGTGCTTTAACAGTGATTGGATTATTAAAATGGCTAGCGCAGACGACTACAGGAGATTTATCAGAATGTAATTCTTTATTTTACCATCGTGAAATATGGGAGAAGATTACAAGAAAAGAAAAGAATTTATCTAAAATGGATTTCTATCGTAGAGCGATTAGAAATGCGAGAAATTCAAAACTTGTGATTACGAACCAAGCATTTTTAGTCCAATACTTAAAACAAGCACCACAAAGAGACCATTTTGATAAGCCTATAGTGATAATGGATGAAGTACAACATTTAGAACATGCATTAGAAAGCCAAGAACAAAAATTATTAGAATTTGAACCCTTATGGCAAATACAAACGGAGTGGAACGAATACCATTTAGAACGTTATTTAGAAATGTCGAGCGTTCAAGAACATGAGTCTAGACAAATTAATCGTCGATTACTGGAGATTTGTGATTTATATGAAGAATGGATGCAAATGATTCGAAAAGAAAGTTATCCTACTTCTGTGATATTGCTTTCTATTGAAGATTGGGAGAAGAGTATTCATCATCAAACATTAGCAGCGGTGAAATCAGCTTGTATTGATCTATTAAAATTAACATTTGATTTTAAAGGGAATAATGAACTTGTTCAAAGAACACACACTGGTTTACAAAAAATTGTGCAGGAAATGGTTCTTTTATTAAAACAACAAGAAGGCTATGTAGCGGTTTCTACTGTATTGAAAAAAGGACAATATAGTTTACAACTAGAAAGTATGAAATCAGCTTTAAAAATTTGGAGAGAGATTCAACCCTATATCCATCAATTTATAGGGATTTCTGCTACCATTCCAATTTTTACTCCATTATTTCATTCAATATTGCAACAAGAAGATGGATTATTTTTACCAAAAACATATCAAAATTTTGAACATCATGTATTGATACCAACAGATTTACCAACTCCTTCTATCATTGTGACACCTGAAAGAGTAGAATTATTAGCAAGTCAATTAGTAGATATTTATCAAAGAAAACAGGGAAGATGTTTAGTTTTGGTTCATTCAATTGAAATGCTAGAAGAATTGGAACAAGTGTTATTAGAATATCCAGAAATTCCTTTGTTAGTCCAACGAACGAATCAGTCGAGTAGAAAAGTTCAACGAAAATTTCAACAACAGGAATCTGTTTTATTATTAGGGGTATATAGTTTTTGGGAAGGTTTTGATAGTGGAGATGTATCCATTGATCAATTAATTATTCCAAAACTTCCGTTTCCAAATCCTACGCAATTACAACAAAGAGTGATTGCTGAAGAGATGAAATTACAAAATCGTCATTATTTCCAAGATTATGCACTGGAAAAAATGTTGCAGCAATTTTATCAAGGGCTAGGAAGGATGAATCGCCCGCATCAAGAAAAAGCAGAGATATGGATTTTAGATACACGTTCCATTCATTCTCCTTATTCTACTCGAGTGATGCAATGTATTCCAAATCGAGCAAAGATTTATTCTCAAACTTTTAGAAAATTAATTAAAAAAACAATGAAAGAATAGAAAAATCAAAAACGGCAGTCGAAATGATTGTCGTTTTTATCGTTCATGTAAAGTTCATTAAAAAGTTAAAAACAAAACAATATTATAGTTTAATTTGTGATAAATAAGAGTATAATAGAAAATAATCAGTGAATTTTATTTCAGACTGATTAGAAGCAAGATCCTATAAACCAAAAAGGAGAATGATGATGAAAGTTCTATTTATCGCTGCAGAAGCATCCCCTTTTGTAAAAATTGGCGGTTTAGGAGATGTAATTGGTTCACTTCCTAAAGCATTACAAGCAGAAGGAGTAGAAGCTAGAGTAGTCTTACCTTTATATTCTAGTATTAACCGAGAGAAATTTCCTTTAGTATATAAAAAACATATATTTGTGCAATTAGGTTGGAGACAAGCCTATTGTGGTATTTTTGAATGTAATATTGATGGAATTATTTATTACTTTATTGATAATGAACAATATTTTAACCGTTCATCTATTTATGGACAAGATGATGACGGTGAACGTTTTGCATTCTTTTCAAAAGCTGCCTTAGAAATTTTACCGCATATTGATTATCAACCTCAGATTATAAATGCGAACGATTGGCATACTGCACTATCGATTATTTATTTGGATGATTTTAAATCAAGAAGAATGGAATTTTATCAAGAGATGCAAACAGTTCTATCCATTCATAATATTGAATTTCAAGGGAAATTCAATCCGTATGAAATGGGCTATTTATTTGGATTAGATAATAAATATTTTGATGCATTAATTTATAATGGAGACTTAAATCTGTTAAAAGGAGCGATTCAATTAGCGAACCGTGTAAATACGGTTAGTCAAACGTATGCAAAAGAAATTTTAGATCCATATTTTTCATATGGTTTAGATAAAATTTTGCAAGTAGAACAAGGAAAATTAGTAGGAATTGTCAATGGATTAGATACAGATACATTTAATCCAGAAACAGATGCTCATTTAGAAAAAAATTATTCATTGGAAACTATTTCTAAAAAAGTTGAAAATAAGTTAGCCTTTCAACGACAAATGGCGTTAGAAGAAAATGCGGATAAAATGATGGTTGGTATGGTAACGAGATTAACCCATCAAAAAGGAATTGATTTAGTATTAGATGCAGCAGATGCTCTATTAGACTTAGGAATTCAATTGGTGATTTTAGGAACTGGAGATGCTCATTATGAATCAGCGCTTCGTTCATTAGAATATCGTAGACATGATGCTGTTAGAAGCTTAATTATGTTTTCAAGTGAAATGTCTTCAAAAGTGTATGCTTCATGTGATGCATTTTTAATGCCATCTAAGACGGAACCATGTGGATTATCACAATTAATCTCTATGCGTTATGGAACGGTTCCAATTGTTCATCGTGTTGGTGGATTGTATGATACTGTTCAACCATTTGATGGGGAGTATGGAACAGGATTTACCTTTGAAAGTTTTAATTCAGGAGATTTATTTGATGCAGTAAGACGTACAAAAGAAGTTTATGATAATCAAAAAGAAAACTGGGCTTCGATTGTATCTCAAGCAATGAGTAAAGATGTTAGTTGGAATCAATCAGCTAAGCAATATGTTTCGTTATATCAATCAATTTTATAAAAGGATAAAGGTGATTTTTGTGAATTCATTAAATTTTCAACAACGTATGGAACAAACATTACAAATTCAATTTGGGGTAACGATTGATCATGCTAGTAAACGTCAAGTTTATGAAGCGATGATGAGAAGTGTTCGTGAGATTTTATCTCAAAAGAAATTCGGATATGAGCAAGAATTAAAAAAACGTAGAGTAAAACGTTCTTATTACATGTCTATGGAATTTTTAGTTGGTAGAACTTTAAGAAATAATTTATTTAATTTAGGAATTGAAAAAGAAATCGAATCTTATTTAAGTAAACATCACATTTCTTTAGATGAAATTTATCAAATTGAACCTGATCCAGGTCTTGGAAATGGGGGATTAGGACGTCTTGCTTCTTGTTATTTAGATGCATTGACAAGTCAAGATTATCCAGTTACAGGATTTTCTATTTTATATGAGTATGGGATTTTTAAACAAGTGATTAATAATGGATGGCAACAAGAGTTCCCTGATTACTGGTTAGATTTAGGAAAATATGGTTTAGTTTACCGAAATGATGAAGAAGTAGAAGTTCGTTTTTATGGAAATATTAAAGAAGAAATGACACCAGAAGGATTCCGTGTGACACATGAAGATTATACGGCTATTCAAGCAGAACCATATGATTTATTAATTTCAGGTTATGATACAGATACAGTTAATACATTACGTTTATGGGAAGCAAAAGCCAAAACTGGATTTAATATGAAATTATTCGAACGTGGAGAATATTCTCGCTCTTCAGAAGCAGAAGCGATTGCGTCTTCTATTTCTAAATTATTATATCCAGCAGATAGCACAAGAGAAGGAAAAGAATTACGAATTAAACAACAATATTTCTTTATTAGTGCATCTCTTCAACAATTAGTGAAAAATCATTATCATGAATTTGGAACATTAGAAAACTTCCATGAATATGCAGCACTTCATATTAATGATACGCATCCTGCTATGGCAGTAGCTGAATTTATGAGATTATTAATTGATGAATATCATTATTCTTGGGAAAAATCATGGGATATCACTACGAAAACATTTGCTTATACGAACCATACTATTATGTCTGAAGCATTGGAAAAATGGGCTGTGGATTTATTCCAACCAATTCTTCCAAGAATTTACTCCATTATTGAAGAAATAAATCGTCGCTTCTGTCAATGGGTGATTGATATGGGATACGAAATGACATTACCAGAAACAGCCATTATTTATGATGGTATGATTAAGATGGCGAACTTATCAATTGTTGGTAGTCATTTTGTCAATGGTGTGTCGAAATTGCATAGTGATATTTTAGTCGATTCTACATTCCGTTCATTTTATGCATTATATCCGGATAAATTTGGCAATGTGACAAATGGGATTGCGCATAGAAGATGGTTAGGACAAGCAAATCCTGAATTAACGAATTATTTAGAATCTTTAATTGGAATTGATTTTGTAAAAGATTTATCGAATATTTCTAAATTATTAGACTATAAAAATGATGAGAAAGTTTTACATAAATTAAAAAATATTAAACATCAGAAGAAACAACAATTAGCAGCTTATATTCAAGATACATTAGGAATTACAGTAAATCCTAATTCAATTTTTGATGTACAAGTGAAGCGACTTCATGAATATAAACGTCAATTATTAAATGCTTTGCATATTGTGTATTTATATCAAGCAATTAAATATCAAGGATTAAGACCAACTCCAAGAACATTTATTTTTGCTGCAAAAGCTTCATCTGGTTATGATATGGCGAAAAATATTATTAAATTTATTCATTCAATTTCTCAATTAATTGAAAGTGATGAATTAGTGAGAGAGTATATTAAAGTAGTCTTTATTCCAGATTATAAAGTAAGTCTTGCAGAAATTATTTTACCTGCAGCAGATGTCAGTGAACAAATTTCTCAAGCGGGTAAAGAGGCAAGTGGTACTGGTAATATGAAATTAATGTTAAATGGTGCAATTACACTAGGAACATTAGACGGTGCCAATGTTGAGATTCTTGAAGCTGTTGGTGAAGAAAATATTGTAATTTTTGGACTAAAAACAGAGGAAGTAAATCAATTAGTAGAAGAAGGATACAAACCTTGGGAATGGTATAATCGTTCTGAAAGAGTAAAACAAACACTTGATTTCATTCGTACGATGACTGTCGGAGGTATGAACTTTAATTTCTTAGTAGATTATTTATTGAATCATGATCCATTTATGTGTTTAGCTGATTTTGAATCTTATATTCATGCGCAACAACAAATTGAGGATGTTTATAACAATGAAAAACAATGGCAAAAGATGAGTTTAGTTAATACGGCAAAAGCTGGTATTTTCTCAGCAGATCGTGCTGTAAAAGAATATGCGGATAGAATTTGGCACATTCAACAAGTGAAATAGAATAGAAATGGACTTCTTTGAAGTAGCGAAGGACGGCAGCAGCCCTGTACGGTCTCATGCCTAAACTTCGAGCCATGGTCTCGAAGTTTCCTGTACTAGAAGCCAATATGGCTTCTAGTACTAACGCTACTGCGATAAGTCCTTTCCATTTTGTAGGTAAGCTTATGAGGGAGTAACTACGACTTGACTTCTCTGAAGTAACGAAGGACGACAGCAGTCGTCTTTTTTTGTATAAAAAAATAAGAGATAAGTCTTGACAAAAGATGAAAAAAAGGTTATTTTATAAAACGTAATATTTACGATTTGAAGGAGGAAGTTATGAAGCCTACTAGAAAACAACTTTGGATGGCAGGTTTAAGTAGTGTACTAGCATTAAGTACAGCAGCTTGCGGATTATTCCAAGGACAATCAGATAATCAATCACAACAACAAGTGGAAGAAACAACAGTTTCTAATGCTCAAATGACAAAATTTGAAAAACTTGCTGAAGAAATAAAAAATAATAAACCTAAAACAATTGTTGGAGAAGTATTTGAAAATGGATATTTGAAAAAACATGGGGATCATTATCATTTTGTATACGGAGCTCCACCAGCAGATGCTATTTATGAACAAAAGACTTCTGCTACAGCAATGAGTTCAACTGATGATGGCTATGTATTTAATCCAAATGATATTGTAGAAGAAAATGAAATGGGTTATGTCGTTCGTCACGGGGATCATTTCCATTTTATTTACAAAAATAATGTGCAACAAACACTTGCTACAACGATGGCTACAAATTCAGTAGCGCATGAACATCATGAAGAAGTAGAAGATGGTTATGTCTTTGATAAAAAAGATGTTGTTAGTGAGACAGAAACAGGATATGTTGTAAGACACGGGGACCATTTTCATTTTATCTATAAAGATAAAGAAGGAAATCCTGTAACAACTACTGCACACCATGAAGACGGTGATGAGTACCATAATCATGAAGAAGAGGGAGAACACCACGATCATGACCATGATGGTTATGTCTTTGATAAGAAAGATGTAGTGAGTGAAACATCAGAAGGTTATGTCGTTCGTCATGGAGATCACTTCCACTTTATTTATAAAGATAAAGATGGGAAACCAGCAGCTAGTGCTGAACACCACCATCACGAAGGCGACAACCATGAGCATGAGGGAGAACACCACGACCAAGAAGGTGACAAACATGAACACGAAGGCGAACATCACGATAATGAAGGAGATAAACATGAAGGTGAACACCACGATCATGACCATGATGGATACGTCTTTGATAAGAAAGATGTAGTGAGTGAAACATCAGAAGGTTATGTCGTTCGTCATGGAGATCACTTCCACTTTATTTACAAAGATAAAGATGGGAAACCAGTTTTAGATAATCACCACCATGATGGAGATAAACATGAACACGAAGGTGAACACCATGACTATGATGGAGATAAACATGAGCATGAAGGCGAACATCATGATCATGAAGGCGACAAACATGAGCATGAGGGAGAACACCACGACCACGAAGGCGACAAACATGAACATGAAGGAGAACACCACGACCACGAAGGTGACAAACATGAGCATGAGGGAGAACGCCACGACCATGAAGGCGACAAACATGAACACGAAGGTGAACATCACGATCATGACCATGATGGCTTTGTATTCAGAAAAGAAGATATTGTAAGTGAAACTGAATCTGGATATGTAGTTCGTCATGGCAATCATTTCCACTTTGTTTATAAAGACAAAAATGGAAAACCAATTTTAGATAATCATCAACATGACCATGATGGAGAAAAACATGAGCACGAAGGTGAACACCATGACCATGATGGAGAAAAACATGAGCACGAAGGTGAACACCACGCCCACGAAGGCGACAAACATGAGCATGAGGGAGAACACCACGCCCACGAAGGCGACAAACATGAGCATGAGGGAGAACACCACGCCCACGAAGGCGAGCACCATGAACACGAAGGTGAACACCACGATCATGACGGCGATAAACATGAACACGAAGGTGAGCATCACGATAATGAAGCAGAGAAACACGAAAATTCAGCAACATCAGATGATTATGTATCTCCAATTCCGAATGAGAGAAATTTAACAGAAAAATCTCCAGAAGTTCAAAAATATTTAGATTATATAGCTTATGCCTATGGAGTAGATAGAACTACGATTAAATTAGAATCTGCTTTTGAAAAAGGAAAATATGTAGGAAAAGTGTTTGCTTTCCAAAATATGGAACAAGGTCAAGATAAAACACATATTCATCCATGGGCAATTCCGCTACGTAATTTCGACGTTCCAAGTTCAGATGCATCCATTGATCCTGAATTAAGATTCGCTCAAGAAATTAGTTTACTTTCGAAACGTATGGGAATTCCTTTAACAGCTATTCGAATTTTAGGTGATAAATTTGAAGTGCCTCATGGAGATCATAGTCACTCTATAAAAATTCAAAATATTGAAGGTGCTAAAAAATATGTTGCGAATAAATTGAAGGAAATTACTTCTAAATATATTCCTGGAGATTTAGATAATAAAGTAGTTGAAGAAAAGATTCAATCACTTGTTGAAAAAGCAGCTGAAAAATATAAAACTCAACCTGTTGAATTAAGTCGTATTCTTACAAGCTTACGTGAAACTAAAGAACGTTTGGATGGAAAAGGGAATTCAACTCAAGGATATTTAGAGTTATTAAAACAATTTGATGAAAAATATATTGAAAAAGTATCAACTGTTACAACACCTGAACTTTCAAAAGAAGAGAAAGCACTAAATACATTACATGAAAGTATTATTGGAACGATTAATGATTTACAATTAAATGACTATAATGTTACAAAAGATGAGTTAAGAGCTGCGGCAAATAAAGCAATCGAAGCAAAAGATATGAAAGCTTTAGAAGCTGTGGGAGATTACGTGCAAGCAATAAAAGATGCAAATGAGCGTATTGGTATTGAAGGAATGAAGTACTTATACTTCTTTACTAAACATGTACATGATAAACCATTACCGTTTGAATTAAGAGAAAAAGTATCTGATTTAATTGCAAAATTTTCAAAAAGTAAATTAAATTATGAAAATACTTATTCTACAGAATCACTGATTAGTCCTTCATTTTTTGCTACAAAAGAAATCAAAAAAGCTCATGAAGCTCCAACTGAGAAAGTAGATACTAGAGTTGGGGATAATTATAAAGCAATTGTTAAACCGGATGATGAAGAATCTATGAGTAAACTTGATGAATTGAAAGCTTTTGTAGTAAATCCTGCAGAACTAGGAGAAAAAGAAGATTCGCTACCAACTTCTGATTTCAGAGAAGAACTATCTGAAGAAGTGAAGAAAGATTTAGCAACTCCAAAATCAAAAACTGCAGCTCCAACTGAAAATAGTACAACTCCAAAAGCAGGAGAAGCAACTACTAATGAAGCAGGTACTTCAGCTAAAGCTGAAAAACCAGTGGTTAATGATAAAGCAGAAGAAACAGTAGCACCTACTAATACAACAGCTACACCACAACCTGCAACGTCAGCTAGTGAACAACCACACGCTTAATTTGTCGATAAACTGATAGCCAAACTACTTGTAGAACATACATATAGTGGTAATCAGAAAAGAACCGAATTGTACCGAATTCGGTTCTTTTTTTTGAAGTAAAAAGTTGATAATAATTCTTATAAAATGATGAAAAATATTGATTTTACAACAAAGAAAGCGTATTCTTAACTTGGTTAAATATTAATTTAATCATAAAATTCTTTTTAAAAGAGGGGATAGCTATGAATAAAAAAGTTAGTAAAACATTATTATCTACCGTCCTTATTGGACTTGTGTTATCTCAACAAGCAGTAGAAGCTTGTTCTGCATTTATTATTGGAAAAGGTTTAACAAAAGATGGTTCATTCTTGTATGGACGTACAGAAGATTATCCATATGAGCACGAAGATGGAACTCAACAACATACTCATAATAAAAATTTCTTTGTAAATCCTGCTAAAGATTATAAAGAAGGCGAAGTTTTATTGGATAAATCAAATGGAACTAAATATCCTCATTTAAAACATGAATATAAATATACCGTAGTAGCAGATGATTCAAGAGATTCAAATGAAGGAATTTTTTCTGAACATGGATTTAATGAACATGGAGTTTCAATGACTGCAACTGTAACAGCAACACCACGAAGTGAAGTTGTGGGGGGAATAGCTCCAAAAGTAGCAGCAGATGGACGAGTTTTGGAAGGACCTGAAAATGAAGTTGAGTATCCGCCGATAGATCCACTACTAAAGTCAGGAGTTACTGAAGCGATTGTTACAGATTTAATTTTACCACGTGTAAAAACAGCAAAAGAAGCAGCTCAATTATTAGCTAAGGAAATTGATGAAAAAGGATCAGCAGAAGGAAACATTATTGTATTTGCTGATAAAAACGAATTATGGTATATGGAAATTTATTCAGGTCATGAGTATGTAGCTTTTAAATATCCAGATGATAAATACTCTGTATTTCCAAATACTTATTTCCTAGGTAAAGTCAATATTAATGATAAAGAAAACATAATTGCTTCCAAAGGAATTATTGAAACAGCTAAAAAAGCAGGAGTCTTTGTAGGAGATGAAAGTAAAGGTGAAATTGATTTAGCTGCTACTTATGCGCCACCTTTAGAACGTGGGGATCGTTCACGTGTGTATGCAGGAATTAAGTTATTAAATCCATCTTCTAATGTGACATTCCAAGATAAACGTTATGAATTTTTACAAGATAGTCCAAGAAGAGATTTTACTGTATTAGATGGACTAAATGTTCAAAGAAATCGTTTTGAAACATTAAATGGAGAATTAGTACCAGATGATCAAGTGCCAGGTTATGATACTAAGACAGATTATCTTAGAAAACAAGCAGACCCATCAGATCCAAATTACGGTAAATATGCTTATGCTCCTGGAAACGAAAATGTGATTGATCCACACGTTTATCAAATTAACCAAAAATTACCACAATCATTAGGGGGAGTAATGTGGTTAAGTTTAGGTCGTTCCCGTAATACGCCATATGTTCCTTACTTTGGTAGTATTAAAGATACATTTGAAGCTTATAAAGTAAGAGGAAACAAATATAATGCTAATTCTTGGTATTGGGTAGCTACTAATATTGATACAATGGTAATGGATCATCCTGAACTATTTGGAAAGAGTATTCGTTCCAATTGGGAAAAAATGGAATCATTGTTAATGGATTATCAAAATCAATTAATTGAGGAGTATACTGGTAAATCTGATGATTATGTAAAAGAACATGCGGATGAATATACTGCTAAATCAATTGCAGTTGCAAAATCTGTCTTCCAATTAATGAAAGATGTAGAAGCTGTAATGAAATCTGCTATTGAAACAAAAACACCACTAGCAAGTCCATTCATCGATGTGACACCATTAAAAGAAGTATTAGATCGTCTGCAACCAACTGCAGTTAAACCTGCTGAACCAGCTGAAACAACAACAGTAGCACCAACGACAAATACTTATGTTGCTTCAAATAATTATTCTGCAACAGTGTCTAATACAACTCAAACAACACCTGTTCAAAAGAAAGGTTTTGATGGTAAACATTATATCAATGAAGAAGGACAAAAGGTAAGTAATCAATGGGTTTATGATGTAACTTATCAAAGCTGGTTCTTTATTGATTCAAAAGGAGAATATGTTGAAAATCAATGGGTTGGAGATTACTATGTAAAATCTGGTGGATACATGGCGAAGTCAGAATGGATTCATGATCAAAAATCTAATGCCTGGTACTATGTAAATTCTGAAGGAAAATACTTAAGAAATACTTGGGAAAAAATTGGTAATAAATGGTATTACTATAATGGCTCAGGTAAGATGGAAAGTGATTGGGTATTCTTAAATGGAAAATGGTTCTATTTAGAAGAAAGTGGAGCAATGAAAGAAAACCAATGGTTTGAAGTCAATGGAAAATGGTACTATGTTGATGCATCAGGTGAATTATTAGTCAATACGAAAACTCCTGATGGCTACTATGTAAATGAAAATGGAGAATGGGTTTAATTCTTTAAAGTAAATTAGGAATCCATTAGAATTGCTAAATTCTAATGGATTTTCTAGTTTAATAGCAGTATACTTGTAGTAGTATTGCTAGAAGGAGCTTGAACAAATGGGTGTAATCATAAATGTTATTGCGATTGTGATTGGTACAATGATTGGATTATTCTTAAAACGAGGAATGTCTGAAAAGATGTCTTCTCATATTATGCAAGGTCTTGCATTAATTACGTTTATCATTGGATTAAAAGGAGCTTTAGTAGATCAAGATATGATTTTGTTAATTGTTTCGATTTCACTGGGAGGATATCTTGGGGAAATGATGCAATTAGAAGAGAATATTCGAAAATTTGCAGAGTGGGTTCAAGATAAACTTTCCAAAGAAGGGGCTCAAAATCAATTGGCAGAAGGTTTTGTGTCAGCTGTATTAATCTTTTGTGTTGGAGCAATGGCGGTAATGGGGTCTCTTGAAGCAGGGCTGAGAGATAATCATCAAATTTTGATTACAAAAGCGATTATTGATGGAATTGCTTCGATTATTTTGACGACTACAAAAGGAGCAGGCGTTATGTTATCAGCATTAGCTATTCTTTTGTATGAAGGAGGAATAATGGTTCTTGCTCAATTTGTAGCACCTTATTTAAGTGAAGAGATTGTCTATGCAATGTCTGCAGTGGGTTCTTTATTACTTGTAGCTTTAGGATTAAATTTATTAGAATTAACAAAAATAAAAGTAATGAACTTTTTACCGGCAATGTTTTTACCGATTGTGTTAATTCCATTATTTAGTTTCATCCGTGGATAAGATAAAAATAAGAGAGTGAATAGGATACAAACTGTATTTCTATTCACTCTCTTTTATATGAAAATTAATCTAATTCAATCGCTCCAAAACTATTTGGACCTACTACGATCCCATAAGGAGTAGGGTAAAATTCTCCTTTTTGATAATGAATATCTCCTGAATAGTTTGAAATGAAATGAGCAGAATCATCTAAATTGATGATACATAGCAATTTGCCACGTTTATAAGCAATACAACCATCTGTAACTTTAATGATGTCACAGTCTGCTTTAAAATCGTCTTGATGTTGATGTCTAAAGTTTGTTAATTCTTGATAAAATTGTAAAACTTCATCATCTTTTTCATTGAATTTGAATGTCTTACGATTATAAGGATCTCTAAATCCATACATACCAATTTCATCCCCATAGTAAATACAAGGAACACCAGGAAGCGTAAATTGAATAAAGGATGCGACAAAGAATCGTTCTTTTGCTAATTGATATTCATTAGCAGTCAGTTTATAATCGGGACGTTTTTCAACAGGGAATTCTTCTGGTTTATCAAATGCTAATACTGTTAAAATTCGTTCTGTATCATGACTCGATAATAAGTTCATTAAAACATCTAATGCTGGTTTTGGATAGTTTTCTAGTAACTCTAGCAAAGCAAGAGAAAACTGACGGGCATCTTTATGTTTAACAAAGCGAATAATCGCATCTCTCCATGGATAATTCATCACACTATCAAATTGTTTTCCTAAGAAATATCTTCTTCTTGTGTTGTAAGAGAATTTTGTGGTTGCATCTTCCCATACCTCTCCAAGTAAGAAACAATCTGGATCTTCCTGTTTGGCAGATTTTCTTAATTGATCAATAAAACAATCAGGAAATTCGTCTGCTACATCGATTCGCCATCCGCCAATGCCTAAGCGTTGCCAATAAGGAATGACACCATTTTTAGCATCAAACATAAATTTTTGATATTCTTTATTTTCTTTTACAACAGTTGGTAAATTCGTGAATCCCCACCATGATTGATAAACATTTGGAAACTCCATAAAAGTAAACCATGGATAGTATGGTGAATCTTGAGATTGGTAAGCCCCCACACTGTCATAATGACCATAACGGTTAAAATAAATACTATCTGCACCCGTATGGCTAAATACTCCATCTAATGTAATACGAATATCTTCTTCTTTAAAATCTTTACATAAATCTTTGAAGTCTTGAATAGTTCCTAAATAAGGATCCACATTAAAGTAATCAGAAGTAGAGTAGCGATGATTTTCAGGACTTTCAACAATTGGGTTTAAGTAAATACTATCAATCTTCAATTGTTTAAAGTAAGGTAATTCTTCATGAATTCCTTTTAAATTTCCCATAAAGAAATCTTGAGCACGATAATCTTCATGTGTAATAGAAGAATAAGGAATAGCATTCCAGTCGTCATGTCTAATACGCATTTCTTCATTCGCAGCACTGGTTGCTTGATAATGAGGACTCTTCTTAAAGCGGTCTGGGAAAATTTGATACATAATACTTCCTTTCATCCAGTCTGGTGTTTGGAAGTCTGCATCATAAACGGTTAATTGCCAAGAAGCATAAGACTGTTCTTCCATTGTAAGAACAGCATTAAATTCATGCTTTTTCAAGTAACCAATAGAATCATCAAACGTAACTTCAAAATCATAAAAATAAAGTCCTGTTTCTAATGCTGGAACGGTAACAGTATATTTTCTATAATGTTTTTCTAAAATATCAGTTTTATTTAATAAATAAATATGTCTTTGATGTGTAAAATCATTCAACAAAGTAAGAGAAAGTGTTCTAAAATAAAAATCTTGATGAATCCATACTTCAAAGAGAATTTCTTGAGAAGAAGAGACGGCTCCTTTTGGATATTTATTTTTTATTGGATTAAATAGTATCAAAAATATCTTCCTTTCTACAAAAGACTAGTATTAATGCAATTGTAGTATAAAATGAACAAAAAAGAAATAGTTTGATAGAATAGTGAATATGACAATAAATAAAACGCTTTATTTTTTTGAAAAAAATATACGAAAATAGGCAAAGATATGTTATAATCAAATTGTAAATAAACGGAAAAAAGAATTTATAAGTTTTTATGCAACAAAATAATGTAAACGCTTGTAAAGATTCGTAAAACGGATTGAATAATGATAGAGGAGGAGTGCGTATGAGTGATTCTTTAGCAGAATATTTATTCCATGAAGGAAAAAATTTTCGTACCTATGAATATTTGGGATCTTTTTTAGAAGGGAATCAATGTACCTTTCGAGTGTGGGCACCTCATGCAGAAGAAGTTTATGTTTCAGGAGACTTTTGTGACTGGAATCCAACAGCATATCCATTAAACAAAATCAATGATCAAGGGATATATGAAGGGGTTGTTGATGGACTTCATTCTTATGATGCTTATAAATATGTTATCAAAACAAATGATGGTCGAATGCTCTGGAAAGCAGATCCATATGCTAGACATGCTGAAACTCGTCCATTAACAGCTTCAAAAGTTTATATAGATTCAAATTATGAGTGGAAAGATGATAAGTGGATGAAACAAAGAGAAGTTCCTTATCAAAAACCAATGAATATTTATGAAGTACATTTAGGTTCCTGGAAAAATAAAGAAAATGGTGATTTTTATAGTTATCGAGAATTAGCAGATACTTTAATTCCCTATGCAAAGAAGATGCATTATACGCATCTTGAACTTCTTCCGATTACAGAATATCCTTATGACCCATCTTGGGGATATCAAGTAACAGGATATTTTGCAGTTACTTCAAGATATGGAACACCGGAGGATTTTAAATATTTAATTGATAAGGCACATCAAAATGGTATTGGAGTCATTTTAGATTGGGTTCCCGGGCATTTTACAAAAGATGCATTTGGTCTTTATGAATTTGATGGTCAATGTTGTTATGAATATTCTGATGAAAGAAAGAAAGAACATCTTTCATGGGGTACTAGAGTTTTTGATTATGGTCGTGGTGAAGTTTGCTCCTTCTTATATTCCAGTGCTTGTTACTGGATTGAAGAATTTCACCTAGATGGTCTAAGAGTAGATGCGGTAAGTTCGATGTTATTTTTAAACTATGATCGTCCGGAACATTTAGCTGCAAAAAATATTTATGGAGGAAATGAAAACTTAGAAGTCTTAGAGTTCTTTAAAACGTTGAATCAATATGTTCGACAACATTATCCTGGAGTTATGATGATTGCAGAAGAAGCGACTGCATATCCAAAAATAACAGCTCCAATTGATGAAGGTGGTTTAGGATTTCATTATAAATGGAATATGGGTTGGATGAATGACAGTTTAGATTATGTCGAGGTAGATCCATATTTTCGTCAGGGATGTCATCATCGATTAACATTTTCGATGTGTTATGCATTTGTTGAGAATTTTATATTACCAATTTCACACGATGAAGTCGTTCATGGGAAAAAATCTTTACTTGATAAAGCGCCTGTGAATTATGAAGAAAAGTTTTCGCATTATAAAGCTTTTTTAGGATATATGTTTGGTCATCCTGGTAAAAAGTTAACATTTATGGGAAGTGAAATTCCTCAATTTATAGAATGGGATGAAAAACGAGAATTAGACTGGTTCTTATTAGATTATCCTCTTCATCAGAGTACTCATCGCTATGTACAAGAATTAAATCAATTTTATAAACTCAGTCCAGCATTATGGGAACATGATGGTGGTTGGGCAGGATTTGAATGGCATATCGTAGATGATGCCTCCCACAATGTATTTGCTTTTTCAAGAAAATCTGATCAACAGGAAGTATTAGTGATTTCGAACTTTTCAGGTCAAAACTGGGATTCTTATCACATTGGTTTTGACTCAGAACGGCATTACAAAATGGCTCTTAATTCCGATGCCAAAAAATTTGGTGGACAAGGGGTATTAAATCGAAACTTAAAAACCATTCAGCAAAAATGCGGAGAATTACCGTTTACTTTAAAAATAAATCTACCAGCTTTTTCAACACTCTATCTTGAAAGAATAGATTAAACTAGATAAGGAGAGACACAAATGGCAAGAAAAAAAGAAATGGTCGCAATGTTATTAGCAGGAGGACAAGGGACTCGCTTACAAGTATTAACACAAGATATGGCAAAACCTGCCGTACCGTATGGTGGAAAGTATCGTATCATTGATTTTCCATTATCCAATTGTGCCAACTCAGGTATTTCAACGGTTGGTGTTTTAACACAATTTAAACCATTGGAATTAAATTCTTATATGGGAAATGGCCAACCATGGGACTTAGATAGAATGGATGGTGGGTTATCGATTTTACCACCATATACTGCAGGTAAAACAGGAGAATGGTATAAAGGAACTGCACACGCCATCTATCAAAATATTAAATATATTGAACAATATGAGCCTGATTATGTTTTGATTTTGTCTGGGGATCATATTTATAAAATGAATTATAATAAAATGTTAGAGTTCCATAAGGAAAAAGAAGCTGATTTAACGATTGCTCATATTAATGTTCCAATGGAAGAAGCTCATCGCTTTGGGATTTTAAATACAGATGAAGACCTTCGTATTGTTGAGTTTTTAGAAAAACCTGCAAATCCTGTGTCTACAAAAGCTTCTATGGGAATTTATATTTTCAATTGGAGAGTATTACGTGAGTATTTAATTCGAGATGAAGCAAATCCTAAAAGTGAGAAGGATTTTGGGAAAAATATTATTCCAATGTTATTAGAAGAAGATAAAAAGATTTTCGCCTTTCCATTTGAAGGATATTGGAAAGATGTTGGTACGATTGAAAGTTTATGGGAAGCTAATATGGACTTAATTAAGAGTCGTGAAGCATTTGATATTGATGATACTAGTTGGAGAATTTACTATCGTCATGAAGGTCGCTTGCCACAATTTTTAGGAGAACATTCAGATGTTCAGTCTTCTATGATTTCAGACGGTACTTTAGTATTTGGAGAAGTAAAAGATTCAATTATTTCTTCAGGAGTTGTCATTGCAGAAGGTGCAGTCGTTAAAGATAGTATTATTATGCAAAATGCTACAATTGAAAAAGGCGCATCTGTTTATCATTCCATTGTTGCAGAAGGTGCTGTTATTAAAGCTGGTGTATCTATCGGTCATCAAGAAATTGAATTAGGAAAAGATATGATTACGGTAATTGGTCGCAATGAAGTTGTCAGTGAACCAATGAAAGCGGGAGGATGTTAACATGATAAAAGCTTTTGCGATTTTATTTGCAGATAATTATAGACAAGATGACTTACAAGGATTAGTTCGTTCAAGAACATTAGCTTCTTTACCGGTAGCTTCGAGATATCGTCTAGTGGATTTTATGTTATCTTCACTAGTGAAGGCAGATATTGATAATATTGGAATTGTGACCAACCATAATTATAAATCTTTACGTGACCATGTTGGTTGGGGGAAAGATTGGGATTTAAATAGAAAAAATAGAGGGTTAACTTTATTAACTCCATTGTCTAATTATTTGTCTACTCGAATTCCTCAAAATAAAATTGAAGCATTGGGAAATACAATGGTTTATACGGAAAATTTAACGGAAGAATATTGTATTTTAGCAGATGCTAATATTATTGGAACAATTGATTTTAAAGAGATGTTCCAATACCATGTGGATACTGGTTCTGATATTACTGTTGCATATCATTATCGTAAACCTGAAATCGGAGAGTCTCAAATTATTTTTGATAAAGATCATAAAGTATATGAAAGTTTATACCATTTTAACGGTGGAAGAGAAAAATGTGCTACACAAGTCAAAATTTATATTATGACGAAAGAATTATTAAATGCCATCATTAAAAAAGGGATGACTCTTGGCTGGGAAGATATTTTAAGAGATTATGTAGCTAAAAATTTAGATACGTTAAATGTTTATGCCTATGAAATTAAAGGATATTCTAAAATTATTAATACTGTAAAAGATTATTTTGATTTTAACCAAGACTTATTAAAACCTGAGACATTAACAGCTGTGTTTGATAGCGGAACGGATATTTTAACGAGAGTACAAGATAGTGTACCAACTCGTTATGGAGATGCTTCGAAAGTGAAAAGCTCTTTATTAGGAGATGGTTCTTGTATTAATGGTACCGTTGAAAATAGTATTATTTTCAGGGATGTTATTATTGAAGAAGGAGCTGTTGTGAAAAATAGTGTCATTATGGCAAATTCTATTATTCGTAAAGGTGCTCATCTTGATTATGTCATTACAGATAAAAGTATTGAAGTTCCTGAAAATAAAACATTAATAGGAACAAGCGAATGTCAAGTAATTGTAGAAAAAAATAAATGTGTTTAACAACTAAAGGATAGTTCTCAACTATGGGAACTATCTTTTTTTCTCGTTAAATTCTTATTCAAGAAATTATAAAATACTGGTGCTTTTTACTAGCTTATCGTATAATAAATTTATCTGAATTTAAAAATTAGAAAAGGTTGTGCATCCATGAGAAGACGTACGATGTTGCTTTTCGTCTGCACGTTTTTAGTGATTTTTTTTGGAGCAGCTCGAATTTTTTATCTCAGTCAATCGGAACGATTACGTGCAAAGGATTTGGCAGTAGAGATTGCAGCTCAAAAAGTTCAATTTACAAAAATTACAGATTTCTATTGGTTTAATACAGAAGAAACGTATTATTCACTAGCTGGAATTACGACAGAAGGTCAACAATTATATGCGATTGTTTCTCCAGATAAGAAAGAAGTGACCATATTACAACAGGATGCTGTGATTAATGAACAAGAAGCACGATCAATCACAAAACAAGCGAAACATACAGATGAGATTTTAGAAGCAAGATTGGGAATGATAAAAGATGAACCCGTTTGGGAAGTCAATTATCGAACAAGCAATAAACGAATTGGATATTATTATATTTCCGCTAAAAATGGTCAATGGATAAAAGATATTGAGAATATTTAAAGGTGAGTTATTATGGTAAAAATTTCAGCACGTGTCTCTAAAATACTTCCTTCTGGAACTTTAGCGATGACACAAAAGGCAAGAGAATTAAAAGCGTCCGGAAAAGATATTATTAGCTTATCGATTGGTGAGCCGGATTTTAATACACCTGAAAAAATAACAAAAGCAGCAATTGAATCTCTATTGAAACATGAAACGGACCATTACACACCTACTTTAGGATTAGATGCATTAAAACAAGCGATTAGTGATTTTCATTTAAGAAAAGATGGTGTGAAAGTTGATAAACAACAAGTAGCAGTTTTTGCTGGAGCGAAGTTTGCGTTATATTCTGCATTTCAAACATTAATTGACCCAGGAGAAGAAGTTTTAGTTCCAGTTCCATATTGGGTTAGTTATGCAGAGCAAATAACATTAGCTCAAGGTGTACCGGTCTTTGTGGAAACGAGTGAAGAGAATGCTTTTAAATTAACCGTTGATTTGTTAGAGAAAGCTTTAACCAATAAAACAAAGTTATTAATTTTGAATTCTCCTTCTAATCCAACCGGATTAACGTATTCAAAAGAAGAATTATATGAGATTAGTCAATGGGCATTAAAACATGAAGTATTTGTTATTGCAGATGAAATTTATTATGAGTTAGTTCATGATGTGCCAAGTATTAGTGTGGCAAGTCTATCTGAAGAAATTCAAAATAATACACTAGTTATTAATGGATTATCAAAATCCGTTGCAATGACAGGTTGGAGATTAGGATACGCCTTTGGACCAATCGAAGTGATTCGTGCATTGAATGATTTAACTAGTCATACAACGAGTAATCCAGCTGCAGTTGTTCAGTATGCTGCGATTCGTGCTTTTCAGGAAGATTTACAAGAAGATAAAGAAGCGATGCGTGTTCAATTCCAAAAGAGGATTGAGTTATTCCACTCATTGATTCAGGAAATTCCTGGTATGTCATGTGTGAAGCCAGGTGGCGCCTTTTATCTATTTGTGAATATTCAAGAAGCAATGAAAATAGTTGGAGTTGAAACTTCAGATGCATTTGCATTAAAATTATTAGAGGAAGTTGGAGTGGCGACTGTGTCAGGTGAAAACTTCGGTTGTACTGGTTACTTGCGATTAAGTTGTGCAAGTAGTAAAGAAGAACTAAAAAATGCCGCTCAAAGAATGAATCAATTTGTTAGAAATTATTTGTAGAAAGAGGGATTATTTTGAAAAAAATCAGAATGAACCAGGCAAAAGATTATGTTGGACAAACAGTCCTAATTGGAGCTTGGGTAGCCAATAAACGTTCAAGTGGGAAAATTGCGTTCTTACAATTACGTGATGGAGCAGCTTATTTCCAAGGGATTGTTGTAAAAAGCGATGTTCCAGAAGAAGTATTTGAAACAGCTAAATCATTAACACAAGAAACTGCGGTTTATGTAACAGGGGTTGTACAAGAAGATACTCGTTCAAAATTAGGATTTGAGTTATTAGTAACAGGATTAGAAGTGATTGGTGAAAGTCATGAATATCCAATTACTCCCAAAGAACATGGTACAGACTTCTTAATGGACCACCGTCATTTATGGTTACGTTCTAGTAAACAACATGCGATTATGCAAATTCGTAATGCGATTATTTATGCTTCATATGAATTCTTTGATCAAAATGGATTTATTAAATTTGATAGTCCAATTTTATCTGGAAATGCAGCAGAAAATACAACTGAATTATTTGAAACAGATTATTTTGGAGATCCAGCTTTCCTATCTCAATCAGGTCAATTATATTTAGAAGCTGGTGCAATGGCGTTTGGTCCAGTATTTGACTTTGGACCAGTATTCCGTGCTGAAAAATCAAAAACTCGTCGTCACTTAACAGAATTCTGGATGATGGATGCTGAATATCCATTCGTGACTCATGACGAATCATTAGATTTACAAGAAGCTTATGTAAAAGCATTAATTCAAGGAGTGTTAGACCGTGCTCCTCATGCTCTTGAAACATTAGAAAGAGATGTAGAATTATTGAAGAAATATGTCAGTGAACCATTTAAACGTATTTCTTATGATGAAGCGATTGATTTATTACAAGCTCATGAAGCAGATGAAGATACAGATTATGAACATTTAGAACATGGAGATGACTTTGGTTCTCCACACGAAACTTGGATTTCAAACCATTTTGGAGTGCCAACATTCGTTATGAACTATCCAGCGGATATTAAAGCATTCTACATGAAGCCAGTACCTGGTAATGAAAGCCGTGTATTATGTGCGGACTTATTAGCTCCAGAAGGATATGGAGAAATTATCGGTGGTTCTGAGCGTGAAGTGGACTATGATAAGTTATATGCAAAAATTAAAGAGAATGGCTTAAATCCAGATGATTATGCATTCTACTTAGATTTAAGAAAATATGGTTCAGTTCCTCA
>CAURER010000013.1:0-43089 GCA_963523795.1 uncultured Granulicatella sp.
GCGTTCTCTTTGTTTTTTGAGGCATTCGTAAAATTTTCTCCTTTACTATTCCATAAAAGTGCAAGTAAAACAAACGTTATTATTTCACCGTTTGTAAGTATTCAACATAAACACCCAACCGAAAAATCAACCAGTCAGGCGAAAAAGGTGCTATTTTGAGTAGCACCTTGTTTTTTATAATACAACTTTTAAAGCACTCTCTTTGCAAAAATTATACAAAAAAATAACCCTATCCACAATACTGCAGATAGGGTTTAATCAAGATTATAAACACAATATTTAATTAAAAGTGGATTTTGCCTTGTTCATCCACTGTAATGTTAGCTTTTTCTAGGCGTTCACCATTCTCATTGAAATAGTACCATTCTCCTTCAATTTGACGGCATTCACGGCTTACCATATCGCCATCATTAGCTGTTAGATAGTATACTTTATCAAAGTATTCTAACCAACCCTCATGCATAGAGCCATCTTCATGGAAGAAATACCATTTACCATTGATATTCTGCCAACCTTTTGCCATAGATCCATCAGATTTTAGCCAATACCATTTGTCATCTTGAGCAATCCATTCATTCGTTAAAATGTAGCCCTCTGAGTCAAATTTATACCACGCTCCATTGATTTCTTTCCATACACTAACTGGTACACCGTACTCATCACGATAAGTCCATCCGTTTTCATCTTCAGTCCAACCAGTAGATTCTTCTACTGTATCTTCATCAAATGGAAAGCTAAACCAACCGACAATACCATTAAACGAACGTGTATTATATCGTGCTGGTGCTCCAACTTCTAATGAGTCTTTATTTCCGTCAATGTTTTGTTCGATCGTTTTAATCGTATAACCGTCGCTGTCTTCAATAACAATTCCAGTATGACCGTATGAGTGTCCATAAATTGCTTGAGTGTCCATCACAAAAACATCACCGGCTTTGGGATTAATGTCGTCTGGAGCATTGTATTTTACATAAAACCCAAGTGCTTCAGCACTGTTTAAAAAATCAATTGCATTTCCACCCAATCGTTTTCCAAAATCATTGATACAGTAAAAATTTGGTAAGTCAGCACATTGCATTCCATAATATCCGTCTGCATCTACTCCAATTCCTCGGTTGGCTAAATAGCGTACTTTTTCTACTAATTCTTTTCTTGTTGTCATTTCTTTTCCTCCTAAAATTAAAATAGAGGCAATCGCACCGTATGCGTTTCTGCCTCTATATTTGATTAGTGGAGCTTGTCCATTCTAATCTAATCTTTTAAAATTACGGTAAAACTGTAGGCCATTCGTCTTCAGTAATGTAACTTACCGCACTAACTCGAATATCTCCGATATCACGGTCAGTTGGAATATTCTCATTGAATGTAAACTGCATATAATTCGAATCCGATTGACCGCCAAGATACCAAACACCATAAGGACGCCCACCATCATCAAATGTAGAACCTACTAAAGAAGCTTCACTGCGGAATCCTTCAGGAATACCACCGACAGGTAATACTTTTGCCCCACGGTCGCCACTACTACCGTGACCCACATATCCTGGACCATTTCGTCTACCAACACCAAACCATCCCCACTGAAGACCACCGAATTGATAAGTAACTAGATTGTTCACACGTCTTATTTTAATAAACGAATTACCTGCTCTTGATACACTATTTAGAGTTCTCCAACCAGTATCTCCAATTAGCACTTTCCAACCTCTATCACCATCTCGAGATTGTTTAATCCATTTTAACACCCCATTGGTCACTTCAGTATCGACATAAGTTGTCCCGATTGGAGCCGTTACTCGTCCATTAGGCATTCCAGTTCCATGGATTTCATAAGCAGATTTAGCTTCTAAAGCAGTGATTTTAGTAGTTTGTTCAAGTATTTTCTTCGATACTTCGCCTAACGCTTCAGTATTTACTAAATTCATGCTTGTTAATTCCTGTTTTGAAACTAATGTACTCGTATCTACTTGAGGCGGTAGTTCAGATTTCTTAACGTATCCGTCTAGGGGTTGATGGTCTTTTAAATACTGCTTTGCTTCAAGTTCCTGTTTAGTCACATATGGACTTAAATCAACCACCGGTTTATTCTCAATGGTCTGCACTCTAGCTTCCACTGCATCAACTTTAGCGTTAGTGGCTAGATTACTAACATCTTGAATATAGTGTTTAGACTCCAATTCATCTTTCGTCACAAAATGACTCATATCAACTTCTGGAACATTCGTTAAATAGTGTTTATCCTCTAGCTCCTGTTTCGTTACTAGATTTGAAGTATCAACTTTTGGTTGACTGTTGCGGACGGCTTCTAACTCTTCTTTAGTTGCAAAATGAGGGTTATCAACTGTTAATTGACTACCTCTAACTGCCTCTAATTCTTGTTTAGTTGCAAGGTGGCTTAAGTCGACTGGTGGCTTGTTTTCTAGTGTTTGTACTCGAGTTTCTACCGCCTCGACTTTTGAATTAGTTGCTAGATTGCTAATGTCTTGATTAGTTAGATAATGCTTGTTTTCTAATTCATCTTTAGTAACAAGATTTGCTAAAGATTGATGAGCATTCAAAAAGCCTTTTTGTTCTAACTCCTCTTTTGTCACTAAATGTTCCAAAGACTGATGAGCATTAATGTACCCCATTCTTGCTAATTCATCTTTAGTAACGAGATGAGCTAGCGACTGGTGCTCAGTCAAGTATCTACTACTTTGAGTGATAAAACCTTTTAAGCTTTCTTGCACTTCATGGATTTTATCTAAAATAGGCTTATCGTTATATGCACCATTAGTGATAGCTTTAGTTTCTAATGCATCAATACGATCAGTAAGTGGTTTGCTATCAAATTGAGGTGGAATTTCAGTTTTTTTAGCATACTCAGATAAATCTGGAGCAGTGCTTAAATATCCCTTAGCTTCCAACTCTTCTTTAGTGACTAATTTTGAAGTATCGATTTGAGGTCTAGCTTCTAAATTCTGTACTCTTTCAGTCACTTGAGTTAATTCAGCTGTTTTAACAACATCTTCAATTTCGTGTTTAGTTGCTAGATTACTTAAGTCGACTGGAGCTTTATTTTCGAGTTGTTGCACTCGACTTTCAACTGCTTCTACTTTCGAGTTAGTAGCTAATCCAGCGATATCTTCTCTAGTGAGATAATGACTATCCTCAATCTCTTTTTTAGTCGCTAAATGAGATAAATCAACTGCTGGCTTTTCTGCCAACGCCCTAATTTTTTCGTTGACGGCATCTAAATTAGGAATAACAGGGATTTCACTTTTTAATGCAAAGTTATGAGTATCTTCACTCGTTAAATATCCTTTTTGTTCCAATTCATTTTTAGACACATAACTTTCTAATTGTTGTTGTGTAGCCATTCTGCCGATATTTGTTTCAATCGACTGTACTTTTTCATTAATTGGTGTTAATTCACTTTTTGGCAAATATTGTAATAAGACTTGTTTGTCAGCCTTTGCTTCAACTGCCTGTCTTAACTCAGTATCGTTATATACTGTGTCATTGTCAGTCTTATTCTCTAACGTTTGTACTCGTTGAGCAATTGCTTCTACTGCTTGCGTATCAGCTTTAGTAGCTATCTGCCCTCTGATTTCTGCATCATCATAGGTAGTTCTATTACCTGAATTTGTTTCTAAGGCTTCTACCTTGCTAGAAATTACTTGAACGGTTTCTTTATCAGCTTTCATCTCGATTTTTTGCTTGATTTCGGTATCGTCATACAATTTCTCATTAGCAACTATCTTCTTCAGTAATTCAGTGATTTCTGATTTCGTTACAATATCAGTCAATGGAACAATTCTTTTACTTTCTTGCTCCATTACTGGTAAATCACGTTCTTTGTCAATCTCAGATACATGTACATCAAACATAAAACGATATACATCATTTGATTTGTCGCCATTTTCGTAATAAATATAACCGGCTACCTGTTCATCTTTGATAATTAAACTAGTGTCAAAATTGACAATGATTTTATCGTTATCTACTCGTCCGCGTACTTCTAGATGACGATTTGTTCTTTTAAAATGGAACAATACTACTATTTCTTCAGTAGGAACGCCACCCTCTACCGTGAATTCAAAAATAGCGTTGTTTTTGTCGTGAGAGTAAAACTCCTCAAATAATTTATTTCTGCTATCTCGCTTCTTTGTTGTTAAGGAGATTGTTCGTTTAATAATCTTTTCCATAAAATCACTCCTTAAAATAAAAAAGGACGAGCGTTTAACTCGTCCTCAATTTGTTTAATACTTAATTGCTTTGATTTCGTTCATGCCATTTACAACAGACTCGATCAATGCTTTTTTAGCTTCAAAGCTTAAATGAATACCATTCGCTTCTAACTCAGCAGTTAAACGTTGTTCTGCCTCGTTAAATTTATCTCCACTTGCATCTTTTACATCTTTATAAATCTGTTCTGTTGCTTGTACTACTGTTTTAGCAATACTCTTAATTAATTCATATTGCTTAATATCCGTTTTAGCCTTGATATTTTCAGCCTTTGTTTCTAAGAAAGTTTTCAATTCTTTAAACGCTAAACCTACTAATACTACTAATACACTAACTGCACCTTGCACAAAAACTTGTGTTAATTCATTCATATTCTTACATCTCCCTTAATTCTAGTTTCATAAATTGGTTAAATAAGTCTTCAATATAGCCATTACCGCCTAAACTTTGATACGACTTGTAAAGTGCCGTTATACGTCTTGTATCTGCACTTGTTCTATACCCTCGTTTAATAATAGCCGTCAAATCAACTTCTAAACGATATCGTTCTGTTTCTAAAATCCCACCACCGACTACTACCACATCATTATTCAATTTCTTAACATCCGATTTTAGATTCTTGATATCTTTGTTTAAGTTGCTAACATCATTCTTTAAATTGCCAATATCAGAATTTAGTACTCCGATATCAGAATTATTTTTCTTTCCAATTTCAGTGATTTCATCAACTTTTAACTGAATTTTATTAACTTTTTCACTTAACTCATCTGTTGCTTTCTTACTTGCTGTCTGCATTCTTACAGTTGCATACGAGAAAACCGCCGGTATCAACGTTGGAATCAAAGCAAGTACAATTGTTTCATACATCCATCTACCACTTCCTTGATAAAAAAATAGGTAGAGGAATACTCCCCTACCTATTAAAAAAGGCTAAGCTTTCTTTTCGACAAGCTCGCCTTTTTCATTGATTAAAAAGCCTTGACGTTCTAATTCTGCACGAACGCCATTTTTTAGGAATGGTGGAACTTGATTAAATTTACGACGACCGCCTAAAATTCCATCTACGAATAATAATACTAATGCCATATCTTTCACATCCTTTCTATTGAACAGAATTGTTCCCGCTAGTTGTAGTCTCTGCATTATGTTCTTCAACTTTTCCATTACTTTCATTATTAACATCTCCTTGTGCTGTTGTTGGTACTACTGGTGTTTCTACCGTTGGTGCTGTTGGTGTTACTGTTGCTTCTACAGTTGGTGTTGCTACTGGTTGTGGTTCAGTAACTGGTGTTACTGTTGTTTCAGCCACTGGTGTCGCTGTTGGTTGTGGTGCTTCCTCATGCTTTTCTTCAGTTGTAGCTACTGGTTGTGCTACTTCGTCATGGTGTTCTTCAGTAGTAGACACTGTTGTTGATTCATGACTTTCTGCTGTTGGTGCAACTGGTTCTGTTGCTCCTTTCCCATCTAATGCGTGTAATCGTTCTTTGATTTCAGCAATATCTGCACTTAACGTTGCTGTTAACTCCATCATTGCGTCAGAATTGACGATTGTACGATTAGTTGCTTGTTCTAATTTATTTTGAGCTTCAGTAATGATATTTTGCATCTTCGCTACTGCACCGCTCGGGTCTAACTCGATTAATGCTAAATCAAGCACTTTTTTAATCAAAATATCATCCGCTTCATTCATTAAATCGCCTTCAAACTCACGCTCGTAAAACGTGAAAGGTACATCTCGTTTCACGATGACTACTGTTCTTCCTGGTTTTGTATATTTATTTGTTAAAATATATTCTTGCATTGTTTGTTCCTCCTCATTTAACTATCTTCTATTACCTTTTCTTCCGTAATAAACCGTTTCTCCTCTTTGAACTAAGGAAATAAATAAATTTCTGTCATATTCATTTTTGAAAACTATTTTTTCATGTGAATCATTGTATGTTGCATATCTACTGTCATAACTGTTTATAATTGTTACTGAGTTTGGATAAAAAATTTTTCCACCTACTTTAATAACAGAAACATATCTTAATGTACTTTCATCATATCCTCGTGTTTCATTTCTCCGAATAATTTGTGACGCTATATTAGAGCCTTCTGTAGACCAGTTACCAAAATAGTTTGTCACCAACAATTCGAATTTTCCCCATACTAACTTATCCCCAACGTATCTTCGAACTATTTCTTTACCACCAACATAAATTCCCTCTCTTGCCACTTTAAAACCTCCTATTCAAACACATCATAGATTGTACTTGAGTCTTTTGTTCTGATAGCATTATATTGAGATTGAGAGCCATACCAGTATTTCATTTGTTGGTTTCCATTCTGATTGATAATTTTAGTAGATACATCAACTGAACTTATATTCAACCCGCTGGTATTGACGCTTAAAGTTCCATCATTACTAATATTGATAGTAGACCCATCTGGTTTTACTACCCCAACACTTCCACGAGTGGCTGTTTTAGCTTTGATTGCACCACTGTTAACCTCAGTCGTAACGTTGTCAGGTCGAACAATTCCGTTTGAGTTTGAGGTTGCTATTGAAATATTTTGTTGCGGTGTTGCAAACAATCGTTTTAACGTTGATACAAGTACTTTCTTAAGCCCTGAACCACTATGAATTACGACAACATCATTATCTGATACGTTATTTAATTGTGGTAAATCAGGCACCTTTCTTACTTGATTACTCATAATTGCCATTTATCTATTCCTCCCTTTCTACTGTTTGATATTTCCAATCGGCTACTACTAGATTGTTGTTTTCGTCCGCAAGTAAGATATCTGCATTGTCTTCCGCTTTGATTGGTACATAGAATGCATTCTGCAATACCATTTCTTCCAATAAGGCTAATCGTTGTTCTTGCTCAGTAACTTCTCTTTTAGTTGCTTCATGGTCTGTATAACTGGCTTGTTTTACGTTGTCCACGTTTGACAAGCCGATTTGTGTTTTGGTTACGTTGTGAGGATTGTTCCTGTCATTGATATGAGCAGAAAAATCGCTTTGATTAGCTTTCTTGACCGTTACTGCATCAATTTTTTCTGCCAATCCGTCTATATCTGATACTTGGTGGCGGTGGTTTCGTTCCGCTTTCCCATTCCATTTATCACGTTCTCCAGTCTGAAGATGAGCGTTTGTATCATGAATATGATTATTCAAATCTGATACTTTTGCATATACACTTGCATTAGGATTGTACTGAATCGTGATTTGTTGATTTCTACTAATCGTTGTATTGAAATCATAATCTCGATATACAGCCGATTGTGATCGTGGAGGAATAATATCTCCTTGTTCTGCCCAAGTGTACATGAACAAGAACTCTGGGTTATTCGCCCTTTTAGCAAAGACACCAATTTCATTGACTGTTAGTTCAGTCGTGATATTAGCGTTATCCAATTGAGCTAAAATTCTAATCGTATCTGAAGTATCTGTAGACATTGATTGAGTAACTGGTAATGTATGGACTAGTTGAACAATATCTGTTTTAGTTTCAACACCAGTTCTATGTCGACCACTACCTAAAGCAACACGAGTGAAAGTAATGGTTTCTCTATTCGCTACTGCTTGACTGACTTCGTTAACGGCTTTATTCGTTACTATTGGTTGAATAAAATACGACATATCTCATCCTCCTTTACTTAAAAATAATTGTGCTATTTTGTTGCACTGAAAAAGCACCAATATAGATTGTGTTAATCATTGGTGCTTCGACTGCGAATTGAATTCCTAAGTGTGCTGGAATTAATTCTCTAATATAAGTTGTGAATCGTCTTAAATAGGCTGTCGGTAATTCCCCAAGAAACTTGATATATACTACTGAGCCTTTAACGGTCACAATGTTATTAATATTGGTAAAACTTTTAGTAATTTTCTCTAACGTTTTAGAGCTAATTTTTACTTTAGTTGAAATTAGCGTCATTAAATAACGACGTCTTTCTTCTAAATCAGTTGTTTTCGGTTTAACTTGTAGAGATTTCTCCCACCTCGTTATCCATTCTTCAGTAGCTTCAGGCAACAAAATCAATCGTCTGGTATCAAAGATTAATTGAGTGATTAATTCAATATCTGGAATTTCAGCTTCTAGCATATCAGTAATAGTGTTATCCAATATTTCTGGTAGTGCTGTTAGCATTCTTTCTCTAACCTGCATTGATTGTCACCTCGGCTAACTTAGGAAGCATGTTATTCGATAATTCAACGCTGTTTTCACGTCCGTTGATTAATACTCTATCAACATCCTTAACCCCATTAATTCTGTCAATAATAGTCGCTACTTTGTAGTTTCGTACTTCTTTTTCTTCAAAGGCTTCATCTCTTAAATACTTAATCAATTGGATTCTAGCTTCTTTTCTGATTGTTTCAATATCCACATCTTCATCAATTTTGATAGTTGCGACAATACGAATATCAAACCCACTAACAGATTGAACTGTTACGTAAGCCCCAATTGGTGCTACTCCTAATCCATGACCGCTCGGCTCGGGGTCAAGAAAGTTTTTGAATTTAGATACTAATTCTGGAGTTGCTTCGTTTCCGTCAGCATCAGTAATAGATACTCGAACCGTATTCGCCCCTTTCCAAAGTGGCTCTACTAAAGCAGAACCAACACCGACAAATTCACTAGCCCATTTCTTGTATTGAGCAACGTTACCATTCAAAGTTGGTGTTTTTAAGTAGTCAATCGTCCGTTTCCGCAAAGCTTTATCACTTTCCTCATCTTCGCCTAACACGATAATCTGACCGATTTCAGCCCCTTTAAATTCACTCATGACATCAATATTAATTAATTGACCAGTGACATAGTTAGGAGCATTTCCTACTTGTTCCGCAACAACTGTATAATCAAATCCGTTCTTGCGTTCTAATACTCTAAAGTTAAACTCACTATTAACGACACTGAAACGAGTTCCTAGTGGAATTTCTTGCTTAAATTTAACCAATCGTACTGAAGCTGTAGCTGGTAGTCTTTCAACTCCGAACTGCTTACACAATCGAGTTAAGAATACTCCAGTACTCGTATCAAGAAAGTTAATATCTTCATACGATTTTAAAACCGTATATTGAATAGCTACTTCTCTTGCAGCAGGAGCGACAAGATTATAGAGCATAGAACCTTCTCGTTTATCGTACTTATCATCAAATCTACTAAGCATATCCTCTAAGATTTCATTATAAGTTTTTACTTTTATCATCTAGCCACCTCCATTTCAAAAGTGCCATAGTCGCTATCTACCATGAACTTAACAAAGAACTCATCTTTATTTATCTTGATAGAAAAAGAATGAGCTTGTTTAATCCTGTCATCTTCATAGATAGCCTCTTTAATTCGCCTAGCAATATCTAAACGTGCAAAATCCACATCTCCACCTATTAATTCGTCTACTTCTATACCGTATCTGTGGTCGTATATTGTATAAACAAATCGTTCAGTAGATAAAATTCTGCGTATAGTTTGTTTCAAAGCTTTAATACCATCAATTTCTAACAGGATATTGGTTTCATCCAAGGTTAGAGATGGTTGTTTCTTAGCTTCAACGACATTTTTCGCTAAAGCTAAAAAATTAGTTTTAGGAGTACTCATTCATCAGAACCCCCTTTTGGTTTTCGTTTGTAGTGGAAAATCTTCTTATACATTACATAATAAAATCCCCCACCGTCTTGGCGAACTAGAAATAACACTTGTCCAACGTATTCAGGGTCTAACTCTTCATCAGTCCAAGTTACTTGAAGCATTGAATCATCTAAAATCAATTCATTACTCAATTGAATTTTTAATGGAGAAACTGATAGAACTGTACCTGTTGTAACTTTTGCAAATTGTCTATTTTCAATAAAGTTACTAATTAATTTTTTTAAATTCTCTACTACTTCCATTAGCTATTCCCCTCCGCCATAAATAATTTAATTTCCATGCTGTGCTTGCTATCTTCAAACGTATGAGTAGCTTCTTCGATAACATACCAGCCTTTTTTATTAATGTCTTTCACATCAATATATACTGCGTGACCTGCTAAAAAATCAGTGCTTCCGATATCTGAAGATAATGACAAAGTTTCTTTAGGTCTATTCTTCAATTTAAGGAGCATTTCTCCCCATTGCTTTATTTGACCTTCAGTTGCTTTTTCATCAACTTTCTTCATATATTGGAGTTTCCCCCAAGCACCGATATTATAGCTGTCTTTATAAATATAGACTTCACGCTTCTTAGTTTTTTTATTTTCCTGAACAAGTCGTACAATATTGGCACTATCCTCAATAGAGCTTTCATAATCAAACTCCGTTAAGAACGACTCATTCCCAATAATGTACTGAATTGGTAAATTTTTAGGAGTAGTCAGCGTTAATTCTCCAAATTTATCAAATAATACTAACAATTCTCCACTTTGAACCAATGACTCGTCCATTGCTTCCTGAATAATATCTAGTGCCTTCTTATCTTCTTTCAATTGTGGAGATAATACAGCACTAGACCCTTTTAACTCGCCAACTTTCAAACTGAAATCCTCTGCAATAGCAGAAACAATTTGATTGACGTTTTTGTCTTTTGCGACAAAATTTATATTTCTTAACAAATATTTCTTCTGATCGTGGAACGTTAACGTGACCTTCGTATCTTTTGAATACTTAATCTTCGTTAAATAACCGAAGAATAGCTCTTTATTATCTTTTTTAAAAGCAATAGGAGAGCCGTGTTCGAACTCAATTTTAGTTGAATTATAAACCTCAACTTCTAAGCTCCAAGCCGAACCTTGACGAACCGTTTTGAAAGTAATGGTACTGGCAATTGTAGCAATATCCCATGTATCGCCTGTTTTATTGTTTTGATAAAATAATTGAATCATGGAATAACAAACTCCTGTCCAGGATAAATCCAGTGTGGGTCACTGATTTTATCTTTATTAGCTTCATAGATTTCTGTATATCGACTGCCGTCACCGTAAAACTTTTGAGCTATTCCCCACAATGTATCACCACTGACAACTGTATGAGATTGTTGCTGTGGTGGTTCAGTCGTTGGAGTACGTTCTTCAGCATTTTCTTTCTTTTGTTCTTTCTTAGCTTCTAAGGCTTCTTTGTCCTTAATACTAACCTTTCTCGGCTTATGAGAACGATATTGCAAGAATTTTATCTTGTAGATGATATCTAGCTCGTAACCCACTTTAGTAGAAACTTCAAACTCTTGAATTAAGAATTTTGCATTTACGGCAGAACCAAAAGCACCCCCAATCATTAAACGAATTGGAGTGCCGTTCTCTTTAAAATTCCTAATTTGAGATACAAAACTTTCAGGAGAGATACTGCTATTAATTTGATAATTACCGTCGTATCGACCACTTGGAATAAATGACTCAAACTCAATTGTTTGTAATTCTGGACTTCCAACAATCGTAACGTTTCCTGTATCAATAATTGATACTGTATTTATCCCTTGATTATCCGTCATTTTGATACTTTCAGGATTGACTGGTAATTTTATGCTATCAATAAATATATACACTATTCCACCTCCTAATAAGCTAAGCCGTCCGCACCATTGTTAATCGCATCAACAATAGTTGCATTTAAATCATCTAACACATTTCCGTACTCTCTGTCGCTATTAATAGAATCAATATTCGTAACGATTTCTGGTTTTAACGTAATAAAGTTCTGTTGCCATTTCATTGTAGCTACATCTTGAACTAGTTTGATAAATTCACTATCTAATTTCACTTCATCATCAATTTTTCCTACTCTATCAAGGTGTCCACCTTTTGGATTAGCAGATTTTCCATCATTTCCAGCGTTATTTGCTGGACTTAATTCGTATGGAGTTTGTCCGCTGTCGCCTAAAAATGAGTTTCCAACGTCTCCAGGGCTTTGGAGGTTAAAATCAAATAATCCACTTACAGTCTTATCAATACCTTTACCAATTGCGTAACCAGTGTCAAATGCACTTCCCGCATCTTTATAAGCTAATTGTGGAGCTGTTAACCTAGGTTTCTCGCCCAGAGAAGCCAATTTACCAACCACTCCATCTGCTAAATGCAAACCATCAAAAGCCTTCTTAGCAGGAGCTTTCATGCTATCAATTGCGTTTCCGATATCACTAGCAAAATCAACTCGTCCAAGAGATACCGTACCAACTGCTCCTATATTCAAGCCTAAGCCGTTTAGGAATCCAATCATTCCATTAATACCGCTTAAAATACCATTAATCATACCTTCAACCATAGTGATTACACCGTTAACCATGTTACTAATGAAGCCACCGATAGCTACCGCCATATTTCTACCGCCTTGAGCTATGTTGTACCAAGCGTTCTCGAATTGATACCATAATTCAAGTGCTAAGTTTACTAGTGTAGTAATAACCAAATCCCAAATGCTTAAAATTGCAACAGCAACAATAAGGATATTTTTGTACAAATCAAATAAGAATGAAATGATTTTATTTATCAATTCTGTAACTGCATATAAAATTATATTGACTAACCAAATAAGACCGTTCTGAACTTGATATACAAGATAAAGAACAGAACCAATAATAACTCCTGTAGCAGATACTGCAGTGCCAGCAAATTGGTTCCAAGCTGCAACTAACGCATAAATTGCCCCAATGAGCAACATAACACCTATAATAATCCAACCAATTGGACCCATTGCTATTACCGCATTAAAAGCCGTCATTGCTCCTTTAGCAATATTAAGAGCAAAACTTAACCCTTTAAACGCCATAGTCGCTAAATTAGTAGCTATTGCTACCGCATTAGCTGTTACCCAGTAATACATATAAGCTCCAGCAACAGCAATTACGATTGGAGCAATGATAGACCAGTTATCTGCTATCCATTTAATGAGTGGTGCTATCTTACTCCAAATTGCACCAATAATATTCATCAACACAATTAATGCATTAATAACAATTTGAATAACGCTAGCAACCATTGAAGCAAATTGTTGAAATTCTGCCGAGTTAGCTATTTGATTGATTTTTATGGACAAAGGTTCAAACGCTTTAGTCGCATAATTGATAAAGTTCTGCCATGCTCTTCCCCACGTCATTGGCATATTCCTGAATTGTTGATCTATGGTTTCTGACGCTTCGAGCATAGCAGTTTTAACAATGTCAGCAGTAATTTTCCCATCTGCTCCTAGCTTTTTAACCTCGCCACGAGTTACTCCTAACTTAGTAGCAATCGCTTGAATTAAAGCAGGAGAAGTTTCAGCAAGAGAACGTAATTCGTCACCTTGCAACTTCCCACTAGCCATAGCTTGAGTTAACTGCATCATTGCACTTTTTTGTTCTTCAATGCTAGCACCACCAACGACAAATGACTTGTTCATAGTTTCTAAGAACGCTATTGTTTCACCATTGTTCTGGAACACATCTCCAGCTTGCATTCGCATTTTAGCTACACCATTCGCCATTTCAGTGTAGGCAGAACCTGTACGTTGTGCAGAAGTAAAGATTGATTTTTGAAGTTCGTCTGTACTCTGCATTCCGTCATTAATCATATTCAAACGAGCATTCATATTCGCATATTCGTCTGATATACTCATAGCTTTTTTAGCAGTTGCAACGGCTGCAGCAATGGTAGCTCCAGTAATTGCTCTTTTAATAAGATTTGCTCCTGCAGAAGCTTGGTTGAGTTTATTCATCTTTTGACTAGCGACATCAGAAGCTCTTGCTAGATCATACATTGCTCTAGCTTGAGCTTTGATAGAATTACTAACGCTCGAACCAACTGAATGCACTCGGTTCATAGTATTATGAACCTTTTGTAAAGTTCCACTGACTCTATCTGTCAAGCTCATTGTTGTTTTAATTCCTGCCATCTAGCGTCACTTCACTTTCTTTTTCATTTTCTCACGTTCTTTAGTTTCAAGTTCAATACAAGCGATTATGAACGCTTTTTCGTCAGTATCCATCCGCATCCAATCTTTTGGACGAATATAATAATTAACGAGGGCATAATAAGCTAATTTAGCTTCGCTGTCCTCGTTAATTAGTTTTTTGCTTCTTCAATTTTGTCATTTACGTTTGTATTCAACCCACTAGCTTCTGTGATTGCTTCTAAAATCAAAGCATTTTCGCCCCAGTTGAACATTTCTCCATATAATTCTTGTGCTCCCATTGCTCCATACGACTCTTGTAAAGCTTTGTCATTTAAGTCAGGATAAATAATAGATGCTACACATAACTCACGATTGTATCGAGTGCCATCAAATACTTTTTCTTGTCGACCATTTCGACCTGTTTTAGTAGTAAAACAACGGTCATTAATGGAATCAACCTCTCTAGCTGTTAGTACTCTGAATTGAATTGCTTCTTCAAAGTTCGGTAATGAAACTTCATGAGTTTCAGAACCTTTCTTATTTTTCTTAAAAAACGATTTTAAACTGCTCATATTGAACCTCCTAATTTTTTCTAATATTTAATTTCTTTGAATTGAGATAAGATATCAAAATCTTGGAAAGTAAAGTCTGTTTCTTCACTAATAACATCATCAGAAGAACCATCCAACTTGAAGATTAATGATTTTTTGAATACAACTCCTTTAAGGACGACTGTATATCGTCCTGCACGAGAAGTTTTATCATCATTTGTACATTTAATGTCAATACGAGGCAAAGCACCTTGTTTAACATATTTGAGAGCCATTTCTTTTAATTCTGGTCTGTGGTAATACATCTTCAATGAGCCTTTACCTTCTGCACCTACAATTTTTCCACCTTTCATACGAGAATTTAAAGGTGTAACCTCTGCTTGTGTATATTCAATTTCGGCTTCTAATGAAATAAGCTCCGCTAGCTCATACTGCTTGTCGTCAACAGTAAAGAATACTGTACCTTCCTTAGCAGACAAAGTATCTAATTGATCCATAATTGCCATATATTATTCCCTCCTTAATCACAAATAACTGTCATATAAAGAATTTCCATTGCATCAGTTAAGACAATTGGTAAATTCACTACGACGGATTCTTTCGTAATTCCTTGTTTAATTTCGATATCATCAGCTTTATACTCAACTGCATTCTTAGCTACTAGAGGGTCTAATACGTTACTAATAATACGTTGTTTAAATAACTCACGACCGTTCACATTATTAGGCACTTTCCCGATGAAATAATTTTCAAAAATGTATTGAACATTTGCGTTAATATTATCCATTGTTCGAATAAGCTTGTTTTTACCAAAAATACGGCTTTTTTCTGCTGTATAGCTTGTAAATGTACTAATATCTGTTAATACAATTACTTTTTCGTGTTTATAAGCAAAAATTAAATGACCTTTGTTAATCAATTTAGTAGCTTCAGCTTCGTTTTTACGTTCGCAATCAATTGCACCAGGATACGCTTTATAAGTGCTTGAATTTAATCTAGCTCCAGCATATTGTCCTGCAACGAAGTACACACATTGTTTAGCAGACAATTTAGTCCCGTCAGATAAGGTTACTCCATTACCTACCGATACTACCGCTTCATTATCTGCTTCAGCATATTCATTCACTACTGCTCCAACCGAACGTCCTTCATCTCGCCATTGCTTGATTTTAGCCACTACAAGAGCTTTTGTTGCAGCTTGGTCTGTTCCTAAAGCTAATACTCTAAAGTCTTGTGTATCTAAACCATTTAAGAAATTTTCAACCTCTGCATTAGTAGTTTGTCCGTCCGTACCACCTTCAAGTAATACTGTCTTGTCTTCCGTTGGTAACGTACCAGTGATAGATACATAATTATTCTCAAACGGTAATTGAGCAACAATCTGCTTATCTACCGTTTTACCAAAGAATACTGTTTGAACTTCTAAACCTGTATCCACTTGTTTTTTGAATAAAACATGAATATGGTTACCAGCTGTTCCTTTGTATTTAGCAGTTACTACTACTTCATCTTCTGTTTTAGTAGCTTTAACTCCAGTATCATTCACTCCGTTGTAAGCTAAGACTTTACCAGTACCTTTTAATGCTTCACGAATTTCCATTAGATCATCAATTGGCTTCCCAAATGTTGCTCTAAAATCTGTTGTTCCATCTACTAGAGTAAACGTACCTACTTCTCCCCAAGCACCACTAACCATAACTGAAGCAATCGTGTTATCCTCTAAAGGAATAATCACATCTTCACGACTTACAAAGTCAATGTAAGCTTTAGGAATTCGCTTATTTTGATATGTCCATTGTGCCATTATTGCACTCCTCCTTTTCTCCACTCGTCTAAAATATCTTTTACTTGATTCACTGAATATTGCTTCGATTCATCTAGCAATGCGTTCAGTAACAATCGTTCATCTTCAAAATATAGTAAGATTGCTTCTTTGCTATATTTTTGTTCATCATCAAATAGTTCCATCATTAGCAGACTCACCAACCCTTTCCAGAACTTCCATTTTGATTTCTTCTTTTGTCCACCTAACGTAACGAGTTACTTTAAACGTACAAATTAAGTCGTTTTCGTTATATTCCACTTCTAAATTATCGATATGATACTTATCCCCTAAGTATCTAAAATCTGGAGACATGAATAATTCTTCAATTTTTGCAAATTGCTCATATAAGTTCTCCGTTTTTTCGGTATAGTAGTGTAATAGAACGACAAAAACCTGTTTATCGTTTTGGTTTGCTAACCGTTGACGATTCACAGGTTTTACATCTACAATAAAACAAGGTGTAGATAATCCTTGACGGATTTGTTCATCATACACCTTGCACTTAAATACATCTTTTAGCTGTTTGATTATCAGCGGTTTAATACTATAGTCCACCTAGCACCTCCGCTAATTTATTTTCTATTGTCTGAACAATTGCAGGAATTTTTCCCTCAATTTCAGCTTCTGTCAATTTCATCATGAATTTACCTTCAACCCATGGGCGGACTAATCGCCTTTTAATAGCCGGAACATATCGCCCGACTTCCTGTCTATGACCGCTTTCGACAAATGAAGCGTACTCAATAGTATTGAATACATTAATAATATAAGTGTTTCCCTTCTTATTTACTTCACACTGCCAATTTTGATTCAATTTACCAGTCAGTCCTTTTGGAGTTCGTATTTTAACCGAACGCATAAATTCTAGTCCAATCGCTTTTGAAGCTTTCATAAATTCATCATCTATGATTTTTTGAGCTTTCTCTAGCTTCTTCATATAAGCGACTAATTCACTATCATCAAACCCATTCATGTCGCTTCACCACCAACTCTTGATGAGTGATATAGATCATTGGGTCTTCACTCGTTAAATACTTAACTCCATCTACAGTAATTTTACTACCTGCCTTAATATAAATATCAGGTTGGCAAAACACTTTATGTTCCGTTTGAAGTAATCTAGCTTCAGTTTGTTGCGTGTTTTTCAAAGATTGCACCGATAATCTACAAGGAATATCAGCATGAGCCTTTTGAAATTCAATTCCATCAGCTCCATTGTCTTTGATTACTTCACGAGCTTCATACACATTTAATTTCTTATCATACATCCACATAATGGAAGATTGAGCTTTGATAAGTACATCATTGACTTTCATACTTACCACCTCAACTTTCTAAATTCCTGCAGTTGTGATTGGAAATTGTATAGCAAGCCTTGAGCTTTTGAAGTAGCTTCATCTCTTGATAACTCTACTCTAGTGTCACCTACAGAAATACTTTTAGCTCCACTAGCTTCATCTGGATTAATCAATGCATGAAGCATATTCATAGCAACGAACCTTAATTCCCATGGAAATTCAGTCAAATTGCAATAATTGAGGATAGCTTGCATAACTTCATCAACAGCAATGTCTGATGGGTATTCTTGATACTTCTCATCATAAGCTTGACAGATTTCACGACGAATAGCTTCATGAGTTTTCCTCATTTCTTCTAATTCCATGATTGCTATCCTCCTATTCTCTAAACTAATGGTTCGCCATTTCGAGCGTTAGCTACAGTTAAGTTTGCTTTAACAGTTGCTAATTCAGCTTTTACTTGTTCTAACTCGGCTTTTAATGTATCACGTTCTGCTTCTAATGCTGTTACTGTAGATTTTTTAATCTTGCTCTTTTCTAATTCTTCAATATCAGCTTTTAGTGCATCACGTTCCTCTTGTACTGCACGATATTCTGCAGTTGAGTAAATACGACCACCTGTTGATGGTTTTACTACTTGATACTCTCCATCAACTACTACAACAACATCATATCCATCTTCCAAATATGCTTGTTCTTCTAATTCATCAATATGAAGTACTCGATTATCTTTTTTTACAATGATCATTATTTATTCCTCCTCTTTACTCTACTCTGAAATTACAAATGCTAAACCTTCATGTTTTTGTTGGAATAGCAATACATCATCATGAGAACGTTCAAAGTATTTGAACATCCCTGCAGTTAATACAGATGGTTCTTGTAAACCTACAAAGCTGTATTTTTGAGGTGCTGCCATACATGGGATATGGATTAAGAAGAAGTGAATTTGTTTCGCTGTTGGGTCATCTTTCGCACCGACTGTGAAGTTAAATAAAGTCTTCATACGGTCAGATGGAATAGCTGGTTCGATATTCACTTCATCTAATCGACCAATTGAACGGTCAATTGTTGTTCCGCCACCTTGAATATTAAGTGTACGACCAAATTGTTTAATGTTTTTAATCATACGTTTAACAGCTGGAGTACAGTACAATGTACGACCTTCTGCTGGAACTCCTGCTTCGTCCATTTGTTCCATTAATTCATCAAATGTACTTAAGAAGTTTTCTTCTGTAATATTTAATTTCTTGATTTGTTTATTTGCTGTATCTAATGCTTGTTTACGAGCGAATAATTTAGAAATCATATATTTATCCATTTCTGGAACTTTTTGAGTATCGTTAAATGTTTTTGTAATGTTAGCAATTGCTACCACATAATTCGTTTCGTCTACATCTAATGGGTCTACTAATGTTGACCAATAACGTGTATTTTGCAGTTGGTATGTTTCCCATTGGTTTTCGTATTCTGCGTCTGTAACAGAAGTTGAACGACGAGCACTATCTCGACGACCATCTTTTACTAATAAACGAGGTACTTTAACTTCTTGAGCTCCTGTAAATTTTAATAATCCATTTGATGGAGAGTTCCATAATTTGTGAGTGTATAATAATCCGTTCTCACTGTATCGTTTTTGTAACGCAGTTTGATAAGATTGTGCATAATTAACTACTGTTGCCATATTTTTACCTTCTTTCTAAATAATTAATTTTATGCTGTAAAAGCTTCAATCATTTGAGCAGTTACATCATTGTTGTTGTTTTCAGGCACGATTGTACCTTGTGGTTTCGCTCCTGCAACATGACCTGTACTCGGTTCTGTTTCAGGAACAAATAAAAAGCCTTTAGATTCTTTCAATGCGGTTAATTGGTCATCTAAACCTTTAACTCCACCATTTTCATCTAAAGACAGTTTTGATTTGTCTAATAAGCCATTCACGATTGAAGCATCATGAACTTTATTGCTAATTTGCATTGAAATAGCGTGGTTTAATTTAATATCTGCCATTTCATGCTCATGTTCTTCTTTTTGTGCTTTGTACTTCTTATCCAAATCGTTGTATTTTTGCAATAGTTCAGCATTACCTTCAGTTTCTTTTTTTAGTGCTTTCAAATCTTTGTCACGTTCGTCCAATTGATTCTGCAAACTAGTTGCGTTACCTTCTGCAGCAGATAACTTATTTTGCAACTCTTGAGTAGACTTGCCGTGTTCTGCCATGATTTGAGCAATCTGTTCCTCCGATAATTCTAACTTTTCCAAAAATTTTCTGTTCATTTCTTTTTCCTCCTTACGATTTTTTAACGTGGCAACGACCACGCTGTTGGACAAAATAAAAAAGCCTTTTTACGTCATGCTAAGGACAATTTTTATTTAAAAACTTTGTTTGAAACTTTTGAATATACATCAACATAAGTTTCGTTTTTATCGCCATTATGAGTGATTTCAGCATAATCCCCGCATGGTTCGTCTGAAGAAATCTCATTTGTTCCAACTAATACTTTCCAATTTTGCAGAACTTTGCTAAACCACACTATATAGCAATCTTTAGCTTTGATTTCACGCCCTGATAAACGAGTAAACTCTTCAGAAGCTAATCGTCTAGCTTTATCTAACATATACACCCCTCCTTTCATTGAAAAAAAGTGTATAAAAAACACTTAGCGTTAACTAAGTGTTTTAGTGTTTTATATTGCATAATCAAAACCAATTTTTGATTTAATATTATTAAATAAATCTAAGACCGACTGAGGTGTATCCTCTTTAAACAATACACGAGGATTATTTTGATCTGGATAAACTTTGTCAACCCACTCGTCAATTTTATTATAAAAGATTAACAACTCATTACTAGGTACAGCCATTACTTCCATTTCAATACCTCCTTCACTTTTTGTAATAACACATTATCACTTACATCTTCGCCAATCACTCCAACTTCTGCTACAAGTTCATTGATGTTGTTATAATATAAAAATGCGTTATAAGCGTTCAAGCTAATATTTTTCAAATAACTACGATCTGTAGACTGCTGTTGCTTAACATAAGTTACTAACTCTGAATTTAACACCGTCATAGCTTGTTCAACACTATTATAACGTTTTTTATTGGTGTTGTAAAAGGCTTTCGCTGAATCCCAGTGCTTTTTGTGAGTTAACTCATGAATAATTGCATCTTTAATGTTTTTCGAAGCAAAAAAACCATTCGATAAAATATCTTTGAATTCTTTCTCCGAGCTAAGAGCATCACTTATAAATAAAATATCTTGCTTATTGTCATATCCAGCTAGACCAGGAAGTCTTGATTTTTTTAGAAATACAACAGTTGGTTTTGAATAATCTGGTAATTGGCGAAAAGCTTCTTGAACGTTCGCAATTGTATCTCTAATTTTCTTACTAGTATCCTGAGCCCAAAAATCAAACTCGGTTCCGCTAAGTTTTTTGGCATTCACTCGAATGTTATTTCCAACGACGAAAGATTGTTGGTTTGCCATTAAATCAATTGAATTCATACCTTGATTATATACCTTTTCCTTATTTCTCGCAATCAGTTTTTCTTTAATTGCTTCACCTTCACGTTCCCACTCATCAAATACATCACTCAACGACTTATCGTTCGGAGCTACATTAACCTTATGATCGTTCATCAAAATATCGACATAAGGATTGTCTCCCTTTTTACCATCTTCAGATTGATGACTTGGCATGATAGTAGAACGGCAATGAACGTGAAACGGTGGTGCAGTTTGTCCTGCTTTATATTCTGAAATAGGATAGATTTTTTTATTTTCATGACGGCAAATATCCGAGGTTCTAGTATCTAATACTGCTACAATCTCATAGTATTCTCCACCTAAGTCTTTAATCGTATCTAGTGTAGCTAAGTTGTTATAGAACGTTGTTTCTGTTCTTACTAACGTTTCAGCTTGACTATAGGCTACTCCAGTTCGAAGGATTAATTCTTTAGACATCCTATCTACTGACCAACCACCAGTTAAGCCTTGGTCGATTACTTTCTGGATAGAATTAAACGTACGCTGGCTTTGTCCCCAAATTCGCTCTGAAAACTCTTGTCCGCTCCAATTAGTAGCTAGTTTATTTTGCACGGCTTTTAGGTTTAAAATAGGCTTTTCAACTATTCCAAAATCAGCTAGATTCTTCATTTGTTGGATTTTACCTTTTACATAAACTTCAGACATGTTATTTACTACATTATCAGCTATACCATCTTTACCGCCATATAATTCAGCAGTTTTTCGTTCGATTTCAGCAAGCAACGCTTCTTTTCTACTAATTCTATGACGATAGGATAAAGCATCTAGCAGTGGTGTTGGAGTGTCTGGATTCAAAGCCATTGCTCTAAACTTTTCTAGAGTAACTCCTTGAAATTCCTTCATCTCGTTATCTCTCAAATACCGTTTAGCTTCAGCATGACTTATCTTGTGGTCATTTGCATATCTAGCATAAAAAGTTTCGATTTCAGAAATCAAATCCTGTCTATAAGAAGCTAACTGCCTTCCGACATTCGCCATGTATGTATCACTAATGATTTGAGCGTTTTGTTCTTGCTGTAACGCTCGTTGCAACCAGTACTTACTGACCATCTTCATCAACTACTTCCTTAAATGAATTTTGTTGATATTCCTCTATATGCTCTTTCTTTTGTTTCTCTAAGCGTTCTTCAACCTCAGGCTTATACCATGGATGCTGCTCTCTAATCGTTAAATCATCTAGGATTCCGATTGAGTTAGAACAATCTTGAATAGCTTCACTTTCATTTGAAATAACATCTCTATTAAATACATAGCTAAATGTATTAATATCAAGCGTTACTCCATTATTCGAAGCGTATTGTTGAGCAAACCACATAAATTGTTTCAAACCTTTTTGAAACTCATTCTCTAGCTCGTTACAATCTAAATCTAAGTCGGTATATCGCCATTTCAATGCTTGACCGCTAGCGTTTCCTAGATTTTCATCTTGTGTATCAATTGCTCTAGCAGATTCATATAAGAACTTTCTTGAGCGTGCAATATCCTGCTCTGCTCCAGTTGTATCGTTACTAGCTTGTAACGTATCTACTCCACCGTCGCTGGCTACTTTAACTGACCTAAACCTATTCAGGTTAGTCATAAACTCGTTTAAGTCTGCACCTTGATAGTTTTTTAATACATAAATAAGCTTCGGCATATCTGCTAACATATCTGCATTAGTAGACATTTGAAGCTGTATATTATCAATCAATGATTTCACTTGTACTAGCAAGCTATCTTCATATTCGTTATATCTAAATGGAATTAATGGAACTTTATCCCATACGTAAGGTGTCTTATTTCCATCTCCATTTTGATAATAGAAATGAGCTTGTTTTTCTTTTGATACTGGATTCAATTCAAGATGATTATCTTTCCAAATATAATCAGTAATACCTGTTTCATCCCAATACTCTACATAAGTCTTATATACCTTTCGTTGGAACTCGTATACAGGCTGTATATACACTCTAATGAACGCATCTAGTTCAATATGACGCTCGTCTTTCCAAAAAGGTATAATCTGTTCGGTTGGTATTTTAAATAACCGTAATCGACCATTTTCGTCATAATACGGTAACCCATACGCTACACCTTTTAAAATAGCTTCTTTCCCTAATGATTTGACTGTAGACAGCAACTCTTCGTCAAAGATATCATTCAACAGTTCCGTTTCTTGTTCGTTGTTACCATCTCCAATTGAAATGGTTGGTTCTTTAGAAAATAAATAGCCTACCTTTTGGTCTACTAGTTTCTTAAATAATCCCATTTCAATTTGTGAGTTCGTTCTCCAGTCCACATCTACTCGTTTCTTCCTAATATCTGTATTATTTCGATAATAGTCATAAGCAGTCTTCATTAGTTTTGTTTTCTCTGAAGCTAGATGCTCTCTAATTTCAATTTCTAGTATTTCTTTTTCTGTCGTTCCAGTAATCATTAACTTAGTCAACAGATTTTCAAACCAATTACTCAAAATTCAATCTCCTCTCTACCAAAATGAAATACTTGGTTGTTTCATATCATCCTCAAATGCATATCTCGTTGCATCTATCGTATGATCGTTTACTTCTTCTAATTTCGCTTTAGGGTTTCCATCTCTATCGACTGCATAGTCTGCACTTTCAAACTCTCTAGCAATGTTTGGTGTCCGTTTAGGGTCGATAACAATAGCTTCCAAATCATCCAGCCATCTTTCGCCATATTCCCTACTATCAGCACCTTTTTTAGCCCCTTGAACTAATGGAATATTCAAATTAAGCCTTAATTCATCAATCGACTTAGGTTCTGCACTATCGCACGTTATCATTTGAGATTGATAGCCTTTTTCTCGTATTCTATTGGCTAATTCACGGTTGCTAATTTTGACACCGTATATCTCGTCCATAGCATAGATAATTCTTTTCTTTTTATCATAGTGCCAACGAACAAAAGCTAATGGGTCATTCGCATAACCAAAGTCGTTGCCTTGACGAATATTATCAAACGTTGCTATTTCTTCATCCGTTATGGTTCTGAACACGAGGTTTTCAAAAGGTGCTACTCCTGAACCGATTGCTTTGCCCAAATATTCCCACTCGTAACGTCGTTCATTTCGTTCTTTTGTGGCTTCTGCCTCTTCAATAAACGCTTTAGATATAAAAGGGTTATCGAGGTATGTAGAGTGGTGTACGCTCGTATTTCGTGGCTGTATCACACTCTCATACTTCTTATTTACCCACGACTGCTTTCTTTTAGGAGGGTTATACGAATAAAAGAATTTATAAAAAAGACCATCACCTAACTCCCCACGTAACAGCGAGTTTGTAATAGTCTTAACTTCATCTTCTGTTTTAAATTCAGCAAGCTCCTCAATCCAGCCAATTGCAAATGGAAAACGGCTGTCTTTTAATGATTTGATACGTTCAGGCTCTTGAGCTCCTCTAAAAATAATGTAATTACCACGAGGTAGGTACGTTAATCTCAAAGGTGACTTATTTACTTTAAACAAATGAGTAACTTCCTGCTCGCTAATCGCCCACTTTAACTGCTCATATACAGACTGTTCTAACGTATTATCCGTTTTTCTGATACAAACAGCATTTACTGAATACCTCATAATCAATTGAATAATAACATGAGCTATATCTGAAGACTTCCCCGAGCCACGACCGCCTTTTTCCACTACATGCAGCACATTAGGATTCAATGCAGCACGCCATAAAGAATGAAAGTTCTTTGGTATAAACTCACTAATTCTACGAGATTTCATCATCTACACCTATATCGTCAATGAACTGCACTAACGCAGACATTTCGATTTCCTTTCTTTCCAAATAAGCACCGTTCACTCTAAAGATATGATCTACAGAACGTTGCCGTTCTTCAATGGAAGGTGTGAATTCATAAGTGGACTCAACGACTTCCTCTCTACCATTCGTTTTTACAGTCTTTTTAGAATAACCTCGTTGCACTTCTCCACGGGCGATACTAGCAGATATTGCTAATGCTTCAGCAATTGTCATAGAACGTTCGTCAAAAAGTTCTTGCGTCCGTTTTTGTATGTATTCAGAAATGTCAACTTTTGTCAACAATTTTTGTCCAATTGACCTTGCAGTCTTTTCTGAATAACCAGCCTTTATAGCAGATTGAGTAGCATTCTTACTAATAATGTATTCATCAGCAAAATGCTTTTGTCTTTCGTTCACTTCATCACCCCTTTCAAAAAAAAGCGTTGAAATCAATCAACGCAATATCTAAATAAATTTAAGTTGTATTTTATCATATACACAAAACTAGCAATCGAGGTACAACCAAAAAAATGAATCTTAAAGAAATAATATAGGAGAATGAATATCAACAATTAATAAACAAAAAAAGTCATTCGATTGCTAGTTTTCTATATAAAAATAGTGAAATAGGAGGGAAGAAAAAATTATTAAAAATTACCTCCTATTCCACACTACTATAGTACCTCTTTCTCTCTAGCTTCTCCTTGCAACTTTCTAGCAAATTACTATTTTTTACTTCGCATTTACTTCGTTAACTCTCCCAAATCAAGCAGCAATTCATCAATACCTATACCGCCCTCGTATACTAATAACGAACCACATTCAAAACACTCAGCAAAGAATAACAATCCTTTGTCTAATTCACGATAGAACTCAGATTCTGATATTTTCAAACTCACATAAATAGCAATATCACTATCAAAATTCTTGCAATACTTCATGATCAATAACTGCCTTAAATAAGCATTACTCATTCTATTAATGGCTTTTTCAATATCTTCCACCATTTTCTGAGCTGTTAACTTTCTTTCGATATGTTTCTCTAAAGACTTGTTGACAGCTCCAGTATATGAACGTGGCTCAAATGAATACGTTGCGGTTACTTTGGAAATATATTCTTCACCAGCTATTTTTTTCAACTGCTTATAAGCAGATAACATCATCACAACTTTTTCTTTTGTTGCTCTTTTATCTAATTTTCTAACCAAAATTGTAGCCACTCCCCTATCTAAATGGTATAATTTAACTAATCTGATTTGTTGCCACTTTCTATAAGGGAGTGGTCTTTTTTTATTCTACTAATTCGTTTAATAAATCAATTTGAAAACCGCTAAATGCAAATTCAACGCTATTATTTTCCATTCCTATGACGACTGGTAGCCTTTTTTAATCCACTTGCTTTTATCTGTTCTAATGCTTCTTCGTTCTCTTCCACATTAATTTCTTCAAACTCAACATAGTGTGCTTTTAGAAATTCTTTTGTCATTTCACATAGCTCACAATTGGGCTTGCTATATACTGTAACCATTAAATACCTCCTGTATAAAATGAGTTCGGGTCAATTGTTTCATCTGGTTCATAACTTTTAGCCGATGGAAATTCACTTATTTCATTCATCAATGTATTAAATCTATGAATAAAATCCTCACTAGCTTCTTCCCATAAGCTCCATTTCAATTCCTCCATACAATACCATTTTTCGATAAACTCGAAAATCTCTCTTAACAAATCATTTGTTGGTAAATTCATTTTATGAGGAATTACCCTTTCATAACAATTTCTTTCTGCAAATGACATATCATTCCACTTTTTCTTAACATTGTATGTTCTTTCAAATTCATCATTGCAATGGTTGAATACATAGTCCTCTTTCACATCGTTAATACTAATCATTCTTCCACCTCTTCTAAATCAATTGTTGGGTCAATCTTTTCAGTAATTGTAAAATACTCAGCTTGTGAGAATTTAGAAATCTCGTCTAACATTGATTGAAACCTCATCACAAAATCATCTGTCGTATTATTCCAAAGGCGTTCTATACCATCTTCCACACCAATATTTTCTTCATAATCTCTATAAATATCTTCTAACACTTCTTTTGCATCAGGTTTAAAATAACAAGTTTTAACACAGAAATAATGACTTCTTTCGTTATAACTCATACTGTTCCAACGTTTTTTCACATCTTCTGTTAATTCTACATATATATCATCGTTAATAGCTAAATATTCACATTTAACATCATTTATACTAATCATTTTTTCACCTCTTTTAAATCAATCGTTGGCACATTGACCAATTGATTAATAAATTTGTTAACGGCACACAAACTACCAAATGGGTCACACGTATTTCCTATAAAATTATCAGCTGATATTTCAAAATCAGGAGTAGTTTTAAAATATTTACGTTTTTCTTCTTCGTCCATTGAGTTCCAATATTCTTTTAATTCTTTTTTTAATTCTTCTTGTACTTTACGTCTGACGTCGTCAATACTAATCATTTCTCATCCTCCTAAACTCGGATTAATCGCTTCAAATCCAAAATCATCATATTTGATTACGTCATCTCGTATTACTTTCCCGTCAACAATGGTAATATATTGTTCAAACTGCATACCACACTCACTCGCATAAATATTAAAGTCAATATTATATTTTTTGCTATGATTAGTTAACAATCCACCGACGTCTATATGCCAGGCTTGCTGTATTTCAAGGTTCAGATAGCAATTTCCTTGTTCGTTATTATAAAAAGTGATTTCTTTATCTAAAAAGAAGAAACGACGACTATTTCTTAAATGCAACTCTTGATTTGTCGCTTTTTCAAGAATATATTCATATCCATATTCATCATTTTCAAAAATAGCTTCGCTTGCTGTTCGACTATAAACTTTATCATAAGTCCATATAGCAACCTCGTTTTTAAAAAAGTCTAAAATATCTTGTTTTCTACCTCGGATTTTCATCCATCCACTACACCAGTTAGGCATTTATGTCACCTCCAAAATTAATCGTTTAATCTTCGCACCGAACTGGATAATCGCTGCTTCTGCACAACTATAGGTTGCAAAGTGACCAAATACACTTAAATCATTCGTAATACGATTACTAGAAACAAACAAATTTCCACTATATGCATTGTAACTAATAAAATATTTCTCTTGATTAAATTTCTTCCAGTCCAAATCTTTTTCACTACTATTACACTTTTCACGGAACCGTTGTATTCTCGCTATCAAAGCACGGCGTTCACTTTCTAGCAAAGCTTCTTGACGTGTTTCAAACACATTATTCTGATTGTACATTCCATTATCCATTTCAGAGTTTACCCATGCAGAGTTATACACATTCCCGTCCGGATAGATGAAGTAGTATGTTTGTCCGTATTCCATAATCATTCCTCCACAAACAATCGTTTTATCTCATCTCCGAATAGTTCAAGGGCACGAGTTGCGTCGTCAGGATTTTTGAAATAGCCGAATAATTCAAAACCATTTGTTGCTACTAAGGTCGCAATAAATAATCCGTTTGAAACATAATCGTAACGAATAGAATAATTGCGTATTTCATTATCTTTATTCCAATCGCCATTGCATTTGTCACGGAATTGTCTAAATCGTGTCAATAAAGCACGTTTATCACGTTCACGTTCTGCTTCTTCTTTGGTTTTAAAAACATTACCTTGAGAATATCTTTCAAAGTCCAAATCGTGATTACTCCACATAGCTTGATATACCTTGTCACCAGAATGCATCGTCCAATAACTTTCAAATTTTTCAAAAGTGTATTCAAACTCTTCTGTTTTGTCTTGTTGTTTTAACGCTTCTATCTCTTTCATCAATTCTTTTACTTTTTCTTCAAGTTCCTTAACACTACTCATTTATATTCCTACACGTATAAACGTTTGATTTCATCGCCAAACAGTTCTATAGCACGTTCTGCATCTTCTGTATTTTTGAAATAGCCAAACAAAGAAAACATATCATCGGTATAAACCGAACGGATTTTTATCACATTATCCATACGGTTTAAAGCAAGACAATATTTGTTACTATTTTCATCAGGCTTCCAATCCCCGTTGCATTTGTCTCTAAACTGTTTGAATCGTGTTTGCAACTCACGTCTATCTCTCTCTTTTGTCGCTTCATCTCCATCGGCAAATGCAATATTTTGTAAAAATAGGAAAATATCATCATCAGTACCTTGATATTCCGAGTGGCTAAGATAGGATGGACTGTACCAATAAAAATATTCTTCTCCATATTCTATTGGCACTTGAAACTGTTTCGCTTCTTCCAAATCCAATTCTTTTTGTAATTCTTTCATTTGCTTTTTAATCTCTTCTATTCTGTTCATCTTTATTCCTCCACGTATAAACGTCTAATCTCGTCGCCGAACAATTCAATTGCATGTTGAGCGTCCTCACGATTTTTGAAGCATCCAAAACTTTCAAAAGGTTGCACATACATATACCAATTCAATATCAATTCACTTGTCTCATGATTAAATAAAACACAAAATTTATCTTCAGATTTATCTCCCCAATCTGGCTTCCAGTCACCATTACATTTGTCTCTAAATTGTCTAAATTTAGTTAGCAAGATACGTCTATCTAGTTCTTTTTCTGCTTCTTCTTTAGTGAGAAACACATTACCTATTTTACTTCTTTGTTTATCAAAACCATCTTTTAACCAACAAGAGCGACAAAGACTCCCGTTAGAATCTATCAACCAATACAATTCAGTCATATTCAAGTTAGGATATTCAAGCTCAGTTTTCTTTTTCTCAAATTCCAACTCTTCCTGCAATTTTTGTGTTTTCTTTTCTAACTTTTCAATTTGCTTTTGTATTTCTTCTATTCTACTCATCCTTTATACCTACCCCAATTAACAAACGTTTAATATCATCCTTAAACATGTCTAAAGCATCGTAAATATCTTTAAGTTTTTTGAAATATCCTAACGGCGTAAATGCTGTAGCCTCGCTGGTAAAGCTCACTCCCAAATTTCCATCTTTGAAGTTATAATAAATATAATATTTATCCTCATTTTGATTTTTCCAATCAGGCTTCCAATCCCCATTACGTTTATTTCTAAAATTAGTGAATTGTATTAGAAATACTCTCTTATCTCGTTCAAATCTTGCTTCTTCTTCAGTCTCAAAAACATTACCAAATATAAAACTGTCAAATTCTGATAGCAGATCTTTCCAATCTGACTCTATAACATCTCCATCACAAGTAATCCACCAGTATATATCACCATATCTAAACGGGCATTCAATATTAGAGGCTTTCTCTTTTTTCTCCTCGACTGCTAGTTTATTTTCCAACTTTCTAATTTGTTGTTTTAATTCATCGATTTTACTCATACCCATCACTCCATTCATCACTATATTCTTCAATCTCTTCTTCAGTCAGTACGCCCTCGTCTATCTTCTTGTTATAAGCTACTAACTTTTCCAAAAATGCTTGTCTAATTTTGTAACGTTCCTTATGCAAAAACTCAACACAAGTATTCGTTACTTGCAGACAATCGTCCACGCTAGCAATATTAAAATTTATAGTAACTTCTGCTGTATGTACAAACGCCTTATTACATCTAGGACACGTTGCAAAGCCTTCATCCATAATCCCATCTGACGTATCATAAACATCATCGATTGACAATTCTTTTCCACAATACGGGCATTCATCACAATTAAACATTATTTGCACCTCTCACTATATATTTACGAATTTCTTTGTTCTGCTAAGACTAGATAACCAATGTTTTTTTCGTCTTAATACGTCAATCCAACCAGTAAACTCAACTTTGCAATAATCATTAGTAATGAATACTTCTTTGATAAACCTAGTTTGCATTTTGTAAGTTTTATGTTTGTCTACCCCAACTAGATCGAACAAATCATCCAAATCAATCTCAATTAACTGTTTCATATCTTTCTTCGTTTGCTCTATTCCTACTTCTTCAATTTGTTCATCCGTAAATCCTAGAAATTTTGCAAAAGTAATATAGTTAATCGTGATAGTGTATTCATCTTTAGGTAGTCTTTCTTCAATATATTTTGCTATATTCATAGTTTTTCACCTCAACATATTCTTGTAAGCCAATCGTCAAGAACTCTAATATATAAGCTCTCTTTTGTAAAAGTTACTTTTATTCGATTTTCATCAACAATAATTTCAGACACGATATTCAATCCTCTAAATTTGAAATTAAGAATGTTGAAATATGGATATGGAGAAAATTGAGTCTCAAAATAATAACATTTCAATAATTTATGAAGTTGAAAATAAACCACTTCCCCGAAGTCTCTCTCTAATTCTCTGGTATGCTCCAACTTTGCCCAAACAATATACTCATGAATACTAAATTCAATTTCTAACTTATCCTTTCCAGCAAGGTGTTCAATGTAATTAATTATGCTCATTATTTATCACCTTTATTCATACCATCTACTAGCCAATTTTTATTAAATGCTCTGACAATTGCTACTTCATCTGTAACTTTAATCTCAAATTTCGAGTCCACACACAGAACCGCCACAACAACATTAAATTTAACAAATGAGTCATCTGTATCAACAGTTCCCATAGTGACCTTATAATTTAACAAACGCTTGATTTGTTCTTTCAATTGTTGGCATATTTCTTCCTCTTCCTTATCTTTCGCATTGGCGTACTCCATATATTCTTGTACTGTAAAAGAAACTTCTGTTTTTTCTTCTCCAAATTTTTCTTGTAAAAACTCTGCTAATAATTTCATAATTTTTCTATTCTCCTTTAAGATAAAAATTCTTCAACTGTCATATTGCCCATTTTTGCAATTTCTAAAATTTTGAATACGTTAGGCATACGTTGCCCATTTTCCCAACAGCATACTGTTACATTAGTAACGCTCAAAGCCTTACCAAACTCAATCATAGTCAATCCGCATTGCTTTCTGACTTGCTTTATTCTCTGCCCTACTAATTCACGTTCTTTTCCTGTACCATCTAATTGTCCTAATGAGTAAGCTAATAACTCGTTTTTAATATCTTGAATCTCATTCATATTACTCAACCACCTTGTATGGAATATCTAAAAAATTTGCAATCATCTCTTTTTTAAATGGCATTGCAATCAGATATTTATTGCGTATCTTCATATATCCGAAACCTCCATGCAAATTTATCAATAACCATCTACATTTATTTAAATACTTTTGCCAAATATTCATTTGCAACCAATGTTCAAAGTCTTTTTCATCTTTAAACGTTGTTAATTCCATAACGTCATTAATATCAATTTCTATTATCGTTACTGTACAAGACATTTCGTCTGATGGCATACGAAATAAACGTTCCATATTTACACCTCATCTTCAAACCAATCAAATCCGGTTTCCTCTTTAATCGTGTCTAAAATATCTTTGTATCTTACGTACTTATCAGCCATACAAGCTAGTTGATGCTCTACTTTTTCTTTGATATCAGTCAAACGCTTCTTACCAAACCCATAATCGTCATGTAAGACTTTCAAAAATCCAGCGACAATCGTATTTAGAACAATACCTGTTATCTCCATTTCTAGATCATAATCACGTTTAACTGGTTTAGTTTGATACTTTTTCGCTTGTTTTTTAGTTATTTTCACGTTTAGACATCTCCACTAGTGTAAGTACTGCATAGTTTGCAATATCTAGTAACGTATCTTTAATTGACTCATCTTGTACTTGAGCTTCTTGTGTAATTAGTCGTTTGAAACGTTTTAATTTATCATTTAATCGAACAGCAGAAGATACCAATCCAAATTCTTCAAATGTTTCACCAAAACTATTACCATAATCAGCATTTTTACGTTCATAAACGTTATTCATCCACTCTGTAACTTCTTTAAATTCCATAATTTTTCATCTCCTAAGTTTATTTTCGTTTGTTTCTAGCAGAATACTTTTTAATCGTTCCGTCATATATTGAATGACGTACAATCTCTCCAGTTTTCTTGTTTTTCACTCGTTTAACGCCATCAATCATCACATACTCAATATTTTTAAATACAGGTTTCTCATACTTGTTATCCATACATTTCTTTGAGCCTTTCCAAAATCTCGTCCGGCTTTTCTTTTACGTAATAAGACGTACCAAAGGTCGTACCCACAAGTGAGCCATCGTGTCCGTTGTCTCGAACATATCCAAAGCATTCCACATTGATATAAATTTTCGAGTCATCAAAACTCAACTGTAGCCCAATGAAACCTTTTTTAATCACATTAGAACGGTAAGTCATCATCATTCACCTCAAATCCACCATAATTTTCAAAATCGTTAAATTGTGGTTGGTCGTTGCTTTGTTTCTTCTCTAAGAAGGTAAAACTTTCTGCAACAACTTCAGTAACATAAACGGTCTGTCCTTGTTGGTTAGTATAATTTCTAGTTTGAAGTCGCCCTTCAACGCCAATCAACATGCCTTTTTTGCCGTATTTTTCTAACGTTTCAGCAGTTTTACCCCACAATTGACAATTAATAAAATCTGCCTGTCTTTCTCCATCTTGAACAAATTTTCGATTAACTGCTAAGCTAAACGAGCATACACTCTTACCGGTTGGAGTAACTTTCAACTCGATATCCTTTGTAACTCTTCCGGTTAACACAACGTTGTTTATCACTTTTCATCTCTCCTAAATATTTTTTGTATTCATGAATATCACTCTTTTCTAGCATACTCACTCGTTCCATTTCTTTCAGTGCTTGTTCTAGCAACGGCTTAACGCCATCTTGTTGTTCTTTAATGCTTTCAGGTATGTAATACCCACCTTTACCATTCCTAGTGCCAATAATTGGAATATTGTATTTCATCACTAATTGACGAACAATCCGCCTAATTTCTCGAGCATCTTTCTTTATTTTCTTCTCCAGTAACTTTGTGGTGATTGCGTTATTTGCACCAACCGGAATTAATTTCAACAAATGTAATTCATAATCTTTCATCTCGTTTGTTTCACTCATATATCCACTTTTTCCCTCGCTTTTTCACTGTTTTTAGTTGTTGTTTGAATTTGTACTCAAACATTTTTTGTTTAAGTCTGAATACGTCAGTTTTCATACCTTTCACATCAACATAGATTTTTTCGCCGTTATTTTCGTATACGATAAAATCCACCACGTAAAATATTGGTCGTACTTTTGTTCCAGTTGATGGTCTAGCGTAACCATCCTGCAGCAACACCTTCTTTTGCATTTCAAACCCTAAAATCTTCTTGCATTTAAGCATTAATTTTAGGTGCAGGTAATATTCAGCTTCTAGCTTGCTATCGAACGTAATTCCGTCAACCACCGTTTTTTTATTACGGTATTTTGATTTCGGTAGTCGTATCATTTAGCCACCCCCCCTTAGTAAATTGATTTCCTCTCGTAATTTCTGTTCTTCTTCAGGACTCAGTTTCGTTTCTTTCGTTTCGTTTTGATTTTTGAATCTATCAGGCATTGGAGCCACTCTACCAGTTCGAGGATAGCTAGTAACTTTCTTTTCGCTAGATTTAACAAATTTAGCTCGTTCCGCTTCAACCTTCTCTAAGCTATCAATACCTTCATTTGCCCATCTATTCAAAATTGTTTTTGCATATCCATAATTTCCGTTGTAATAACCAGCCTGTTTCAAGGCTTCGATAACTAACTCATCTCCAAATTTTTCTGACATTTCACGAAGGTCTTTCGCAACGATTTTAGAAGGCTCTCCAAAATTTTCTTCATAAAAATCAAAAACATCTTTTGGTTGCTCACCGTTGGGGTCGAATGACTCACTAGCATACGAACTACCACTCACCATATCTTTAGTTTTGTTTTGTTTAGTTTTGTTTTGTTTATTTAATGACGTACTTTCTTGTGTACTTTCTTGCGTACTTTCTTGCGTACTAATTTGTGTACTAACTTGTGTACTTATTTGAGTGTTTTCTGCTTTTTCAGTTGTTAAGTCAGCACTTAAACTTTCTTTTTTAGTAACTCTTTGCGTACTAACTTGTGTACTAACTTGTGTACTATCTTCATATAATTTCTTTAATCGATAGCTACCAGCCCTTGTTCCGTTACTCTTGAATTCAATTAATCCTCTTTCAACTAATTCCGCTCTTGCTTTTTGTATTCCTTCACGGCTCAGTTGAGAAAAAAGCTCTAATCTAGCTAAGGCTACATCAAACCATTCAAGCCAACCGCAATCGTTGTTTACATCTAGTAATGCATGAAATAACATGAATTGTCCTTTAGAAAAAGGGTCTCTTAAATGCAGTTTATTAAATGCTTTTACTTGCAAAATTAAATTCATCTTTTGCTCCTTTCTAACCAATATTCAACTCTAATATTTGTTCTATATTCAGTTTAATTGGCACTATATGATATTTATCCATCATTGCTTGAAGCCCTATAGTATGCCGTTCAGTATGATGTTCTCTGCATAGGCAGAAATAGAACCTATTTGCATGATTGATTTTTTTACGGTTATTCCCCATGCCAACTGCATCAACATGATCTACATCAGCATGTTGTTTCCCACATACGAAGCAAGTTCTGTACTTTATGAATAAGTAATTTAATCTTGCTAAATCTGCAGATTGTTGAAATTCTTTAAAATGGAACGGGATATCATTTTGGAAGCAAAACTCAATCAATAATTCAATCATATTATTAGCTTCAGTAATTGTTGATGCATTTATTGCTAGACTGATTGTTTCTACTCCGTAATACGAGCTATAGTAATTTTTGAATAGGTCTTTTACCCATTCAGGAGAATATCCAGTGTGGTCGCTTATATCTCTAAATAAAGCGTATATAAATTTCTGTTGTTTAGGAGTAATGCTCCTTTTATCAATCAAAGTAACCTTTAATCGAATATCCTCCCCTAAATCGGTTTTTCTTCTAGCTTCATCAAGATTAAATTCTGTATCTAACTCTAGCTTGATACTATTGTCATCTACTGCTTTTAAAACTCCCTCGTATTGACTAACCAAGCAAATCATCAACCTCAATGAAGTTTTCTAGCCTTTTGTTTTTAATACAGTAAGGGCATTTACCACAACCTTCAGGTAAAGCATTCCCTTTTTTTAGGTCTATTACTCTTTGAATATGTTTTTGAATATATTCTTCTTCAGCTAGATACTTATCATCATTAATTCTAATAGCTTGAATATTAGTAGGAGTTTCTTTACTTACTGCAAAAATATATGGAGTAAATTCAATTCCGTATTCTTGTTCTAAAAGTTGCTTATAAATATACATTTGCAATATATAGTCGTACATTTCTATAAATGATACATATCTGCCGTATTTATCTGACCAGTATCTTTTACCCATTTCTCTAGTCGTTTTCAAATCTACAAAATAGCCTTTCTCTTTATTTAGTAGGTCTATCTTGCCTTTCCATTTAGCTCCATACAACTCACCAGTTACGATTACTTCTTTTTCGCCTTGATAAACAAACTTGAAGAAATCATCTTGTTCTAGTCGTTCTACCATAGCTTGTGCTTGTTCAAAAGGAGCGTACATAGTGCCATTTTTCTTAAAAATCACGCTCTCGTTTTCTTTTTTAAAACGATCATGTTCTTCTGGGCTTTCAAAGTAGCTATGAACATAATTACCTACTAACAAAGCCGTTTTATCTTCTTCAGGTTCTCCAGCTAATTTTGCTAGTGCATTCCACTCACATTTAATGAAATCTTTAAATTGAGATACGCTAATGTATTCATCATTAGCTTCATCGCTGTAATAGTTACTGTTCGTCAATTTCAACGTCATGTTCTCTAGTTCCTTTCAACTCTTGTTCTTTCTCGTAAGCACTTCTATTAGCTTCTACCATATCTAACTCTGTTTGAACTGCTACCACTTTTTTTGGCTTAACTTCTTCAACAACTTTTGGTTTGGTATCTTCTTCAATAGCATTTTGTTGTTTAAATTCCTCTGCTAGGTTATTGACAATTTTCTTTGGCTTTTCAACTTGCGTCCCGCTTTGTGAGTTATGATTATTCAAACTCTCCTCTTCTGTATACATAGCTCCTAAATCTTCAGGGAAAGTTTCTCTTAATGCATTTACTAACGCTACCTTTCTAATCATAGTTGCAGGCTTTGTTCTCCATGTTGATTTTCCTGTACTATACTCTTGCAAGCTAACTTCAACATATACTGGATAGTCGATATCTTTTCTATAAACTTCCGCCCATCCAGCTAGTAATTGTTCGTTTGGATAAAGAGTTTGTCCGTCTTTTTTAACTATATCTTCATTCCGTAAAACAACAATTCCTGCTTTATATCCATTAAATTTTGGGTGTCGTTGGGCTCTTTTAAGAAATGCTTCTTTTGAGACAATCATTTGTGCTGGTGTTCCATCAAATTTAATTAAGTATGCTTCGTTTAAAAAAGGATTAAGTTTTGCATATTTACAAAGCAAAATGAAGTTTGTTGCTTCTTCATCTGTTATTTCAGTGTTTCCTTTCGTCACAAACTGTTGAACAATTGACCTGCTTAATGCTACTCTTTCATTATTAACTTCAAATTCAACTCTTCTTTCTTTAACTTCTTTAGTTTCTTGTTCTACTAATTGATTTGTCATATTTATTCCCCCGCAATCATTAATTCGCCTGCTAATACTTCTTTTGCGTAATCTTCTAAGTCATTCTCTAGAATGTAATCGCCATATAGATAATAGTAACTATCATTAGAGTATATTTCGTCTCCTCGCCAGTCATAAGCTAAAAGATACGGTTCATCTTCTTCATTTTCGAATATATAGACTGACACTAATCTTCCGTATTTTGAAATGAGTTTGGTTTTAACGTAACACTCTAAATCATCTTCTAAGATATAATCACCGTCATATTCGTAATATCTATCTCCGTAATAGATTTCATCTCCTCGCCAATCGTAAGCAAATATTTTTGGTTCTGGAGGTTCTAAATAACAATTGTGTTGTTGTTCAAATGTTGTAAACATGTTATAATCTCCTTAAATAGTTATATTTTGATTATTTATATTTTCTTAGTCGACAATGCCCGTTGTCGGCTTTTTTGTTTTCGGTGGATAACCGATTTCTTGTAATAATTTTTGAATTTGTTCCATATATTTCCACGATGCATGAGGCTTCATGTACTCAATAAGTAACTCATCAATGATTTCTAATTTTTCTTTTACTGTCATTTCTACCTTACTCATCTTTCACCAATGTATTGTCCTGATTGGATTAGTTGCACTTTCTCGTAATGTTGATTGGATGCACCTATGAATATAGATAGCAACAAGAATAGCAAAACTAAAAATGCTGTAAAATAAGCGAAAACTTGTGCAAAACGAATTAAAAACCATTTGTTGAAATTGTTTCGCTTCACTCGTCTATATTCCTTTCTTGTCATATTCATTCACCAACTTTTCGATTAATTTTTCCTTACATTTTTTGAAAAATTTACCTAATATTCCAGCAATGAAAAACGCTAAAATAGAACCCAAAACAAGCTTTACACTTAACAGAATTATTCCTATAAACATTGAGATAAACGCTATAAGTGCAATAAATCCTATCAGATATAAAATACCCTCTGTTTTCTTTTCAACAGCTTCTTTAACAATTTGATAAATCTCATCTTTTGAAACATCCATATTCTCACCCCCCATTTTTTCCTGTTTGTTTGATGATTTCATGTACTCGTATTACACTCTCTAGATCGTTAACTTTATTTTGTAAAATTCTTTTATCCATCCACAATTGATAGATTAATGAGTACGATAACAGTATCGCTATTAGTAATAAGCAAATCGCAAATGTTTTTACTTTTTCCATTTGTTTCCCCCTTAATTTTTAAAATCTGTCCGTCTCACTGGTTGATTTTATTTTGCTGTTCTTAAATATTCGTTGACTTGTTTTAAACTATAGTAAGTTCGATTTCCTCGTTTGATTTTTGGGAAGTCTCTCCTATCTAAGAAATGTTTTCGACAAGTTGACAACTGTTTATAAGCTGGAAAACATTTTTTCCAAACTTGCTCAGCAGATAAGATTTCATCATTATTTTTGATTTCATCTACTACCGATTGATGAATTGTATCAAATAGTTTATCTACTAATTGATTAGTGATTGTTTCGTACAATTCTTTGTTTTCTATTGTGATATGCATTCTTACACCTCTTTTTACGTATTTGTTAAATACGTTTTACATTTTGTTAAACTTTATTGTAAAAAAAATAATCCGGTTTAACGTTGAAATAATCAGAAATCAATTTCATTATTCTGTACGGTGGAATTCTTTTTCCGTTTTCAATCATAGAATAATAAGCTGTTGTAATCCCAATTGATTTAGCGATTTCTGATTGTGTTTTATGACCTCTTTTTTCAATCATTCTTATATTCCGAGTCATTCAAGCACCTCCATTAATCATTTACACATTTATTATAATTAACATTTTGTTAAATGTCAACAATTATTTTCCATTTTGTTAAAAAATATTTACTTAACAATCTGTTAATATTATAATTTACATATAGTTAAATAAAAAAGAGGTGTAATTATGAGTTTTGGTGTAAGATTAAAAGAATTAAGACTTGAAAAAAACATGCAACAATCAGAATTAGGTAGATTACTAAATATTACTAATGCTGCTGTTTCTCATTATGAAAACGATAATAGAAAACCAACGCCTGAAATCATTTCAAAAGTTGCTGAAATTTTTAATGTGAGTACAGATTATTTGTTAGGTATCTCTTCTTCAAAAAGAAAATATTATGATTTAACAGAAAAAGATGAAAAAGATATTGAAAAAGCTCTAGAGAAGTTAGTTGAAGAGTTAGATAACGGATTATATTCGAAGAATATGGAAGAGTATGATCAAACATCTAGAGATTTGCTCATTAACGCTTTATCTATGGGACTAAGCATTGCTAAAAAAGAAGCAAAACGCAAGTTTACTCCTAAAAAATATCGAGACTAGGTAGGTGTTGCCATGGATATTAGCGATTATATCAATAAATTAGTTCGTGAGCATGGTACAAGCAATCCTTTCAAGATTGCAAAAGAGAAAGGAATAATTATTCTAGAAGTCGAGTTGGGCAATATCAATGGATATTATCGTAAATGTAACAATATTAAGATGATATATATTAATAGTAAGTTGGAAGAAAATAAGAAGCTATTTACTTGTTGTCACGAGTTAGGACACGCTATCTTGCATCCTAATGAACCGGCTTTGTCATTGGGAATAAATTCCAATCGTATCAAGATTGAAAGTGAAGCAAATGAGTTTGCCACTAAACTTCTACTGTATGGAAAAGATAAATATCTGTATGAGTCAAAATATCAGTTATTGCATGCTTATGGAATTGAAGAAGAAATGGAAAGATATATTTAAGGGGGAAAATATGAAAAGAATTATGATAAGAATAATGTATTTTGGACTCAGTTTCATTTTTGGGATTGTTACTTTAGCAAGCATAATACAATTTAATGATGTTTCTTTGGCGGATGCACTTGTTCGATTAGCAATTTTCGCCGGCTTAACTTGTACATGTATTTATTTAGCCATTGAAAATGGTAAAAAACCACAAGAACAAAATGCATATAAAGTTGAAATTGAAGACTTACCACCTATTACCGATGAACAATTAGAAATCGAACGTGCAAAAATTAAAGCCAATAAATTAAAGAAAATACATTCCGATAAGGATATATTTGGTTTAGTGATTTGTTTATTTATTCCTATTTTTGGTTGGGGATATGTGGCTTTTCGAGTACATCGCTATTTAATGAAAGAAAGATATTTCATGAGTAAGGAATTCATTCAACATAAAATGCAAATCGATGAATTTGTAAAAGAATACAATGACATCGCTAAGTACGTTGAACATTTTGAAACGATTAGTCTTCAATCGAATAGTTCAGATAAATATAAGTACGCTCATTTAGCTACAGGGAGCAATACTAGTGCTTACAACATTCAAAGAAATAGAAATGTTGTTAATCAATCAAGATATGTACACAATGCATCATTACAAGTAGTAAGAAATGCAGAGTTAGAACCGTTCAAATATTTATGTAAATACTTTGATTTCAAACCTAATGAAGAAAATTTACAACACATTCAAGATTTAGGTGAACAAGTATCTCGTTTCTTAAATGCTAAACGTAATTTAGATGGTCGATACAATCGAATTATAGGTAGTATCAGACCACCATATTTCATTCTTGCACATTACAAAGATGAGTTATTACACTTAATCGACGTGAAATTACCTCGTATTTCATTCAAATTCCCTACTTACACTTTCCAATACGTAAGTGCCGGTGGTAACTCAAGTCAAACTACTTCAATTACATTAAATGAAGAAACAATTGAAATGTTGATTGAATATATGGACGAACAAGTGAAGTACAAGAACAGTGCCAAAGCTCAACGATCATTGATGACTAAGAAATTACGTGAGTACATTAAACGTAGAGATGAATATACGTGCCAATCTTGCGGTGCTTCCACTGCTCAACAAGACTTGCTACTGTTAGAAGTCGACCACATTATTCCGGTTGCAAAAGGTGGATTATCTACTGAAGATAATTTACAAACTCTTTGTTGGAAATGTAATAGAACAAAATCAGATAAGATTTTGTCAGTATAAACAATTTAAAGCTTGTTTTTCATTGTAAATTCAAGCTTTTTAACTAAATTAATACGAACATACGTTCTTTAAAGGAGGTGATGCCCTACCCTTTCAAACCAAAATCGTCTCACTGGTTGGTATAAGAAAGGAAATATAAATATGAAAAATAGAAAATCAACAAAATATGCCGGAATTTTCAGTTATGAAAGCAAAGGAATGAAGCTTTACGGACTGAAATTCTCGCACAGAGGAACGCAAGTTCAAAAGCAAGGATATACTAGTTTAGCTACAGCTAGACAAGCTAGAGCAGAAATCTCAACAGCAATTGAAACTGGAGAGTATTTCAAGAAAGAATATACACTAGATGAGTATTTTGAGATATATGCTAATCTGAAAGTTAAAAGTGGTAAATGGAATAAGACTTCTGAAACAACATTCACAACAATATACGATATGATTAGTACTAGCTTGAAGAAAAAGAAGTTGGAAGATATTTCAAGACAAGATATTCAAATGCTCAACATTAAATTAGGTGAAAAATATAGAAGTTCAACAATATCATCCATTTTAGGATTGTTATCAAGCATTTTAGAACATGCTTGTCAAAATGAAGTATTAAGCAGGAATAGAGCGAAAGGGATTGAACCGGTTAAAAGTAATAAACCCCAATTCAATAAAGAATTATCTCTTGAAGATTTTAACGTGATTAAGAAATATATTTTTGATCATTATGATATTATGGTACAAGTAGCATTTATGCTATTGTCATACGGCTTAAGAAGAGGTGAAGTACTAGCGATTAGGCAATCAGTGATAACATTCAAAGATAATGTAACTAAAATTCATATCGATAGAAGCCGTACAGTATTATATCCTGATGGCAAAAGTACAAAAACTGGTCAAGAAAGAGATATATTTATTAATGAAGATGATACAGAATTGTTGAAAAAGGCTATCAAATTAAGTAAGGAACGTTATCTAGCAAACAAAAATACGAGTTATACAAAAGACTCATGGATACTAGTTCGAAAAAACGGAGAACCTTTCTATATTGACGAAATGAATAGCATATTTAAAACTATCAAGAAAAAAACTGGAATTAAGATAACGCCTCATACATTAAGGCACTTTTTTGCCACTCAAGCACAAGCAACTAATATAAATCCTCGTTTAGTAGCTAATTTTTTAGGTCATACAAACGTTTCTATGACAGACCATTACACTCACGCTACAGACGATGGTGGAATACTAGTCATGCAGAAAGTCAACCAAAAAATCAACTAGCTAATATAGCTAAAAAAATATACATTACAATACCAAAATAACGATTTTAAACAAGAATTAACAGTAAAAACGTTATTTTATGATGGTATTGTAATGTATCTAAATATAATTTATTTATCTATTCCATATATGGTTGATCTGGTGAAATTTTAATCGGTAAAATTTTCTTCACT
>CAURER010000014.1:0-41289 GCA_963523795.1 uncultured Granulicatella sp.
ATGGAGAAGTACCCAAGAGGCTGAAGGGGTCGCACTCGAAATGCGATAGGTCGTGAAAGCGGCGCGGGAGTTCAAATCTCCTCTTCTCCTTATATATTATTGATATATCAACGTTTGTAGAGGTTTTGTTCCAAGTCTGTTCCGAGAATGAAGCCTTTTTTTAATAGAGTTTTCGAATGAACATTGGTATAATAATGCTATTATATGTAGAAATTTAACCAAAATATAAAGATATAAGGAGTGAGAATATGCCAAGATTTCTTGTTGGAGCAACTGAAGACACTTGGAATTTTGATGCGGCTTATGAAGCTGCGAAGGATGGAGATATTATTGAATTTACTCCTAATTTAACTATGAATTTTACAAAAGAACCTTTTACTGAAATTACAAAAAATATTACAATTATTGGTCATGTAGAAGGGAATACATTTCTAAATACAATTACGGGAAAAATTAAAATTTCTAATAAAGCAAAGGTGACGTTTCAGAATTTGTGGATGTCTGTATTAGAAAATCAAAATATGTTTCGTATTAATGGAGAATCGGAAGTAACTTTTGAAAATTGTGTCATGCAAAGCGAATTTCCATCAAATGAGTATTTCTTGTTGCTTTCAGAAGAAAAAAGTAAAGTCAAATTTAAGAACTTTACAACAAGATTACCGGATAAACATCAATTAGGGATGAAATTTGTTCATTCAGCAGTTTCTATTCAAGATTCTACCATTCAAAATCGATTATGGATTCGAGAAAATTCGGAATTAGAGTTTGTTCGTTCGAAAATGGAGTGTAGTCGTCCTAAATCTGTATGGAGTGAAGATTCAAAATTAATGATTATTTCGAGTCAGATTTCTGGAACTTTTGAAGAAGGAACGAATCCTGTTTTGGATATCAACCAGAGTGAAATCAATTTGGAAGATAGTATTGTTGAGGGCGTTGGAACAAATTATTACACCATTTTACTTCAAAGTGGAAGTAGGGGAGTTTTTAAAAATCTAACGGTTAGTTTTATGAGAATCAAAAATAGCCATATTCGTATGGTAAATGGATCTGTAAAGCATAACTTAGCAATAGCAGAAGAATCAACTTTATATTCACAAGGTAGACTACACTTTTTAAATAAAGAAAGTAGACATATTCCAATTAGTTTAACAACAAACGCTTTATTTGTTGGAGATAGTATAGAAGTGGAAAAAGAAATTTCTCCTATTATTCGTGCCAAGGAAGGTTCCTGCTTCGTTGCAAATGACTTTATTCATTTAAATGGAGATGCTTCAAAACTGAACTATGAAACAGATGAAACGAGTCAATGCAGAGTTACTAAAAAACATAAAGCAGCCCCAGAAAGAAGCAAAAAGGGGGAGATTATTCGAACAGAGGATGCACAAAAGGCTCATCAAACGAATACTGATTACTATGCTCAACTGCAAGGATTAATTGGGCTCAAAACCGTCAAAGAAAAAGTTGATAAATTAATTCAACAAGCAAAATATAATCAATTACAAATTGAACAAGGATTACCTCCTGAAAAAATGACGATGCATGCAGCTTTCTTAGGAAATCCAGGAACAGGTAAAACTACTGTTGCACGTTTAATGGGACAAATCTTATTCCAATATGGAGCCTTAAAAGGGGAAGAGTTCAAATTTGTAGAAGTATCAGCGGCTGATTTATTATCTGGATATGTGAATCAAACAGCAGAACAAACTCGTAAAAAATTAGAGGAAGCTAAAGGTGGCGTGTTATTTATTGATGAAGCGTATGCTTTGAATAAAAAAGGTTCGAATAGCACAGGGGAAGAAGCGATTAATGAATTATTAACATATATGGAAAACCATCGTGATGATATTATGGTGATTTTTGCAGGATATACAAAAGAAATGGAACAATTTTTTGATGTGAATCCAGGCTTTAACTCTCGTGTACCTCATCAGTTAGTGTTTGAAGATTATTCACCAGATGAAATTGTTCAAATGGGACTTAAAATTTTTGAAGGAAAAGCTCGAAAAGTTGAAGATCCAGAATTTTATGCTCGTAACATTAAAAAAGCGTATAAACGTTCCTTAGATAAGAGTAATGCTCGATGGATTCGTAATCAAAATGAGCAAATTATGCAAGAATTTATTTTCCGTGTGATGTCACAAGATGGCGAAGATATGACTTTAATTAAAAACCAAGATATTGAAAAAGCATTGTCACAAGGAAGTTATGAAGAATCCGATCATAAAGCTGATGCATGGGAGCAATTAAATCAATTAATCGGTTTAGAAAAAGTAAAAGAACAAGTCAGCGCCTTTATTAGCCAAGTAGAATTATCGAAGGTAAGACAAGAACAAGGAATTGAAACAAAAAATATTACGTTACATTCTTTATTCTTAGGAAATCCAGGAACGGGTAAAACAACTGTTGCTAGAATTATTGGTGAATTATTGTATCAAAAAGGCATGATTGCAACGAATAAAATGGTAGAAGTTTCCCGTGGGGACTTAATTGGTGGTTATCAAGGGCAAACTGCCATTAAAACAAGAGAACAATTACATGCTGCATTAGGTGGCGTACTCTTTATTGATGAAGCTTATTCTTTAAAACATGGTCCTAATGATAATTTTGGACAAGAGGCGATTGATGAAATCTTGAAGTTTATGGAAGATCATCGTCATGATATGGTTGTCATTTTTGCAGGATATCATAAAGAAATGAGTACCTTCTTAGAAACAAATTCAGGATTAGCAAGTCGTGTTCCAAATACATTTGATTTTGAAGATTATACATCTGAAGAAATTGCTCAAATTGGATTGTATGAATTAGGTAGTGATTCCTTAACGGTAGATGAAGAAGCATATCGTCAAGCTGTTGCGACAGCATATGCTCGCACGAATGACCGTAGTAATGGTCGTTGGATTCGTAACTTTAATGAGAAATTAAGATTACGTCTAGCTACTCGATTCGGTAATAATCCATCCATTAATCCAAACCAAATCATCCAACAAGATTTAGATGATGTGTTGGCGATGTCAAAATAAGAGCAAACAAAAAAAGCTGCGTTAGCAGCTTTTTTGTTTTACATGAAATATCCTAAGTAATAACGAACAAATAATGCAGCAGCTACAGCACCGATAAATGGAGCAGTACCTGGCACTAATAATCCATATTGCCAGTCATTATTTACTTTATTTTTGATTGGTAATACTTGGTAAGCTAAACGAGGACCTAAGTCACGAGCTTGGTTCATCGCGAATCCTGTAGTACCTCCTAGACCCATACCAACAGCCCAAACGATTAAACCAACAACGATTTGGAGTTGATCTTTATTCACATGTTCAGTAGCTAAGATAGCTGTTAAGAAAATAAATGTTGCAAATGCTTCGACGAAGTAGTTACGAGGTAAGTTACGGCAGTTAGGGTTTGTAGAGAAGATGTTACGAATTGCAATTCCATCTACTTGACCTTCAGAAGCTGTAAAGTGGTCTGCATACATGAACCATACGATAACAGCACCAGCAAATGCACCTAAAAATTCAGCAATGGATACGAATAACCATTGTTCAGCAGGTAATAATCCTAAAACAACTTTTGCTAAAGCCATAGCAGGGTTTAAGCTAACTCCACCAAAGATGAATAATGTAACAGTAATACCGAATGCCCATGTTGTAATAGCAAATAAGTGTCCTGTTCCAGCATATTTTGTTTTCTTTAAGACATCATCACAGTGTACGCCGACCCCAAAGATAATCATAAGGGCAGTTCCCATAAATTCTGATAATAATAAGTGAATAAATTCTTGTGTAAACATATAAAATATAAGACTCCTTTTTATTTCTAAATTATAATAATATTTCTTTTTCTAATAGTTGATAAACTTTTCCAATTGGTAATTGATGCTGTTTGGCTAGTCTAGCACAATCCTCATATTCGAGAGTTGCTTTAGAGATGTTTTGGTAGGTATTTTGTTTTAGTCGAATCATCCCTAAACTAGTTTCGACTTCTTGGAAAGTTCGTTGCATGACTTTTCTTGAAATTTTTTGATAACGAAATCCAATTGTGCTTGTTTGCTCAAATAAAATATTAGTAAATTCCTCTAATTGTGTGAGAGAAATTAGAAGAGTTACATGAATCGCTGGGCGATTTTTTTTCGCTAAAACACTGAAATAAGTGACATCTAGTGCTCCTTTTTCATATAGGAAATCCATTAAGTACCCCATTTGTTCAGGTGTTTGATCATCAATTGTAGTGTCGATTTGATAAATATCATCGTCTAATTGATGTACTTCTTTGAACGAGTGAGTTGTTGGCTGACATAGACTTCCACGTAGAGCGTTGAATTTACCAGTATCTCGTTTACCAAATCCATATCCTACAGTAGTGATTTCTAAGTTTTCTGGAATGGTAAAGTCTGGATGAATTGCTTTTAGCAAGGCGATACCTGTGGGTGTAATGAGTTCAGTTTTAATATCAAAATCTTGATGAATTAAGATAGAAGTTCCTTTTCTTAATTGCATGACTGCAGGAACAGGCACCGGCATAACGCCATGAGCGACTTTGATAGTACCACTACCTTCGACTAAAGGTGCACTATATACTTTTGTAATTCCTAAGTTTTCAAATAAGATGAAGAAACTAGCGATATCTACAATCGAATCAATCGCTCCCACTTCATGGAAATGAATGTGTTCAATTGGAACTTGATGAACGGCAGATTCTGCACGAGCGATGTCACGGAACACTTCCATACTTTTTTCTTTTACAAAGTCAGAAACGGTACTATTTTCAAAAATTTTAATAATATCTTGTAATCCACGAACGTCATCGTGATGATGGTGACCATGTTCATGGTGATGATCGTGTTCATGATGGTGATCGTATTCATGATGGTGATCGTGTTCATGATGATGATCGTGTTCATGGTGATGTTCATGTTCATGATGGTGATCGTGTTCATGGTGATGATCGTGTTCATGGTGATGATCGTGTTCATGGTGATGATCGTGTTCATGGTGGTGATCGTGTTCATGATGATGCTCATGTTCATGCGTAAAATCTCCGTGGACTCCATGGTCTTTTTCTCCATGTTCTAAATGAACATCAAAATCAATTCCATAAATACTGCTTTTAGCAATTTTATGAATATGTAAATGATAGCCATCTACAGCTAATTTTTTAAGTTCTTGTTGTAAATAGTCCGAACTAGCTCCTAAATCAATAAGAAGACCATTCAGCATATCTCCACTAATACCAGATAAAGGTTCTAAATATAAATGTGTCATGATGAAACACCTCGAATCTGATTAATCATACTAGCAGAATAAGCAGCGCCAAATCCATTATCAATATTGACAACTGTCACACCAGAAGCACAAGAAGTTAACATGCTCATCAGAGTTGTTAGACCTTGTAAGTTACTTCCATATCCTACACTTGTAGGCACTGCAATGACAGGGACATCTACTAATCCTGCGACTACACTCACAAGAGCACCTTCCATACCAGCAATGACAATAATGACACTAGCACCACGGATACCATCCAAACGATTGAATAGTCGATGGATACCAGCAACTCCAACATCATAAATCCGTTTCACAGGATTTCCAAATGTTTCAGCAGTAATCGCAGCTTCTTCTGCTACAGGCATATCACTTGTTCCTGCCGTTACTACAGCAATGTAATTTTCACTATGAATTGGTGTAGGATTAACAACAAAAGCTCTAGCCGTTTCATAATAAAATCCGTGAGGAATTTTTTCTAATAAGTATTGTCCTTTTTCGCTATCGACTCTAGTTGCTAGTACAGGAAGATTTTCTTTTTCTAATGATTCAATAATTTTTTCGATTTGCTCTTTTGTTTTTCCTTCTCCATAAATAATTTCTGGAAATCCATTTCTTTTATTACGAGAAAGGTCTAAAGAGGCAAAGCCAATATCGTCGATGCCTTCTAGTAGAGAGGCAGCTTCCTCTAATGAAAGCTGTCCCTCTTGAAAGCGAATAAGAATCTCTTTTTTATCCATAATAATTTCCTAGTCTTCAACGATAACAGATAAACCATCACGAATAACAGTAACTTTAGCATCTGGGCCTTCAATTTCAAAGGCGCGTGCTAATGCTTCGTCAAATGTTTTAGCAATTTCCATGTGCATATCTGTAATTAATGTAGGATCGACTAAATCAGAAACAAAAATGACACGATGATGAACTAAAATACGTGCTAAAATTTGAGCAGTCCATTGGTCTGGAATTGTTTCTAAACGTGGTGTGTTAATCGCTTTTTCTAAAAAGTCTTTTGGTTCTTTATAATCAGCTAAGTTATGATAGAATCCTGAGCCACCATGTCCGTCACGACATCCTGCAACCATAATAATAACGCCGCCTTCTTTATTCGTAGCTTCAGCAGCAGTCATTCCTTTAACAGCTTGGTAAATATTTTGGTCAAGTGGGAATCCACCATTTGTTGAAACAGCGATATCGCAAGGAATTTTCTTAACATGAGCTAATCCACGAACGAATTCACATCCAACATGGTGAGCTTCTTCCATATCACCAGCGAATGAACCGATAATATGTTTTTCTCCATCTAATACTACGTTGACGATAAAGGCTAATTTAGCAGTACGAGCTGCATAAACCATATCTTCATGAATTAAATTGTGTTTTAAGTTACCTGTTCTTGATTTATCAGAGTCGATGAATTCACCAGAGTGGTTTGCCATAATTGTTTTATAAGAGGCAATACCTGGTAATACAGATTTACGTCCACCTGAGAATCCTGCAAAGAAGTGAGATTCAATGAATCCTTCAGCAATTAATAAGTCTGCTTCTGCAGCAATACGGTTAATAATGCAGTCACCACCTGAAGGTAATTGACCGATTTTTACCATATCTTCATCATTTGTAGAAATATGCATTACGATTTCTTCGTTGTCTACAATTTCTTGACCGTACTTATTAATTAACTCTTCACGAGTTGAAGGACGGTGGAACCCTGTTGCTACTAAAATACGAATACGAGCATCTGGAGCAACACTACGAATACGACGTAAAATAATTGGAGTAATAATATGAGAAGGGACAGGACGTGTGTGATCTGAACTAATTAAGACGATGTCTTTTTTCCCTTTTGCTAGCTCTTCTAATGATTTACTTCCAATAGGATTATCCATTGATTTTTCAACGGTTTCTTGTTCAGAAAGCGGATTTGAAAAATTTTCTGCTTGAGATTCTAACAATCCTGCAAAATTTTTATCAGGAATGCTAGCAGTGATTAGTTGTTTGTCATAAGGTAATTGAATATCTACCATTTCTTAACATCTCCTTTGTAAATCGTTAACATAGTCTAGTATATATTTTTCCTAGTGGAATGATGGCACAAATGGTGTTAACATATGTTAACAAAAATATTTTCTACAAGAGGATAATATTGAGTGGGAGAATGAAGAAGTTTTTTTAAAAAAAAAGGAGTGCGTCAAATGGAAGAAAATTATTTAGTAAATTTTTTGGAAGAGCATAATGCTCCCGTTATTAAAAAGAAAAAACATATGTATTTAGCGTATCATGGGTTGGAAGAATCGTATACTTATGTGTTGAAAGAAGGCGTTGTTAAAACCAGTATCATCTTAAAAGATGGAAGAGAGTTTAATTTATCTTATATTACTCCGATTGATATTATTTCATTATTAAGAGATGAGGTATCTAATTATACTTCAGCACCTTTCAATGTTCGAGTAGAATCTGATGAAGCTAGTTTTTATCGTATTCAGCGTATTAAGTTTTGGGAATATGTTAAAGAAGATCGAAAATTACAAGATTATATTCGAGAATATTATCGAAAAAAATTATCTGAAAATATTGAATCCTTACAATATATGACGATGAATGGTAAAAAAGGTGCGGTATGTGCATTTCTTTATAAATTGGTTAAGCAATTTGGAGTTCAAACTCGAGATGGAGTATTAATTGATTTTGCAGTAACAAATGAAGATATTGCTGGATTTTGTGGGATTTCAACTCGAAATAGTGTGAATCGTATTATTCATGACTTAAAAACAGAGGGTATTGTACAAGTGAAAAATCAGAAAATCATTGTAAAGGATATTTCTTATTTAGCAGATTTTACAGGAAGAGAAGCTGAATAGGAGGCAGTGTAAAGGAGAATCTTTATGGATGAAAAAGAGAAAAAGCTCGAAGAAATATTACGAAAAATAGGGAAAATTGTCATTACTTATTCTGGCGGAATTGATAGTACTTATTTATTAAAAGTGGCTGTTGATACGCTTGGTAGTGAAAATGTATTAGCTGCTGTAGTTAATTCAGAGTTATTCCCAGATTACGAGTTTGATATGGCTATTGACTTGGCAAATGAAATGGGAGCTCGTGTCATCGGATTAGAAATGCAAGAATTATCAGACCCTCGAATTGCAGCAAATACGCCTAAAATTTGGTATTACAGTAAAAAGATGTTGTATCAAACAATTAAAGAACATGCTGAAAAAGAAGGCTATACCGTTTTATCAGATGGAACGATTATGGATGATGTAGATGATTTTCGTCCAGGAGTAAAAGCTCGTAATGAAGAAGGTGTTCGTAGTTTACTACAAGAATCTGGATTATATAAAAGTGAAATTCGTCAATTAGCAAAAAGACGAGGTGTAGAAAATTGGAATAAAGTACCTTCTTGTAGCATGGCATCTCGTTTCCCATATGGAACAAAGATTACTGCTGAAAAAGTTCGCTGGATACAAGAAGCTGAAGCGTATTTAATCCAATTGGGATTTGAACAAGTTCGAGTTCGTGTTCACCAAGATTTAGCAAGAATTGAAGTATCTCAGGATTTAATTCCAACATTACTAGACCATCGTCAAGAAATTGAAAGTACATTACGATCGATTGGATTTAGCTATGTGGCATTAGACTTAGCAGGATATCAATATGGACGAATGAATCAAGTATTAAGTGAAAAAGAAAAGGAAAATATCTAATGCAATAAGGAAGGACTTTGATAGGGGAGTTCTTCTTTATTTGCATAGAAATGAGGAAGTATGGAAGCTAAAGAAGTATTGTATTTTTGGTTTCAGGAATTAGAGCCAAAAGACTGGTTTGTAAAATCTAAAGCATTAGATGCAGAGATTTATCGACGTTTTTTTAACATTCACCAAGCAGCTATTGCAGGAGAATTAAGTCATTGGAGAAATACAATTCAAGGAAGATTAGCGGAAATTATAGTGTTGGATCAATTTTCTAGAAATTTATATCGTGATGATGCGAGAGCTTTTTTATATGATGGCATGGCGCTTGTATTAGCGCAAGAAGCCCTACCGTATTCAGAAGAATTAACGGTCATTGAACGAAGCTTTTTATATATGCCATTTATGCATTCAGAATCATTAGCAATTCATCAAGTAGCGGAAAAATTATTTTCTGAACCTGGAATGGAAAAGCGTGCGAAATATGAACAGATGCATCGAAACATCATTGAACAGTTTGGACGCTATCCACATCGTAATGAAATTTTAGGAAGAAAATCGACTGAAAAAGAGTTGGAATTTCTTCGAAATCATTCAGGATTTTAAGTGAAAACTTTTTGTAAAGCGGATTAAAAAAAGTAATAAAACCTTAATATAAATAGAGTTGTTTTTTCGTAAAAAATTCGATACGATGGATAGGCAAAAGAGAGAATTGTGGAGATATATATATGAAAAAATTCAAATGGATGAAAGCGGTAGTGACAGCTTTATTGGCTTGTTGTTTAGTAAGTCCGATGCAAGTAATGGTTCACGCTGAAGAACCTGAAAGACCTAAAACAGCAGAAGAAATTGCTGCGCTAGAAGATGTAGCATCTTATATTGCTATCGAACAAACAAGTGGAAAAATTTTGATGGAAAAAAATCAAGATGATGTTCGAGGTATTGCTTCGATGAGTAAAATGATTAGTCAGTATTTAATCTTAGAAGCGATTAAAAATTCAGAAATTACATGGGAAACAAAAATTCCTATTAGCGAAAGAGTTAGTAAATTAAGTGCTAATTATTCTTTATCAAATGTACCATTATGGCCGAATGAAACATATAGTATTCAAGAATTATTTGAAGCAAGTTCGATTTATTCTGCTAATGCAGCAACCATTGCGATGGCAGAACATTTAGCGGGAAGTGAAGCTAAATGGGTAGAACGGATGAAGGAAAAAGTTGAATCTTGGGGAATTCATGATGCAACCATTGTAAATGCGACAGGATTGCCGAATAAATACGGTACAACAGAGAAAAATCCAGATTTTGGTGATGAAGCAGAAAATAGTATGTCTGCTCGTTCTGTTGCAATTGTTGCAAGACGATTAGTATTAGATTTCCCGGAAATTTTAAAAATTTCTTCTGTTGCAACAAAGGAATTTAGACCAGGAACTGCTGGGATGACGAAGATGGATAATTTTAACTATTTAATTCCAGGATTATTATTTGGCTATGAGGGTGTAACTGGGTTAAAAACAGGGACTTCTGAAATTAGTGGAGCTTCTATTACGACAACTGCAACTCGTAATAATTTTTCAGTTATTGTTGTATCAATGGGATCTAAACAGCCATTGAATCGTTTTAAAGTAACAACGAAAATGTTAGATGAATTATTCAAGAAATATGAAGGCTTAGTGGTAGGAATTCCAGGGAAATCTGTTCAGAATATCCAATCTTATCCAGTAAATGGTGGTTCTGATGAGAAAATTAGTGTCGATTATGGAGATAATTTTGTAGCTGCTGTTCCAAAGGGAACTGCCATGAGTCAAGTAAAAGTTCGTTTTGAACCTTTTAAAGAATTATTAGATGAGAATAATGCCTTACAAGCACCGATTACTGCGGGAAAAACTATTGGGAATTTATACTTCCAGATGCCAGGAGAAGATTTAGGATATGTAGATGGTCAAACAGAAGGACATGTTCCTGCATTTGCAGGATATGAAATTGATTCATCGAATATTGTGACAGATAGCTATCGACAAGCAAGAGGATTTGTTGAAAAAATTATTTATGGAATCCAAGAGTTTTTTGGGAATATCTTCCAAAAAGTAAAAGGTTTATTACATGCACAGGAAGCGTAGAAATAGTTCGATTTATAGATTACCTGTTGCACAAGTTTAGAGAATATTGTAAAATACAGACATATAAAACTGTATGAATAGTAACTTGAAGTCTTTTGTAGAGAGCTAGCGTTTGGTGAAAGCTAGTAAAGTATGACAAGCGAATCCACATACTATGATGCATGGCGAAAGCATTGATTAAGCCATCCGGAGCAAACCGTTATCGCAAATGAGTGCAATGGAAACATTGAATACGGGTGGTACCGCGAAGATAAAAGTGAAACACATAACTTCGTCCCAGTGACAATTTGTCGGGGATGAGTTGTGTGTATTTTTTTACAATGGTTTAAACAAATTTTCAAAAGGCAAAACAAAAGAAATTGGAGGAATCAATATGTTAGATATGAAACGAGTGAGAGATCACTTTGAAGAAGTTGTGGTTGGATTACAAAACCGCGGAGTAGAACGTCAAGTAGTAGAAGAATTACGTGATTTAGACGAAAAACGTCGTGAATTAATTTTAAAAACGGAGCAATTAAAGCAATATCGTAATACGGTAACGGAAGAAATTTCTCAATTAAAACGTAATAAAGAAGATGCAAGTGCGAAAATCGCAGAAATGAAACAAGTTGGGGAAGATGTAAAAGCAACAGATGCTTTATTAGCAGAAGTAGAAGAAAAATTAGAATACATCGCTTCACGCTTACCAAACATTGCTGCAGCTGATGTTCCTGTAGGAGAAGATGAAAACGAAAATGTAGAAATTCGTCGTGAAGGAACTCCACGTGTGTTTGATTTCGAACCAAAACCACACTGGGAAGTAGCAGAAGCATTAGATATTTTAGACTTTGAAAGAGGCGCTAAAGTATCAGGAAGTCGTTTCTTATACTATAAAGGATTAGGGGCTCGCTTAGAACGTGCGATTTACAACTACATGATTGATTTACATGTGGAAAAACATGGCTACACAGAAATGATTACACCATATTTAGTAAACGAACAATCAATGTATGGTACAGGACAATTTCCTAAATTTAAAGAAGATGTATTCCAAATTAATGACGAACGTAATTTAACATTAATTCCAACAGCAGAAGTTCCATTAACAAACTATTATGCAAATGAAATTTTAGAAGAAGCACAATTGCCAATTTATTTCACAGCATTAAGTCCTTCATTCCGTTCAGAAGCAGGTAGTGCTGGAAGAGATACTCGTGGCTTAATCCGTCTACACCAATTCAACAAAGTGGAAATGGTGAAATTCGCAACTCCTGAAACATCATTTGAAGAATTAGAAAAAATGACAGATAATGCGGAAGATGTATTACGTGGTTTAGGCTTACCATTCCGTACAATTGTATTATGTACAGGAGATATGGGATTCTCAGCTTCTAAAACATATGACGTTGAAGTGTGGATTCCAGCACAAGATACTTACCGTGAAATTAGTTCATGCTCAAACTGTGTAGACTTCCAAGCTCGTCGTGCGAAAATTCGTTACCGTCAAGCTGAAACTGGAAAAATTGAATTATTACACACATTAAATGGATCTGGTTTAGCAGTTGGTCGTACAGTAGCAGCCATCTTAGAAAACTACCAAGAAGCAGATGGAAGTGTAACAGTTCCTGAAGCATTAGTTCCATATATGGGTGGAGTTACAAAAATTACTAAATAATGATTAAATGAAAAAAAGGAATGAACAAACCTTACGGCACGTTCATTCCTTTTTCTTATTTAGAATTTTGATTTTCAAATGGGATAGAAAGAATGAAGGTACTTCCTACCTCTTTTTGACTTTGAACAGTAATTTTCCCGCCCAGTTGATGAGCTAATTCTTGAGCAATAGCTAGACCAAGTCCATGGCCTCCAGTTTTCATGTTTCTTGAACTTTCAACTCTATAGAGTCTTTTAAAGATATGTTCAAATTCTTTAGCATCAATTCCTTTTCCTTTATCCGATACACTAATGGTGAGAGTGTTATCTTCTAACGTACCTTTAACATTGATTGGTGTGCCAGGCTCAGAGTATTTAAAGGCATTATTTAATAAATTGACTAGAATACGTAACAATTTATCGTAATGGCTCATAAATTTAGCAGATTCTGGTAGAACTTGTATATGAATTTCTCTGTTTTCTTGCTCAATTAAAAGGTGGAACTCATTCATCGCATGAACTAATAACTGATCTAAGAAAATCACTTCATTTTTTTGATGATGCTCTTCCGTTTCTTGTGTATTAAGCGTTAAGTCATCTAATTCTTCTACTAATTTATTTAATCGTTCCGTTTGACGGTTAATCGTTGTTAAGTAATGAAATTGTTCTTCTTGAGTAATGATTCCATCTAAAATACCTTCAACGGTTGCTTGTATAGAAGTAATGGGAGTCTTTATATCATGGGAAAGTTGAGCAATCATGATTCTCTTTTCTTTCTCACTTTCTTCTAGTGAATCAAAGGATTTTTTTAAATCATCTGACATATGATTAAAAGCTTTTCCGAATTCTTGAAATTCAATTGGACCTTTAATCGTGATGGAATCATTAAAATTTTTATTGGCAATATCATTTGCTTTCTTTTTGAGTTCGTTAAGAGAAGAGAATATTGGTGATAGAAGCAATAAACTAATCATAGCGCCAATGAAGCTAGCGAATAATGTTACTCCTATTAAAAAGTAAATTTCTCCTTTTTCGATTAACATTTTTTGAACTGCCCAAAAAACAGCGAGTATGGTTAACGTAGTAGAGATAAGATAACCAATAATAATATAATTTTTTAATTTCATAATGAACCTCTTGGTTTTTCAATTTTGTATCCTAAGCCCCATACGGTTTTAATCGTTGGAGTATGTAAACTAGAGTATTTAGACAATTCTTGCCTTAAAGCATGGATATGAACGTTTAGTGTATTCGTATCGTCTATAAATTCTTCTTGCCAAACTTTTTCATATAATTCTGTTTTTGAGAAAACTCGTTCAGGATTTTTGCATAAAATCCATAAAAGTTCAAAAGCTTTTACCGTTAAATTAAGTAAATGATTGTCGACATAAACTTCATACGTTTCGTGGTTTAATTTTAGATTTCCTAATTGTACTTGAGTAGGATTTCCACCTCGATAAATTCTTCTAAAAATATTATTGACGCGAAGTACAAGTTCTCTAGGGCTAAAAGGTTTTGTAATAAAGTCATCAGCACCCATGCTTAGACCAAATATTTTATCTTGTTCACTTGTTTTAGCTGTGATAAATAAAAATGGTTGGTCAGGAGATAAATATTGAACTTCACTAATAAAATCATATCCATCCATTTTGGGCATCATAATATCAGTAATAATTAAATCGATGGATTTGTTTTTAAACAGGTCTAATCCTTCAACTCCATCATGAGCTACAAAAACCGTGTAACCGGCTTGTGATAAGTAACGATTTTGGATATCTGTAATTTCAAACTCGTCATCTACGAGTAATATTGTTTTTTCCATTAGAGACTCCTTTGATAAAAATAGTGCTATACTTTTGCTCAGTATAACACTATTTTTAGGGGAATTAAACTTAGATTCTTTCTTTTTTAGCTTTTAATCCTAAGAATCCTAGAACGAATGCTAATCCAGCTGAGAATGCTCCTAAAGCAGAAGTGTTTGTAGTAGTTTCTCCTGTTACCGGTAGAGTAGCTTTACTTTCTTTCTTCATAGAATCATTATTTTTCATTTCTTTTGCTTCTTCTTTTTGATGTTTCATCATTGGAGTAGAAAGCTCTTCTTTTTTAGCTTTTTCTTGTTCCATTGCTTGAGAATTCATTTGTTGAGAGTGCTCCATAGTCGTTGGTTTCATCTCATCTTTTCTAGCATGTTCTTCTTTCATTACAGAAGTAGTATTTGTAGTGGAAGAAGAATTGTTAGATGCCATGCTTTCTTTATGCAAAGTAATACGTACTTCACGTGTAGCAACAACATTAGATAAATCAGCTTTACCATTTTTATTACCGTACACTTTTACAGTAGCTTGGTAAGTTTGAGTACCATTGGCACGAAGTTGATCAAGAAGAGCTTGTCCTTCTTTGCCAGTAGTATTTCCATTTAAATCAACTTCATAGAAATATTGTCCTTTAGTAAGACCTTCAAGAGGAAGTAATGCTGGATTTTTAGCAGTTCCATTATCAGACCAAGGTGCATTTTCAGAAGATTTAAGTAATAGACGAGTTAACATACCGTCACCACCGAAAGCTTCGTAAGGAATTACTTGGTTAACCCCAGCAAGGAAAGGCCCAGGAACATTCGCTTTTTCAAGATAGCTAGCAGGTACTTCAGTGTTTGGTTTAATATTATTTGCTACGGAATCCTTTACTTGTTGAGGAGAAGTAACAGGAGTAGTTTCAGCTGGAGTTGCAGCTCTATTTTCTGAGACTTCTTTTGGAGTATTTGCAGCATCTACTTTATTTTCAGAAGCTTGTTTATCATTACTGCTTTGAGCAGTAGTTTCTTTTGGTGCAGCTAAGGCAGTATCAACAGCTTTACTGATGAGATGATTCACATCCTCTTGTTTGTCCTTTTGAGTTTTTTCGGGGTTCGTTTGAGAAACCGGTGTAGCAGGAACTTCATTTGCTAGAACAGATTGTACTGGAGAGGTAAGGATAAAAAATCCACTAGCAACGACGACCGATGCTACACCGACACTTAAACGACGAATTGACCAACGAGTATAATTTTGATGAACATTATTTTTCATAGTAAAACCTCCTAAGTTTTGTATGTATTTACTATAAGCGGTAAAAATAAAGTGAGTATAATGAAAAGTTAAAATAATTCTTAAATATCCGTTATGAAATACTTATATACGAAAAAAATAGCGGAAATACGGCTGGAATAACTTTATTTAGAGAATAGAATAGGAGTTTTTCTAACTAAAAAAGGAATTAACAAACCTCATGGCATGTTAATTCCTTTTTCTTATTTTTTCACACTAACATTAATAGCATTTAGCACACGATCAACAGGGGTGCTTTCTTCGAGTAAGTGTTTTTGTTCTTCTTTAGCTATATCAGGATGGTCAGTAATGATGCCTGAAACAGAGCTGTGAAGATATTTATTAATTTCTTCGGGTTCATTAATTGTCCATACATAAACTTCATGACCTTGTTGCTGAGCAGCAATAGCTGTTAAGTCATGGTAAGAGAAATCTTCCACTACGTAAAAATCTACAGCAGGATTTCCAAATCCACCAAATTGAAGAGGAATGACATATCCGGTATCCATTTCGGGAGCTTTTCGTTCAATTTCTTCAATAACGTTTAAGTTGATAGACATCACTTTGTAAGTTTTTTCAACACCTAATTCTCTCATTTTTGCAATAAAGAGGTCGGTGTAGTCTGCTCCTTCAAAACCATGAGGTTTTAATTCAACGAGTAATTTAACATTGAGTTCCTTTGCTTTTGCAACAAATTCTTCAAAAGAAGGGATATGACTTTCATAATCATTTTGGTAAATTGGAAGTCCAACAATTTCATCATAAGTCATATCTTTAACTTTTTTATTAAGACGGGCTAATCGTTTCAAATTATAATCATGCATGACGATAAATTGATTGTCTTTTGTCAGTAAAATATCCATTTCTACATAATCGGCGCCTTCTTTTGCAGCAGCTTCTAGAGCTTCAAGGGAATTTTCCACTCCATATTCGGTAAATCCTCGGTGAGCGATGATAGCAGCTGATGAAGAGTTTTCCCAGTGATATTTTGTAATAGCTTCACTAGAATAGTAAATTGTTAAACCGATAAAAGCAGCCACTGTAATAATGGTACTTTTAAAAGGAATTTCGGGAATATGATGCTTGATTGTTACATCTACAGCGTCTTGATCATCTGCTAGTTTTACTAAAATAATGACAAGCGCAATTTTTGTATAAATTGCCATAAAGAAAATAACTAGTTTCGATAAGACAAATAAACTTGTTACAATAAAGACATTATCCATTATAGAAGATAAGTAGCCTAAAGTAATCGTAAGAATAAACGTTACTAAAAATCCGATAAGGGATAGGACGATTTCAACAAGTAAGAAGATACCAATATGTCTCCAAAGCTTCTTCTTTGTGAGCGTCCAACTTGTTTTCATATTTTCTAAAAAACAATGATTCGTTAAAATTTGTAGTGGGATAGCATAAATAAATCGAAGATGAAAATAAGCTAGTACTACAAATAGAAGGATAGAACCGATAGCTCCAGCAGTCGTTTTTTGAATTTCTTCTGTAATAAAGTTTGGAATATACAATTGTTCGGTTAAAAAGGAAGTCATTCCAAACTTTCCTAAAGGTAACAGGGTCAATATATACAATAAGAAATAAATAAACTGCGGGCTAAAAAATTCCCTCACTTCTCCAAATGCATTTTTTAAACTGGTTCGCCATGAGAAATGTGTTTTAGAAATTGTTCCATACACCATAAAGGTAAGAATCGAAAATTCAATAAAGACAAATAAAATGACGGCGAATAAATATGCAATAAACGCTAAAATAATAATGGGGGAAGAGAAGAATAATTTCATATTACTAAAATTAAAATTACTTTGTCCCGATAAAAAAATAATGCCTTTAAATAAGGTTGATAAAATTCGAAATCCAACAAAGGATACAAAAAATTGTAAAAAGGCGGCATTTCGAACATACATAATTTTGTTGGAAAATAAGTTGTTTAAAACGAATCGAACGGTTTTCCAAACAGGTAAGGATTGATTTTTCATAAAGCCTCCTTATAGAAAGATTGAGAATATTGTAGCATAGGTATAAAGAAAATTCCTAGTGAAATCGTTTAAAAAAAGCAAGATTTCTTCATTGTATCAAGAGGAAGATTGCCGTATACTTAAAGCGTAATCATGATTTTATAGGAGGGATTTTATGTTTTTATCAGAGGAATTATTAGAACAAATTCATCAAAGAGCAGCGCAATATGATTTGGAAAATGCGTGGCCAAAGGAAGACTATGAGGCATTAAAAGAAGCAGGGTATTATAAAGCTTTTGTGCCAAAAGAATATGGGGGATATGGCTTATCTCTTCAAGAAATTGCCCAAGAACAAACAAGACTAGCAATGGCAGCACCAGGAACAGCTCTTGGGATTAATATGCACCAAATTATTGTTGGATTAGCAAAGCATATGGTTCGATTTGGAAATAAGAAGGGTGAACAAATTTTACGAGATGCAGCTGATGGGAAGTTATTAGCGTTTGGTATTTCTGAACCAAGTAATGACCGAGTGTTATTTGGTTCCATTTCAAAAGCAGAGCCACAAGAAGACGGAGGCTATCGTTTTTATGGGAAGAAAGTTTTCCTATCGATGGGAAAATATTGCGATAAATTAGTTTCATTTGGTTCAGATACTTCTGGAGAATCTCCGTTGTCAGTCTTTGCTTATTTAACACCGGATGCAGAAACATTCGAAGTAAAAGATGATTGGAATACATTAGGAATGAAAGCAACTCAATCAAACACTGTCGAATTAAAAGGTATTTATGCTGCAGAAGAGCAAATTTTAACAAAAGTAGCTCCTGGTCCAAGCTTTAATCCAGTTGTTTTCGGTATTTTTGCTTATTTTGAAATTTTATTAGCGGCTACATACCATGGAATTGGAAAACGTGCGTTAGAAATCGGAATTGAAACGGTGAAAACTCGTCATTCTGTATCGAATGATGCGCCGTATTCTCAAGATAAAAATATTCGTTGGAGAATTGCCGAAGCAGCTATTATTTTAGATGGCATTCAACCACAAATTAATGAATTAAGTCAAACATTGGAATCAAGCGAAGAATATAGCTTTATTTGGTTACCACGTTTATCTTCTATTAAAAATCGTTCTGTTGAAGTATCGAAAAAAGCAGTGGAAGAAATTGTACGTGCTAGTGGAGGAAGTTCTTATTATAATACAACAGAACTTTCACGCTTATATCGTGATGTATTAGCAGGCTTATTCCAACCATCTGATCAAGAATCTCTTCATGATGCATGGGCAAATATTTTATTAGGACCTATTGCGTAGTTAGTTGGTAGGAGTATGAGTTTTGTTTGGATTCTTGTTCTGTCAAAGGGTCGTCCAGTATATTCCTAGTATTTTCAAGGAGTTTATAGTACAATAATTCCTGGCGTTTTGAACGCTCGAGGTTCGCAACCATCCCTCGATTTAAAAAACTAGGAGGAAAAGAAATGAAACAAAACAATGTAAAAGTGTTGATTGTCAATGCGATTGTAGCAGCATTATATGTGGTGATTACAACAGTATTTGCCTTTATGTCCTTTGGGAATATCCAATTCCGTATTGCAGAAATGTTAAACCATTTATTTGTCTTTGATAAAAAATATGGGTATGGAATTATTGCAGGTGTTATTTTAGCCAATACTATTTTTATGTCTAGCTCTGGTTTAGGAGTGTATGATTTAGTATTTGGTTTAGGACATTCTATTTTATCTTTAGTGATTGGTTCATTCGTGTTCCGATTTGCAAAAGATTTAAAAGGTAAAATGTTATTGTTATCTATCGTATTTAGTGTGATGATTTTCTTAGTAGCAATTGAGTTAAAACTTGTATTAGAATTACCATTTTGGTTAAGCTACTTTGAAACTTTTGTTGGTGAAATTGTCGTCATGTTAGTGGGAATCCCAGTCATGTTAGCAGCCGACAAAGCAATTGGTTTTACAAAACAAATGAATGCATAATTTATGTTTTAAAAGGTATATTCGAGAAATCGGGTATGCCTTTTATTGTTAGTGAAAAATGTTGCTGTTTTGTTTATGAAAAAAGGTATTTCCTAACCTCATGACTTGTAAAAAAGTATAAAAGCATCTAAACTATAGTAGATTAAGAATCAGAAAAGAGGAATTTCAGTGGAATTATTAAGTCTAACAGTAGGACGTCTACAAGAGAACGTTTATTTTTTAATTGATGAAAATAAAGAAACATTAATTTTCGATCCAGGTGCACAAGCAGAGGATATTAAAGAATTAATTGAAGAAGAAGGATTAAAACCAATTGCGATTGTGTTAACACATGCGCATGGAGACCACATTGGAGCAGTAGACGAATTAAGAAAAGCGTACAACATTCCAATGTATATGAATGAAATTGAAAAAGAATTTTTAACGAATACAGATTTCAATCGTTCATTATATTCAAACGAAAATATTACGGTAGAGCCTGCAGATGGATACTATCCAGCAGAATTAGGAAAATGGAAAATTGGAAGTTTTGAGCCTGAATTAGCATTAATTCCAGGACATTCTCCAGGTAGTACAGTGTTTATCTTCAAAGATAATGGATTTGTGATCGGTGGAGATGTTTTATTCAAAGGTAGCGTAGGACGTAGTGACTTCTCATATGGTAGTCATATGACATTAATGGAAGGAATCGAACGTTATTTATTACCTTTACCAGGAAATACAGTTGTTTTCCCAGGCCATGGTGAGCCAACAACATTACAAGATGAAATTGCAAGTAATCCATTTTTAAATGGAGCAACTAGATAGAACTCAGTAGGAGAATTCAAAATGATTTTTGACACACATACACATTTAAATGTAGAGCAGTTCGAAGGAGAAGAAGCAGACGTTATTAAGCGTGCAAAAGAATTAGCCGTTACACGTTTTGCGGTTGTCGGATTTGACACACCAACGATTGAAAAAGCTCTCCAATTAAGTGAAACGTTTGAAGAAGTAGTGGCGATTGTAGGATGGCATCCGGTAGAAGCACATGCCTATGCACCAGAAATTGAGAAAAAATTAATCACACAATTAACCCATCCAAAAGTAGTGGCAATGGGGGAAATGGGATTAGACTATTACTGGGATGACTCTACACCTGAAGAACAAGAACGAGTATTCCGTCGCCAAATTGCCATTGCAAAAGAGATGAAATTACCGATTGTCATTCATAATCGTGATGCGACAGAAGATTGCTATCGTATTTTAAAAGAAGAAGATATTCGAGATATCGGCGGAATTATGCATAGTTATAATGGTGATGTGGAATATATGAAACGTTTCTTAGATTTAGGGATGCATATTTCTTTTAGTGGCGTAGTGACGTTTAAAAATGCTCCTCAAGTGCGTGAGTGTGCGAAAATCGTTCCACTAGATCGTTTTTTAGTAGAAACAGACGCCCCTTATTTGGCGCCTGTTCCTTATCGTGGAAAGAGAAATGAAACAGGTTATACTCGTTATGTTGTTGAAACAATTGCTAAGGAAAGAGAAATGGCTTGGGAAGAAATTGCGAAAGCATCGACCGCAAATGCGATGAAGTTATTTCGATTTGAAGAAAGAGGATTAAAATGAATCCAATTATAGTAGTAGAAGGGCGAGATGACACTCGCCGATTAAAGGAAGTTTTTCCAGAAATTGAAACAATTGAAACGAATGGTTCAGCTATTGATGACGAAACACTTGCTTTAATTAAAAAGGCAAGTGAAATTCGAGAAGTCATTGTATTTACAGATCCAGATTATCCAGGACAAAGAATTCGTTCGATTATTCAAGAAGCGATTCCGACAGTTAGTCATGCTTTTATTGAAAGAGAAGAAGCGGTTCGAAAAACGAATCATAAAAGTCTTGGAGTGGAACATGCTAGCAACGAAAGTATTCAAAAAGCATTGGAGCATGTGTATAAGCCAGTAGCAGATCTTCAAGAAGAGATTTCTCAATCGGTGATTTTAGAATTAGGACTCATTGGATATCCTCATTCGTCTTATTTAAGAAAAGAAGTGTCTAAAGAATTACGCATTGGACATACAAATGGAAAGCAATTAACGAAACGATTGAAATTATTTGGCATTTCAGAGCAACAATTACGAAATGCGGTACAAATTGTACAAGAAAGGAGTTAAAAAGATGTTTGAAAAAGATATTGCCACACCGACTCGAACACGTGAAATTATGGAACGCCATGGTATTAAAGTGAAGAAGAGTTTAGGGCAAAACTTTTTGATTGAACCGAATATTTTAACAAAAATGTTAGATGTGGCAGATGTTAACAAAGAAACAAATGTCATTGAAATTGGACCAGGAATTGGTGCATTAACGCAACGCTTAGCAAGAGCTGCTAAAAAAGTATTAGCGTTTGAAATTGATGGGCGATTAATTCCAGTCTTAGAAGATACTTTATCTGATCATGATAATGTAACTGTGATTCATGAAGATATTTTAAAAGTTGATTTAGAAACAGTGATTAAAGAACACTTCAATCTGGAGGAGAGATTATTAGTTGTAGCCAACTTGCCGTATTATATTACGACACCGATTATTATGAATCTCTTAGAATCAGGCTTACCAATTGATGGATTTGCGATGATGATGCAAAAAGAAGTGGCAGAAAGAATGACTGCTCAACCAAATTCAAAAGCTTATGGATCATTAACAGTAGCGATTCAATATTGGTGCCATGCTAAAATCGGATTTATTGTTCCAAAAACAGTTTTTAATCCAGCACCAAATGTAGATTCAGCCATTTTAGTATTGGAACGTAGAGAAGAACCATTAGTAACGGTTAAAGATGAAGCCTTCTTCTTTGATTTAGTAAAAAATAGTTTTGTCCAACGTAGAAAAACATTATGGAATAATTTAGTTAAAGCTTATGTACCAGGAAAACTAACAAAAGAACAAATCCAAGAAGCTTTGGATTCTGTTTCGATTGAACCAAATCGTCGAGCAGAAACTTTAACGATTGAAGAATTTGCAGCTTTATCAAATCAATTACAACAGTTTGTAGAAGAGTAACAATTGTTCACGGGAAAAGACAGCGAAAGTGATACATTTGTGTGTAATTGTTTTTGAAAGGATGGAGAAAAATGGAACAATGGGTTCAACGAAGTAAAGGAATTTTATTAACCTTTGGATTAGCAGTATTAGCTGTTATGTTAGGAGACGTAATGCCGGTTATTGGAAGTGCGGTATTTGCGATTATTTTTGGGATGTTAGTCAGTAATTTCTATACATTGCCAAGTGATTTTAAACCAGGAATTAATTATTCCGCTAAAAAATTATTACATTATTCGATTATTGCATTAGGGTTTACAATGTCATTTGCTCAAGTTCAACAAACAGGATTAGAGTCTTTACAAGTAACGCTTGTTACGATTGTGGCAGCATTCTTAACAGCAGCACTTGTAGGGAAATGGTTAGGATTATCTGATCATTTACGAACATTAGTAGGATTTGGGACTGCCATTTGTGGAGGTTCTGCGATTGCAGCAGCTTCTCCTATTATTAAAGCAGATGATGAAGAAATTGCTTTGTCGATTTCAACGATTTTCTTATTTAATATTATTGCGGTGTTCTTATTCCCGTTTTTAGGACATGTGTTACAAATGACAGATGCACAATTTGGATTGTTCGCAGGAACAGCGATTAATGATACTTCCAGCGTAGTCGCTGCTGGTTATAGTTATAGTAGTGGAGCTGGAGATATTGCTACGATTGTAAAATTAACACGTGCGTTAATGATTTTACCAGCTTGTTTAATTTTGTCACTTATTGAAGCAAGACGTCAAAAGAAATCTGGGGAATCTGTAAATTGGAAGAAAATTTTCCCAATGTTTATTTTATGGTTTTTAGTGGCATCTGTTGTGACAAGTGTGGGAATTTTCCCTAAAGCATTTATCCCATATGCAAAACTAGCTTCTAAATGGTTAATGGCAATGGCGTTAGCTGGTATTGGTTACCAAGTATCGTTTAAGAGTTTCCGTGAAGCGGGAGCTAAACCGATTGCTACAGGGTTGGCAACTTGGTTTGTAGTAGGAGCGACTAGTTTATTTATTCAATATTTTGTAATGAAGTAATCCCTGAATGAAGGAGAGTTTATGAAGCGCCTATTGAGTTTAGGATTTTGGATAGGTTTGATTTATATTTTGATTTTTTCGAAAGTAAATGCAGTTCAGTCGTTTGTAAATACTTCGATGGTTGGAGTTTATTTGCATGTGGTGATGATTTGCTTGTTGATAATCGGATTTTTCGCCTATCTGTTAAGAATCATTCATTTCTTATTTGTGTCGTAGAATAGAAAAACAAAAAAATTGTTATGAATAGCATCGGCGCCAGCAGCTTCGCAAAAGCGAATCTCATGGCTAAAATTCGAGCCTAAGGTCTCGAATTTTTCGGCAACTAAAACCGCTATTGCGGTTTTGGTTGCTTGTGCTATCATGACAATTTTTTGTTTTTTTATTTACTTTTTGAAGTAGTAACGGACGATGGCAGACTTGCGAGTCTCATTGCTATTAAGAAAAGTTCTTTGTTTATCTAGCCTTTGTTTTTATGATGTAGCGGAAGTAGAAAAACAGGGTCTATAATTTATAGGTATGATGGAGAAAATCCACAAACCTATTCTAGCGTAGAACTAACTATGGGGAAAATGATGGTATTGAATTATGAAATACCATCATCTCACTCTTCTTGATTCTATCGAGGTTGAATTTGGGATTGCACAAGATTCTTATTTAGAAAGATTGTCATTATAATTGAGAAGAATCCTTCTACTGTTTTAAAAGAAATTCAAAAACCTCTAGTCGTGAAATAACTAGATGAATATGAAAACATCTATATTTGTATTTGTTTAAATAGGCTACAAGATTGTTGTAATAATTGCATTTTTAAGCATAGTAAATCTTAATAAGGATAGTTTTTATAAAATGGGTGATATTGTATCCTAGGGAACTCTTAAAGGAAAATATTTATATCATGTTATCACAACTAACGAACTATCGAGTTCTCTTTCAATCCTTTATTGTTATATGAGAAAGGATATATGGATGTCGATTTTGGAGATTAGTTAAATTTAAACAAAGAAAATCTCATGATTTACTACCTATTCGATCACAGAATTATTTCATCAACAATATTTGATAAAGATTCGAAATATGATCCGGAGTTTGATACTTTAAAATACGATAATACCAACGATTATCGCAATTTTCTTCTTATACAAGTGTCAAACTCCCGGAATAAGCAACGTATGATAATCGAACAAGGAAATTAGATAGCTACTATGTACATTAAGAATATGTGGCAGAAAAAAACAACTAGCAAGAATGGAAAGAATAGAAAAAGGTATAGAAAAAGGCAGAGCAGAAGGTTCTGTCTCAATCATTATAGGATTAATGAAAGACAGAATTCTTACAAAAGAAAGTAGAGCAAAGAGAATAAATATGTCTGAAAATGAAAATAAAAAAGGGTTTCTGAAAAAGGTTTCTGTTTTTTGAAGGATCATTTTTTATTTCTGAAATAAATTTTCGATTTCAAAAATAACGAAACCGATATTTGAGGAGAAAAAAGGGCTATAGTGTAAATGATTTCAAAGCGAAATATTTGACAAAAATTCGGGGGGGGGGGGTAATATAAAATTGATATATTTTATTTTGAGGTGAATAAAATTGAAAAAAAATATTTTAGTGATGAGTATTTCCTTACTCTTTACTGTTTTAGTCTGGTTCTCTATGGTAACAAATGTAAAACAAGGAATACCGTTTTCAGATGCTAGTATTTTTGAATATTTTGGGTATGCAATGAATCGAGGAGAATTGATGTATGCAGACCTATTTGATCATAAGGGGCCAGTTGTTTTTTTACTGAACTACCTAGGATATCTTATTGGTGGTGCGTTAGGAATTAAATTTTTATACCTATTTTGCACATTTCTATTCTTTATAGCTAGCTATAAGATTTCAAGGTTATTTACTGGGAATAAGCAAACAATTTTAACTTTAGCAATTATCTTTATAATTTATGAGTATTTTTTTGATGGTGGCTGGAGTTTAGAAGGTTTTATTTTACCTTTTTTGGCTTATTCATTATACATTTTTTTAAAATTATTTATACAAAATGATTTCAGCAAAAATGATATTATAGCATCAGGTGCATTTTTCTCTATTGTATTTTTTACGAAAGCAAATATGATAGGGATTTGGCTTGTATTTTGTATTTATGTATTGATTGATTTCATACTTAAGAAAGCATACAGGGACTTGTTTTCTTTGATTGGATTATTTTTCCTTGGAATATTAATACCAACTATCCCTTTGTGCTTGTATCTGTTATCAAAAGGTATCTTTTTTGAAATGATATACCAGTCGATTGGAATTAATTTTATTTATACTACAGAGTCAAATAACGTTTCGATGTATGAGATTATCAGATGGTACATTTCCCAAACAAATCTCTTAAGTCTTAATTTATTGATGTTATTTTCCTTGATACCACTGTGGAAGAAATTTGGAATAAAATCAATTTTCTATCATTTTGTTTTTATTATTTGTCTACTTCTGGCTCTTATCTCGAAAAGAAGCTATGGCCATTACATTTTAGTGATGCTTCCGATTTTGATTCCATATATTTCCTATGTATTTCATAGCATATCAAAGAAAATGTCTTTTCAAGTATTTCTTATCTTGTTCTTAGGATTAAGTATTGTATACCAGAATGATGTGAAATACATCATGAAGAATATGAATACTAGATATCTCAATAATTCTGAAAAACAGCAACGCGTTGCTAGCTATATAGAGAAAAATACGTCGATGGATGACCGAATTTATACACACCGTCAAAATGGAACAATTTATTTGTATAGTGAACGGCTAGCTAGTACAAAATTTTTCTTTATCCCTGCGGTGACAGATGATCGAGTTATTATTGATGAGTTTAAAAAATCTATACAAGAAAATCCTCCTATCTATATTGTATTTGATACTGAATGGGATTATGGTAAGAGAACTGATTCTTTCATCAAGGATTATATTAAGGAAAATTATTACTTAGAAAAACAGATTGATACAGCTATGATTTATAGAAAAGGAGGAGAATAATATGAGTAGGGAAAAACCAATTTTATATATAGTTGTTCCGTGTTACAACGAAGAACAAGTCTTACCACATACTAACCCGATGTTTGTTGAAAAAATTGAACAATTAGTAAAGAAAGAAGAAATCCACCCTAATAGTAAAATTATGTATGTAAATGATGGTAGCAAGGATCGGACTTGGGAACTGATAGAAAGTTATGCTGAATCCATCTATTATGTAGTTGGTGTGTCACAAAGTCGTAATAGGGGACATCAAAGTAGTGTTCTTGCAGGTATGTATGAGGCTATTCAGTTTGCGGATATTGTTATTACCATTGATGCTGATGGACAGGATGATATTAATTGTATGGACAAGATGATTTCTGAGTATAAAGGTGGTTCTGAAATTGTATACGGTGTACGTGATAACCGTGATACGGACTCTACTTTTAAACGAATTACAGCCGAAGGTTTTTATAAAGTGCTACGTCTATTTGGAGCAGAAGTTGTTTTCAATCATGCAGACTATCGATTGGTGTCTAAAAGATTCTTGAAAGAGTTAGAAAAATTCACTGAAGTTAATCTTTTTCTTCGAGGTTTAATGCCTTTAGTTGGATTTAAATATTCTTACGTTTCATATAAACGCCATGAACGAATTGCTGGTGAGAGCCACTATCCATTATCTAAAATGCTTGGTTTGGCTATGGACGGTATTACTAGTTTATCAATTAAGCCGATTAGGCTGATTACAAGTATCGGTGTCCTAACGTCTATATATAGTTTTTTATTGATTATTTGGACTGTATGGAGCAAATTTTCTGGTACGGCTGTGGCTGGCTGGGCAAGCACGTATGCAATAGTAAGTTTACTTGGTGGAGTTCAATTGATTAGTTTGGGAGTAATTGGTGAGTATGTTGGGAAAATTTATCTAGAAACAAAACGCCGTCCGAGATATATTATCAGTGACCGAACTTTTGATAAGGATAGAATTTCATCGAATTTTTAACCTTTGAAAATTTTAAAAAATTGGTATAAGCCCAACTTTGATATGATTTAGAAGTAGGTTGTTTGATAAATCCTGTTGGTGAGAAATCGCCGATAGGATTTTTTAGTATGTAAAAAAGAGAAATCCGAGTTATGATTAAGTCGATCAAAACCAATCAAAGAGGATTCCTCTTATGGAGAATTCTACACGAAATTTGTTAGGATTAACAGATGAAAATTTGAACATTTGTTAGAAATTGAACATGAAAATCACGAAGAAATATATAATTTTAAAGGTAAATGGAATAAAGATTGTAAATGTTTGAAGCGACCTCCAAAAGTTAGTTTTTTATGTCTAACTTCTGGGGTCGGAACACGCACAAGTGAATCTTATGGAGATTGATATTAAGAGAAGTTCTCTATTTTTTGTTTATTTTTACTTCTGTTTGCGAAGGTTGTCCAGTCTATGTGGCGGGCGTTGCACCAGTGAGCGGTTGTGTGTGGAAGAATGATGTCTGTTTGACGTAATGCTTCTGTTTTTGAAACGCCTAATAGAGTGTAAATATTTTTCAATTGACTCTTCCAGTCATTAACGGTTTGTATGGCTGTTGGTAGGGAGTCTTGTGGGCGAATTAGGTGTAAAAATTCTCCTGACATTCCTACAGCATTTGCTCCTAGAGCAAGGCATTTTACGATATCTAATGGTGAATGAATGCCCCCAGAAGCAATCAGTTCACAAGGTAAATCATAGCCTTCTACTAAGGACTGAACCGTTGTTTGTCCCCAGTCTTCTAATTCATCGAATAAATCATCTTCTCTTCGAGCGTTTTCGATGGCTGCAAAATTTGTGCCTCCACGTCCACTAATATCAATTGTTTGAACTCCGATATTGATTAGTTCTTGCATGGCTTCTCTACTAAATCCAAATCCCACTTCTTTAACAATAACAGGGACGTCTACATGAGAGACGATTTCTTCAATATTTTTTAACCAATGATGGAAAGATCGATCTCCTTCTGGCATCACTAATTCTTGTAACGTGTTCACATGAATTTGAATGCCATTTGCTTCAATAAGGTTAATCGCTTTTTTAGCAGATTCAACCGTATAATGAGCTCCTAAATTCGCCAATACAATTCCGTTAGGATTTTCTTTTCGAATAATGGTAAAGCTCTCTGCAGTTGAAGGATCTTTCATGGCGATACTCATCGATCCAGTTGCCATTGCAATTCCTGTTTCATGCGCCAATTGCGCTAGTCGTTGATTAATGAGAGTCGTTCTAGGGCTTCCACCAGTAATCGCATTAATGAAAAATGGAGTTTCTAAAGTGAAGCTTGCCATTTTTGTTTGAAGAGAAACTTCATCTACAGCCATTTCAGATAGAGGATGGTGGACAAATCGAGTTTGTCGTAATTCTAAATGCGACTGTGATTGATATTGTTGAGTCGCATGCCCCACATGTTCATCTTTTCTTTTCATTTGTTGTGTATAGGCTTGTGTCATGAGAGCTCCTTTCTAATAGCACCTTTTGTAGGGGCTATTTCTAAGTTTAGTGGAAGAATACCAGCTTTTTCCCATTGGGTCGTAATGGATTCTTCTTGTTGAGGTTTTGTAATAAAGCAAATTCCACAATCGCCTCCGCCAGCTCCAGAAGTTTTGGCACTTGCGTTTTCTTGAAGCGCAATTTGGCAAAGTTTTGTAAGAGATGGAGTTTCGAGGATGATATTCATCTCTTTAGCAAAGTCTAATAAGAGAGTTCGATTATCCGTAATTCCTTGTAGAAATGCTTCTGTATTTTCGTTTTCTAAAGCAGTCATTATCTGCTCAAGAATCGTTGTGTTTTGTTTTAAAAATTGTTGATAATACACATCTTTTTCCACTTGAGTTTTTGTATGTGTAACGGATGATACGAATGAAGAAGTGTCGGCTTTTTCTTTTGTCCATCCAACGAGCATTTTTAGAGATGCTGGTAAAGATACTGACTGAATGACTAAGCCTGTCCATTCTTTGTTGACAACTTCTGATATAGAGTACTGTTGTAATTGTTCTTTGATCCATGTTGCATCGATTCGCTTATATAAAATGATGCCACCAAAGGCGCTGGAAGCAATATCTCCTAAGGAACCATTACTGCCGAGAAAAGTATTCGTAATAGCTGCTAATTTATAAACGAGTAATGGCTCAATAGGAACATGATGCCACTGTAAAATAGCGTCAATGGTCGCAACAACGACAGCTCCACTAGAGCCAAGACCAAATTTAATATTCGAGTGAACATCATCTAATTGGCTGGTTACTTTTAAATGATAGAGCTCTTCATTCCAATAATTTCGTTGTTTCGCATAAGTTTCAGCAACTTCAATCGCAGTAGTCATTAATGTAAATGGATGATTTTCTTCGATGATTTGTAAAAGTCCTTGTTCTCTTTTCCAATGAAGTGTTAAATCCGGTTGTTGAGTCGAGTAAATCGTTCCAACTACTTCAAGAGAAGGAGTTAACGTAACGGTTAAGTAGCGATTAACAGCTGCAATAAGTGCTGATTGTCCTGGAGTAACGACTGCATATTCGCCAGCGATAAATAATTTTCCAGGAGCAGTAGCTTGAATATTCATAGTTATTTTCCTTTTTGATTGAAATGTTGAATGCTTTCTTGCCATTCTTCTTCTGTTAAAGTTCTCATCGCTTCTCCTGGAAGAGAGGAAATGAGTTTTTCAGAAGCAAAATATTGTTCGAAATGGTGACGGACTTTGTCTAAATCACTTGCTTTGCAAAGAACTTTTACATTCGGACCAGCATCCATTGTGTAATAAGCAGGAATCCCTAGTACTTCACGTAAATAAACGACTTGTTGCTGAGCAATCAGACTATCTGGTTCAAAATAACAAAATGGAGGTTGACTTGCTAGCATCGTCGCATGCATTTTCATTCCGTTAAATTCGGCAATTTCTCCCATTCGAGTAAAGTTTTTCTCTTGGATGGCTGTTTTGATTTCTTCTAAATCAGTTTTCGCACTTTCTACCCATGCAGGATAGAAAGGAGAAGTGGCAACTGTTTGTTCCATTCCAACACGACTGGAGATTTTTTTAGCTGCACCATTGACAACAATGATGAGCATTCCAATATCCCAAGAAGCATCGTCAATAGGAATCGCCATACTATTTTCTGAATTCGTTCCTTGATTCCATTCAACAAAGCCGCCAAATAAACTTCTCGTAGAACTTCCACTTCCACGACGAGCATAAGTCGATAATTCACTTCTTGATAAATTCCATCCCATTGCTTGATGCATCGCTCCTGCTAAAGCGGCAAAAGCTGAAGCAGAACTTGCTAAACCAGCTGCAGTAGGAACAAAGTTATAACTCTCAACACGAGCAAATCGTGTTTCCTTTGCAGGAATACGGAATAAATCTAAAAATTTTGAAATTTTTTCTGTTTCGGCTTCTTTTTGTAGAACATTATTTAAGTAAAATTCATCTTTTTCTAAAGTTTCGTCTAAAGTAATTTTTGTATCGGTATAAAAAGCCTCTAATGTGAGGGATAAGCTACTATTCATTGGAAGAAATAATGCTTTATCCTTTTTTCCCCAATATTTAATGAGTGCAATATTTGTATGTGCACGTGCAATTCCTGTTGTTTTCATATAAGCTCCTTTGTGTTTATTCATTTGAAAATGAATGTGTCCATGTTTGTACAGCTCCTGCTTCTTGTAAAGTTGCAGCAATTTTTTTTGCTTCTTCAAGACTTGCTGCAAGAGCAATCATACAGCCCCCAAGTCCTCCACCTGTCATTTTTGCACCAATCGCTCCATTTTCAAGAGCAGTTTGAACAAGATGGTCTAAAGTTTCGTTTGATACTTCCAACTGTTGAAGGAGTGCATGGTTTTGAGTTAAAAGACTTCCTAATGTCTGAATATCTCCTTGGGACAGGCAATCCTTAGCAGTGTGGACTAATTCTCCGATTTCTTCAATGATTTTTTGAGTAGAAATAGGTTCTTGTTGTAACTTTTCTTGTACAGCTTGAACAGCTTTGAGTGTTTGTCCAGTAATCCCCGTATCTGCCACAATTAAAGTTCCTTTTAGTTGAATAGAAAGAGGTTGTAAAGCTTCTCCTTTTATAAAAAATACCGCTTCTTTTCCACTAGTTGTTGCTGTATCAATCCCGCTTGGATTTCCATGAGCAATTTTTTCAGAAGCCTGTACAATGTCGAATAATAAGGTGTCGCTTAATGGAACTTCATAATAATCAAACAATCCTCTAACTACCGCAACAGCAACCGCTGCGCTTGATCCCATCCCACGTTCTGCAGGAATTGAAGAAGTAATCGTAATCTCAATAGAAGGTGCTTGTACGAAGGATGCTTCGCCTTTTTCCACTTTCCCATTATTCCAATACGAACGAGTAGTGGGCGTAATTCCTAATTCAGGACGAAGTTGTTCGATTTGATTCAATGCTTCATGGATTGTAAATTTTAAACTTTTCAATACTTCCGGCATTTCATAAGCTAATCCACTATAAAAGTCGCAATGAATACTTAGCGGATGAGTGCTTGGCTGAACTTTTGCTTGAACCGATACACCGGAAAAAGGAATGGCAATCGCAGGTTGATGATGGACGACTGCATGTTCCCCCATTAAAATGACTTTTCCAGTAGACTGTCCCATACCGGAAGCTGTTGTATATTCCATGATAAAACTCCTTCATAATTTCTTTTATTTATCATACTAAAAACCACTAAAGGTGTAAACGAACAAGCGTGGATTTAAAGGAAATTTAATCACAGGAGAAACAAGCGAATAGATTAGTCATCCTAAAAAAACTATGGTAAAATACGCAAGAACAGGAATTCAACAAAAGGAGAGAATCGTTGTGACAGACACATCGACGTATTATCACATTAGCCGAGATGAATGGAAACAATATCAAAACGCTCATCACTTGGCATTAACATTACAAGAATTAGAACATTTAACATCATTGAATGATAGAATTTCATTAATTGACGTACAAGAAGTATATGCGCCCTTATTAGATTACTTTGACATCTATTATCAAAAACATGGGCAAATTCATGAACAAGAACAATATTTCTTAAAACAACCAAAGAAGAAAGTTCCCTTTATTATTGGAGTTTCAGGAAGTGTAGCAGTTGGGAAAAGTACAACGGCTCGTTTAATGCAAACAATGCTCCAACAAAAATATCCAGAATTAACCGTTGAATTGATGACAACGGATGGATTTTTATGGCCAACGAAACATTTGGTTGAAAAAGGAATTTTACATCGAAAAGGATTCCCAGAAAGTTATGATATGGAATCATTAGTGAATTTCTTATTAGATATTAAAACAGGAGAAGAAGCTGTTGAAGCGCCAGTTTATTCTCATGAAATTTATGACATTATTCCAAATGAAAAACAAGTCATTTATCCACCGGATATTTTAATTGTCGAAGGAATTAATGTATTACAATTACCGCCGAATCGAGAAATTTACGTGAGTGATTTCTTTGACTGGTCGATTTATGTTGATGCAGAAGAAAATCTCATTGAAAAATGGTACTTAGAACGTTTTGAATTATTAATGGAACGAGCAAAAACTCAGCCGGATAATTTTTATTACCAGTTTGCGATTGGAGACCGAGAAGAAGCCATTGCTATGGCAAAAGATGTATGGAAAAAAACGAATTTGAAGAATCTAAAAGAATACATCTTACCAACAAAAGGACGAGCAGACTTCATTTTGCATAAAACATTCGGACATCATATTGATTATGTTCAAGTGAAGAAATACTAAAAAATGGAAGAAGAACTCGCAGGATAGACGTCTCTGTGGGTTCTTTTTGTATAAAAATGATGAAACATAAAAATGAGAAAATTTAATAAAAATCCGAACGAATTTTATAAATATTTAAGGTAATTTTCGTGATTTTCTGCTACAATATAGGTAATAAAACTAAGGAGGCTTTTTATGTCAACAAGAACCACTTCGTTAGAAAAAATTATTGTACTAGATTTTGGAAGTCAGTATAACCAACTGATTACACGTCGTATTCGTGAGTTTGGAGTATTCAGTGAGTTACTTCATAATGATATTACGGCGGAAGAAATCAAAAAGCATGGCAATGTAAAAGGGATTATTTTCTCTGGAGGACCTCATAGTGTTTACGAATCAGGAGCTTTTACAGTAGATCCTGAAATTTTTGAATTAGGAATTCCAGTATTAGGAATCTGTTATGGAATGCAGTTGACAACTCATTTATTTGGAGGAACAGTTGAATCTTCACCGACAAGAGAATATGGTCCTGCTAAAGTAGAAGTATTTAATACAGATTCAGGAATTTTCGAAGGATTATCTGCTTCAGAAGAAGTCTTAATGAGTCATGGTGACAGAATTACAGCTATCCCTGAAGGATTCACTGTAACAGCTTCGAATGAACATACACCATTTGCAGCATTTGAAAACCCAGAACGAAATATTTACGGAGTACAATTCCATCCAGAAGTACGTCACAGTATTCATGGAAATGATATGTTGAAAAACTTCGTGTTCAATATTTGTGGCGCAACAAGTGATTGGACAATGGCAAACTTCATTGAGATGGAAATTGAAAAAATCCGCGAAAAAGTTGGCAATAAAAAAGTATTATTAGGTTTATCAGGCGGAGTTGACTCAAGCGTTGTAGGTGTCCTACTACAAAAAGCAATCGGCGACCAATTAACGTGTATTTTTGTAGACCACGGTTTACTAAGAAAAGACGAAGGAGACCAAGTAATGGAAAGCTTATCGGGAAAATTCGGCTTAAATATTATCCGAGTGAATGCCCAAGAACGCTTCTTATCTAAATTAAAAGGCGTTAGTGATCCAGAACAAAAACGTAAAATTATTGGAAATGAATTTGTCTATGTATTCGATGACGAAGCGGCAAAATTAACGGATGTGGATTTCTTAGCGCAAGGAACTTTATATACAGATATTATCGAATCAGGAACAAAAACAGCCCAAACCATTAAGTCTCACCACAATGTGGGAGGACTACCAGAAGATATGCAGTTTGAATTAATTGAACCACTGAACACACTATTCAAAGACGAAGTTCGTGCCTTAGGAACAGCATTAGGTATGCCAGATTCAATCGTATGGCGCCAACCATTCCCAGGCCCAGGACTAGGCATTCGTGTATTAGGAGAAGTAACTGAAGAAAAACTAGAAATCGTACGAGAAAGTGACGCTATCTTAAGAGAAGAAATTGCTAAAAACGGACTTGAAAGAGACGTATGGCAATATTTCACAGTCTTACCAGGAATCCGCAGTGTAGGAGTAATGGGAGACGGAAGAACTTATGACTACACAATCGGCATTCGTGCAGTAACAAGTATCGATGGTATGACAAGTGACTTCGCACGTATCCCATGGGAAGTCTTACAAACCATCAGCGCAAGAATTGTTAATGAAGTAGGGCATGTGAACCGAGTGGTGTATGACATTACAAGTAAACCACCTGCTACGATTGAGTGGGAGTAGGAAATAATATCTAAATATCCTCCAATTTATCCCCAATATATTTGGGAATAAGTTGGCGGATAATATTTTTATATAACTATGGAGAAATAAAGTATGATTAGAAAAATAAAAATAGAAGATGCCGAAGCAATACAAAGAATATGTAATATATCTTTAGGGTATTCAGTATCTGTTGAGATAGTCATGAGACAAATACAAAAACTATCTGAGGATGTAAATCATCATTATATTTATGTATATGAAGATGAAAAGTTACAAAAAGTAGTTGGATTTGTGCATGCTGAAGTTTATGAAAGTCTTTATTCCTACGCTGGACTGAATATTTTGGGATTAGCTGTTTTGCCCGAGTTTCAGGGTAAAGGAATTGGTAAAGAATTGATGCGTCATTTAGAACTAAATGCTAAAAATAATTCTATTGAGTTCATTAGACTAAACTCAGCAGACTATCGTGTAGAAGCACATAAATTTTATGAGAATATTGGATATGTTTGCGATAAAACTCAGAAGAGGTTTATTAAGAAGTTGGATTAGGCAATTCTCATAGGATGGGTTCATTCAAATTTATAAATAAGAGTGCACGGCTTTAAGAGTAGTATCTTTTGGCTGTGTGCTTTTTTGCATAGGTATCTTAGTTTATTTTATAGAGTTAATATAAAGTGAAAATGTCGGAGTTAAAGTATTTTTCACGAATTTTTTCTCTAAATTCACTGTTTTCAGCTAATTCTTTCATAACAAAATAGGGATAGTATTTGATTAATTTGCCTGCCAGATTATTAAGTAAAAATCTTTTAAAATCTACAAATTTTATAGCGGATTCATAGTTTTTTTCATCAATCATTTTGTTTATTTCGGTCATTTTATCATCATATAATTTGTCTATATCACATTTATTAATTTTATCAGATAACTGGAATTTTAAAATTTTTAAATCTTTTTTCTCGGTTAGATAGTCTTCACTAATGTGATGTTGTATAAAATTTTTAACATATTTTATAACTTGTTCGTTAATATTCGTTTTTAAAGTATTCCAAAAGTCTTCATAATATTGATTTAGCGTTTCTGTGGAAATTTTAAATTTATCTACGATGTATTCTAGAATAATTGTATCTACTAATATGTTTTCAACTTCGTTAACGGGTAGTGTGAATATATTCGATTTTTCCCATTTGGAAATTTGTCTATCTAAATGATAATCTTTATCAATAATACCAATAGTTATGGGTAGATTTTCAAATTGATTATTATTTTGTTGTATATTATTTATTGATTTTACACAAGATATAACATCTCTGTGTCCACCGTGAATAGGTATAATATTATATTCGGGGAGTAATAAGCTATATAATTTATAATCTAGACTATTTGGAGTTCCTTCACAAAAGCATACATTTTTTTTGCTACCTAAAACCTCAAGAAGTAAACTGGTAGGGAAAATTTCATTTTTTGGAAGTATTTGAAAGTCCCATGAGTAAGGAGGTGTAAAATTTTTGTTCCATAAAATAGTCCCATTTCTGTTTGAAGCAAATCGAAGGTTATGAGTTATATAAATGAATTTACAGTCTAATCTTTCCTGTTCTATTCGATTCCATACTGTATCGCAAATAGCAGGGTGTAAGTGAGTTTCAGGCTCATCAATAATTATATAAGAATTTTCTTTAGCACTAAGAACGTGACCTAAATAGTAAAAAATTGCTTTTTCCCCATCACTTAATTCGTTAAAAGTATAGGTGCTGTTTTCATTTGTTATGTACAAAGGAAATTTATCAATATTTATTTGACGAGGGAAATTGAGTTCATTCCAAATTTCTGTAACTTTCATTAAGATAGTTTTTGAATCATTTTCTGGATGGATTTTAGTATGAAGAGCATCTTTATTGTGTTCAGAAGTTAGTGCTTTCATTAGATTTTCCATATCTGAGTTAATTAAATTAATGTATTGAGGATCGGTGGAAGTTTTATCGTTATTTTGAACAGAAAATAACTCTTGTAATTCATTACCTGTATTTGATATTGAAGAGTCTTCTTTATAATAAAAAATGCGTTGTGCAGATAATAATATTACATTTGAAGATTGAGTTTTCTTAAATTCTCTAGCAAGAGTTGATTTTCCAGAACCATTTGCACCTATAAGTACAATATTGTCGTTAATATCTTTAAATTTATCAATTAAGTTTAAGCTGTTATAAAAAGATTTAATTTTTTTAATTATTTCAGGGATGTTTCTGAAAAATTCAAGAATTGAACCGGTCATGTATAAATATTGAGAAATTTCATTAAAGTCATTTTGAATAGTATCAAAGAATTTAGTAAGACTATGTTGAAAATTATTGTTGTATAAATGATAATCGGAATTAAATTCTATTGTTTTATTTTTGATGAAATCAATATATTGGTTTGAATTTGATTCTTGCTCAGGTATAAACTTTTTAAAATCATAATTTACTAAATTGTTTATTTGATCTGAAATTGTTGTAATATCAGTAATTATCGATTCAGACAGTAGTTTTTGATTTATCAATGTTTGTAGGTTGTCCATATTATCATTAAATATTTGTAAGGTTTTAGATATATTATTGATAAGTAAGCTGATATTGTTAAAATTGATAGCAGTTTGCTCCATATGTATTCCTCCGTTACTTGTGTAGAATTTAACTATATTATACAAGATGAAGTTGCTATTATTATAACAATATGTTTAAAAGATGTACCAAGATGTATTTTTTAGTAAATAAAGCAAATAATATGCATAAAATAGTATTATAATATGTATAAAGGTTTATTTATAAGTTGAAGTACACCATAATTAAGGAGTTGAAAATGATGAATCATTTCATTATCTACCACACAGAAGATGGAAATTCAAAGATTAATCTTACCCTAGAAAATGGAACAATATGGTTAACTCAACTTCAGATTGTGGAATTATTTCAAACAAGTAAGCAAACTATCAGTGAACTGATCAAAAATATACTAGAAGATGGTGAATTAGATGAAAAAGTGGTTGTCAACTATCAGTATACAGCCACAAATCAAGGTGAGATAGAAGATGGACTTCCAAAGAGAAAAGTAGCATCCTACAATCTTGATATGATTTTAGCGATAGGGTATCGTGTGCAATCCCCACGAGGAATATAATTTAGAAAGTATGCTTCTACAGCTCTAAAAGAATATTTCATTAAAGGTTTTGTTATGGATGATGAACTGATTAAAAATTTAGGGAGAAATAATTATTTTGAAGATATTTTAGAACGGATTCGTGATATTCGTTTCAGTAGGAAAGTGTTTTATCGTCAACTGTTAGATTTGTTTGCAACATCAGTGGATTATAATAAGGATAGTGGTGAAGCAAAACAATTTTTCGTCACAATTCTAAATAAATTACATTTTCCTATTCATCATCAAACAACAACTGAATCGGGGAATAATGAGGGAATAAAAATTGTTAAAGTAGAACTTCCAACATATTCTGAATTCAAAAGATATTTAACTGAAAAAGAATTGGCTAGTTTTGATCAATTAGTTTCAGAATGTTTGGATATTGCAGAGAAACAAGTAAAACAAAAATTTACGATGACGATGAAAGATTGGAACTATCGTATTGAACAATTACTAAGTAAAATAGATGATGATATAGAATTTTCTGAAAAATATTGAAGCAGAATAAACAAATGATGATGAATAAATTTTAAAACAAGCTAAAAGTGAATATTTAACAGAAATAAAAAATAGAGTGAAAAGTAATATGAAAGTGAAATGTGGTGAATTATATGAAAGAAATCTTGGAACCATTACTTGCTGTATTAAGTGGAGGAGTTATTGTTTATATTTGTAAGATTGGATTGGAAAAACTTATTGAAAATGCAGTGAAATCATCTTTTGAAAAGAGTATTGAAATTTTCAAAAATAATTTATATAGGGCTACAAAAGCTTATGAGATTTTATTAGGCCGTGAGATGAGATTTTATGAGAAAGTAGATATTTTAATAGCTGAATTAGTTCCTTTAGAACAAGATTTGCTGTTTTATCTGAAAAAAGACAGTGCTGATAATCGATGGAATGAGTTTAGAAGCAATTTTTTGAGATACTGTGAATTAACTAAAGATTTAAAAAATGAAACTTTAATTCATCAATTGTATATTCCGGAAGAAATTGTAAAAGCTTTTAGAGAATTAGTTATACAAATGCAAGAAGATGCTCAATTTTGGGGTGAAACAGGAATGTTACTTTATAATGGAGAAGATGATAAAATTGATTATCAGGCATGTGAGGAGAAAGTAGAGCAAATATTGTGGAAGGTGGCAATTTCTCAAAGTAAGACTTATAGTCGATTAAAAGACCTTAGTGGAGAAAAAGAATAATATAACAAAAAGAAATTATACGACTATTAAGAAAGTTGGAGAGAAGTTTAAATTGTACAAAGATTTCCAAAAAAGCCTTCCGTTTTGTGAAAGGCTTTTTTGGAATACTAGTGAATTAAATTTGGGGAGCTTTTAGCAGTAATCCAATGATATGGCATCTTATTTTTATGAGATTGATGATTAACTCTCCTATAGACTCATCATCTGGGATTTCGGAAAATGAAATAAATTTACTTTTATTCGTAATCATTTTATCCCATTGTTCCAATGTTTCTAATGTGATTTTATGGATATCTTTAATTTCTTTTTTAAAGTTATTATAAATATCTGAATAATAAATTTGTTGGCAAGTTAATAACATATAGGATTCAAATGTAAATGGCTTTTCATCATTCCAATGACTCCAGTTGTTTTTTAAGAGGTGTAAAAATAAATCCCAACGTTCATTTAAGGCGAGGTGAAGACGTTGTCCGTTTATATAACGATTGATTTGTTCTTTGTCTTTAGGTGTAGGCTTGTCGATTTTAAACCAAGGGATGGGAGTCATATTACCGATTGTATGGTAAATTTTAGTCCATTCATCTAATTCTTGATTGCTACAACAATTTGCTAGTCCACAACTTTGTTTCTTAGGATTATTCATAATATCAAAATGAAATAAAATTTTATTATTCCAATAAAAATAATTTGAGGAGTAGAGGTTTCCTTCGTTACTCTCGTTATTCATTATTTTAGTCCAAATTCCATGGCAAAGATAGGAAGCTTCTACATGAACACCGTGATTTCTTTTTTCGTCTTCGGGAATATTTTTATTCCATGCTTCATTTTCTATAAACTTATTTAATCCTTGATTTACAGCTTCAAAATATGCTTTACCTTTGCGTCCTGGTTTTGAATTAAATTGTACATAAGTTTCTTTTGACATAAATCATTGTCCTTCTCAATTCTACATAAAATATTTACTGGTTTATCCAATCCTCACACTACGTTGATAGCTGATACCATGTTCCTTACAAAACTCTTCGAATTTTCTAGAGTCAAAATGCTGCCCAAATTCTTTTTTCAATAGTTTTTAGTGTCTCGATTCAATGGAATATTAAGATGATGCAAGAGATTAGTGAAGTTTGTATCATCTAACAAATAAGTAACTTCATAGTCATCTCCATCAAAAATATCGACATCATAATCTTCATATCCGATGATTGCTGACCCATCTGGATTAAGCGTGAATAAAAATGCGGTGTCTGTCATAAAAGAAATCCCTCCTGATAAGTTAATTATATCAATACTAAAAGACACTTATCAATTAATTTTCTACGATAAAAGCGGAATAAACCAGAGTTTTCCAAATAGTTAGATATGAGACACAAAAGGAGGCTGCTATCGTCCCTTGCCACAATTTTAAAGAAAAGTCTGGTTTATGACGCCATTAGTGTACGACCACTTTAACCTATGCTATAATCAAGCAAAAAGTATTGGAATAAATTAGGAGACAGAATGTTGAAATTATTGAAAATTGATCGATTGCTATTGGAAACGACAAAACTTCCTATGGTAAAAATTGATAGAGAATTATTTTTAA
>CAURER010000015.1:0-40222 GCA_963523795.1 uncultured Granulicatella sp.
TAAAGACTTAATTTGGTGTTACATTTGATTCACCAACAGAATTTGTCGATGAGCCCAAATAAAGACCTCTATGCACCGCATAAAAGTCTTTATTTTTACTACATCCATTTAGAATAATCGTCATCATCCATAGCTTCTACAGTTCCTAGTAAATAACCATTTCCTACTTGAGAGAAGAAGTCATGGTTACTTGTACCTGTTGAAATACCATTCATCACAATTGGATCTACATCTTCAGCTGTATCAGGGAATAATGGATCAAAGCCTAAATTTTGTAAAGCTTTATTCGCATTATAACGAATGAATACTTTTACTTTTTCAGTCCAACCCACTTGATCATAAATGGATTGAGTATACTTCACTTCGTTTTGATACAATTCTAAACATAATTGATAAACCCACATTTTTAAAGTTTCTTGTTCTTCTTGTGGTAATTCATTATATCCTTGTTGAAATTTATAGCCTGTATAAGTTCCGTGAACAGATTCATCACGAATAATTAATTTAATAATTTCCGCTACATTGGCTAATTTATTATTTCCTAAATAGTACAATGGTGTAAAGAATCCACTATAGAATAAAAATGTTTCTAACATCGTTGAAGCAACTTTCATTTTTAGCGCATCTCTACTTTGATAAATTTCATTAATTTTTTGAGCTTTGTATTGTAAAAACTCATTATTATTTGTCCACTCAAAAATATCTTCGATTTCAGCTTTCGTATGTAATGTACTGAAAATTGTTGAATAACTTTTCGCATGAACAGATTCCATAAATTGAATATTATTCCATACAGCTTCTTCATGTTGTGTACGAACATAGTCTTTCATCAGACTTGCACCTTCTTCAGATTGCAATGTATCTAATAATGTCAATCCTCCAAATACTTTCCCTACAACATCTTTTTCAGCTGGGGATAATGTTCTCCAGTCATCTAAGTCATTTGAAACAGGAATACGAGTATCTAACCAAAATTGCTCGGTTAACTTTTCCCATGTCATTTTATCAATCATATCTTCTACTTGGTTCCAGTCAATCGCTTTATAATAAGCTACAGGTGCAGAAGCATTTTGTGATAAAATCTCATTAAAATATCGTTTCTCACTCATGATAAGTCTCCTTTTTTGAATTAAATACTACAACTTTCGCAACCATTACTTCCAATTTCATCATTATTTTCTGTAAATGTACGAACATAATAAATTGATTTGATTCCTTTATTCCAAGCATAGTTTCTTAAGATATTTAAATCTCTTGTTGTCATTTTACTTGTACGTCCATTTTTCCATTCATATAAACCTTCTGGTAATTCAGAACGCATGAATAATGTTAAACTCATTCCTTGGTCAATATGTTTTTGCGCAGCAGCATATACATCAATCACTTTACGCATATCAATATCATAAGCTGATTTATAATATGGTAATGTTTCATTTGATAAGAATGGTGCAGGATAATAAGTTTTACCAGTTTTCTTCTCTTGACGTTCTTCAATTAAACGAGTAATTGGATGTAAGCTTGCACTTGTTTCATTGACATAGCTAATTGATCCAGTTGGAGCAATCGCTAGACGATTTTGGTGATATAATCCATCAGCCATTATATCTACTTTCAATTGTTTCCAATCTTCTACCGTTGGAATTGGTAAGTTTGCAAAAATTTCTTTTACTTTTTCAGATTTAATTTCTACATCTGACTCTGTATAAGCATCGAAATAAGTTCCTGATGCATAGGCAGATTTTTCAAATCCATCAAATGTCACGCCACGTTCTTTGGCAATTTTATGGCTTGCTTTTAATGTATAGAAATTCAATAGTCGGAAGTATAAATCTGTTACTTCAATTGATTCAGGAGAACCATATTCCATTTGATTTAACGCAAAGAATGTATGTAATCCCATAGCTCCTAAACCAATTGTATGAGCTTTTTGATTTCCATTTTTAACAGTTGGAACTGCATCAATACTTGAATGATCTGTGACGAATGTTAATGCACGAACCGCAACTTCAATCGAACGTTCAAAATCAGGTGATTGCATTAAATTCACGATATTTGTAGAACCTAAGTTACAGCTAATATCTGTTCCAAGCACTTCATATTCTTGTCCATTATTAATTACTGAAGGACTTTGTACTTGTAAAATTTCTGAACATAAGTTACTCATTATGATTTTTCCATCAATTGGATTAGCTTTGTTCACTGTATCAATATTTACAATATATGGATAACCAGATTCTTGTTGTAATTTACTAATTTCTTGTTCTAAATCACGTGCACGTAATTTTGATTTACGAATTTCTGGATTATTCACCATATTTTCATACTCTTTTGTAATATCTACATAAGAGAAAGGAACCCCATAAATACGTTCCACATCATATGGACTAAATAAATACATCATATCGTCATTTTTAATTAATTCATAAAACTTATCTGGAACTACTAATCCTAATGATAATGTCTTAACACGAATTTTTTCATCTGCATTTTCTTTCTTAGTTGATAAGAATGATACGATATCTGGATGGAAAACATTTAAATAAACAGCTCCTGCACCATTACGTTGTCCTAATTGATTAGAATAACTGAAACTATCTTCTAATAATTTCATAATTGGAACAACACCGCTAGAAGCATTTTCAATTTTCTTAATTGGGTCTCCAGCTGCACGAACATTTGATAAGCTTACTCCAACTCCCCCACCAATTCTTGAAAGTTGTAAAGCAGAGTTAATAGTACGACCAATGCTATTCATGTCATCCGTTGTTTGAATTAAGAAACAAGATACTAATTCACCACGACGTTTTCTTCCTGCATTTAAAAATGTTGGTGTCGCAGGTTGATAACGTTGATGAATCATTTCTTCAGCTAAATCTCTCGCTAATTGTTCATCTCCATCTGCTAAAAATAAAGCATTAAAGACAATACGATCTTCAAAACGTTCTAAATAACGTTCGCCATCATTTGTTTTTAAAGCATATTGCTTATAAAACTTAAATGCTGACATAAATGAACGAAAACGGAATTTTTTCTTATAAATTTCTTGCATTAAGCTTTTAACAAATTCTCGGTCATATTTATTTAAAAACTCTTCTTCTAAATAATCATGTTCAATTAAATAATCTAATTTTTCATCTAATGTATAGAAAAATACGGTATTTGGATTAACATGCTCTAGGAAGAATGCACGTACTGCTTCTTTATCCTTATGTAAAGGAATTTTTCCATCAACCGGACGGTTCAATTCATTATTTAATGAAAAATATGTTACTTCTTGAGATTTACTAATTAATTTTGGACTATCCAAGTTCGCTCACCTTTTCCTTTATTATAGTTACGTCTTTTTGAGTTCCATGAAACTCAAAACAATGCAATAGTGGAACTTCATAAGTAGAAGAAATCAATTTTGCTGTCGAACAAAATGAAGTATTAAAATTACGATTCCCAGAACCAGCTACTCCTTTTAATAAAGCATGGTTATTCTCTGTTTCAATAAAATCTTGAAAATATTCAAACACTTCCATATCATAAGTAGGACTTACAATAATATATGCTTCATCCATTGGTTGAAATACATTTTGTGGTGTAATTTCTACAGTTGGTAACTCCAACTTTTGAACAAATCTTCTCGTCTGCCCCGTCAATGATAAAAAAACTACTTTCATACTTACTCCTCTATTTCATACCTCTTTATTATATCTACTTTCCAGTCTTATATCAACCAAAAAATTCTATATTTAGTATTTCACATAATCTATAACACAAAATATAGTAATAAAGTTTAGTTTCTATCAATATATTGACAAAGAGATTTTTCAGATTTACACTTATCAATATCAAAGAAAGGAGAATAAAAATGACACTTTCTCATACTATTAGTGCTTCAGAAAGACAAGTTCTTCGAGTGATATGGGCAAACCCAAAATGTACGGGTACTTTTATTATTGAAGCGCTAGCTACAAATTTCAATTGGCAAGCTGCTACGATTAAAACTCTTATCAATCGACTGCTGAAAAAAGAATTTATTATTCCAACTTCAAAAAGACCTTATCAATATGTCGCAACAGTAACAGAAGAAGAATTACTAGATTTAGAATGCAATGAATTATTAAGTCATGTTTGTCAGAAAAAACAAGGTGAATTATTATCCTTACTTATTCAAAAATCTCAATTAACAAAACAGGACACTCATCAATTACAGAAATTATTACAAGAAAAAGAAATAGATGCACCTGAACATCTAGCTTGTACTTGTATACCAGGTCAATGTCGTTGTTGTCATCACTAAAAAAAGTCAGACTTATGTCTGACTTTTTTCATAATTCTTAAATTCATTAATACCAAACGCTAACGTCTACTTTTCCACTAATACCTTTTAGATATTCGCTTGAAGTATATTGCCAACCTTTAGAGCCTGAATAATGTGGGTTATTCCAATCTAATGCATCTGTATAAGCAGCTACCCAGTCCACATATTTTAAAATATCTGGATGATTTAAACGTGTTTGTAATAAATGTCTGTAACTATAAATTCTTACATTCGTATAACCAGCTTTATGCATCGTTTCCATATATTTATTTACAATTTTCACCCATGTTTTTGTATCTTTAGGTGCAGCTTTTGTTTTATTCACATATTCCCAATTTTCAACATCATAATAAATTGGGTAACTTGGTTGAATATGATATTTTTCCAATAATTTAATAGTGTGTTTCGCTTCTAATTCTGCGTCAGATTCATTTTCAGCATAAGTATATAAATACACTCCATAAGGAACTCCTAGGCGGTTTAATTCTTTAATATTATATGCTAATTGTTTATCTTCGTCATATGCATAATACCCTAAACGAACAATTACTCCATCAATTCCATTATCTCTAATAACTTGACTCCAGTTTTGGATTTTTCCATTATGTTCACTGACATCGATAACTTTCTTCGCATCACTTCCGCCCACTTGTTCTTGACGACGATTTAAGAAATAACGTTGACCATTCTTTTGAACCCAACCCCATTCTAATCGTTCTTGTTTTTGAATTTCACCCGTATCTGAGAAGGTATATTTCGTATCTCCAACCGTTACAACTCCTGTTGCCATTACGCCAGATTCACCTAAATAATAATTACCTGCCCATTCTTTTTCAGCTCTAGCACCGTTCGCCTTGAAATAATACCATTTTCCATCAATTTGAGCCCATTGACTGCGTGCATATTTCCCATCAGCATTTAAATAGAACATCGCATTATATTGTGGATCAAATAACCATTCTTTTGCCATCATAGCCCCTTCACCGTTCACAAAATAATCACTGACCCATTGACGAGTTGCTAAGTAACCACCTGATAGTAAGTAATACCATTTATTTCCATCTTGAATCCATTCTTTATCAGCATATTTTCCATCTGCTTTCAAATAGAAATATGAACTATATTTGTTATCATAAATCCATTCCTTTTTAGCCATGGCACCACTTGGATTTAAATAGTAATTCCCTTTCCATTCACTTTTAGCCATATAGCCCCATTCTTTGAAATAGTACCATTTGCCACCAATTTCTAACCATTGATTTTCAGCATAATTTCCATCTGCTTTCAAATAGAAATAAGACTTATAATTTTCATCATAAATAAAAGAGCCAACTACTTTTTTGCCGTCTTTATCTACATACGAACGATCAATCCATGAAGACGTAGCTTTTGATCCATCTTCTTTTATAAAATATTGTTGTCCATTAATTGTTTGCCACCCTTTACCTTGTGGGGCTTTTTCTTCTTGAGCACCAACTGTTGGTAAAGTGAATAATACTAACGCAGATAATGATAATGCGATATTTCTTAATTTCATTTACTGTAAATCTCCTTTTTCTTAAACTCTCACTTTGCCATTGTATAATTAAACGCATAAAAACTCAAACAAAATCCTAAATGACACACTTTAACGATATAAAAATTTTACAACATAAAAGAGGAACTTCTACTAATAGAAAATTCCTCTTTTAACGATACTTGAAATTAACTCAAACAATTAATCATTAAATAATGAACGGATTGTTTTGAAAATTTCTTTATTTTGTTCAATTTTCACATCATTACCCACTACTACAAAAGCATTTTGAGCTAATACTTTTTCCATTGTTGGTGCAAATGAACGAACTTTTTCTGGTGTTACATTTAAAACTTCATCACGAGTTTTTTGAACAAGTTCTGTTGTCACATGTGTAAAGTAACGTGTAAATGCGATATTTCCTTTTTGATTTGCAGATAATGGACGATCAATGCTACTAAATGTTCCAATAAGGTTTTTCTCAAATTCTTCTTTAGATGGATTGTAATTTTCTAAATATTGAACTTGTCCATCATAAGTTTTTAGAGTTTCCACTAAGTTTGGATCACGGTATGACACAGCAGCTACTTCACCTTTTCCACCAATGACACTCATTCCACCGTATGCTCCACCTTTAACACGAACGGTATTCCATAAATAATCTAATCCTAAAACCGTTTGTAAAAATGCATTAGAACCTTCAAATGGAACTCCTAGTAATGTTTGATTGTAACCTTTTGCTACATATTGAATTTCTTGAGCTGTTTTAAACCCTTCGTTTAGAATTTCAACAGGAGTTGTGAATGGTTGTGGTGTCACTTCCTCTTGTGATAACTGTTGGAAGAATGATTGAGATAATGCTTTGAATTGTTCAAAGTCTTCTTTACTTCCGACAAATGTTGCAGTCACTCCATGAATATTCAAGATTTGACGAAGTACAGCTATCAATTGTTGACTAAAGCTTTCTTTTCTCTCATCATAATGTTTCACTAAATCAGAAATATAATCATAGTAATCAATACCTTCTAATGCTTGAGCATATTTCGCACCTTCTGAATAGTATGATTCTAATCGACGTACAGCAATGGTATGCGAAGCATAATTCATATGCATTTCCAAGTTAGCTTTTGTATTTAATAACAGTTCTTTAATTTTATCATAGTCTTCCAAGTTTGAACGTAAGACAATTTCTTCAACTAATTCAATTAATTTAGGTAAATATTGAGACAATGCTTTCCCTGAAACAGTAAAGAACGGATAATAAACATTTTTCGCAACATCTTCTGTCATCACAAAAGCATTTGTAGAAATTCCACCTGTATAGAAATCCATCTCAGTATTTAAGTCTTCATCAGCAAAATGTTTTGTACTAATTTCACCTAATAATTCAGTGACAAATGCAGCAACTGGAATTTCTTCTGTTTTAACTCCTCTCATATCAAAGAAATATTTTGCATATGAAATACCTGCTGTAAAGTCTTCATAATGTAAGAAAGTCGGCGTGTCTTTTCCTTCTTCAACCGTTAATGGATATTGCGTTGCTTTCTTTTGAATATCATCAATCGATAGAGTCGGAATTTTCGCTAAATCTTCTGGTCTATCAGGAGATTCTTGTCTTTCAATTAATTTTTGAGTTGTTTCCACTAATTGGTCTAATTCTTCTTCGCTTAAACTTGCTTTGTACTCGGCTAATTTTTTAGCTAATTCTGCTTCTTTTTCTTCTAATAAACCTGGTTCTGGTTTTAGAGTAATGATTGCAGCATGAGTATTGTCTAATAAATATTTTTGAATAAGATTTTCAAAATATCCTTCTTCAACTTTAGCTTGAATAGCATCTAAATGTTGTTGGTATTCAAAGGATACATATGGGCTTCCATCATATAACCAACTTGTTAAAGCATTCATTCCATACATCACACCTTTTGGTGTACTACCTTCCAAAGCTGTTAATTCTTTATAACGGAAAGCTGTTTTGTTTAAAGCAGCTTGAATCGCTTTTTTAGAAATTCCTTCTTCTATTAAACGTTGTAATTCATCTTGAATAATTTGAACAAATTGTTCTTTTTTATCAGCATCTGTATCTTTTAAAATCACTTCAAATGTTGGAGAATACGTATAAGCAGAATATCCTCCCATAACATCACTACCGATATTCGCTTTTAATAAAGCTTTCTTCAGTGGTGCTGTATTACTACCTAATAGCAATTCATCTAAAATGCTTAAAGCAATTCCTTCTTCTCCAATAGTACTTGTGCCAGTAGCCCAAGCATATTCTAACAATGTTTTATTTTCGGTTGAGTCTCCTTTAGAAACAGAATACGAACTTGTTAGTTCTTTGACACTTGTAAATGGTTCTTGTTTGTATCCTACGAATGGAACTTCTTTTGCCTCAAAAGCATCAAAGTATTCTGATAATTGTTCCATTGCTTTTGGTAAATCTAAATTTCCGTATAAAGTTACTCGAGCATTGCTAGGGTGATAATACGTTTGATGGAAATCAATGAATTTTTCTTGAGTCAATGTTGGAATTGAAGCTGGCATTCCTCCAGAAACATGTTTATAAATTGTGTCAGAGAATAATGTTGGTTCAACTAAACGATTTAATTCTGATTCTGGTTGAGAAAATGCTCCCTTCATTTCGTTATAAACAACGCCTTTATAAGTTAGTTCATCATCTTTATTTTCTAAATGATAATGCCATCCTTCTTGCATTAAGATTTGTGGGTTTGATAAAAGATTTGGATAAAATACCGCATCTAAATAAACGTCCATTAAATTCTCAAAGTCTTTTTGATTTCTTGAAGCTACTGGATACATTGTTTTATCTGAAAATGTCCATGCGTTTAAAAATGTTTGTAGGGAACCTTTTAATAATTCTACGAATGGTTCTTTTGTTGGGTATTTTTTTGATCCGTTTAATACCGAGTGTTCGATAATGTGTGCAATTCCGTTGTCGTCATATGGTGGTGTGCGGAATGCGATGGAGAATGCTTTGTTGTCATCGTCTGTTTTTAAGTACATGACTTGTGCACCTGTTTTGTCATGTTTGTATAAATAGTAATCGCAACGGATGTCTGGTAATGCTTTTTGTTCTACAAGTGTAAAACTGTTAAATTCTTTTGTCATGAAATGACCTCCATTTCTTAATTAAATCTACTTCTCTTTTATTCAATCACGATTTGTATCAATAAGCAAGAGAAAATCATTGTAACGTAGAATAAAGAAATAAAAAATAATTTTTGGTGTAGCTAGGACGCCAGCAGACCTTGCGGTCTCATGGCTAAAATTTGAGCCTTGGTCTCAAATTTTCCTCTGTGATAGAATCACTATAGCTACAAAAAATTATTTTTTATTTCTTTATTGATGTTATTTAGTTTTCTTACATTATTTTCTTATACAAAATTCAAAATAAAAATATTTCTCCCTCAGTCATAAGTTCTCCTAAGTGATAAAAACTCTCTTATGAGTTTTGCTAGAAAATATCAAAAACGCCAAAAATAAAGAATACAAAAAATATTTCCTTTTAGCTTGAGTGACAGAAACACTGGGAAGTGTTTTTGTCACTGTTGGAAAATTTGAGACCTTAGGCTCAAATTTTAGCCATGAGATTCGCATTGCGAAGCTGCTGGCGTCCTAGCTAAATCAGGAAATATTTTTTGCATTCTTTATTTACTTAGAATTATTAAAAAAGTTGCTTTTTTAGCTTGAGTGATAGAAATACTGGGAAGTATTTCTATCACTGTTGGAAAATTTGAGAACTTAGGCTCAAATTTTAGCCATGAGATTCGCATTGCGAAGCTGCTGGCGTCCTAGCTAAACTAAAGCAACTTTTTGGTAGGCTTTATTTACTTAGAATTCTTTTTTGTATTCTTTATATGTTATATTTACGCTTTTTCTTTCACAAGATTAGCAATCAATTTAAACAAAGCTGTTGCGAAAATGGCAATCAGAATCGAATTAATCATACTAAAAATCCAACCATTAATAAAAACAACTGCCGTAGAAGCCTGATAGAAAAAGACCTCTAACGTTGGTAAAATTAAACCAAAAATAATCACATTCGCAACCACTTGAATCACATTAAAACGCAAAACATCATGACGAGAAAAAGTACCCGCTAAAAACGACTTACGACGAATGCCCAAACCAAACACATATCCAAGCAATCCCACAGAAATCGCAATCGCAATCCATTGATCCGTCGTCCCTAATAATAAATCAATCAAAATCGTTGTTACCCCAACAATTGCAGCAAATAACGAACCAGCTAAACCAGCCACAATCGCAAGTAAAATATAAAAGAAGTTAATATCTACTCCAGTAAAAATAGGCAATGTTATCCCTACATAGTGATAACTAAGAACTAAAACAATTAATGAAACTACATGAAGAAGACCAGTATTTATGAATTTATTCTCTTTCATCATTTTTCTCCTCTATTTTGACTCTTCACCAATAATTTTTACTTCTGGTTCAAGTGCCACTTGGAATTTTTCAAACACCACATTTTGAACATGTTGAATAACCGATAAATAATCCGTAGCAGTTGCATGATCAATATTTACAATAAAGCCTGCATGTTTTTTAGACACTTGAGCTCCACCAATTTGGAACCCTTGAAGTCCTGCATCTTGGATTAATTTTCCAGTAAAATGACCTTCTGGACGTTTAAATACACTTCCACAAGAAGGATATTCTAATGGCTGTTTACTCTCACGTAAATGCGTTAATTCTTCCATTTTAGCTTGAATCGTTTCTGTTTGCCCTGGACTTAGATTAAAACAAACATCAATCACTAAATCTCCACTTTCTTGTAAAGCACTATGACGATATGAAAACTTTAATTCTTCATTTGTTAAACGTTTAATTTCACCAGTACGAGTCACAACATCAACATATTCGACCACTTCACACACTTCACCACCATAAGCACCTGCATTCATATACATGGCTCCCCCAACACTTCCTGGGATGCCGCATGCAAATTCTAAACCTGTTAAAGATTGTTCTAATGCGCATTTTGTCACTTCGATTAAAGACACGCCAGCTTCTGCTAAAATTTTATTTCCCATTACTTTCATAGCAGTCATTTCATTTAATAAAATAACCGCTCCTTTAATACCACCATCTCTAACGATAACATTACTAGCATTTCCTAGTACTGTAATAGGAATTTGTTTTTCTTGTAAAGCTTTAATAATTTTTGCAGTTTCATGTTTATCTCTTGGGAAAATTAAACATTCAGCTTCTCCACCTGTTTTAGTAAAAGTATATTTTTTTAATGGTTCATGGAAGCATACTTTTACTTCTGGAAATTGTTCTTTCCACCAATCTTTCATCTTTTTCTCTCCTATTATGCAATATCTTTTTAATGATACTATTCAACAGTTTCTACGTCAAATGATAAAAAGCCTTCGGATGCTTTTGCATGTGCTAATCTCTCGCAAATAAAATGACTTAATAAGCTTGAAATAGGAGAAACTGGATTTTCACCTTGAGTTTGAACAGCAATAATAAAGGAATGAACAATACTCTCAAATCCTCTCTTATATAAAGTAGAATCCCATGATGAAAAATGATCTTTAATTTCTTCTCCACCTTGATAAATCGTCAAGTCTGTTAAATTTTGTAATGAAAAAGTTCCTGTTTCTGCTTGAATTTCAATTCTTTCAAGATTCGCTCCAGATTCTGTATTCATCATGACAATGGCTGATTGTTCCTCATTTTCTAAATAAATCGTACATTGTTCAATAACGCCTCGATTTTTCTTATAATAAAATGATCCACGTTTTGGTTTTTCATCCATTAAAAATAACGCTGTATCCAATGGATGAATAAAAACATCAAATATACGAGTTCGATTATCAAAACTTGGAATTGTACAATTTTTTTCTGTTACAATTCTCTTCTTATGAGCAACATTTTTTAATTCTACTAATTTTGGAGTAAAACGTCGATTAAATCCAGCTGTTAAAAAAGTTTGATTTTCTTTGGCTAAACGATACAATTCAAGCGTTTCTTCATAACTTGGGGCAATCGGTTTATCTATATAAACAGGTATCCCTTTTTCTAAAAATTGCTTTGCAACTTCTACATGGGCATCTGTTGAGACATGAATCATGACTCCATCTAAATCAAACTGTAATAATTCTTCCACACTACTACATGGAATACAACGTCCTAATAGTTTTGATTCTCGTTGTAAAACTTCAACATTTCTAGTACACATATACCATTTCACATTTCCAATCGAACGCATTACTGGTAAATAAGCTTTTTGTGCAATCGCACCAATCCCAACAACTCCAATATTTAACACGAGAACTCCCCCTAATCATTAAGCTTCTTTTAAATGATGTAATAATTGATGAACAATCAATGCCGATTTACGACCTGCTTCTACAATAAATGTATCAAAATCAACTGCTGATGTTCCTTTTTCTGGCATATCCGAGATAGCTCTAACAACAATTACTGGAGTTTGCAATGCATAACAAGCTTGCGCAATAGAAGCTCCCTCCATTTCTGTAGCTAAAACATCTGGGAAATGATTTAAAATAAATAAACGTTGATCTTCACGATGAATAAAACTATCTGCTGAAACTACTAAGCCTTTAAAGACCGATAACTTCAATTCAGATTGGATTTCCTCAATCACGTTGTCTTCAATTACTTGCGCTTGAAAACGTGCAGGCATTCCTGGCATTTGACCATATTCATATTGAAAAGCTGTTACATCTGCATCGCTATATGCTAATTCTGTAGCAACTACAATATCTCCAATATTCATTTCTGTTCCAAATCCACCCGCTGATCCTGTATTAATCACAAGGGTTACATTAAAATGATGAATTAATAAAGCAGCTGTTACACTAGACATTACTTTTCCAATACCAGATTGCACTAATACAATCGAAACTCCATTTAAAGTTCCTTCTAAAAATGTCCATCCTGCAATTTTTACTTCCTTTTCAATTGTCATTTCTTCAGATAGAAGACGTTTCTCCTCTTCCATCGCTGCAATAATTCCGACTTTCATGTATTACTCCTTTTCTAAAAAATAGGCCATTTGAATGACATCATAATATTGACCATTTACTTTCATTTCTTTTTCCTCAATCGCTACTACTTCAAATCCAAACTTTTTATATAAAGCAATAGCGGCAACATTTTCTTTAACGACTGCTAATTTAATTTTTTCAAGAGGTGAATAGTCTTTTGCCCATGACAATAATTCTTCCATTAAGGCACTTCCAAGACCTTGTCCCCAATATTCTTTTAAAATACTAATGCCTAATTCTCCAACATGTTGGAATTTTTCTTTAGAATTCCCACCAATTGAAGCAACTGCAATAATTTCTTGTCCTAATTTTGCAAGTAGCATCATTTGATTATCACTTTCTAAAACAGATTGAATATATAATTCTTCTTGTTGGATACTTAATTCTAATCCTTCTTCACCGAAACTTAAAAAGTCTGTTTCTTTTCCAACTTTTTTCGTATACTCAATTAAAGCTTCTGCATCTTCTACAGATACTACTTCAATTTCTAATTCAACTTTCTCTTTCATTTGTCCACCAACCTTCAAATTGATTTAACCAATTTTCATATTCTTCTCCAATTGCAGTCATTGTAATCGTACGAGTCGTCAGTGAAGTTTGTTCGATAGAAATAATTAATCGATTCATAGGTAATTCTTCTTCGATAAAATTTGCCCATTCCACCATGACAACACCTTCACGATGAAAATATTCTTCTAAACCTATTTCACTTGCTCCTCCACTTTCTTCAATACGATACATATCCATATGAAATAAAGGCAAACGACCTTTAGTATACTCACGAATTAATGTATAGGTTGGACTTTTGATGACACGTGTAATGTCTAAACCTAAAGCAAAGCCTTTTGTAAAAGTAGTTTTTCCAGCTCCTAAATCTCCAGATAAAATAATCGTACTGTTAGGAAAAGCATCTTTTGCTAATAATTCGCCGATTTTCATCGTTTCTTCCTGTGATGTTGTTTGAATTATGATACTCATATTGTTCCTCACTTCAGTGAAAATTCCTCAAAAAAAGACAAGAGGTTTACTCTTGTCATTATACCATAATTATCTATTTTATTTTAAAATTAATTTAATTTTGTGATATCCTCTAAAATCCTATCCACGTCTGTATAAAACAGATTTATACCTCTTTTCTTTAGAGCAAGAACTTCCCTTAATTTATTTCTGAGTTCTTTTTCTAATTTTTTATGTATAGTAATTGGTAATCCCTTAATTGTATGAATATGATCTAAATAGATAGGTTTAATTGGAAACGCATTTTAAATTAAAAAAACATTATCCTCCCCAGCAAATTTCCCAATTATCATAGTACTACACTTTCCATATTTTTCTATTTTTGAATTAATGATTTGTCTATACTTTTCAACTTTTGAACTAATCGAAATCATCCAAAAAATACCACTATTATTTTGGTCTTCAATTGCATAATAATGTGGTCTATAATGACCGTTCTCTTTATTACTCATAAATGAAGAATTTTGCATTTCACTAAAAAATGTCTCTTTTATATGATAAGAATATCCTTGTTTGATTTCCATACAAGCCTCCAAAAAAATCCCTCTATCTAAACGATCAGAGGGATTTACATACTATACTACTTATACCCCACCAATATAGTAAGTGGCTATATTAACGAACCGAATTATTTATATCCCACACCATCGGTAAGTGGCTACATTTAATCTCATCATTTTATATCCCGTCTGATAAGAAACGGCTAATATCTTTAAGTTGATTATAACATAATAATCATTTTTCACTATTAAAGTGTTCTTTAAAAATTTTAAATCTCATTCTTTGCTAAACGAACCAATTTTTGAACTTCAAACGCACGTAGTTCACGATAATCTCCTGGTCTTAAATTTTCTAATGTTAAGAATCCAAATTCTTCTCGTTTTAATTTTTGAACAGGTAATTCTACTGCTTCAAACATTTTCTTCACTTGGTGATTCCAACCTTCGTGAATCGTTAAAGAAACAATTCCCGTATTTTTTTCCGTATCAACGGATAAAATTTTGGCAACTGCTTTAGAAGTTTTCTTGCCATCAATCCAAATACCTCTTTCTAATTGTCTCATATGACGAGGGGTTGGAACACCTTTTACTTTAGCAATATATTTCTTTTCAACATGATGTTTTGGATGTGTCATTAAATTCGCAAATTCTCCATCATTTGTTAATAAAATTAATCCTGTTGTATCATAGTCTAATCTTCCTACTGGATAGACACGTTGAGGGACATCTTTAAAATAATCGCTAATAACCGTACGTCCTCTATCATCTGTTACACTTGATAAAACAGATTTTGGTTTATAAAACATAAAGTAAACAGGCTCTTCTTTATAAATCGGAATCCCATCTACTTCAATTTTATCCGATTGAGATACTTTATATCCTAACTCTCTGACAACTGTGCCATTTACTTTGACACGACCTTCTTCAATAAAGGCTTCACATTTTCTACGAGATGCAATTCCGGCATGTGCCATAACTTTTTGTAATCTTTCCACGAGATACTCCTTCCTTTCTTACGAAATGGTTTCTTCCTCTTGATGCTTTTGTTCTAATTCTGCAAATAAGTCTTCATTATTTTTAAATAATTGCTTACTTTCTTCTTGATTTAATTCTAGTAATGATTCAACATCTGGCAATTGGTCCAATGTTTCTAATCCAAAATAATCCATAAAATAAGTGGTTGTACGATATAATTTTGGACGACCTGGACTATCCATTCGACCGGCTTCTTCAATTAAATCTCTTAACAATAATTTTTGAATAGCGCCACTACATTGAACTCCACGAATACTTTCTACTTCTAATCTTGTAATAGGCTGTTTATAAGCAATAATCGCCAATGTTTCAAGAGCTGCACTAGATAATTGAGAAGAAAATGGTGAAACGGCATATTTTTCAAGATATGGTTTTAACGATGCTTTCGTCACAAATTTATAACGTTGCGCCGTTAAAATTAATTCTAAGCCACTTTTTTCATCTTTTAATTGTTCCATTAATTCTTCTAATAGTTGTCGAACTGCCGTTTTTTCAATACCAACGACATAACTAATTTCTTCTAGTGTTAAGCCATCATCTCCTGCTACAAATAATAAAGCTTGAGTTGCTGCTAAATAATTATTCACTAAATGCACCACCTTTATCGCAAGTTTCTAAAACAATATCTTCATAAGGCACATGTTGAACCAAACGAATTTTATGTTCCCTAACCAATTGTAACATCGCCAAAAATGTTGTCACAATGGCATGACGATGAAACGAAGGGAAACATTTATCAAATCGAATACTTTTTTGAGGATTTTCTTGAATTTTTGTTAAAATCGAGTCCATCATTTCCTCTACCGTATGTGTTTCATGTTGAATATTCGCTTGTAGAGGCATTTTTTCAAGATTTCTTCTTGCAATTTTCTTTAATGCATTCCATAAATCCTGAGTCGTTACTTGTCCTTCTTGTAATGGAATAATTTCTTGAAGAGCAGATAAATCACTTGCTTCTTTTCCATAATGCATCCCTCTTTGGACAGAAAGTTCTTCCAGTTTTTTGGCACCTTCTTGGAATTGCTTATATTCCATTAATTTTTCAACTAACTCATCCCTTGGATCTTCTTCTACTTCTACTTCATCGATTTCCACTTTTGGTTTTGGTAAAAGCATTCTTGCTTTAATTTCTAATAAAGTTGCTGCCATTAATAAATACTCGCTAGCTACTTCTAATTCCATTTCTTGCATGGAATGAATATAGGATAAATATTGATGCGTTAATTCCACCATTGGAATGTTATAAATATCAATTTTCATCTCTTTAATTAAATGTAATAACAAATCCATTGGACCTTCAAATTCCCCAATACGTAGCGTTAACGCATCCACTTTCTCTACTCCTATTCTAATTAATAAATTTCAATAACTTTACGAACTAAACCTTTAAATGATTCTTTCACTCGTTGAGTGGTTTCTACTACTTCTTCATGGTTTAAGTTTGCTTGTAATCCGGCTGCTAAGTTTGTAATACAAGAAATACCAATCACTTTAATTCCTGAATGGTTCGCAATAATCACTTCAGGAACAGTTGACATACCAACTGCATCCCCACCTAATACTTGTACCATACGAACTTCAGCAGGTGTTTCATAAGTTGGGCCAGATAAACCTGTATAAACTCCTTCTTGTAATTGCACTCCTACTTCTTTAGCCGCTTTACGAACCACTTCTTGTCCATATACATGATAAGCATGAGACATGTCAGGGAAACGAGGTCCAAAGCGATCATCATTTGGTCCAATTAATGGATTAGTACCTGTAATATTAATATGGTCTGTAATTAACATTAAGTCTCCTGGTTTGAAGTTTGGATTGCTTCCTCCAGCTGAGTTTGTCACAATCATTGTTTCAACTTCTAATAATTTCATTAAACGAATTGGGAACGTAACAGTTTCCATTGGATATCCTTCATAAAAATGGAAACGTCCATCCATAATTAAAACTTTTTTACCAGATAATTCGCCATAAACTAAACGACCAGCGTGACCTACTACTGTAGATACTGGAAAGTTTGGAATATCTTTGTAATCGAAGATAACTGGATTTTCTACTTCAGTTGCTAATTCTCCTAATCCTGAACCTAAAATTAGTCCAAAATCAATCATTTGAACTCCATTGCTTTGTAAAAATTGTTTTGTTTCTAGTAATTGATCATATAAAGCCATGCTACTCTTTCCTCTCTTTTTTTGATGATTTAAAAAAAGTGGAAATCCAATAATGGAACTCATTGAATTTCCACAATTATATTATTGTAATTCACTTAAGAAGCTTTGTCCGTTTCCTGTTGAGGATACGCCAAAGTTTTCAGAAATTGTTTCAGCAATATCTGAGAAATGTCCTTGAGTTAAGCGTGTTGGATGTTGTAGAGATTTGCTAATTGCTAAAACTGGAATATACTCACGAGTATGGTCAGTTCCTGGGAATGTAGGGTCATTACCATGGTCAGCAGTAATAATTAATAAATCATCTTCATACATATTTTCTAAAATTTCTGGAATACGTGCATCGAAGTCTTCTAATGCTTTACCATATCCAACAGTATCTCTACGGTGTCCATAAGCAGCATCGAAGTCTACTAAATTTAAGAAGCTCATACCAGTGAAATCTTTTTTCAAGATATCTACGAATTTATCGACACCATCCATATTGTTTTTTGTACGTACAAATTCAGTAATTCCTTGACCATTGAAAATGTCATTAATTTTACCAATCGCAATAACATCAAAATCTTTTTCTTTTAAGAAATCTAAAGTTGTTTGACCAAATGGACTTAATGCATAGTCGTGACGGTTTGAAGTACGTTGGAAGTTACCTGGAGTTCCCACATATGGACGAGCAATAATACGACCAATCATATATGGATCATCTTTTGTAATTTCTCTTGTATATTCACAAATACGATATAATTCTTCTAAAGGAATAATTTCTTCATGAGCTGCAATTTGTAATACTGGGTCAGCACTTGTATAAACGATTAAATCGCCTGTTTCCATTTGATGTTTCCCAAAATCATCAATAACTGCTGTTCCGCTATATGGTTTATTACATACAATATTTCTTCCAGAGAATTCTGTAATTTTGTCTAATAAATCTTGAGGGAATCCATCAGGGAATACTCTAAATGGAGTTTTAATGTTTAATCCCATTAATTCCCAGTGGCCTGTCATTGTATCTTTTCCTACAGAAACTTCTTCTAATTTAGTGTAGCTTCCTTTTGGATTTTCAACTGGAGGTACAGTTTTTAATGGAGCAATATTTCCTAATCCATAAGCTTGCATATTTGGAACATTTAAACCAACTCGTTCTGAAATATGTCCTAAAGTATGAGAACCTGCATCATTAAATGCAGCAGCATCTGGCGCTTCTCCAATCCCAACTGAGTCCATTACAATTACGTGAATTCTTTTAAATTTCATCTGACATTCTTCTTTCTGTATAAAATTTTATTTTTTCGCACGAGGGTGCGCTTGTTGATAAATTTCCTTCATACGTTCATTTGTTAAGTGCGTATAAATTTGAGTTGTACTAATATCACTATGTCCTAATAATTCTTGCACAATTCTCAAATCAGCCCCTGCTTCTAAAATATGCGTTGCAAATGAATGGCGTAATGTATGGGGGCTTACTTCTTTATGAACGCCTGCTTCTTGAACCATTTTCTTTAAATTTTTCCAAAAACCTTGTCTTGTAAATCCATTTCCACGGTGATTTAAAAACAAATATTCCACTGGATTTGACTCCTGCTCTAACACTACTCTCGCATAAGTTAAATAATGCTGAACCCAATTAGTGGCAGCTTGTCCAATTGGAATAATTCTTTGTTTATTCCCTTTACCAATTGTTTGAAGAAATCCCAATTCTAAATGCAAGTCACTTAATTTTAATGTAATTAACTCACTAACACGCATTCCAGTTGCATAAAGGAGTTCTAACATAGCTTTATCTCTTAATCCTAATACCGTTGAAGTATCACAGGAATTTAATACTTGTGTCACTTCATCAACCGTTAGAGCTTTTGGCAACGTCTTACTCGTTTTAGGAACTTTCAGTGGTTGTACTGGATTCGTTTCAACTAATTGTTCTTGTTGTAAAAATTTAAAGAATTTTTTTAAACAACTAATCATTCTACTCGTAGAACTTGTCGCATAACCATCCTGTTTTAAGGCTTGTAAAAATAACACAATCAAAGAATAATCAACTTCTTTCCAATCTTGAATTTGTTGTTCTTTCAAAAATTGGTAAAATTTCATTAAATCTCTTTGATAACTCATCACTGTATTTTGAGATAATCCTTGAATTGCTAATGAATCCACAAAATAATCCAAATTACGTTGCATGAGTTTCACCTTCTCTACATTTTTGACAAATACCATGGAAAGTTAAACGATGATCTTCCACTTTAAAATGAAATCGTTCTTCAACCGTTTTTTCAACTTCACCTAATAAGTTTTCATGAATTTCTTCAATATTTCCACATTTATTACATAATAAATGATGGTGGAAACGATTGGATCCATCTCGTTTTAAGTCAAAACGAGCTAAACCATCATCAAAAACAACTCGATAAGTAATATTTAAATCCGTTAAAATTTCTAAAGTACGATAAACCGTTGCTAATCCAATATCAGGATATTTCCGTTTAACGAGCATATAAATTGCTTCAGCACTGAGATGGTCATCTTCTTTTTCTAATAAAATTGCAACCGTTGCTTGTCTTTGAGGCGTTAATTTAAACCCTTCTTCCTGCAATTTCTTTTTGATGCCTTCCATTGTTAACACAGTCCTATCCCCCCATTCTAACTCTTATTTTTCTTCTATTAATTGAATAAATCCTTCTGATTGTGTAATTTTTTTCGCTTTTAATAAAGAACCAATCGCACGTTTAAATTGTCCTTTACTAATTCCAAAAATTTCTTTAATAATCGTTGGATCCGTTTTATCCCAATATGGCAATGTATGTGTTGGACGATTTCTTAACATCGTTAAAATCATCTCTGCATCATCTCCAATTGCTTCATATGCTCTGGGTCTCATGGATACATTTAATACACCATCTGGTCGAACTCCAATGACTCGAACAGTCACTAATTCCCCAAGAGTTGGTTCATATAAACGCTCACTTGGATGTAAGAAGCATCGATAGCCTTCTTCTGTCATTAAAAATGTTCCTACTAATTTAACATTGGTTACAGTAGCTGATACATCTTTGTTTTTTAATGTATGATTGGCTCTAATGGATTTGGCTTTTAACTCTGTTCCATCTCCCATTGTTGCCCAAGTACGATTTTTCTTATCTTTTATTAACGTTACATATAATCGATTATTTTTTTTCGGCCATAATTCTTTTAAATTTGGTAACTCATCTAAAGAAACAACCATATCTTTATCTGGTAATCCGATAGATACAAATACGCCTAAATCTTTTCTCACTTGAGTAACTGTTGCCCATCCATAAGTTTCATTGGTTACTTCTGGAATATCAAGGGTCATGATTTTCTTACGATCACTATTTTCATATACAAAGCCTGTTACGACATCTCCGATGTCTAATGTTACATCGGAATTTTTTGAAACACGATACGTTTCACCTTGTTTTTGAACAAAGTACGCTTTATCATTTTCATCCGTTACGATAGCTTGAATAATAGTAGATAAATCACTCGTCATCGCTTTCCCTCCTTTACTTATTTAGCATTCCTATTCTAACACAGAAATCATAAAAGCCAAAATAAAAAAAAATCGAGACGATGTCTCGATTTTTTTAGCCATGAGATTCGCTTTAGCGAAGCTGCTGGCGTCCTAATACTACTATCCCACTAGAAAGTCTATTCAATTAATTAATGTAATTCTTTTTCATAAGCTTTCAAGTCTTTTAAGAAACTTGCCACAATTAGAACAATAATTAATCCAATTGGGAATGCTGCAATAATCGCAACAGATTGTAAATTATACATTGAATTTTCTGAGAAAATTAATGCAATTGGTAAAATAATAAACACAACTGCCCAGAACATACGAACACGTTTATCAGAATCATGCGTATCTTCTAATGTCTTATAAGAATAAGCAGAAATAACTAAAGTTAACGCATCAAATGTTGTAGCATAAAAAGCAACCATTGTAACAGCTAATAAAACTAATCCTAACTGACTCAAAGGCATAGTATCAAAAATTTTCAAAATAATTCCTGAATAATCTGGATTATCCACTAATAATCCACTAGAAACATCTAAACCATGTTTTAATTGTTGTGCTAAACCATAGTTCCCTAAAATGATAAATGAAGTAAATGTTCCTGCAATCCCCCAAGAATAAGCTCCTAAAATAGTTTGTTTAATCGTACGACCTTTACTAATACTTCCAATGAAGAAAGGAGTTGCAACACACCAAACCATCCAATAAGCCCAATAATAAATCGTCCATTTTTGTGGGAATGAAGTTTCACGTAATGGATCCAACCAAGTAGATAATCCAATAAAGTTTTGAGCTAAGTTTCCAATTGAGCTAAAACCAGTCTCTAGAATATAAACAGTTTCTCCACCAGCAAATAAGAAATATGCTAATAAAGCGAAGAATAAATATGAACAATAAGTGGCTAATTTAGAGACAGCTTCCATCCCTAATAATACTGTTGAAGTATAAACTAAAGCAATTAATAACAAAATAATAATGGTTGCGCCAGTTGAGTTTTCAAAACCAAAAACATGACCTAATGATGCTGATAATAAAGGAGTCGCTAATGAGAATGTTGTTGCAGTTCCCGCAATTAAGGCAAAAATTGCAATTAAGTCAATAACTTTACCCATCCATCCATCTACTTTATCTTTTAAAATAGGACGACAAGCTTCTGAGAATTTTTGCTTTTCAACTTTACGTACATGTAACATAAAACCAAATGCTACAGCTAAAATAATATAGAAGCCCCAAGCGATTGGTCCCCAGTGAAATAATGGGAATGTAGGAGCCCATCTTTGAATACCTCCTAATTGAGCTACATAATCTTCATTTGCATATAACGCCCATTCACATAAAGAATAGAACAAAATATCTGCAGCCATTGTGGAAGTAAAAATCATCACTCCCCATTGGAAAGACGTATATTCAGGCTTTTCTTCTTTTCCTAAAACAATAGAACCATATTTTGAAAAAGCTATATACATACTACAACCAAAAATCCCTACACCTAATAGTGCATAATAAATACTAAATTTATCTCCTAACCAAGTTCGAAAATTTCCTAATATCAATGATGATTGTTCTGGAATAAATAAAAATAATACTCCTAAAAATAATACTCCTAATAATGGAACAATGGTTGATATCCAGTCAATTTCTTGATGTAATTTTTTTTGCATTTTAAAATTCCCCTCTTTCTTTCAAATTATTTTGATAACTTGAATCTAGCTCTAATAATTCTTCTAAATTGTCAATTTCAACAATATCTGATTTTTCCATTGGATAAATTCCTAATTCATATTCTTCAGGATAACAAAACATTGCTACATCATCCCAATAAATTTGATGATTTTGTTTCTCATCAAATTCTTGTTCCAAGTGACGTGCTAAACGTTGTCCATCTTCTTTATTCCAACGAGAAATACTATATAATTGCCATCCTTTTTCTCCACCAGTACGAGAACAATGAATGACTTTTTCCTGTTCATCGACAGTCATTAACCACTCATCTGTATGTCCCTGTGACCATACACAGTTATATCCTGAATGAGTAAAGTCAGCATGAAGAATCTCTGGATTATAAATCAATTGATCACTATCTAAAATAACAACATCTTCTAAATGTTCTCTTGCTACATATAGAGAAGAAATATTATTACACGTATCATAGTATGGATTCTCAATAATTCTTAATCCTGGATATTCTTGCTCTAATGGATAGAACTGCTCTTTTAAATATCCAACGACTACATAAATTTCTTTAATACCATTTTTATGTAATGCCTGAATGACAGTATCAATCATTCGTACTCCATTGACCTTTACAAGAGGTTTTGGAGTATGATTCGTAATAGGTCTCATTCTAGTTCCTTGACCTGCAGCCATTAAGATGGCTCTTTTAATTGTATTTGTCATCTTTTCCCTCTTTTCACAGTTCCTTTAATAAAGATTGTACTAATTTAGAATATTCTTTTGCATAACGGTATTGACATAATGAATATTCTCCAAAATCAATCCCTAGACTTCTCTTATATTCGCACCAATTACTCCATAATAATCCTGCACTTGCAATATATGCATAAATTTTCGTACGAATCATTGGAGAAACTTCTCCTTTAAAGTATAAATCGATTAAACGATCTACTTGTTCTTTCGAATATAAAGAATAAATACTAAACATTGCAATATCCACATGAGGATCTTGCATACCAGCGTATTCCCAGTCAATAATTCGAATACCATCATTTGTAAATAAGAAATTATCTGGAACGGCATCGATATGAACAAGAGTTTCTGTTTTATCTAATGTATCTATCCATTTTTTCAATTCAAAAATAGCTGCTTTTGTTTTTTCATAATCTTTAAAATAAGATTTTTCACCATTCCATAAACTTTCATAAAAATCAATTTGACCAAAAATATCAAAACGATGATCTACTGATAAGTTTAATTCGTGGAATTCTCTTAATTTCGTCATACATGCTTCGACTTCATCCCAGTTTTCTGCATCACAGTTTGTAGCATCTTCTAAATAAGCTGTAATCTTGTACCCATTATCCGGATTCATGTATAAAACATCATCACAAATTTGTCGATTCTCTAATGCTTGATAAACAGTTGCTTCTTCTTTTCGATTAATTAAATGATCTGTTCCCTCACCCGGAATACGCATAATATATTTTTGATTTTGACATTCAAATAAGAACGAACGGTTTGTCATTCCCTTTTTCAAAACAGTAATATTTTTAATTTCATCAACTTCAACATTAAAACAATCTTGAATAATTGAAATGGCATCTGTTTTCAAATTCGCAGAATTTCCATCTAATTCTCTCAATTGTTCATACGTATTAATCTCAATCAATTGTTTTGCATTTACCACTTTAGAAGGAATGATCCATTTATTTTTCTCTTGCAAAGTACATTCCCAAAATTCATGGTCGTAAGAAGATTTCTTAGAAAATTCTTGTAATTTTTCTTGAACAGTTTTTGCTTCTTGTCCAGCTAAATAACAAAGTCCAACCATTTCATTTCCTTCATCTTCTTCATCCACCGTCACTAATTCTCTTTTACGATTCACACGAACGTAACTTTCAACAGATGTTTCGTCGCTAACCATGTACCATGAATAAGGCTCAAAATCTGAGAATGGATTTTCTGCTGCCCAAATATCACATGGAACGATGTAAGTTTTATCCAACGAAGATTTTACCTTACTTAATGAATGTAGATTATTTTTAACTTGGTATTCAGAATTGACAACTAATTGAACATTAAATTCGTCGATTAAATATTCATATCTTTCTTTCATAAATCCAACTACTACTTGAATATCTGTTATACCAACTTCATGAAGATGACGAATCATTCTTTCAATTAAGACTTCTCCTCTTACTTCCAATAATCCTTTAGGAATTTCCGTATTAATCGGAACCATTCGCATTCCAAATCCCGCCGCTAAAATAATTGCTTTCTTTGGTTGATTTTCTTTTATAAATGTTTTTGCTTTTTCACTTAATTCCCCACTTGGAGATAGCCACTTTTCTTCTTGTAATTCTTTTACTACACGATTAACAAATCCTAATGAATATCCTGATTGATTTGCGATTTCTCGCTGATTCACGTTAGGATTTTTCCGAATTGCGTTCAGAATATCTAATTCTTGAACGTTCATGTAATCACCACTTTCTATTTTTGTGAACTAAAGATAGTTTACACCCTTAATAATAGAATAGCAATAGTATTTTTTTAAGAATTGTTAAATATTCATAAAAAAAACTCTCCAAAATAGCTTAATCATCTCGCTATTTTGAAAAGTTATTTATAAACTAACTTTTAATATATACTCCCCTTAATACATGGAAAGAACTTTTATTCTTTTCCAACATTTACAAATTGGTACACCGATTACCTCAGACTCAATTAATTCGATAATGGATTCAAAAATAAATTCTTTATTCTTTTTAATATTATTTAACAGAAATGAATTATCATTTCGATAACTTAAATATTTTTGTTCTCCAATTTCAAATTCAATTCGATGCCCTTTTTCTAACATATCTACAAACAAATTCAATGATTTTAATTGACGATTCATTGCATACATTGCTATCACCTATACCATTAGATTTGTGAATCATAAAGTAACACTTCATCATTCAATATTCAGACTGTCTTATCATTCCATTCAAATAATCCTTTTTAAATTTATCCCTCCGATATACTTTTTTACAATTGTTCCGTGAATTAGGAACACACTTGTTTCTACAAAAACCAAAACGTTATTAAATCAACATTCTTATACCTATAAAAACTTGTAAAAACCTATAAAAACGATGCTAGAGGGATTTGAACCCCCGACCTAACGTTTAGGAAACGTTTGCTCTATCCACCTGAGCTATAGCACCCCTCGAATGTATTCTGTCATAAAACAGATTCAAAGTCTAGTAGTACAGTTATATTTTTATCAGATTTTAATCAGATTTTTTCCTTTTTATTCTTTTTTCTTGTCTTCTCTTTTTAGCTCGATGTTCTCCAATTAGAACTAATAATAATAACAATGATCCTCCAATAATTACAGCAAAAGCAAAAGCATTTTGAATAATATACACTTGCAGTGTTTGCTGTCTTTTCTCAGGTTCCTTTGGCAAATCTGCAAAACCACTTTCTGCAATAACTTCTACACTTGGAAATGCTTGATTTTCTTTTAGGAAATCCCCTTTTAATGGAATCGTTACTTTTTTATCTTCTACTTTCCACTCCGGAGTTTTACCCTTTTCAATAATCATTGTCAATGCCTGATTTGTTGTAATTTTATGACCATCAAAATCATGCTCACCTGCTGGTAAAATTGTTTGATATGAAAAATGTTCTAATACATATTTTAAAATCACATTTCCAAATGTATGTCGAATAAATTCTCCATCTTGGTTCGACCAATTTCCTACTCCAAGAACAACTTCCACCAGTTTCATCTTATCTTTTTCATAAGTAGCAACATAATTAAATGCTCCATAACCACTTGAGCCTGTCTTTAGTCCATTAACTCCTTCCATTCCATATTTAGCACCTGGAAGTGAATAATTATACGTATCAAATTTTTCTTCATAAGGTGTGCCTTCCATTGTTTTCACAACAGGAGAATTGGTATATTGCAATACTTGTGGATATCGATTCATTAATTCCATTGCTAAAATTGCTAAGTCTCGAGCCGTTGTTTTGTTCGGTTTAGAAGCATCATAGCCTTCTGGTTGATAATATCCTTGGAATAATTCTGCCACTGCCCCAGAAGCATTATTAAAATGTGTATGATTCATCCCTAATTCTTTTGCTTTTGCATTCATTTTTTCAATAAATTTTGCAGAATCAGTTGTAATTGCATTCGCTAACATTAAAGTTGCTGCGTTTGAGGAAGGTACTAGTGTCATTTTCAATAATTCTTCAATCGGATACTCTACACCTTCCACAATTTTATTATTACTAATCGCATAAATATTTGAAATGGCTTGATCTTCTTTTGTTGCAGTAATTTTTTGCTGAATGGATAATTCACCTTTATCAATAGCTTCCATCACTAAATAAACGGTCATCACTTTACTAATACTTGCAGGATCTCTCTCTTCATCAATATTATCTTGCCATAAAATTCTACCGGTATAGGCATCTACAACAATGGAAGCTTTCGGAATGTCAGCTGGATTAACGTCATAACCTGCATTTTTTGTTAATTCAACAACATCTACTGTTTCTGCTCCAATCATGTTCGTGGAACACCCTAAAAATAGTAACGAAACAGCCACCAAAACTTTCGCTAAATTTCTCAATTCTTCTCCACCTTTATTCATATAATCTCAAAATGATTATAACATATCTGAAAAAACAAAAAAACTGTAAGAGAAATGTCTTCTCTTACAGTCCACAAATGATTTCTTATACAGATTCAATTTTTGTAATTCTTACTTTCATATCTCCACCAGGAGTTTGGATGACAACTTCATCATTTAGTTTCTTACCAAGAATTCCTTTTGCAATTGGAGAATCATTTGAAATTTTTCCTTCGATAGGATTTGCTTCAGCACTTCCTACGATTGTATAAGATTCTTCTTCACCATTTGGTAATTCGATAAAAGTAATTTTACGTCCTAATGAAACGACATCTTTTTCGACATTATTATCATCAATAATTTCAGCAAAACGAATCATTTTTTCAAGAGTTGTAATTCTTCCTTCAACAAATGCTTGTTCATCTTTAGCTGATTCGTACTCTGAATTTTCAGATAAGTCGCCATAACTACGCGCAATTTTAATACGCTCAACGATTTCTTTACGTTTAACTACTTTTAATTCTTCCAATTCAGCTTCTAATTTTGCTTTACCTTCAAGCGTCATTGGATATAATTTCTCAGTCATTTGGCTTCTCCCTCTTTTCCATTTTACTGCTTTGACAGTGGTAAAAACATACCATTTTATGAAGAAGAATGCAAGTATTATTTATAAATTTCTGAGAATTTTATGCTAAATCACTTAAAATGGAAGCAATTTTTGTTGTCATTAAGTCGATTGCTACTGCGTTTGAGCCACCTTCTGGAATAATAATATCCGCAAATTTCTTCGTTGGCTCAATAAATTGATGATACATCGGTTTTACTACTGTAATATATTGATGAATAATCGAATCAAGTGTTCTCCCACGTTCAACCATATCACGTTTAATACGTCGAATAATTCGAATATCATCATCTGTATCAACATATACTTTAATATCCATTAAGTCACGTAATCGTTCATCTTCTAATATCAAGATTCCTTCAATCAAAATGACATCTTTTGGTTCTTGATGAATCGTTTTATTACTTCTCGTATGATTTTCATAATCATAAACAGGCTCATCAATCGATTCAAAATTAATTAATTTATTCATATGTTCAATTAACAAATCCGTATCAAACGCAAATGGATGGTCATAGTTTGTTTTTAAACGTTCTTCAAATGGCATATCACTTTGGTCTTTATAATAGAAATCTTGGTCAATTTTTACAATACTTAATTCTGGAAAATGATCCAAAATCTTTCTACTAACGGTAGTTTTACCACTACCTGAACCACCAGTCACTCCAATAACAATCGGCTTCTTTTTCATAAATTACTCCTTATCAACGTATTTAGCTTTTAAGGCTAAGTGTTCTTCATATGTTTTTGCAAAATAAACTTCTTTTGTTTGAATATCTGCTACGAAGTATTCGTAATCTGTTTGAGCTGGATCAATAGCTGCTAAAATCGCTTCTTCACTTGGACTATTAAATGGCCCAGGTCCTAACCCTCTGTACTTATATAAATTATATGGAGAATTTACTTCTAAATCTTTTAATGTTACGACTTCTTTATGTTCCCCTAGAGCATAAAGAACTGAAATATCCGTTTGTAACATCATATTCTTTTTAATACGATTATAAAATACACTTGCAATTTTTTGACGATCTTCTACTTTATACCCTTCTTTTTCTAACAAGGATGCCATTGTTAAAATCTCATGAACATTATAATCTCCTTGAGAAATTTTTGCATAATATTTAGATAAGACACTATCTGTTTTAGCAACCATTTCTTCAATAATCATTTGTAAGGTTTTATTTTCGTCCGCATCATAAGTTGCAGGATATAAATATCCTTCTAAGAAATATCGAACATTTTGTGCTTTTTGTGCATCTTTAAATAAACGTGGGAATTTTTGTACTAATTGATCAATGAAAGCTTGTTCTTGTACTTTATTCATAAAATCTTCTTTAGAATATTTCGTAGATTTTTCCACTTCTTCTGCAATGCCTGTCAAAGTTTCCCCTTCACGCACGACTACTTTTGCAACATTAGCAGATTTATCTTTACCTCCATCTGCTAATTGTCCTAAAATTTGATCAATATCCATCGATGGAGATAATTGATAAAATCCTGCTTTAAATCCAGCTACATTTTTAAATTTAATATAGAAATTAAAAATTTTTGAATTACGAATAAGTTTATTATCTTCTAAAATTTTAGCGATTTGTTTTACAGATGATCCTGCTGGAATTTCTACTTCTACTGTTTGAGTTTGTTGAGCATTAACAGGCTTTAATGCACTTGAAACATAGTAGTATCCATATACTCCTCCACCAATCACAATTACTGCCAATATAATGGCGAATAATCGTACGATATTTCTTGTGATTTTAGATTCTTTCTTTCGGATAGCTCTAATTTCATCATTTTCATAAATGAATCCTGCTTTAAAACGGTCCTTTTGTGACATATAATTCCTCCTTTTAACTTCGTTGTCATTATACATGAATTCATATAACAATTGAAGACTAGGAGTTCTACAATTATGTTACAAATTCTATCAAGATATACTATGGAGACAAAATAAACTTGACGCAGTGCCATGAGATTCGCCTGCGAAGCTGCTGCCATCCTTCACTACCCAAGGCAAGTCACATCATTTAAACGTCTCTCATAAACACACATCAAACAAAATTGACTTGACGCAGTAGCATACGTAAATAAAGCCAACGTGGCTTTATTTACTGGAAAAATCGAGACCAAGGCTCGATTTTTAGCCATGAGATTCGCTTGCGAAGCTGCTGGCGTCCATTGCTACTTCAGGAAAGTCAAATTTTGTATCTTAAAAAGAAGAAGACACCAAATAGCATCCTATCAGGCGTCTTCTCACATCATTATTCTTCTTCTTCATCTAAGAAAGTATTTAAAACTTCCTCAATCATATCCCATTCTTCATCGGTTTCGATAGGAAGTAAGTCTCCTTCAGTACCATCTTCAGCTTCAACATAAGAAAATGCTTGAAGTTCAACTTCTTCTCCCTCTGGAATTCCTGCTGGGTATACTAAAACATATGATTTACCAAAATCTTCTGAATCGAAAGTAAATAAAACCTCGTGTAAGACTTCATTTCCTTCTTCATCAATAATTGTAATATGTTCATGTCCATCATGTTCATGTGTATGTTCTGTCATTACGTTTCCTCTTTTCTATTTAATATTTAAATCTAAATAATTTTGTAAAATGATGACGGCTGCTAACTTATCAATCACTTCTTTTCTCTTTTTACGAGAAACATTCGCTTCCTCAACAAGCATTCTTTCTGCTTGCATTGTTGTTAACCGTTCATCGTGAAAAACGATTGGAATTTCTAAACGTTTTTCTAAACTTCTACCATATTTTTGTGAAGCTTCAGCTCTTGGTCCAGCTGTATTATTCATGTTTTTCGGCATCCCGATAACAATCTTCTCAACTTCATATTCTTTAACCAATTCCACCACACGGTTAAAGCCAAATTCACTTGCAGATTCATTAATCGCAATCGTTTCAACACCTTGAGCAGTCCAACCTAATGGGTCACTAATCGCAACTCCAACTGTTTTACTGCCGACATCTAATCCCATTACTCTCATTAACAATCTCTACCAGTCGAACGAATATAATGGCGGATTAATTCTTCGATAATTTCATCACGCTCGTGACGTCTTACTAGATTTCTAGCATCACGATGTCGAGGAATATAAGCTGGATCGCCAGATAATAAGTACCCAACAATTTGATTCACTGCACTATAGCCTTTTTCGTTTAATGCATCATAAACAATTGTTAGTGTCTCTTGTACTGTTTTTTCATCTTTATCATGAAAGTTAAATAGAACTGTTTCATCCATTGAACTCATATTAACACCTCATTTCTTTGTATCTTCATTCTACTAAATTTTAGCAAAAACTACAATAAATACGATAGAGATTAAACTTTCCTTAAAAAAATGAAGTAGAATGGATTACATCCTACTCCATTTCAATTGAATCATTATGCTTGAGCTAAGAATTCTTCTACCGCTTTTAACGCAGTTGGAATACCTGCTGGATTTTTACCACCCGCTTGAGCCATATCTGGACGGCCACCACCGCCACCTTGGATATGTGAAGCAATTGCTTTGATAATATCTCCTGCTTTAATTCCTTTTTCATTTGCATCTTTAGAAACTGCCGCTAATAAATTCGCTTTTTCGCCTTCATTAGTTGCTACGACGAATACATCACTTGCTGCTTTTTGTCTCCAAGTATCTGCTAATTGACGTAATTCATTCATATCTTTGTTTGGTAAGTGAACAGTAATGAATGAGTAGTTTCCTGCTGTAGAAACAGATTCGAATAAGTCTGCTACTTCAGATTTCATTAATTTAGCTTTTAGAGCTGAAATTTCATGTTGAGCTTCTTTTAATTCTTGTTGTAAATGAGAAACTCTTTCTGGAGTGCTATCTAATTGAACAGCTTTAACATCGCTAGCAATTTGTTTTAATAACAATTCATGTTTTGCTAATAATTCAAATGCTTCTTGACTAGTTACAGCTTCAATACGGCGAACTCCCGCACCAATACCAGATTCAGAAATAATCTTGAATAGACCAATTTCTTGAGTATTTGAAACGTGAACCCCACCACATAATTCAATAGACCAGTTTGCAATGTTTACCATACGAACTTTATTACCATATTTTTCACCGAATAAAGCCATTGCACCTAATTTTTTCGCTTCTTCTAATGTAGTTTCTACAGTCACTACATCTAAAGCTGCCCAAATCTTTTCATTTACAATACGTTCCATTTCAGCTAATTCTTCAGCTGTTACTTGTCCAAAGTGGCTAAAGTCAAAACGTAAGTATCCTGGAGCTACTAATGAACCAGCTTGGTTAGCATGTGTTCCTAATACTTCTTTTAATGCTTGGTGTAATAAGTGAGTTGCAGTGTGGTTTTTAATTAATTTAGCACGCTCTTGTTGATCCACTTCTAATACATAAGTTGAGTTTAATTGCATTGGAGCAACAACATCAATTGTGTGTAAAGGTTGACCATTTGGAGCTTTCTTCACTTGAACAACAGTTGCAACTACTTGACCTGATTCATCTTTAATCACACCGTGGTCAGATAATTGTCCACCCATTTCAGCATAGAATGGAGTTTGATTGAAGACAACTTGTACTCTTGTATCTTCTAAAGCAGATTCAACTAATTCATCTTCAAATACAATCGCACTTAATAGACCTTTTTCAGTTGTACGGTCATATCCCACAAATGTACTTTCTACTGTAATATCACGTAAAACAGCTGATTGAACATTCATAGAAGTTTCTGTATTACGAGCTGCACGAGCACGTTCTTTTTGTGCTTTCATTTCAGCTTGGAATCCTTCTTCATCCACTTCATAACCATTATCACTAGCATATTCTAATGTTAATTCATAAGGGAATCCATAAGTATCATATAGTTTAAAGGCATTTTCACCTGATAATACAGTTTGATTTTGCTCTTTCATTTCAGCAAATACTGTTTCTAAAATAGCAAGTCCATCATGAATGGTTTCTTGGAAACGATTTTCTTCATTTGCAATTACTTTTTGAATAAATTCAAGATTTTCAGTCACTTCTGGATAGTAACTATGCATAATACTTGCAACAGTTGGCACTAATTTTGTTAAGAATGAACCTTGAATTCCTAAACGTTGACCATGCATTACTGAACGACGAATTAAACGACGGATAATATATCCACGTCCTTCATTTGAAGGTAATGCACCATCACCAATTGCAAAACTTACTGCACGAATATGGTCAGCAATAACTTTAAATGAAACATCTAAATCTTTTGAAGCATTATATTTTTTACCAGCACTTAATTGTTCTAATTGTTGAATAATTGGCATGAATAAATCTGTTTCGAAGTTCGTTGGAGTATCCTGAATAACAGAAACTACACGCTCTAATCCCATCCCCGTATCGACGTTTTTATGAGGTAATGGAGGATATGTTCCATCTGGCATATGGTTAAATTGAGAGAATACTAAGTTCCAAATTTCTAAGTAACGTTCATTTTCTCCTCCTGGATAGTTTTCAGGATCATCTTCAGCTAATGTTTGATATTTTTCACCACGGTCATAGAAAATCTCAGTATCTGGTCCACATGGTCCAGCACCGATATCCCAGAAGTTATCTTCTACTGGAATAATATGGTCTTCTGGTAATCCCACTTTTTCCATCCATAATTGTTTTGTTTCAGGATCTTTTGGATAATACGTTACATATAAACGATTTGGGTCTAATGCTAACCATTTTTCACTAGTTAAAAATTCCCAAGCCCAAGGAATTACTTCTTCTTTGAAGTAATCTCCAATTGAGAAGTTCCCCATCATTTCAAATAATGTATGGTGTCTTGCAGTGTGACCTACATTTTCAATATCGTTTGTACGAATACTCTTTTGAGCATTTGTAATTCTTGGAACTTCAGGAGTTTCTGTTCCATCAAAATATTTTTTCAAAGTAGCTACACCTGAGTTGATCCATAATAATGTTGGATCGTTTACAGGAATTAAACTTGCACTTGGATGCACCTTATGTCCTTTCTCTTGGAAGAAATCAAGATACATTTGACGAATTTCGCTACTAGATAATTTTTTCATCTTTACCATCCTTTTCGTTTATTATAAAAAAATAAAAACTGCCCCATTGTTACAAGGGCGTCTACCACGCGGTACCACCTTGCTTACAATGAAACAGCATTTCATCCTCATTTATTCCGATAACGCGGGAAGCGTCTGTATTTCTACAAAAATTCCAATCAGGAGCATAAATTTTGTGGTCATTTTCACCGACTAGACCTCTCTACGATTAAAATTCTTTTATCTGACTGGGTAATACTCATTTAGTATAAGAAAATCTGTTGTATTTGTCAAATAATTCAATAGGTGTCTGTTACTTTAACCAACTTCGCTAAAAAAGATAAAGACTTCCCCTAGTAGCATGCATTATAGTAGCCGAAACATCGGCTACTATGATTAGGAAATTTCAAGACCAAAGCTCAAATTTTAGGCATGAGACCGCAGGGCTGCTGCCGTCCTTTGCTACTATAAAGGAAGTCTTTTGTAGTTTCGTATAAAAAGTCTGTCCTACTTCAATTCCGGAACATACTCCTCATCTCCATAATTGAAAAATAATTCAGTAGGTCCCTTTTGTTCAAAAATGTCTAACATTTGATCCAAATGCCATAATGGTTCTCTCTTCTTCAAATCTTCTAAAGAAATCCAAAACATATTTCCCTCAGACGAAGAACGAAGTTCGCCAGTATAATGACTTGTTTTGTATAAAAAAACAATATAACGTGTTCCATCTGGTCGAATCCAATCTTTAATCCCACAAAACTCGAGATTACTAATTGTTAAACCCGTTTCTTCTTTTATTTCTCGAATGGTCGAATCTACAATCGATTCCATTGGTTCAACATGCCCTCCAGGGAAGATTAGTCCTTGTGCATAACTTAAATTTTTCTCTTGCACTAAAACATTTCCCTCTTGGTCATAAATCATACACATATTGGTCAATTCAGTATGAACAGTACGACTCATTTTCTCACTCTCTTTCTCTTTTTTTAGGCATGAGACCTCAGGGCTGCTGCCGTCCTTTGCTACTATATTTGGAAATCTTTCGTAGTCTCCCTCTTTAAAAATATTGAAGAAATTCTCCATAGCCTTCTTTTTCTAAATCTGCTTTTGGAATAAATCTTAATGCTGCAGAATTAATACAATAACGTAATCCACCTAATTCTTCTGGACCATCTGGGAATACATGACCTAAGTGAGAATCTGCTTTTTGACTACGAACTTCTGTACGAACACGATTTAGTTTATGATCTTCTTTTTCTGTTAATGTTGTATTTTGAATTGGTCTTGAAAATGATGGCCAGCCACAACCTGCATCAAATTTATCTTTTGAACTAAATAATGGTTCACCACTCACGACATCTACATAAATTCCTTCTTCAAAAAATTCATCATATTCTCCTGAAAAAGGACGTTCTGTTGCTTCATTTTGAGTCACTTCATATTGAATTTCTGTTAATCGTTGTTTTAATGCTTCTTTTGAAAATTCTGACATTTTTCTTCCTCCTAATCTTCAAACTTCCACTTCGATTGATGTGGGTCTTGAATTCGTTTAAATAATTTTTCTAAATCTTTATTGCTTAAATGAACTAATACCGGTCTACCGTGAGGACAATTATAGGGATTTTTACATTTTGCTAAGTCCACTAATAATTGTTCTGCTTCAAGCGTTGTTAGACGGTGATTAGCTTTAATCGAACCTTTACAGCTCATCATAATGGCGGTTGCCTTTCTTAGTTGAGCAACAGTTACTTTTTGATTCGAGAGAACTAAATCAATAATTTCCTCGATAATCTCTTTTTCTTCTCCCTGCTTAATCCAACTAGGGTGAGATTGAATTTGAAACGTATGCGTACCAAATGGTTCGATTTCAATACCAAATTCTCGAATCATTTCTAAGGAATCTTGTAGTTTTAACGCTTCTTTTTTAGAAAATTCCATAACAATCGGAATCATTAATGATTGACTGACAGGCGCTACTTCCCCAATGGAAACTTTAAAAATTTCATATTTAATTCGCTCCTGTGCAGCATGTTGGTCTATCATGTATAAACCTTTTTCATTTTGCGCAAATAAATACGTCCCGTGCATTTGTCCAAAATAATGTAATTCTGGAAAATCAGTTTCAAAATTCTCTTCATCCAAATCTTGTGATAATTTCCAATAATTCGCTTTTTCTTGGTGAAAATCGATACGACAATCTTCGCAGTTCTCTTTGTTATGAACCGTTATTTGTACTGGAATTTCTTCTGTTACTTTTTCAGAAGGCACTCCTTCAAATGGACTCTCTTCAATTTCTAAAGCTTCAGAACTCACCTCTTCACTCGTATACGAAGGAGTCTCCTCCTCTTGAATCCACTCGCTATGCGTCTCAACTCGAATGGACGGCTGAACAGGTTTTAAGTCAAAGTTCAATGTTTCCTGTTCCACTACTGGACGAGCAGTTGAAGTATCTGTTACTTTACGCTTAAATGGTAAATCTTCCAATGATTCAGGAATACGCTGCACTCCTTGGATTGATTCATGTATTGCTTTTTGAATAAGCGCTGATAGCTCCACTTCCTTACTAATACGCACTTCTTGCTTCGTTGGATGCACATTGACATCGACTAATTGGAAATCCATTTCAATATCAATCACCGTAATTGGAAAACGTCCCACCATTAAGGTAGAACCATAACCTGCCACAATCGCTTTAGAAATGGCAATATTGCGAATCGAACGACCATTTATAAAAATAGAAATATAATTTCTATTGGATCGTGTTAATTCTGGTAAGGAAGTATACCCACTAACTGTGAAGTCAACATCTTCCCCACTAAACGCTAACATTTTACGAGCATTAGTAGGGCCTAAATTCCTGGCAATCGCTTGACGTAAGTCGCCATTTCCTGCTGTTCGAATTAATTCATTTCCTTCATTTCTTAAAATAATCGAAATTTCTGGATGGCTCAGAGAGATTTTACTCACAACATCTGTAATATGGGCAATTTCCGTTTGCAGTGTTCGAACAAATTTTAAACGAGCAGGGGTATTATAAAATAAATCTGAAACTTCAATGGTCGTTCCTTTTAACGGAGGTACTTGAGTTTCTTCTACAATATTTCCTGACTCGACTTTTAACTGAGTTCCCACGTCTTCTCCGGTTGAAGTCGTTAAAGTCACTTTTGAAACAGCCGTAATACTCGCTAAAGCTTCTCCCCTGAATCCTAATGTTTTAATGCGGAATAATTGTTCAGGTGAATAAATTTTACTTGTCGTATGTCGGCGAATCGATAAGACAGCATCTTCACGACTCATCCCTGAACCATTATCAGTAATTCGAATGAGTTTTAACCCTGCTTCTTCAATTTCAATGACAATTCTTGTACTACCAGCATCTACTGCATTTTCCAACAATTCTTTAACAACAGATGACGGGCGTTCAATCACTTCCCCTGCTGCTATCTGATTGGTTAATAAAGCACTTAATTCTTTAATTTTCCCCATAGACTCACCCTTTCAGTCTTGTTTGCCATTGGTCGATGAATTGCAACGCTTGAAGTGGCGTTAAATTCATCACTCGAACGGATTTTAACTCCTCTAATACTTCTTGGTCGGTATTACTTGTAAATAAATCCAATTGTTCTGATTCGACACGTGGAATTTCAACGGTAGCACTACTTTCTACGTCTTCCACTCTACGTTCCACCTCAGTATTTTCTTGAAGACTTACCTGTGCTTGCGAATTGTTTTCTAATATCGTTAAAATATTTTCCGCATGACTTAATAATGACGACGGTAACCCAGCTAATTTAGCAACATGAATTCCGTAACTCTTATCTGCTGGCCCTTCCATAATTTTATGAAGAAAGACTACTTCCCCATCTTTTTCAATTGCTCCAACATGGACATTTTTCAAATCTTCATACGTATCACTTAAAGCTGTTAATTCATGATAATGAGTCGAGAACAGCACTTTCGCAGTCAAATGTTCATGAATATAGCCAATAATGGCATGAGCAAGAGCCATCCCGTCATACGTTGCTGTCCCTCTTCCGATTTCATCAAATAATAATAAACTTGTTGGATCAGCTTGACGTAGTGCTGTATTAGTTTCCATCATTTCTACCATGAAAGTACTTTGACCTGAAATTAAATCATCTGCTGCACCAATTCGTGTAAAGATTTTCGTAAAAATTGGAATTTTCGCACTTGTCGCAGGAACAAAGCACCCAATTTGAGAAAGAATTACACATAGTGCCAACTGTCTCATATACGTTGATTTCCCCGACATATTCGGACCTGTAATTAATAAAATATGATCTTCTGGTGTCATTTGAATCGAATTAGGAACATAACTAGAACGTCCCATCACTTTTTCAACAACTGGGTGACGACCATCGATAATTTCTAACGAACGATCCATTAACGAAATCGTAGGTCTTACTAATTGGTACGCTTCACTAACCGTACTAAACGACTGCAGTACATCAATTGTAGCAACTGCTTTTGCCAATTCTTGTAATTGCTCCGTATAAGTTTTCACTTCTTCACGAACAGCCACAAATAATTCATATTCTAGTAAACTTGATTTTTCTTCTGCTTCTAAAATCAATGCTTCTTTTTCTTTTAATTCTGGTGTAATAAAACGTTCTGCATTACTCAATGTTTGTTTTCGTTCATAGCGACTATCATCTAATTGAGATAGATTGGCTTTTGTCACTTCAATATAATAGCCAAACACTTTATTATAACTGATTTTTAAGGATTTAATCCCTGTAGCTTCACGCTCTGATTGTTGTAATTGAGCAATCCATTCTTTCCCATGAGCCATTGTTTCACGGTACAGGTCTAATGTTTCATGATAGCCTTTTTTAATGATATTTCCGTCTGATAAAGAAACTGGTGCATCTTCATCAATGGCTCTTTCAATGCGCTCATATAATTCTGGAATAGCATGTAATTGTTGTTTTAACTTTTGCCATTTCAGGTGATTTAAACTATCTGCAATCGCTCTAAATACAGGAACCTTCGCCAAAGTTTGTTTTAATTGTAATAAATCTCTCGCATTGGCTGTTCCAAATGAAACTTTCCCAACAATGCGCTCTAAATCATACACACCTTTTAGCGCTTCAATAAAATCGATTCGTTCAAAATAATGTTGTGTCAAACTTTCTACTAAATCATGTCGTTCTTCAATCTCGGTTTGAAGCACTAATGGTTTTTCAATCCATTGTTTTAATAAACGAGCCCCCATCGCTGTTTGAGTTTCATCTAAGAACCAATAAAGCGAACCTTGTTTTTGTTGCGTACGAATCGTACTCGTTAACTCTAAGTTTCTTTTCGCTTCATAGTTCATGAATAAGTAAAAGTCTCGTTCATAGTAACTCGCTTTTTGCAGGTGAGTAAAACTTTTCTTTTGAGTTTTCGCTAAGTAAGATAATAACCCTTCCAGCACTTCATAGACATCTTCTTGCTCGATATCTTCTAATAACGCATCGAAACTTCCTTTTTGAATCTCTTCTGTGGGTAAGGTAGATTGTAAAATATCAAAATACAAACACATTTCTTCTAATGCTTCAGAAGTAAAATTGCCTACTTTCACTAATTCTCTCGTTTTTAAACTCGAACATTCACTTCGAACTTCTTCCATCGATTGAACACAGGTCCCTTTTAATTCCCCTGTCGCAACATCAACATATCCTAAAGCATATGAATCTTGCGATAATGGTTTTAAAGCTACTAAATAGTTATTCGCATGTTGTTGAGAATATTCCGTATACGTCCCAGGCGTTAAAACTTGGACAACATCTCTTTTGACCATTCCTTTAGTAAATTTTGGATCTTCTAATTGTTCGCATATGGCAACTTTCTTTCCATATTCAATTAATGTTCGAATATATTCTTTAGCAGAATGATGAGGAACTCCACACATTGGAATTGGATCTTCTGCATTTTTATTTCGACATGTCAATGTAATTTCTAATATACGTGCAGCTTCTAGCGCATCATCATAAAATAATTCATAAAAATCTCCCAAACGATAAAACAATAAACAATCCGGATATTGTTCCTTGATTGAAAAATATTGTTCCATCATGGGCGTTCTCTTTGTTTTTTGAGGCATTCGTAAAATTTTCTCCTTTACTATTCCATA
>CAURER010000016.1:0-39784 GCA_963523795.1 uncultured Granulicatella sp.
GAAAAAATGAGGAAATTATTAAAAAATTCTGTAAAAAATCATAGGAATTTACAAAGAATCGTGGTATTATAATCATATGTTATTTTAAAAATGGAATTGTCATACAATTTGCATTTTTGTTTTAAAATACGTATAATATTAATAATGTTCAAGTGACATTATTGGATTTTAGAAATCATAGATGATAAAACACGAAGGTTGGAAGAAACCTTTCGATTCAGACAAAGGAGGAATAGAATTTGGCTATCGATAAACCATTATTAGAAATCAACGATTTACATGTCGGATTTCGTATTAAAGATGATTTTTATGATGCAGTTGATGGTGTTTCATTAACATTAGAAAAGAATGAAATTTTAGCAATTGTAGGGGAATCTGGATGTGGTAAATCTACATTAGCAACAACTATTATGGGTTTACACAATAAATTAAATACAAAAATCACTGGGGATATTATTTATAATGATGTAAACTTAGTGAATTTAAATGAAACTTTATATAATAAAATTCGCGGAAATGACATTGGTATGATTTTCCAAGATCCATTGGCTTCATTAAACCCATTAATGACCATTGGTGCTCAAATTGACGAAGCATTATTATATCATACAGATTTAGATGAAAAACAACGTACAGAACGTGTATTAGAACTACTTGCACAAGTAGGGATTCCAAATCCACAACGTACATTTAAACAATATCCACATGAATTATCAGGTGGGATGCGTCAACGTGTGGTAATTGCGATTGCATTATCATGTAAACCACCAATTATTATCGCTGACGAACCAACAACAGCGCTTGACGTAACGATTCAAGCACAAATCTTAGATTTATTAAATGAAATTCAAGCAGAAACACAATCAGGAATTATTTTAATTACGCACGACCTTGGGGTAGTTGCGGAAACTGCTGACCGTGTAGCCGTGATGTATGCTGGACAATTCGTGGAAATTGCTCCTGTAGAGGAATTATTTACAAATCCTAAACATCCATATACACGTTCATTATTACAATCAATTCCTCAAGCTGGTTCTGAAGGACAAGAGTTACACGTAATTGAAGGTACAGTTCCTCCATTACCAAGCTTACCACGTACAGGATGCCGTTTTGCTCCTCGTATTCCATGGATTTCTGCAGGAGAACATGAAGAAAATCCAACATTACACGAAGTTGGTCAAGGCCATTTTGTTCGTTGTACATGTTACAAAAATTTCCATTTTGAAGGGGAGGAAGCATAATGGGTTTTGTTAGAATTGAAGATTTAAAAGTTCACTATCCAATTAGAAGCGGCTTCTTTAACCGAGTAACGGATCACGTTTATGCTGTTGATGGCGTTACATTGGAAATTGAAGAAGGAAAAACTTATGGACTTGTAGGTGAATCAGGTTCTGGTAAATCAACAATCGGTAAAGCAATTATCGGTTTAGAGCCAGTTACAAGCGGTAAAGTATTATATGAAGGACAAGATGTGACAAATAAAGCACGTCGTCGTACTTCTGACTACAACCGTAATGTACAAATGATTTTCCAAGATTCATTATCAAGTTTTAATCCTAAAAAACGTATTTTAGATATCGTTGCTGAGCCATTACGTAACTTTGACCGTTTATCTCCAGAAGAAGAACGTCGTAAAGTTATTGAATTAATGGAAATCATTGGTTTATCTGAAGAAGCATTATTAAAATACCCTCACCAATTCTCTGGTGGACAACGTCAACGTATTGGGGTAGCTCGTGCATTAGCAAGTAATCCACGTTTAATTATTGCCGATGAACCAGTATCTGCTTTGGACTTATCTGTACAAGCGCAAGTATTAAACTACATGAAACGTATTCAAGATGAATTTAACTTAAGTTATTTATTTATCTCTCATGACCTTGGGGTAGTAAAACACATGTGTGATGAATTATTCATTATGTATCGTGGACGTTTTGTTGAAACAGGAAAAGCAAATGATATTTATGCAGATCCTCAACATATTTATACAAAACGTTTATTATCAGCCATTCCAGTTATTGACCCAGTAAACCGTGAAGCGAACAAACAACGTCGTATTGAAGCTGAGAAATTCTATCAAGAAAATCAAACAATGTACTATGACGAAAATGGTCGTGTATTCGATTTACAACAATTGTCAGATTCGCATTTTGTTGCGTTGAATCCGTCAGCAAAGGGAGGTAACTAGACTATGTGGAAAACTATATTACGTCGTGTGCTACTAATGTTGCCACAAATTTTAATTTTAAGTTTATTAGCATTCTTAATTGCTAAGATGATGCCAGGGGATCCATTTACTGGTTTAATTACTCCTGAAACAGACCCAAATACGATTGAAGCTTTACGTGTGAAAGCTGGATTCTATGATCCATGGTATATTCAATATGTTCGTTGGATGGGTAAAGCATTCCAAGGAGACTTTGGACAAAGTTATACTTATAAATATGCTGTTACTAAATTAATTGGTGAACGTATTGGTAATACAGTTTGGTTATCATTATTAACATTAATTTTAACGTATTTAATTGCATTACCTTTAGGGATGGTTGCAGGACGTTATCAAAACTCATGGGCAGATAAGTTAATCGTTGTTTATAACTTCATTACTTATTCTATTCCAACATTCGTATTTGCCTTAATCCTATTATGGTTATTTGGTTATACATTAGGTTGGTTCCCAACTCGTGGTTCAGTTGATTCAGGTGTATCACCAGGATCTATTGGTTATTTAATTAATCGATTCCACCACTTATTATTACCAGCATTAACAATGGCGATTTTATCAACAACTGGTACAGTTCAATATTTAAGAACTGGGGTAATTGATGCGAAGAGCCAAGACTATGTTCGTACAGCTCGTGCAAAAGGGGTTCCTGAAAAAGTGGTATTTAACCGTCACATTTTCCGTAACTCAATTTTACCAATCGCTGCCTTCTTAGGATATGAATTCACAGGTTTAATCGGTGGTTCAGTGTTTATTGAAAACATCTTCTCATATCCAGGAATGGGGAACTTATTCGTAAGTTCAATTTCATCTCGTGACTATTCTGTTATCTTAGCGTTGTTATTACTATTTGGTACAGCAACACTATTAGGAACGTTATTATCTGATATTATTATGAGTATTGTGGACCCTAGGGTTCGTGTACAATAGAAAAGGAGGAGTAGCAAATGGCGCAAGATAAAAAAGATGTAACAAAAGAAAGCACCGTATCTACCCCACCTACTGGGTTCCAGGTTATTGTGCGAGAATTTTTAAAAGATAAAATTGCTCTTGCAGCATTAATTATCTTAACTTTAATTTTCTTATTCATTTACATTGGTCCGTTCTTCATTAATGAAGCAACTGCCTTAAAAGTAAATATTTTACAACGTTATAAAGCACCAGGAGTTAACGGATTTTTATTAGGATCTGATGAAGGTGGTCGTGATGTATTTGCGATGTTAGTAATTGGAGCTCGTAACTCTGTAACAATTGGTTTCACGATTACTATTTTAACGTGTATTATCGGGATTATCGTTGGTTTGATTTCTGGTTACTATGGTAAATGGGTTGATACTACATTAATGCGTATTGTTGATTTTATTATGATTTTACCAACATTAATGATTATCATCGTTTTCGTAACCGTTATTCCAAACTATACATTATTCCACTTTATTATCATTATGACATTGTTCTTCTGGGTAGGTTCAGCTCGTTTATTCAGAACTCGTACGTTGCAAGAAGCTAGTTTAGATTATGTAAATGCGTCTAAAACTTTAGGTTCAAGTGATTTACAAATTATGTTCCGCGAGATTTTACCTAACATTAGTTCGTTAATCATTGTTAACTTAATTTTACGTTTAGCAGGGAATATCGGTATTGAGACTGGTTTAACATACTTAGGTTTTGGTTTACCATATACAACTCCTTCTTTAGGAACGTTAATTTCTGCAGCTAAAACGCAAGATATTATTGAAAATAAAATGTGGGTATGGTTACCTGCAACAATTTTAATCTTAGTAATGATGTTATGTATCAACTACATTGGACAAGCATTCCAACGTGCAGCGGATGCTCGCCAACGTCTAGGTTAAGAAACATAAATAGACTTCTTTAATAGCAGTATAGGACGCCAGCAAACCTTCGCTTTCATGGCTAAATTTTGAGCCTATAGTCTCAAAATTTCCTAGTAACAGTAGCCACATTGTGGCTGCTGTTACGCATACTGCTATAAGAAGTCTTTTCTGTTTTATCGGGTGTTTTATGAGAGTACGAAACGAATTAGACTTCTTTAATAGCAGTATAGGATGCCAGTAGCCCCTTTGGGTTTCTTGGTATACTGCTATGAGAAGTCTTTTCTGTTTTAACGGGTGTTTTATGAGAGTACGAAACTAAATAGACTTCTCTATATAGTAGTAAAGGATGGCAGCAAACCTTTGGTTTCATGGCTAAGCTACTATGAGAGGTCTTTTTTGTTTTGGCTTTTTGGTTGTGTAAAAGTGTATTTTTTTGTAAAATAGAGGGGCTAATAATTTTAATGGAGGATTTATGAAAGAGAAATTTAAGAAATATCAACATTTAGTGAAGCCTTATGACATTATTATTGTAATTTCCTTATTTGTTTTATCGTTTTTACCCAATGCTATTTTTGCAGTGCAACAGATGACGACTCCAACAGAGGAAGCTAAGATTTATGCTGTTGTAACGATTAATGGTGAAGAAGTGCAACGTTTTGAATTAAAAGAAGATACTCCGAGAGAGGAATTTATATATTTTCCTAGTGATGAGCAATATAATATTATTGAAGTAGATGGGACTAGGATTAGGGATAAGGAAGATAATAGTCCTGATCAAATTGCGGTTAAGACGGGTTGGATTTCTAGAGTGGGGCAGACGAGTATTTGTTTGCCGCATGGGTTGATGATTGAGATTGTTTCTACTCAGGAACCGACGGAAGAAACGGATACTATTATTCCATTGTAAAAGTATATTAATTAGACTTCTCTATATAGTAGTATAGGACGCCAGTAGCCCCTATGGGTCTCTTGGTATACTGCTATGAGAAGTCTTTTTGTTTAATAAAACGTAAAAACTTGTTCTATTATTTGTCAGTTAATTCCATTCATGATACGATGATACTATATCGAAATTAAAGAAATGAGAGAGTTTTATGAATGATAATCAACCATTAGAACCACAGAAAATTCCTTCTCGTCATAAAAAGATAGAAGATGAATTAGGTTCAAAAGATAAATGGTATAAATTAATATGGAATCATCCTTGGTTTAAGAAATTTAGAAAGTTTTGGAAGAAATTTCGTGTAACTAAACTATTTTTCACAATTTTTCTAACATTTACAGCTTTCTTCTTGACCTATTTAGTATATGGGGCAAAGACTGCAGATGTGAGTGGTTTAAGGGCAGGTATGATACAAGAAACCGTTATTTATGATGCGGATTCAAACGAAGCAGGTGCTTTAAATATTTCCAAAGCAGAGTACGTACCTTTGAACGAAATCTCAACATTTATGAAAGATGCAGTAATATCAACAGAAGATAAGCGATTCTATCATCATAAAGGCTTTGACTTAGTTGGGATTTTACGTGCATTTGCTGGAGTTATTATACACCGAGGTAATATTGTTGGTGGAGGAAGTACATTAACGCAACAATTAGCAAAAAATACATTTTTAACTTTAGATCAAACTTTGATGCGTAAAGCAAAAGAATTATTTTTAAGTCTTGAAATTGAAAAACATTATACAAAAGATCAAATTTTTGAAATGTATTTAAATAATGCTTATTTTGGAAATGGAGCTTATGGTATTGAAAATGCAGCTCAACGTTATTTTGGAAAAAGTGCTGCAAACTTATCATTAAGTGAATCTGCAATTTTAGCGGGTGCTTTAAAGGCACCAAGTTATTATAATCCAATTGATAATTATGATGCTACATTAAAAAGACGTGCAACTGTATTGAGTTTAATGGTGAATAACGGAAAAATTAGTGAGCAAGATGCAAATATTGCGGGGGAATCTGAAATTTCACTCGTTGATAATTATGTAGCCAATTCAAGATATCGTTATCCTTATTACTTTGATGCGGTGATTAACGAAATCACTCAAAATTACGGTATTAAGGAAGAGGATTTATTTAATAAAGGGTATCGTATATATACTGGTTTAAATCAGAAGTTACAAGCAGATATGGAAGAGACATTTGGAAATACGCAATTATATCCTGCTTATAATGATGGTACGAAAGCTCAAGCTGCTTCGATTGCCATGGAACCTCAAACAGGGAATGTGTTAGCTGTTGTTGGGGGGAGAATTGATGGTGCTGGTAAACATACGTTCAGAGGATTTAACCGTGCGACTCAAATGAAAGTTCAACCTGGTTCAACTTTCAAACCTTTAGCCGTTTATACTGTAGCTTTAGAAGAAGGATATGAGCCTAATTCTACTTTAGTAGATGAAAAACGTTCGTATGGTCCTGAAAAATATACTCCTGAAAACTGGAATCATCAAAATAAAGGAACAGTAACAATGACAGAAGCCTTAAGTTTAAGCTGGAATGCTCCTGCTGTATGGTTATTAGATCAACTAGGTTTGAAAAAAGGTGTTGAAAAAGTTCATCAATTTGGAATTTCAACAGTTCCCGAAGATGAATATTTAGGGATTGCATTAGGAGGATTAACAAAAGGAGTTTCTCCAATGGAAATGGCATCAGCTTATACAACATTTGCCAATAAAGGAGTCCGTGCAAAGGGAAGATTTGTCACAAAAATCGTAGATGCAACGGGCGCAGTCATTGTGGATAATACTACTCCTCAAACAAATAAAGTGACGAGTGAGTCTGTTGCTGATAAAATGACAAGTATGTTACTAACAGTTTATGCACCTGGTGGAGGGGGAGCAAATGCTGCTCCTGCAGGTTATACAATTGCTGGAAAAACAGGTACTACGGAAACTGTTAATGGAGAAGAAGGGGCAAGAGATCAATGGATGATTGGTTATACACCAGATATGGTTGTAGCAACATGGATGGGGTATGACGATTCTGCTAAATATTCATTAGCGGTATCAAGTACTCATGGAGTTGGACCTTTATTCCAATTAGAAATGTACGGATTATTAAGTATATATCCAAAAAATACACCATTTGGAGTCGCTCCTGCTGTAACTACTGAGAAAAAAGATTCGTCATTAAATGTAGATGAGTTGATTCAAAAAGTAGAGGAAACTGGTAAACAATTATGGTCTAAAGTCCAAGAATGGACAGGGCAATTGTGGAAAAAAGTAGGGCAATAGGATGCAATAAAAATGAACAAACTATTTTATTAATAGGCAAAAAAATAAGTTATGATATTAAAATGACATCAAATTGTTACATAACTGGTCCATGATTGACATTAATTTCGTGTATACTAGTTGCAAAGTTTGAATAGGGGGAAAACTATGAAATATAAAAAACTATTTATTGGCTGTCTTACAGCTTTAACACTTTTTACAGTTGGTACTTATAGTCAAAATACAACAGCATTTGCTGAAGAAACTGCTGTAAGTGGAAAATATGTTTCTGATAGTAAAGAAGCGATTATTAATCGCATTAATGAAATTCGTAAAGAAGCTTATGAGGAAGGGTTAGTAGATCGTTATGTACCTATTAAATGGTCAACTGCTTTAGAAAAAATTGCAGAGCTTCGTTCTGTAGAAGCTTCAGTATTATTAGCACATAGTCGTCCAAATGGAGAAAGTGATCCATTTAGTATTGTAAAAGATAATGTCCGTAGTTATGGTGAAAACTTAGCTTGGAATCGTTCTGGAGTTCTAGAAGGAATTGAATATTTCTATGGAGAAAAAGCTGCTTATGTAAAATCAAAAGTGAATAACCAGCCATTAGAAGTTGGGGAACAAACAGGACATTATTGGAATTTAATTCGTCCGGACTTTACTCATACAGCATTAGTAGCTTTCCAACAAGATGGAAAAGGGATTATTACTGCACAAGCTTTTACAAATACTGAGTGGCTAAAAGCAAATGGATTCGATTCAAATCTTGAAGAAAACTATTTAGGGAAAAATGGTTCTGCTACTGTGAATGTTGAAATGAGTGGAGATACTTCAAAAATTTCTGCATCAAAAGGAAATTACCGTAGTTTTAGAACTTCTTTTAAATCTGCATCTTCAAATAAAGTATTAAATGGTTGGGTAAATCGTCATTATTATAAAAATGGTGAAAAAGTGATTTCTCAGTGGATTTATGATGATAATTACTCAAGTTGGTTCTATTTAGATGAAAATGGAGAATACATTGAAAATACTTGGAAAGGTGATTACTATTTAGAAGCTGGAGGTTATATGGCTAGTGGAGAATGGGTCTATGATGCCAATTATCAAAACTGGTTCTACTTGCATGGTAATGGGAAATATGCTCGTGACTATTGGAAAGATTCATACTATTTAGGGCAAAATGGTGAATTAGCTCGTGATACATGGATTGGAAGTTACTATGTAGATTCAACTGGTAAGTGGAATTCTGAAATGTAATAAAAATGAAAGTCAACAAAAATTAGAAAAACATCTAATTTTTGTTGACTTTTTTTATTTCAAGGAGTAAACTTCTAATAAAGTTAGATATTTATCTAATTTTATTAGAAAGTGAGGTTGATATTTTATGGATATCATATTTAATAATGCAAATTTTAGAAAATTATGGTTTAGTAGTACATTTGCAGGAGCAGCGAGTAATATCATTCAATATGCTTTGTCGCTTTATGTGTTAGATAAGACAGGTTCTGCAACGGCTTTTGCAAGTATTTTATCGATTATTATCTTCCCTAGAATACTATTTTCGCCAATTGCAGGTGTGTGGGGAGATCGAGTGGATCGACAAAAAGGATTAGTTTATACAACGCTGATGACGGTTATTACGTTATTGGTTTTTGGAGTGGGGACTTATTTGACAGGTAATTTATCTCTTGTAGCCATTTATGGATTGGTAATTATTTTAGAATTGGTAGAAGTTTTTCAATCGAGTCCAATGATGAGTGTTTTACCTGCCATTGTTGAAGAAAGTCAATTAGCTCTAGCGAATACTTGGATGCAAGTGGATAATGGCATTGTAAATATTATTACACCGTTTGTAGCAGCTTTCATTTATTCGACTTTTTCTATTACAGGTTCTTTATTCATTTCAGGGAGTATTTTATTTTTTACAATGATTGGTTATGCATTTATGAAAATTCCGGAACGTAAAGTTCAAAAACAAATGGATGAGGATCAATCCGTTGTAAATAGTTTTTGGGCAGATTTTAAAGATGGCATTAAAATTGCATTTGAAATTCCAAATCTTATTATTATTGTATTGTTGGCTTTATTTATTAACTTTTTAATGTCACCAATTTTTGGAATTGTGATTACGTACTTTATTAGGGTGACGTTGAATTTTTCGAATACAGAATTTAGTATGTTTGAATCATTTGTAGCAGTAGTGAGTATGATTTCTCCACTCATTGCGTATCGTTTAATTAAAGATAGTAAAGAACCTGTTCACTTATTATTGAAATATACAGAGGGATTTGTTATTGGATTATTCGTGGTCATGTGTGGAACAATGGCTCGTGATATTTTTTCACTGAATCAATGGATGTCGTTAGCGGGTATTCTTGTAGGATTTATCCTTGTTTCTGTTTTAGCAACCTATATTAATATTCAATTATCAACTTTAGGTGCTAAAATGGTTCCAGAAGAATATTTAGGAAGAATTGGGACAACAATGGGGATGTTAGCTACGATTTCTGTTCCAATTGGACAATTAGTTTTTGGAATGTTGTTAGATATTTCGAATGCTACAGTGTGTTTAGTTGTTTCTATTGTGGGATTAGTGGTATTCTTAATAGTAGCGAATCGTATGTATCAAGATTCTAGTCAGGAGGGGGCAAATGCAATTTAAACAAGAACAGATGGAATTTGTGAATCAGCTGCTGTATCCAATATTGATATTGAAAAAGGATAGAGATGAGGAACGTCCTTCATCATCTTTAGAAGAGCAATTAGAAGTTATTGTAGAAGAAATGAGACATATGAGTGTTCCGTTGGAACCTTATAAAGATAATATTCTCTATTTCTATAAGGATGATGCTTTACGAATGTTTTTCGTCAATGTAAAAAATGTGCTCCGTTATCATTCTTTTGATGAGTATGCTGAAGTTTTACATTCGATGGATGAAACTCAAATTAAGCAACAATTGATGACAAATATTGTGAAGCAAGATGAAGAAGAAGCAAGTGACGAAGATAAAGTTGCAGAATTATTAGGAAATCAATTTGCTTTTCTAGATTTCTTAAAAAATTTGCCGATTGATGATACTGTACGTTGGAATTACTTTACGATTATGTCGCAGCCTAAAAAGTTTGTAGAAGATTTTATTTCTTTGCATGAAACATTGAACCCCATTTTTGAGAAAGTGTATGCAGAATATTTACCAATTTTAGAAAAATCTTATACGGAATTTGAAGCTACAATTCGTGAACATCCAACGATTTTAGCAGAGGCTTTTACTGGAACAAAGGAAATTGAAGAAATTGACTGGGCATCAGATGAAATTTCAGTTATTCCAACCTTATTATTATCAGATTTCTATTTTCAAGATTCTGAAATTTTAATACTAGGGGCAAAATCATTAGAAGTCATTCAACATGTCATCCAAACAAGATTGGATAAACAACAAGAGCGAATTAATGTTTTCAAAAATTTAGGAGATAAAACAAGGTATCAAATATTTTGCGAGATTGCCAAAGGTACAAAGAGTGTTAAAAAAATTGCGGAACAATTAGGGATTACATCGGCAACAGTTTCGTATCATATTAATGAATTAGTCTTATCGAATATAGTAGTTCAAGGTTGGAATAAGAAGGATTGCTTAAAAGCAATTCACACGGAATTGATTACAGAAGTGATGAATGGATTAATGGAAGATAGTTTCATGACGAATACACTAGAGAATGAAAAATAATATGCTATAATAGCAATACAAAAGAATGTATGGAGGGATACAAATGAGTGATGTAAAATTAGTAAAACGTAGTGAAGTCGATCAATCCATTACTTGGGATATGACATTATTATATCCAAGTGATGAAGCATATCGTACAACATTAAAGGAAACAGAAGCTCAATTAAAGAGTTTCAAAGAAAAATATGAAGATAAATTAGCAGATTTAGAAGTATTAACTGCTGCTACTGAAGAATATGAAGCATTATATGAAACATTCTACCGTTTGTCTCATTATGCAGAATTACCAATGACTGTAGACCGTTTCAATGATACAGTGGTTGAAAATGCAACTTTATTTGAACAAGTAGCTAGTGCATGGGCTTTGAATATGAGTTTCTATGATACTGAAATTGTTGGATTAGATGAAAGTTTGTTACGCCAATTTGTGGCAGAAAAACGTCCAGATTTAGCATACTTTATTGAAAAAATTATTCGTGTTAAGGCACATACTTTATCCAAAGATGCAGAACAAGTTTTATCAAATATGTCTAGCTTACCAAGTTTCTATCAATTATATGAAGTAACAAAACATGAAGATATGGAATTTGACTCATTTGAAGTTGATGGAAAAACTTATGAAAATAGTTTTGTTTTATATGAAAACTTACATGAAATGGATAATCGTACAGAAGTTCGCCGTAATGCAGCGAAAAGTTTCTATAAAACATTAAATCGCTATAAGAATACTGTTGCAAATGAATATATTTCAACGATTAAAAAAGAAAAAATGCTTGCAACAATGCGTGGGTATGATAGTGTTATTGATTACTTATTAGACAAACAAGATGGGGATCGTGAATTATATGACCGTCAAATTCGTACATTGATGACAGATTTAGCACCACATATTCAACGTTATATTCGTTTATTAGCAAGAGAACATGGCATTCAAGATATGCAATTTGCAGATTGTAAAATTAATTTAGATCCTGATTTTGAGGTAGACATGTCTATTGAAGAATCTAGAGATTATTTGAAGAAAGCTCTTGGTATTTTAGGGGAAGATTATAAAGCGATGATTGACGAAAGTTACGACAAACGTTGGACTGACTTCCCACAAAATATTGGTAAGAGTACAGGTGGATTCTGTGCGACTGTTCCAAAAGTAGCAAGTTATATTTTATTATCATGGACTGGAAAAATGAATGAAGTATTCGTATTAGCTCATGAATTAGGACATGCCTACCACTTTAAACGTGTTGGAGAAGAGTTAACAATGTTTAATAATGAATGTTCATTATACTTTGTAGAAGCTCCATCAACATGTAACGAAGTTATTGTTTCAAATTATTTATTGAAAAATAGTACAGATGCTCGTTTCAAACGTTGGGTCATCAGTAACATGATTAGTCGTACTTATTTCCATAATATGGTCACTCACTATTTAGAAGCAGTATTCCAAGATCGTATTTACAAGATGGTAGATAATAATGAGATGTTAAATGCAGATGTGTTATCTAAAGTAAAACGTGAAGTGATGGAAGAGTTCTTCGGGGATAGTCTTGTAGTGAATGAAGGGGCAGAATTAACTTGGATGCGTCAACCTCACTATTATATGGGATTATATCCTTATACTTATTCTGCTGGTTTAACAATTGGTACAGCAATTGCGAATAAGATTGAGGAAGATCCTTCTCAAGCGCAAGTTTGGAAAGATACATTAGCGTTAGGTGGTAGCTTATCTGCAAAAGATTTAGCACGTCATGCTGGATGTGATGTTTCGACAGAACAACCGCTAAAAGAAGCCATTGCTTACGTAGGAAAATTAGTGGATCAATTATACGACCTTACGGATGAGTTAAAGTAGGACTTATCTGATGTAGCAAAGGTCGGCAGCAGCCTCGCTTGTGCGAGTCTCATGCCTAAATTTCGAGCCTAGGTCTCGAAATTTCCCTATGGAAGAAGCCAAGCGTTGGCTTCTTCCATTTTTGCTACTGCGAAAGTCCATTTTACTTGAACGGAAATTTATGAGAGTGCGAAAAAATAGGATTTATCTGAAGTAGCAAAGGACGTAAATCTTTATGGCAGGAGCCGATAGTTTGGCTTCTTCCATTTTTGTTACTGTTAAGAAATAATACATTGACATCATCTAAAATAGTGATATGATGAATATGAAAACGCTTATAAATAAGAGGTGTTTCTTATGATTAAGTCAGTAAAAAATAGAAAAGTTAGATAGCTTACAATAATTTATATTTAGTGTGTGGTGGTAATCATGATATATAAAGTATGGAATGTCCCTAAATATGTACTTATATTTTTTATTATGATATTGGCTTCATTAGATGGAGTTCTAATATCTTCGTTGTTTAAAAATTTAATTGACTTAGCAAGTCAAGATAATCCTCAAGAATTTCTGCAATTAATTTGTGTTATTCTTTTGATCTACGCTATAGTGCTATTGTCAAATTACATTTATAATCGAATGAAATATCAGTTTGTTTTTGATGCTAATCTATATATAAAGAAAAAAATTATGCAAAATTTTTTGCTGCAAGATTCGAGAGCCTACTCAGAAGTAGAAGTGAAAAAAGAAACCATTTCTTTTTTTATGAATGATTTAAAATTATTAGAAACAAATTATATTATTCCTTTTTTTGACATGTATTTGTATTTTTTTTATGCCTTTACGGCTTTTGTTTATAGTTTTTTTATAGATTCTGTTGTAGCACTCATCTTTTTAGCATTTTCTCTTATTCCATCTATAGTACCGGTACTGTTTAAAAAAGTCTTAGCAGATAGAACGAAGAATTGGTCAACTTTAAATCAAGATTATACTGAAACTCTAAATGAAACTATTGAATCTTCAGAAGAAATTAAAGAATTTCATACGGAAATGATTTTTATCAAACGATTTTTTTCAAGAGTATTTGAAACTGAAAAATCTTTTTTGATGCTTAATAATATGCAATCTTTATCCGTACTAGTCATTGGAAGTATATCTATTTTATGCTATATTTTTCCACTTGCTATAGGTGGATATTTTGTGATGTCACAGCAAACAAGTTTGTCCAATTTAATTGCCGTATTTTTTGCCTCTAACAGAATTATCACACCAGTAAAATTAGCGATTAATATTTATAATCAGTTTAATTCAGTAAAAACTATTAGAGAGAAAGTTGAGGAAGTGTTACAAAAGAATATCACTATGTCACAGCAAACGTATTTGCCTATAGAAAAAATATCGATAAAGTCGGGTAACGTGTCACTTGGAGGAAATCTGATTTTGAAGGACATCCAACTAGAGTTAACAAATAAAGATAAGGTACTGGTGGTAGGAGAAAGTGGAGCCGGTAAAAGTATTTTATTAAACCTTGTTAAAGGGAACTTACCCTTAGATGAAGGAGATTATATTATTGAACCTAAAAATTCAAATTTAAATATGGCCTATCAAAAAGATTTCATCTTTAAAGACTCGTTAAGTTTTAATATTCTATTTTCTAATGAATTAGTTTCAGAAGAATTGAATAATATTTTTGAAATTGATAATAAATTTCCAAAAATGATTGATTATCAAGGGAAAAATCTATCAGGCGGGCAAATAAAACGTATTAATTTAGCAAGGATTTTAAGTCATGGAAATAGCCTACTTTTAGATGAACCTTTTCAAGGATTAAGTACTAAACAGTCAAGTTCTATTGAAACTTATTTATTGGAACATACTGAATTCTTGATGCTATCGACTCATGTTTTTCATGAAGAAAACCTTCCAAAGTATTCAATGTATATTGTAGTAGAAAATAAAACAATTACTGTATATAAGGAATTTTCGGAATTTAAGAAAACTAATTATTATCAACAGAATATTCATAGAATTTAAAGAAGAATATTTTAGAAAAGTTGAAAAAAAGAAGTTTCGCTTTTGCGAGACTTCTTTTTTCTTTATAACTATTGATAAACCTATATATTCATTAATTATTTCGTTCGAATGCTAACCTCACCATACGATAATGTATGCAAACTGTTATCTTCTTTTTCGACAATAAGATGACCATTTTCATCGATGTCTTTTGCATATGCAGAATATGTTTGGTTTCCTTCAAATACACTTACAAATTTACCAATTACATTTGAATGTTGTTTATAAGTAGAGATAAATGCTCTCTTAGAAAGATTTTGATAATAAAATGTCCATTTTTCTAAAAACTGAGCAATAAAATGGTTACGATTGAAAGAAGATTCATCATATTCTTCTTTTGAAGAAAAAATACTTCCAACAATTGAGTGTAATTCTTCAGGAAATGATTGAGGTGAGTCAATTAAATTAATTCCAATTCCGACAATAAGCGCTTGAACTTGTTGAGACTCAAAATCACTAATCACTTCTGTTAGAATTCCACCGACTTTCTTTTCACGATAAAATAAATCATTTACCCATTTAATATCAAGAGATTTACCTGTTAATTGTTGAATCGTTTCTAAATAAGCAACTGCAGTAGCGCAAGTGATAAGTGATAAATCTTCCATTGGTGCAGTTGGGAATAAGCAAAGACTAATATATAAACCAGTTTTTGCAGGTGAAATGAATACCCTTCCTAATCGGCCTCTTCCAGCAGTTTGTTCTTCACTAATAAAAATTGCAGGAGTAGTAGAGTGTTGATTCGCATAGTTTTTTGCTAAATCATTTGTTGAAGTAGTGCATTCCATTGTTTGAATATGCCATTCAACAGGATGATGCAGATTAATAAGTTCTTGTAAAATTTCTTTGTCGGATAAAACATCACTATTTTCTGATAATGTATATCCTTTATTCGTAGTAGATTCGATCGTATACCCCTCCTTTTTTAAAGACTGAATAGCCTTCCAAATAGTAGTTCTAGATTTGTTTAATGCTAGTGCCATCTTTTCTCCAGAGATTGCTTCTCCTATATGTTCTCGAAGATATTGTAAAACAGCTTCTTTAGTTGTCATAAAAATCCCTCCCCTCATGCTTCTGATTTTATACAGGAAAAATACGGTTGTCAACGCTATCTTTTAGGATGGTTGATAGCTAAAAAGGTAGTTTTAAGTATGCCTTTTTACTAAGGCATGGTATAATGAAAGGGAAGATGTTATGAGAGGATTTGAATCAATGAGAAAATTAGTCATTAATGGAGGAAAACCGCTAACTGGTGAAGTAACGATTAGTGGTGCTAAAAATAGTACAGTAGCTTTAATTCCTGCTGCAATCTTAGCATCAGAACCAGTTGTATTAGAAGGTGTTCCCGATATTCAAGATGTAGCCGCATTAATAGAAATTTTGAGAGATTTTAACGTTCATACTACTTTTGAAGAAGGAGTATTAACGATTGATCCAACAAATATGTTATCCATTCCAATGCCAAGTGGAAAAATTCAAAGTATGAGAGCTTCATATTATTTTATGGGAGCAACTCTTGCAAAATTTGGTGAAGGTGTTGTTGGACTTCCTGGAGGATGTTTCTTAGGACCAAGACCAATTGATCAACATATTAAAGGATTCAAAGCATTAGGAGCAGATGTTCGTAATGAAATGGGAGCCATTTATTTATCAACGAACGGTCAAGGATTAACAGGAACTCGTATTTATATGGACGTTGTATCAGTAGGAGCAACGATTAATATTTTATTAGCAGCTGTTCGTGCAAAAGGTAAAACGATTATTGAAAATGCTGCAAGAGAACCTGAGATTATTGATGTAGTTAATTTATTAAACAAAATGGGTGCCAATATTAAAGGTGCTGGTACTAGTGTGATTCGTATTGAAGGTGTAGATGAATTACATGGATGTCGTCATACGATTATTCCAGATAGAATTGAAGCAGGAACTTATTTATCCATTGCTGCAGCAGTTGGTGAAGGAGTGACGGTTAAAAATGTCATTTTTGAACACATTGAAGGCTTACTTGCGAAAATGGAAGAAATGGGCGTGAAAATGACGATTGGAGAAGAAGATATTTATGTAGCTCCTTCTAAAGAGTTAAAAGCTGTAAGTATTAAAACATTACCTTATCCTGGTTTTGCAACTGATTTACAACAGCCAATTACTCCATTACTAATGAAAGCAACAGGAGAAGCAAAAATTATTGATACAATTTATCCAAAACGTGTCAATCATATTCCTGAATTAAATCGTATGGGAGCTTTAGGACGTGTAGAAAATGATGTCATTTCAATTACTGGTCCAACACCATTAACGGGGTGTGAAGTTGCTGCGAGTGATTTACGAGCTGGTGCCGCATTAGTGATTGCTGGTTTAATGGCTAAAGGAACAACGAAAATTAGTAATATTGAACATATTTTAAGAGGGTATTCTCATATTGTAGAAAATCTACAGCAATTAGGAGCCGATATCCAAATGATTGAAGAGGATTAAGATGTCAGAAACAATTGAAACAGTAACTTTACCAGTCTTGCAACAAAAGACTTTAAAAGAAATGTATGCTTTTGCCAAACACTACAAAATCCCTTATTATGGGCAAATGAATAAAAAAGAATTAGCTCTAGCGATTATGAGAGCTCAAGAAGAAGCAACGGGATTTTTCCAAGTAGAAGGGGTATTGGATATTAATAATGCGGAAGGATATGGTTTCCTACGTCCAATTAATTATTCTACTAGTCAGGAAGATATTTATATTTCTTCTTCTCAAATTCGTAAATTTGCCTTAAGAAATGGAGATTTAGTAGCAGGACCTGCTCGTCCTCCACGTACAGGTGAAAAGTTTAATGGCTTGATGCAAGTTGGAGCGGTAAATGGAAAAGACCCTGAAGAAGCAAAAGAAAGAGATCATTTTCCAGGGTTAACACCTTTATATCCTGAAGTTCAGATGAAATTAGAAACGACGACAGGTAGAATTGCTTCACGAATGTTAGATTTAATTTGTCCCATTGGATTTGGACAGCGTGGATTAATTGTAGCACCTCCAAAAGCTGGTAAAACAAGTTTATTAAAAGAAATTGCAAATGGGATTACAACCAATTATCCTGAAGCAGAATTAATTATTTTATTAATTGATGAACGACCAGAAGAAGTGACAGATATAGAACGTACAGTAGATGCTGAAGTTGTATTTTCAACTTTTGATCAAACGCCGGAACACCATATTAAAGTGAGTGAATTAGTGTTAGAGCGTGCATTGCGTTTAGTGGAAGATGGTCGAGATGTCATTGTCTTATTAGATAGTATTACTCGTTTAGCACGTGCGTATAATTTAACAATTCCACCTTCTGGACGTACATTAAGTGGGGGAATTGATCCAGCTGCTTTTTATCGTCCAAAGAGATTTTTTGGTTCTGCAAGAAATATCGAAGATGGTGGTAGTTTAACAATTTTAGCAACAGCTTTAATTGAAACGGGTAGCCGTATGGATGATGTGATTTATGAGGAGTTTAAAGGAACAGGGAATGCGGAAGTGCATTTATCTCGAGAATTAGCAGAAAGACGTGTATTTCCTGCAATTGATGTAAAACGTTCAGGTACTCGTAAAGAAGAAATTTTACTGGAACCTCATGTTTTAGAAGCAGTATGGAAAGTTCGCAATACAATGAAGGGTGACGGACTAGAAACAAGCGAGCAAATTGTGAAACAATTAAGAGAAACAAAGACTAACAAAGACTTTATAAAACGTACCGAATTATTGTAAAAATCATTCGAAAGACTTTTCTATAGTAGCAAGAGAACAGAAATAGCTTGTAAATGCCAATCTTATGCTACTTGGAAAAGTCTATTTTTTTGGACGGACGAAAAGTGAATAGAAACAGAAAAATTTTCATGGTAGCCGGACGCCAGCAAACCTACGGTTTCATGGCTAAAAATTGAGCCTAGGGTCTCAATTTTTCCTTGTAATAAAAGCCACAAGTTCAGTGGCTTTTATTACTGCTACTATGAAAATTTTTCTGTTTCTATTCACCTGAAAAATTTTTTAACTTTTTTCCGTATTACTCCTATTAGGAAAATCTATTTATATTTGGACGTGCTGTTGAGTATAATTCCAGAGTAGTGAGTAGAACGCATTTTTATATTCTCAACAATAAGGTTGTTGTTAATAGCCAAGCGATAAAATATAGTCTACCTGTTCTTAAAGTAATTGCCCTGCTGTAGATAAGAAGGTTCAAAATATGAGAATTTGTTCCATAATGATAAAACAAATTTTTTACAGAACCAGTATAGTCCCATGCGCTTTTTACATCAAAGAAAGTGAATATAAAGAAAAACATTTTTACCGTAGCAGTAATATAAGCCACGAGGGTAGTGGCTTATATTACGGGAAAATTTGAGACCAAGGCTCAAATTTTAGCCAAGAGACCCCAAAGGGGGCTACTGGCGTCCCAGCTACAGTAAAAATGATTTTTTCTTTCTATTCACGAGTAAAAACTTTTACTTTAATCCTTCCCATTCTGCGAAAAATTGGTTTAAATATTCTTTCATAAATTCATGTCGTCCTTTTGCAATTTTACGAGCTTCTGGTGTATGCAACGTGTCAGACAACGTTAATAACTTTTCATAGAAATGTCCAATAGCAGTGTCTTCAAGCTGATTTGCTTCTTCTAACACCTCTTGCGATTCTCCCGTATAAATCGGACGTTGGTGTGCACCCGAATAAACAAAAGTACGAGCGATAGCAATCGCTCCAATAGCATCTAGCAGATCCGCATCTTGAACAATTTTATCCTCAATTGTAATAGGTTGCAGCGGATTTTTTCCATTACGAAACCCAACTGCATCAATAGAATAGAGAATTTTTTCAATTAACTCTTTGGTTAATCCATGTTGTACTAATAATTGGCTCACTTTCAGCTTAGCTTCCTCTACATAATCGACAATTTTATGATCATATCGATCATGAAGTAGCGCAGCTAATTCAATATGAAGTTGATTAGCTTCAGGATAATGTGTAGCGATTTTTTTAGCATTTTTCCATACTCGCTCAATATGATACCAATCATGACCCGTCGTTTCCTGAGTAAAAAATTTCTCCATTTCTTTTTGAATTGAATGAATAATTTCTTTATGATTCATCGTATATTCCTTTCTTATCTAACAAAAAGACTTTTGGAAATCCAAAAGTCTTCTTTTACGATTAATGTAACACTTTGTTTAAAAAGTCTTGTGTACGACTGTGTTGCGGATTTTTGAAGATTTGTTCAGGTGTGCCATCTTCAACGACGTAACCGCCGTCCATGAAAATTACACGGTCACTTACTTCACGGGCAAATCCCATTTCGTGAGTTACAACAACCATTGTCATTCCATCTTTTGCTAATTGTTGCATAACTTCTAGTACATCCCCAACCATTTCAGGGTCAAGAGCAGAAGTTGGTTCATCGAATAATAACATTTTGGGTTTCATCGCTAAAGCACGAGCAATTGCCACACGTTGTTTTTGACCACCAGATAATGTTTTTGGATAAACATCTGCTTTATCTTCAAGTCCAACCATCCCTAATAACTCTAGGGCATGTTTGTCTGCATCTTCTTTTGTTTCACGCCCTAATTCAACAGGAGCTAATGTAATATTTTCTTTAATCGTTAGATGAGGGAATAAGTTAAAGTGTTGGAATACCATTCCGATTTCTTGACGTACAAAGTTTAAGTCAGTATTTTTATCGGTTAAATCATATCCGTCTACGATAACTTTACCTGCAGTTGTTTTTTCTAGGCGATTTAAACAACGTAAAAATGTTGATTTCCCTGATCCAGAAGGACCGATAATACAAACGACTTGTCCTTCTTCGATTTCTAAATCAATCGATTTTAAGACTTCTAATTCACCGTAATTTTTTTTAAGGCCTTTTACTTCGATAATTGCCATCTTATGCTTTCCTTTCTAAACGTGCTGAAATTTTTGTAAGTAGAGTAATGACGATTAAATACATCATTCCCACAATAAACCACATAGAGCTTGATTGTAAGTTTCTTGCAATAATTATTTTACCAGTTTGTGTTAATTCTACAAGTCCTATGATGGATAAGATTGAAGTATCTTTCAAAGTAATCACAAATTGGTTAATAAATGATGGAACCATTAAACGAATCGCTTGCGGTAAAATGATTTTTTGCATTGATTTGTAATATGGTAATCCTAAACTCATTGCAGCTTCACTTTGCCCTTTATCGATAGCGTTAATACCACCACGAACAATTTCAGCGATATAAGCTGCTGCATTTAATCCTAAAGTTGAAATAGCTGCAACTGTTGCATCTAAACGAATATTGAATGCTTGAGGAATTCCAAAATAAATGAAGAATGTTAAAACAATTAGTGGAATACCACGCATAAAGTCAATGTAAAGTGTTGCAATGGTTTCTAAAATAGAAATACGGCTAGTTCTCATTAATCCTAAAAGAACACCGATAACTGTTGCAATTGCAAGAGAAACAAATGTAATCCAAATTGTATTCCATAATCCGTTTAAAAGAGTAGGAGCGTTTGTTTTTAATAATCCTAATAAACTTGTATCTTCAGTAGAAGCAGTTGTTGAATCATCTGTTCCAATATATTTATTAATGATTTTATCGTATTCACCATTAGCTTTTAAAGTAGCTAATCCACGATTAAATGCTTCGATAAATTCTGTATTTTGATTTTTTAATACGGCAACTCCATATTGAGTCACTTGTTCTTTATAAGAAGTTAATGTCATTGGTAGGTGATTACTGCGAATGGCATATCCTAATACTGGATAATCTTCGAAAGCAGCCACACTATTTCCGCTGACTACATCTTGATACATATTTGCTGAATCTTCAAAGGTTGAAATAGTAAAACCATATTGATCTTTAATAGAAGAAGCAAAACTAGCTCCTTGTGTACCAATTTTTACAGCGACATTTTTACCACGAAGTTCTTCGTAAGTGCTAATATTACTTGAAGTGCTTGCTGCCATTCCAATACCACTATCGAAGTATGAATCAGTGAAGTCAAATTTTTGTTTTCTTTCATCTGTCATACTCATCCCTGCGATAACTGCATCTACTTGTCCAGCTTCTAAAGCTTGAACAGCAGCGTTAAATCCTAGAGCTTTAATTTCGATTTCAAAATTTTCTTCTTTTGCAATTTGATTGATTAAATCCATATCAATTCCAACATAATTTCCAGAAGTATCTTGAAATTCAAATGGAGCAAAAGTCGTATCTGTGGCAATGGTATATTTTTTTGTCGCAGCTTCAATTGGAGAAGAGAAAAGGAAGAATAAAATTCCCAATAAGCTAATCCAGAAGCTCTTTTTCTTAATGTTCATGTTTAAATTCATAAGATCCTCCATAGTGTTAAAAATTAATGTGAGTCTATTTTACTAGATGCTTATAAAAAAAACAAAAAACAGGTCTCATGCCATGTTACATTTTCTGACATGAGACCTGTAAATAAAATTAATCATTTTTTAAGTGATGATTCAGTTCACTTAAAAGCTTAATCATGGTATCTAATCGTTGTTCCATTCGATGCAGTAAATAAATACTCATGGCAATTGGAAACCCCATATTACTAATTAAAGCAATGAGCGGTTGTACAATATCTGCTTCCATGAAATCACCTCCTCTTACTATTAAAAAGGAAAGAATATAAAAAAATTACCCCCATAAGGAGGTAATAGTTTTAACGTTGTTGATCTAAACATTGTTGAATGGCTTTTGCAACACCACCATGTTTGTTATCATCTGTTTGATATTTAGCAGTGTTTTTAGCTTCTTGGTTAGCATTTTCCATTGCGACACTATACCCAGCAAGTTTTAACATAGAAACGTCATTTGAATTATCCCCAATCGCAAAAACTTCATCCATTGAAATCCCTAGAGTGTTTGCGTAGTATTGAAGCGCAATTCCTTTTTGAGCATCTTTGTGAGTGACTTCAATATTTGTTTTAAATGATGAAGTTGCAACGAGATTTGGTAATTGTGTGTCGACAAAAGAACGAATCTCTAATAAAGCAGATTCTTGTTCATCATTGGATGTTAAAATTTTGTAAATTTTAACGGATGGATCTGCTAGTATTTCTTCAACACTAGAAACATCGATTGCTTCAAAGAGCTGTCTTAATTTAATGAGTTCTTTTTCTAATTCAGAAGGTGTTAATTCTGGATGATTTTTTTTGAAGGTTTCTACTTTTTTAGCAAATTTTTCTTCAAAGTGTAGGGAATAGATTCCATTTGAAGTCATCATATCCCAATTGTTTTGGTGCAATTCAATTTTTTGAATGAGTGCACGTGTATCCTCATGAGAAAGTGTAACTTCTTTTAAAATCTTGCCATCTTCTTCATAAATAATAGCGCCATTCAATCCGATAATAGGACATTGTAAATTTTCAGGTTTTAAGCAAAGAGATGCTTGGTAAAAATCTCTTCCTGTACAAATGATAAAGGGAATATTTTTATCTTGTAAATAACGTACCATTTTAACATTATCGGGATGAATAGTAGAGTGATCTTGTAAAATTGTGCCATCCATATCACTGGCAAATAATCGAATCATAAGTTCTCCTTTTTCGCTTCTTGAATATGTTGTCGAAGTGATGATAGATGTTCTTGAATTCTCTTAATCCGTGGTTGACTCATATGTTTGAAATTTTGAATATCTTCCATAATGTCTTGAGAAATTTCTTTAACTTGAGGAATTACATAATATTGTAATTGTTTCACACCGTGCTGAATAACAGGTACTCCTGTACTAACAGTGGATATCTCTTCGGATAAGGTTACGATATTGTTGTATAGTTGTTCACGATTTTTTTTACCATTTTGTTTTGTTGTAAGTAGGGCAATAGTTCCTCCAACAATACTTCCAAAAAGTAATCCCTTTACGAATTTTTTCATAAGTTTTTCTCCATTTTTAGAATTTTTGTTTATTATTTTACATATTTAGCAATATTTTGGGCAATCGTTGCTAATTCTTCGTGGGAATAGTCATGAGTTTCCCATTTTAATCCAAACCCCTCTTCATGTTTGTAACGAGGAATTAAATGGATATGAGAGTGGAAGACGCTTTGGAAAGCGACCTCACCATTATTATTTAAAATATTTACACCTTTTACTTCGGGGTTCATTGCTTTTAAAGCACGAGCGATTTTTGGAATTCTACTGAATACGGCTGCTGCTAATTCTTCATCGTATTCAAAAATATCTTTTACATGTTTTTTTGGAACGACTAATGTATGACCTGGAGTTACTTGTCCTAAGTCTAAAAAGGCAATCACAACTTCATCTTCGTAGACAATGTGTGCCGGAATTTCTTTAGAAATAATTTTATCAAAAATGCAATCTGACATAATAAAAACCTCCTAATTGTTTATAGTCAAATCGTACCATGAGAGTGGATAGAATGCAATGTAACGATTCATTTTTTCTTTGAATGAAAGTTTCTAGGAACTAGAATGAATTTTTGATATAATAATGCTAAATTGTGTAGGATTGGAGAAAATTATGACATTAAAAGTAGATCGTATAACAGCTGGTTATACTCAAGTTCCTGTCATTAAAGAAGTTTCTTTCGAAGTGAAATCTGGAGAAATTTGTGGACTTATTGGATTAAATGGTGCAGGAAAAAGTACAACGATTAAATGTATTACAAATTATATTCAACCATTTTCAGGGAAGATTTCGATTCAAGGATATACAGTTGAGGAAAGTGTCAGAGATTATCGTCGTTTAATTTCAGTTATTCCTGAGACACCTGTATTATATGAAGAATTAACCTTTAGAGAACATATTGAATTAACAGCTCGTGCATATCAACAAGATACTCCGGAAACAATGCATCGTGCGATGGAATTAGTAGAGCAGTTTCGTTTAACCAAACAATTAGATTGGTTCCCAGCGTATTTTTCAAAAGGAATGAAGCAAAAGGTACTTATTGTTTGTGCATTAATGTTGGATGTTCCATTATATGTGGTAGATGAGCCATTTTTAGGATTGGATCCATTAGGAATTCGTACATTATTAAAAGTGTTAAGAGAGAAAAAAGAATCTGGTGCTGCCATTTTAATGTCTACGCATGTGCTAGATACTGCAGAAAAATATTGTGATCGTTTCATTGTGCTACATGATGGATTGGTTCAAGCACAAGGAGATTTAGAAACGCTTAAAGGAGACGTTCAAATTGATGAAACTTCATTAGAAGACGTGTATTTTGCGTTAACAACGAATACAGGTGATCATCATGAATAGTGAACAATTGTGGGGAAGTCGTTTTAAGACTTATCAGAAAAAAGTAATGAAATACGCCAAATATATGATGAATGATCATTTTATGATTGTGTTCTTTTTCTTATTTGGCTTTCTATTATTTCAGTATTCAACTTGGTTAAAAACCATTCGTATTTTAGAATGGCCTTTAATGTTAATTGTTAGTTTGTTTTTAGCTATTTTTCCATTGTTAGGTGAAATCGCTACTTATGTAGAAGAGGGTGATGTCCACTTTTTAAGTGTCATTGGTGAAGATTTTAAACCTTATTTTAAACGTGCGATTCGATATAGCTGGATTTTTCCATTAGTGATGAATATTATCGCAACGATTTTTGTATTACCGATTTTTATGCAAGCTTTTGGAAATGGAATAATGGCATTTATTGATATTTTTGTAACGCTATTATCCCTAAAAGGATTTCATTTTATGGTTCAAAAATCAATTTTCGAAGGGAAATTGCCGAAGAATTCATTTTATACTGTAGCACTATTTATCGTAAATAGTATTTGTTTATTCGGAATTCTTTTACTCATTCCAAATAGTTTTGCACTATTGTTGGCTTTTGTATTGTTAGTTCTTTCGATTGGATTGAATCGTTTTGCTGCAAATAAACCGGTACATTTTAAATGGAATGAAATGATTCATAGTGAACAAGTGCGTCAACAAAGAATTTTTCGAGTGATTGCTTTGTTTGTAGATGTACCATTCTTGAAGAAACATCAAGCTAAACGTAATCAATCATTAGATATTTTCGTGGAAAAACTAACACCAAAGCGTATTCATCCTTATCGTTACTTATTAGTTCGAACAGCGTTAAGAAGTTCCAATTATGTGACGGTATTACTTCAAATGATTGTTGCAACGGTCTTATTATCAGTTGCTAGTTCGATTTGGTACTGGACAATGGCAATTCAGTCGATAATGGTTTTAGTGATTTGTTTCCAATTTGCTTCTTTATATAAACATCCAAAAGCTCATTCGATTTATATTCATTCGTTATATGAACCAACGGAAATGATGGATGATTTTATTGGAGTTGTATTACAATTGGTACTTGGATCAAGTGTTATTATTACCTTATTAACGGTATTAGTTTCAAAAAATATTTTTGTATTAGCAGGTCTTGTATGGTATCCCCTGTTGTCAGCTGCTTTCTTATATGGGTATTTAAAACCACGTCTAAATCGTAAAAAGAAAAGACGTTAAAAAAGAAATAGAAATTTGTCTATAAGCTTGACGAGAACAATAGGACAGCATACAATGAAAGATAACGAATAAACTCAGAAATGGTCGGTAGGGATAGAAATATGGAACAAAATATGGATGCAGGATGGGAATTACATCCAATTGGGGGAGATACCGGTCAAGCTTATATGGCAGTTCGAGCTCAGGAGAGAGTCTTTTTAAAAAGAAATTCATCTCCATTTTTAGCTGCTTTATCTGGTGAAGGCATTGCCCCTAAATTAATGTGGACCAAACGAGCAGGAAATGGAGATGTTTTGACTGCTCAAGAATGGTTATCTGGTCGATCCTTAACAACTGAAGAAATGAATTCGATGGAAGTGATTGATTTATTAAAGGAAATCCATCAATCTCCAAATTTACTGTTAATGCTTCAAAAAATTCAAGGGGAAGAATATACAGCTCAGCATTTTATTGAAGATTATTTAGTGAATTTACAGTCCGGTTTACAAACGCATCGTTTTTTATCTGAAGTGTTAGATTATTTAAAAGAAACATTACCGCTTGTATTAGAAGCAGGAAAAACCGTTTGTCATGGAGATTTAGATCGTCGTAATTTCTTATTGGCAAATGATAAATTATATTTAATTGATTGGGAAATGGTTCGCTTAGCTGATCCTGTATCGGATTTGACAATGATTCTGACCCAATATATTCCTGTTCATCAGTGGGGAGAGTGGCTAGATGCCTATGGTTTAAACTTATCAACGAATATTTACCAACGAATTGAATGGTATGCGTTAATGAATTGTTTAAACTTTATTAAGAAAAGTCATTTTGAAGGTCGTTATTATGAAATGAATGAAAAAATTTTAGTTGTAAAATCAATTTACAATCATCGTTTGATGAAAGAAGAGGAGTAAAAAGAATTGCGTTTAAGAAATAAACCATGGGCTAAAGATACTTTATTAGCTCATCCAGAAATGGTAATTCAAAATCCAGAAGAATGGAAAGGACGTTGGAAAGAGCGTTTTGGAAATGATCATCCAATTCATATTGAAATTGGTTCTGGAAAAGGTCAATTTGTCAGTGAAATGGCTAAGAAAAATCCTAATATTAATTATATTGGTATTGAAATTCAAACAAGTGTGATTGTTGTTGCGCTAGAAAAAGCATTAGCAGCTGAAGTTCCGAATTTACAATTATTACATATTGATGGTGGAACAGTGACAGATTATTTTGAAGATGCTGAAGTTGATCGAATTTATTTGAATTTCTCTGATCCATGGCCTAAAAAACGTCATGCTAAAAGACGTCTGACTCATGCAGATTTTCTAAAAGCATATGAACAAGTATTGCCGTTAGAAGGAGAAATTCATTTTAAAACAGATAATCGAGGCTTATTTGAATATAGTTTAGCTTCATTCTCTCAATTTGGAATGATTTTAAAACAAGTGTGGTTAGATTTACACCAAGTAGAGTTTGAAGGCAATGTGATGACCGAATATGAAGAAAAGTTTTCTGCTAAAGGACATCCAATTTATCGAGTAGAAGCAATTTTTCCAAAAGAACGTCATCCCTATGAAGTAAAGTAGAGGAGTGGTATCATGTCAAAAAACAAATCATCTTTTACAGCAGGATTTTTCCTTGCAACCGGAGCTTTTCTAGGAGCATGGCTTGTTTCAAAATTTTATGAAAAGAAATTAGTTAATGGGGATGTCATTGTAGGGAATGTTCGTCGATTATTTACTGTTGTAGGAACAATTGAAGGTTCATGGATTGAAATGGAACCCGTGTATATTGAACAAGAAGATTTTAGTGGTTATGTTTACTATGGAGGAATTACTCGTAAGGAACAAGAAGAATTAGTGCAATATGAATTTTTTGCAGATGCCAAAACGGGTGCAGTTCTAGATTTATATAAAATAGCGTCAGCCTAATGGAGAGAAAAACTCATAGAAAGAGTGACGTGAAAAAGGAGCTCTGAAAGGACTGGGAACGGTACATTCGAGCTTTTTATTCTTATGGAGGTAAGAAAATGGAAAAGAAAACAGAAAGTTTAATTAAAACTTTAACAGAATTACAATCAACAAGTGGACATGAAAAAAATGTTCGTGAGTTTATGAGAAAAGAATTGGAACCATTAGTCGACCGTATTGAGCAAGACGGTTTAGGTGGTATTTTTGGGGTTCGTGAACATCAAGATTCAAATGCACCTAAAATTATGATTGCTGCTCATATGGATGAAGTAGGATTTATGGTGACGAATATTACGTCAACAGGCTTATTAAAAGTAAGTCCATTAGGTGGTTGGAATCCATATGTTGTTTCAGCTCAACGCTTTACATTGCAAACTCGTAAAGGTGATTATCCGGTTATTTCAAGTTCAGTTCCTCCACATTTATTACGTGCAGCAGGTGGGCAACAAGCAACGGTTAAAGTAACAGATATTTTATTTGATGCTGGGTTTACCTCAAAAGAAGAAGCTGAGGAATATGGAGTTCGACCTGGAGATACGATTGTGCCGTTAGTAGAAACAATTTGGACTGCGAATAAAAAACGAATGATTGCAAAATCATGGGATAATCGTTATGGTTGTACAGTAGTATTAGAAGCTTTACGTGAATTGAAGAATGAAGTTTTACCAAATACATTGATTGCTGGAGCAAATGTTCAAGAAGAAGTTGGACTACGTGGTACAGGACCAAGTGTTACAAAATTCAATCCAGACTTATTCTTTGCTGTAGACTGTTCTGCGGCAGATGATTTAACAGGTTCAAAAGATACATTTGGACATTTAGATCAAGGATTTTTATTAAGAATATTAGATCCAGGTTTAATTACATTACCTCGTATGAAGGAATTTTTAGAAGATACTGCTTTAACTCATAATATCCCATTCCAATACTTTGTTTCTCAAGGGGGGACAGATGCAGGGAAAGCTCACTTAATGAATCAAGGAGTTCCAAGTACGGTAATTGGGGTATGTGCTCGTTATATTCATACGCATCAAACAATGTTCTCAATCAAAGACTATGAAGCGGCACGTGAAATGGTTATTCAAACAATTCGTGCATTAGATCGTAGTACAGTCGATACTATTTTAGATGGAAGAACAAATTAATAAAAAAATTTAAAAGGAGATTACTATGTGGTTAAGTTTTTATAATCAAGAAGGCATTTCAGATACATTATTATTAACATCAGGAGCGGCAAGTCGTTATGATGTTACAATTGAAACAAAAAATGGAGTGACACGTGTATTCGATGAAAAAACAAATACAGTGATTGGCTACAATATTGCAGAGATTTCAAACTATATTCGTTTTGAAAAAGCAGGGCAACAATTTTTATCAGCTGAAGAACAAGTAACTGTAAAGAAATTAATCCAAGAAGCTGGATTTGATGGAGCATCATTAGATTTATCTCCAAAAGATACTTTAGTAGTTGGCTATGTGGAAACTTGTGTTCCTCATGAAGACTCAGATCATTTACATGTGACACAAACACGTGTCAGTCAAGATACTGTATTACAAATTGTTTGTGGTGCACCAAATGTAAAAGCAGGTCAAAAAGTTGTTGTGGCTACACCAGGGACTGTAATGCCGAATGGAAGCATTATTTGGTCAGGTGAATTACGTGGCGTAGCTAGTCATGGAATGTTATGTTCTGCTCGTGAATTAGGTTTAGAAAATACTCCTGCTAAAAAAGGAATTTTAGTATTAAATGATGATGCTGTTATTGGAGAGCCATTTAAAGGTTAAAAAATCGAAGAGGAGTGGTATTTTTGTCAGATAACCATCGTTCGATCAGAGAGATTAGTAATCAACATTTACCCAAAAAACAAAGTTCTAAAAGAAATTGGGTAGATTTTCCGAATTATTTACACCCAAAAGAAGAAATTTCTTTTGCAACAAATCAAGAAATAGAACAGGAAACGATTGTGGAACATTATTTACCTTTTTCAAAGCAAGAGAAATCGGCTTTAGAAGAAAAAGATGCTCCTCAGTCAAAAGATGGAATTTTCCAATCCTTTAAAGAAAGCAGCCAAAGAGGAAATAACCGGGAGAAATGGCGTAGTTTCTTACAAGAAAAGCCAGCTAGAAAAAGATTCACTCCTTCTACCGTTCCTTCTATTCTAAAAGGAATGATACCGTCAATACCGAAAAAGGTAGAAATTCCTTATGAAGTATTAGAAGAGAGATTAAGAGTGGATGCAGAGGATTTGTTAATTTTTTCAAGTGAAGAAACACCTTTGGTCATGGTGGAAGAGGTAGCTGTAGCTCAAGAGGAAGTAAAGAAAGCATCTCAAAAGGCATCAAAAATTCAATCTGCATTAGCTTCAACTCAAATAGTGCAGGAAACATTATTAAAAACTTTGCCTGATACACAAGCAATGGAAGTGTTAGCTCCAGAATTGCAACCATTACCAGGTAAACAAAGAAGAGCGATGAATCGATCTTTATCATGGATTATGGAGCAGGAACAGGGAAAAGATACATTGCCATATAGTCAAAAGTAAATATAGGAAGTGGAATATATCATGGATAAAAGTAAAATTTATCATTTTACGGGTATAAAAGGTTCAGGAATGAGTGCTTTAGCCTTAGTATTACATGGGGAAGGATATTCTGTTCAAGGTTCTGACTTGGAGAATTATTTCTTTACTCAAAAAGGGTTAGAAGATGCGGGAATTAAAATGTTTCCGTTTAGTGCAGAAAATATTCATGAAGGACAAATTGTTATTGCTGGAAATGCATTTCCAGATAGCCATGAAGAATTAGTAGCAGCACGTGAAAAAGGGATTGAAGTCATTCGTTATCATAAATTTTTAGGAGAATTATTAAAAGGCTACCAAAGTGTTGCGATAACAGGTTCGCATGGGAAAACAAGTACAACAGGATTACTAGCTCATGTTTTAAGTGCAATGGAACCAACGAGTTATTTAATTGGTGATGGTACAGGACATGGAGTAGAAGCATCTGAATATTTTGTATTAGAAGCTTGTGAATATAAACGTCATTTTATGGCTTACAAACCAGATTATGCTATTATGACGAATATCGATTTTGATCATCCTGATTATTATACGGATATTGACGATGTTCAAAGTGCTTTTGAATCATTTGCTCGTCAAGTGAAAAAAGGAATTATTGCATGTGGAGATGATGCAAGATTACGTGAGTTAGATGTGGCAACGCCAATTACTTATTATGGAATTGCTAAAGGGAATGATGTTGTAGCTGAAAATATTGAAAAAGATACACAAGGAAGCCATTTTGATGTTTATATCCATGGACAATTTTATGGTAAATTCGATATTCCAACATTTGGAACACATAATATTTTAAATGCGTTAGCGATTATTACCTTCTACTACTTAAATGATTTTAATCCGGAAGAATTGGCAGTTAATTTAAAAACTTTTGGTGGAGTAAAACGTCGTTTTTCAGAGAAGAAAATTAAAGAAATTACAGTGATTGATGATTATGCACACCATCCATCTGAAATTCGTGCGACACTAGATGCAGCAAGACAAAAATATCCTACAAAGAAAATTGTAGCTGTTTTTCAACCACATACTTTTACTAGAACGATTGCTTTGTTAGATGAATTTGCTAAAGCTTTATCATTAGCAGACGATGTCTATTTATGTGATATTTTTGCATCTGTTCGTGAAAAATCAGGAAATGTTTCGATTGAAGATTTAGCAGCTTTAGTAGAAGGTGGAGCTAGTGTGTTGAAAATCGAAAATGTTTCTCCATTATTAACTTATAAAGATGCTGTTATTGTCTTCATGGGAGCAGGAGATGTACAAAAATTTGAATTTGCTTATGAGCAATTATTGAGTAGTACTTCTCCAACACAAAATTAATATGAAAATTTAATGAAAACAGTTGACATCATATTTTCATTTTGCTAGAATAATATTACTTAATTAAATATATGGTTATTGAACTTGAGGCGCGGATGACAAAAGTACGTGATTACGGAAAGGGGATTTCGCCGAAATGTAGCAAAGCTATGTTGGGGGCTGGTCATAATAGGTCAGTCACTGTCACACTCTCTGCCCAGAACAGTGTGAAGTGCAATCAATTACCGGGCAAAAGCAGTTTATGCTAATTTTTTCTGTACACTTTTTTAGGATAAGAGTCTATTCAGGGGAGATTGCGGACCTTTTGTTCGTAATCTCTCTTTTTTATTTGAGTCCAAAGTTTATAACCAAGAGGAGAGGATTTTTATGAAAAAAAATTTATTAAAAGGATTATTAACTGTAGCAATCGGTTTAGGATTAGCAGCATGTGGTAGTAAATCATCAAGCAACCAATTAGTGGTTGGGATGGAAGCGGGATATCCTCCATTTAACTGGACACAACAAACAGATGCAAATGGCGCTGTAAAAATTCAAGGAACAAATGATTATGCTGGCGGTTATGACGTTGAAATTGCAAAACGTGTCGCTAAAAAATTAAATAAAGAATTAGTTGTTGTAAAAACTGAGTGGGATGGCTTAACACCTGGTGTTGTTTCTGGTAAACTAGATGCAATCATTGCTGGTATGAGTCCAACTGCTGAAAGAAAAGAAGCTATTGATTTTTCTGATAACTATTACAAATCACAATTAGTAATGATTGTTAAAAAAGGTAGCAAATTTGAACAAGCTAAAACATTAGCGGATTTCTCTGGCGCTAAAGTAACTGGACAATTAAACACTTTCCACTATAGCGTGATTGATCAAATTCCTGGCGTTGCAAAACAACCTGCAATGGATAACTTCCCTGCAATGCGTGTAGCATTACAAGCTGGAACAATTGATGCGTATGTTTCTGAATTACCAGAAGGTGTTTCTGCTCAAGCTGCAAATTCAGATTTCGTTATGATTAAATTAACAGATGGATTCCAAGCAAGTGATGAAGATACAGATACAGCTGTTGGATTGAAAAAAAATAGCCCATTAAAAGATGCTATCAACAAAGCTTTATCAGAAATTTCTGATGCAGAACGTCAACAAATTATGGATGAAGCAATCAAAAATCAACCAGCTGCTAACTAATAAACATATTTTACTAAACTAGAAGGGGAAACCCTTCTAGATACATAACTAAAAAAAGAAAGAGGGCAAAAGATGAATATTGAATGGATTATCAAAATTATACAAGATAATTGGCCAATGTTTCTAAATGGAGCTTGGGTAACATTATATATTTCTATTATCGGTACAATTATTGGAACGGTTATCGGTTTATTAATTGGTTTAGTAAAAACAATTCCGATGCCAGAAAAAGGATCAAAAAGAATTACTTTAAAAATTGCTAATGCGATTTTAACAGCTTATACAGAGTTCTTTAGAGGAACTCCGATGATTGTACAAGCAATGGTTATCTATTATGGTTCAGCTTTAGCATTTGGAATTGATATGGATCGTACATTTGCTGCAATTTTCATTGTATCAATCAACACTGGTGCTTATATGTCTGAAATTGTTCGTGGAGGGATTATTTCTATCGATAAAGGACAATTTGAAGCGGCTCAAGCTATTGGGATGACACATACTCAAACAATGATGAATGTTATTTTCCCTCAAGTTATTCGTAATATTTTACCAGCAACAGGAAATGAGTTTGTTATTAACATTAAAGATACTTCTGTGTTAAACGTAATTTCTGTTTCTGAATTATACTTTGCAACAAAAACAGTTGCGGGAGCAAACTTCCGTTACTTTGAAACATTCTTTGTCACATTAATTTTATACTTCATTATGACAACTGTTTTAACACAAATTTTACGTTATATTGAACGTAGAATGGATGGCCCAGATAACTATGAAATTATTCATTCAGATCCATTAAATTCTAATTCAATGGCTTCTGTGTACGAAAAAACGAAAGGGAAAGGATAAGAATCATGAGTCAAGAAGTAGTAACGATTAAACATTTAAATAAAGTATTCGGGACTCATGAAGTCCTAAAAGATATTTCATTTTCAGTACAGTCTGGTGAAGTAGTAACGATTATTGGTTCTTCAGGTTCAGGAAAATCTACATTATTACGTTGTGTAAACTTATTAGAAAAACCAACTTCAGGTGAAATTTTATATAACGGAAAAAATATTTTAGATGAAGATACAAATATTTATGAATACCGTACACATTTAGGAATGGTTTTCCAACAATTTAATTTGTTTAATAACTTAAATGTATTAGAAAACTGTACAGTTGGTCCTATTAAAGTGTTGAAAAAATCTAAAGAAGAAGCTGAGGAAATTGCGAAAGGTTTCTTAGAAAAAGTTGGTATGAGTGCTTACTTAAATGCTCGTCCACGTCAATTGTCTGGTGGACAAAAACAACGTGTAGCAATTGCTAGAGCATTATCTATGCAACCAGATGTATTATTATTTGATGAACCAACTTCTGCACTAGATCCAGAGATGGTAAATGAAGTTTTAGAAACAATGAAGAGTTTAGCTCATACTGGATTAACAATGATTATTGTAACTCATGAAATGGAATTTGCTAGAGATGTGAGTGACCGTGTTATCTTTATGGATAAAGGGGTTATTGCTGAAGAGGGAACTGCAGAGCAAATCTTTACAAATCCACAAAAAGAAAGAACAAAAGAGTTCTTAATGCGTGTATTGTCTTAATTTGACTTTTCTATATAGTAGTAAAGGACGGCAGCAGATATTGAAAGGTATCTGCTGCCGAATTATTTTAGATAGACTAGAATGGAGAGTTTTTTCGTTTAATTGCCCCTGTTGGGCAGTGAGTATAGGCTTCTTTAAAGGCTTCTGTTTCTTGTTCAGGGATTGGGAGGCTTCCGGTATTGTTATCTTGTTTTATAAAAGCTATTCCATCAGAATCGTACTCAAAAAGAGTACTAGCTTTCAACTGGCAAATACCGCAGGCAATACAACTCTCACAATCAACTTTTCCATAAATGGGTTGTGATTTTTTTGAATTCATATGAGAGCCTCCATTTCTATTAGTTATTCATGTTAATGTAAGTTTCTCATATTTTAGATTTTTTTTCAAAACATTTAAAAATTTTTAAAAAGGCGATGACATTACTAAAAAATATGCTAAAATACTATCTAGAGAAGGAAAAGATTGCATATTATAGATGAAATATGCTATAGTTTTATATGAGTAAAGTCTAATGACGACAGTGGTTGAATTTAGGAGGATTTTTAATGACAGATAATTTAAATAATGAAAGAGACCCAAAAAAAGAGCAACCATGGGATCGCCAATTTGGTGAAGATACGCAAAAAGCACGTCAGTATTCACGAAGTGCTCGTAATGCTAATGGTAAAACATCAGCACCATTGTTAAGTGTGCTATTATTTGTATTTATTGTTGTAGTTGTATCACCACTTTTATTTATGATGTGGTTCTATTGGACAAGTTCTAAGACTGAGGTTAAGCCTCGTACTGCAGATGAAGTAATGTTAACAAAGGTAGTTGAAACAACTGCTGCAGAAACAACTACAGTTGAAACAACAGCTTCTACAACAAATGCTAACACCACAACTTCATCATCAGCTTCAAGACAACAAAATAATCAAAGAGAACAATCAACTTCTGAAACACCAACTACTCAAAATCAAAATGGTACTTATGGAAGTTATACAGTTCAAGCTGGTGAGACATTATATAGAATTGCAGTGAATCATGGGATGGATGTAGATACATTAAAATCAATTAATGGATTAACAAGCAATAACATTTCGCCGGGAATGCAATTAAAGGTATTACAACCAAGACAATAACAGCTAAAGGCTGGGCAGCAAGTCCAGCCTTTTAGGTTGTTATAAGGCAAAAATATAAAAATTTAAAGGAGATATGCTATATGCAAGTTGCAATTGATGGACCTGCTTCATCTGGAAAAAGCACTATTTCAAAATTAATTGCGAAAGAAAATCATTTTGTTTATCTAGATACTGGAGCAATGTACAGAGTCGTAACATTGGCAGTACTAAGAAATCATATTTCATTAGATGATCATGAAGCTATTGAAAACTTAGTTCAAAATATTGAAATTGGATTTTCAATGCAAGATGGTAAACAAAGTGTATTTATGAATAAAGAAGATGTTACGGATGAAATTAGAAGCTTAGAAGTGACTAAAAATGTTTCAGCAGTTTCTGCATTAAAAGAAGTACGTACTAGATTAGTTCATTTACAACGAGAAATTGCGGAAAATCATTCGATTATTATGGATGGAAGAGATATTGGTACAGTTGTACTTCCACAAGCAGAGATTAAAATTTTCCTTGTGGCGAGTGTAGAAGAAAGAGCAAAACGTCGTTTTATTGAAAATCAAGAAAAAGGCATTGAGATGTCTTATGAAGAATTAGTAGAAGATATCCGTCGTCGTGATTATATTGATTCAACTCGTAAAGAATCTCCGCTAAAAAAAGCAGAAGATGCTATAGAAATTGATACAACAACAATGACAATTGAAGATGTTGTATCAACAGTTACTGAATTAATTCGAAAAAAACAATAACAAGTGGTTCACTCATAGGATATTACTAGTATTGTGAAAGAAATAGTGATATGATGTAAAAAGGAGAAAAAATAATTTTTTTGAATTATTTTTTCGTTCGAATGAATGGTTGCGTAATAGGAGGAAGTCAAATGTCAGAATTACAAACAATGCAAGATGCGCTTGATATTGTAAAAGATATCCAAGTTGGAGACTTAGTTCAAGGAGAAGTGCTAGTTTTACAAGATAAACAAGCTATTGTTGGTATTATTGGTGGAGGTGTTGAAGGTGTTATTCCTTTTAATGAATTATCAGCAACTCCATTTGAAAAAATTGAAGATGTTGTAAAAGTGGGAGATGTATTAGACTTAGTAGTCATTAAACCGATTAAAGATAAAGAAAACGGTAGTTTCTTACTTTCAAAACGTCGTGTAGATGCTCGTAAAGTTTGGGAAGAACTTCAAGCTAAAGCAGATAATCATGAACAAGTTGAAGGAACTGTAAAAGACGTAGTTAAAGGTGGATTAGTTGTAGATGCAGGTGTGCGTGCATTTGTACCAGCTTCAATGATTTCTGACCACTTCGTTTCAGATTTAAAACAATTTAAAGGACAAACATTAGTATTTGATATCGTTGAAATTTTACCAGCAGATAATCGTTTAATTTTATCTCGTAAAGAAATTGTAGCAAATGAAAAAGCTGCTAAACGTGCTTCTGCATTAGAAGCTGTTTATGAAGGAGCTATTGTTACGGGTAAAGTTGCTCGTTTAACAGATTTTGGTGCTTTCATTGATTTAGGTGGAATTGATGGTTTAGTTCATGTTTCTGAAATTTCTCATCAACATGTTTCAAAACCAAGTGATTTCTTAGCAGTAGGACAAACTGTAGAAGCAAAAGTTATTGCAGTAGATGCTGAAAAAGGTCGTGTTTCTCTATCAATTAAAGAAACAGTTGCTGGACCTTGGGATAATATTACTGAACGTGCAGCAGTTGATTCTACATTAGTAGGAACTGTTAAACGTTTTGCAGCATTTGGAGCATTTGTTGAATTATTCCCTGGAGTAGAAGGATTAGTTCACATTTCTCAAATTGCTCATAAACATATCGCAACTCCTCAAGAAGTTCTTCAAGTAGGACAAGAAGTATCTGTTAAAGTTTTAGAAGTAAATGAAGCAGAAAAACGTATTTCATTAAGTATTAAAGCTTTAGAAGAAGCTCCAGTTGTTGAAAAACCTGAAGTTGAAGAAGTTGTGGAAGAAGAATACGTGTTACCTGAAGAAGATGTAACATTTTCATTAGCAGATCGTTTAGGCGAACAATTATCTGAATTAGTTGTTGAAGACTAATAGTAAATATTAAATTTGGGTGAGGTTGGGAAAAACTCCCAGCCTCATTTTTTGAGAAAGGAGGAATTTTGATGTCAACACCAGTTATTGCGATTGTAGGCCGTCCAAATGTTGGGAAGTCTACTATTTTCAATCGAGTTGTTGGTGAAAGAATTTCGATTGTAGAAGATATTGCTGGAGTAACGAGAGATAGAATTTATTCTGAAGGTGAATGGTTAGGACATCAATTTCATATTATTGATACAGGTGGTATTGATATTACTGATGAGCCATTTATGTCGAACATTCGTATGCAAGCTGAAATTGCAATGGAAGAAGCAGATGTCATTATTTTCTTAACAAGTGTAAGAGAAGGTGTAACATCAACGGATGAGCATATTGCAAAAATGCTTTATCGTACAAATAAACCTGTATTATTAGCGGTAAATAAGGTAGATAATCCAGAATTAAGATCCGATATTTTTGATTTTTATGCATTAGGATTTGGTGAACCATTCCCAATTTCAGGAAGTCATGGATTAGGACTTGGAGATTTATTAGATGCTGCTGTAAAAGCATTCCCTGAGCATGATGATCAAGAAGATGATACAGATGTCATTCGTTTTAGCTTTATTGGTCGTCCAAATGTTGGAAAATCAAGTTTAGTAAATGCAATGCTTGGAGAAGAACGTGTGATTGTATCGAATGTCGCAGGAACAACTCGTGATGCAATTGATACAAGTTTTACGGATGAAGAAGGTACGATTTTTAAAATGATTGATACAGCTGGTATTCGTAAAAAAGGACGTGTCTTTGAATCTACTGAGAAATACAGTGTCTTACGTGCATTAAGAGCGATTGAACGTAGTGACATTGTTTGTGTGGTCTTGAATGCAGAAGAAGGTATTCAAGAACAAGATAAGAAAATTGCAGGATATGCTCATGAAGCAGGTAAAGGTGTCATTATTTTAGTGAATAAATGGGATACTTTAGAAAAAGATAATTCAACTTTTAAAGAGTTTGAAGATAATATTCGAAAAGAATTCCTATACTTATCGTATGCGCCAATTTTATTCGTTTCAGCTAAAACAAAACAAAGATTGGTCAGAATTGCACCATTATTAAAAGAAATTCATGAAGTTCGTTCTAAACGTATTTCATCATCGATTTTAAATGATGTATTAATGGATGCTATTGCAATGAATCCAACTCCAACAGATAAAGGAAATCGATTGAAGATTTATTATATGACGCAAGTTGCAATTCAACCACCAACATTTGTTGTTTTCGTAAATGATGTAGAATTAATGCACTTTTCATACGAACGTTTCTTAGAAAATCGAATTCGTGCGGCCTTTGGATTTGAAGGAACACCTATTCATATGATTGTTCGTCAAAGAAAATGATAAAATCCTAATATTATTCGTTGAAAGTCCGCCAATCAAATGGTATACTTGTCTAGAAATCAACAGTAAGGTTTCCAGTATTATTGGACCACTCAATAAGTACTGAATTATTTCTTATGTGATGGAGGTGAAACTAACATGGCAAATAAAGCAGAATTAGTAGATCGCGTAGCTAAAAAAACGCAATTAACAAAGAAAGATG
>CAURER010000017.1:0-34366 GCA_963523795.1 uncultured Granulicatella sp.
TCTTTTTATCAACGATTTCTAATAAACGGTTGTTTGAAATTGTTACTAATGTATCCACATTAGCTTTCATTTGAGCAACACCTTCTGCTGCATAACGACCACGTTTTGGTCCTTCAAAACTAAATGGACGAGTTACAACCCCAACTGTTAATGCTCCTAGATCTTTGGCAATACGAGCTACGATTGGTGCTGCACCAGTACCAGTTCCGCCACCCATACCAGCTGTAACGAAAATTAAGTCTGCTCCTGATAAAGCTTCACGAATACGTTCTTCACTTTCTTCTGCAGCTTTCAAACCGATATCAGGTAATGAACCAGCTCCTAAACCTTTTGTTAATTTAGGTCCTAATTGAATTTTAGTTTCTGCTTTAGAATTTGCTAAAGCTTGAGTATCAGTATTGGCAACGATAAATTCAACGCCTTGTACACCTTCAGCAATCATACGGTTTACAGCATTATTTCCTGCTCCACCTACACCAATCACTTTAATGACAGCGCCTTGTAAATTTGTATCAAATTCGAATTCCATTCTTTTTCCTCCTTAGATTATAACTAGTCAATGAACATTTTGAAGAAGTTTTTCACTTTATCTCCAAAACTTTCTGATTCAGTTTCTTGTGTAACTTCCACTTCAGTATTTGGTTGTTCAACTGATTGTGGTGTTGGCTCTACAACTGGACGGCTAGGGTTCGTTAGAGGTGTAACTCTCTTTTCAGTTGTTAATTTGCCTTTTTGAGCAATACGATGAACGTCATCTAATGATGCAGCATATTGAATTAATCCCATACTTGTTGCATAAATTGGATTTCTCATTCCCATTTGTTCTGGAATATAAGTTTTCACATTTACACCAAAAATTTCTTGAGCTAATTCAAGTACACCTGCCATAGAAGATGCACCCCCTGTTAGAACAATACCTCCTGGTAAGTTTAGGGCATCTACTTGCTCTAATGCACGTTTAATTGTTTCAAAAATTTGAACTTCTCTTGCTTCAATAATTTCTGATAAATAATGTTCATCTACTTTAACAGGATCTTTCTTACCAATTGTTTCAACTGGGAAAAATTCATCTTCCGAAGTTTCTGTAGAAATTGCATATCCATATTCACGTTTAATACGTTCTGCATTTTCAAAACTTGCATTTAAGATAACAGATATATCTTTTGTTACAAAGTCTCCACCTTCTTGATCTACAAAAGAGAATTTTAATTGGTGATCATGCATCACTGATGCACTTGTTTGTCCACCACCCATATCAATTAAAACAGTTCCAAATTCACGTTCACCAGCAGACATTGCTACTTGACTAATCGCAAGTGGTTGAATCACCATTTCCTCAATATTTAATCCCGCTTTATCAATACAGCGTTTAATATTATGGACAATTGTTTTTGGTCCAGTAATCATACTTGCATATAATTCTAAACGAACTCCAATCATTCCACGAGGGTCTTTAATCCCATCGAATCCATCTACGATAAATTCTTCTGGAATAACAGAAATAATTTCTCTTTCAGGTGCAACGGAACGTACTTTTGCTGCTGAAATGACATTATGAACATCAATGTCCGTAATTTCACGATTTTCACTTGAAACAGCAATCATTCCATGACATGGTTCAATAGAAATTTGATTACTTGGGATTCCTACGATAACATCTTTAATTTGAATATTTGATTTTTGTTCTGCTTGTTTAACGGCTTTTTTAATAGATTCAACAGTTTCGTCAATATCTACAATTACTCCCCGACTAAGTCCTTGAGATTTTTCATTGCCGACTCCAATAATGTTTAATTGTCCACGAATATACTCAGCAACAACAACTTTAATTGAAGTGGTTCCAATATCTAAACTCACATAAATTCCTTGATTTTTCACGTTTATTGAAACCTCCTATTAATATTTTTTCATTCACATTTCATAAATAACTATACTGCTTTATTTTACCATATTTCTTTACTGTTAAGAAAACATTTGTATATTTTCTTTAAAATTTTTTTAATTTATTGGGCATTTAAATCTGGCGTATAAAAAATTCCAACTTCCATATCAATCGTTCCTGATTTTTTTGGTAATTGTTTTAAAATACTTGGATAATAATTTAATTTTTCTCCGATATCTTTTAATGTTCCAATCACTTTTAATCCATCTTTCATTCTTAGCTGTACTTTTAACGGTGATTTAACAGGGTCTACATATTGGATTTGTCGAATCATCGCTATGATGGATGGATTTGTTTTTTCTAATTGACTCGCTAATAAGTTTCTAGACTCATCTGTAAAATTCACTAATTCTGGTAACCCTTCTTTATTTGTTGGTTCAGATTTTAAAATGATTTGAGCATCCGTTAGTAATTCCTTATACTGCCCCTCTTCTATATAATAGCCAATCGCAGGATTTTCTAAAATTGTTACTTGAATCGTATTTAAACCTGACAAAGTAACCGAAGCATCCTTAATTTTAGGATTTCTAGAAATCAATCTTTTTCGAATAATATCATGTTCCGACAAAATTCCCCAGATACTCTTTCCCTTTTTAATGCCAGCTTGTTCTTGAATGCTTTCAAGTTCAACTTGTCGATTTCCATACACATAAATTTCTTTAGGCTTTGATAGCGGAGAAATAAAATACAATCCCCAAATCATACTTACAAGGAAAATCCACCATAAAATTCTCATCTCTAATCGTTCAAAAGAAAAGATTTTTTTGATGATTGAAACGGGAATTTTTTTTGGAACCTCCTCTTTGAATTCAGTTGGAGGAGGCGAAGAAGTTGAAGTTTTTTTAAAAAATTTCATTAGGCTCCTCCTTTTCCCGACTATATGATTTCATGAATCATGCTTGTTAATCTTACACTTGCATCTGTAATTCCCATTGTCTTAGCAGAAGCAGCCATCGCTTCTTTTTTTTGAGAATCTAATAAAATGTCATCAATCTCAGCTAACATTGTTTGAGCATTTAATTTTTTTTCTAAAATCATCGAAGCTGCACCTTGATCAACTAATGAACGAGCATTGGCTTCTTGATGATTATTCGTTACATATGGACTTGGAATTAAAATGCTTGCTAATCCTAAAGCTGTTAATTCTGTTAAAGTTGTTGCACCACTACGACAAACAACTAAATCCACATTTTGGAATAATTGTGGCATATCTTTAATATACGGAAAAACAGAAACATTTGGCAATGATTTTCCTGATTTTGTAATCTGATTGTTGATTTTGTCATAATGCACTTCACCTGTAACCATTATGACATGATACTTTTTATCTGCAAATCCTTCTAAAGCCTCAACAAATACTTCATTCATTCGCTCAGACCCACGACTACCACCAAAGATTACAACAATTGGTAAGTCTGTTTGAACTCCAATTGAAGCTAAGTAATCAGGATTTTTCTTAATTTCCACAACTTCTTGTCCTCTAGGATTTCCTGTTAAAACAACTTTATCACTATAAGATGTAAAATCTTTTTTCACATCTTCAAAGCAAATCGCAATTTTATTGACCCATTTAGCTAAAAATTTATTTGTAATTCCTGCAACACTATTTTGTTCATGAATGATGGTTGGAATTTTTAATAAACTTGCGGCAAATAATACGGGGGCACAAACATAACCACCTGTTCCAATGACAACATCTGGTTTAAATTCTTTTAAAATTTTTCTTGCTCTAATGACACTTGTTACCATATAGTATGCAGTTTTTAAGTTTTCTAATGAAAGTGAACGCTTTAATCCTTCGATTTTAATAGATTCAAATGCATAGCCTGCTTGTGGAACAATTTTACTTTCTAATCCACGCTTAGTTCCAATGTATAAATATTCTACATCTTCTTGTGTTTCTAAATATCTCATAAATGCAAGGGCTGGATAAATATGACCTCCCGTCCCTCCACCAGATACGACAACTCTCATGAATATTTCCTCTTTCTTATAAATTCTCTACCACTCGAATAAATTCATCTCCACGAATTTCAAAATTTTTGAATTGATCCCAACTTGCACAAGCTGGTGATAATAAAATAATATCGTCTTCTTTACTAATTTCATACGCCTTTTTAGTTGCTTCTTCTAATGTATTTACGACTTCAATAACTGGAATACCAGCAGCATTCGCAGCTTCTTGTAATTTTTCTTTTGTTTCTCCGTACAAAACAATTCCTGAAACAGCCGTTAAATCTGGAACTAATTCATCAAAACCATTTCCTCTATCTAATCCACCGGCAATTAAAACAACCGATTGATTGGTGAAGCTACGTAAGGCTGTTTGTGTGGCAATAATGTTCGTTGCTTTTGAATCATTGTAGAAACGTCTCTTATTCACTTCTTTTACAAATTGTGTACGGTGTTTTACACCGTGGAAATTTTGTACTGCTTTTTGAATTCCTTCATTAGTAGCTCCTGCTAATTTTGCAATCGCAACTGCTGCTAATACATTTTCAACATTTTGCGTTCCAGGAACTTGAATCGTTGAAACAGGAATTACTTTTTCACCATTGAAACAAATAAAATCACCTTTTACTGAAGATCCAAATTCTAAAACATTTTTTCTACTAAATGGAACTAAGGTTGCCTTTGTATGTCCTTCAATTAAGGTGATCAACTCTGGATAATCGGCATTATAAACTAAGTAATCGTCTTCCGTTTGATTTTTCGTCAATTGAAGTTTCGCCTTAATATATTCTTCCCTTGTTCCATGATAATCTAAATGAGCGCTGAATATATTTACAATACACGCAATTTTCGGCTTGAATTGATCAATACCCATCAATTGGAAACTACTCAATTCTGAAACATAAATATCTTCTTTTGTAGATTGTTCTGCTAATTGCGATAATGGAATTCCAATATTTCCTGCCGCATAAACCTGACGTTCAGGGAAAGATTCTTTCAACATCAAGCTCGCTAATGTAGTCGTTGTTGTTTTCCCATTTGAACCTGTAATTCCAATGATTAATCCTTCTAGTAATTGATAAGCAATTTCAACTTCTGTATATACTGGAATTCCTTTTTTTATAGCAGCTTCTACCATACAATTATGGTATGGAATACCTGGATTTTTCACAACAAAATCAAAATGTTCTTCTAATAAATCAACAGGATGCGAACCTGCCAAAACACGAATTCCTTCTTCAATTAAACTTTTTGCATCTGGATTTTCTTCTAATGGAATACGATCATTTACGGTTACAATTGCTCCTTGATGTAATAATAACTTTGCAACTGCCACTCCACTTTTTGCTAATCCAATCACTAATACTCTTTTATGTTCAAATTTCTTTTCATTCAGCACCTAATATGCCCCCTATTTTTATTTCACTATGTATATGGCAGTATAAACTGCCTAAAAATATGTATGAAAAGCTAAAGAGCTTTTCTAAATCAATACTAATGTAATCAATGCTCCGATTAGTCCCACTAAACTGAAGACTAAAACGATTTTCACTTCTTTCCATCCACACATTTCAAAGTGATGGTGAATTGGGCTCATTTTAAACACACGTTTTCCTGTTAATTTAAATGAGGTTACTTGAATAATAACGCTCGCTGTCTCTAATACAAATACAATCCCAATTCCTAGTAAACTCCACTCATGATGAAGCATTAAAGAAATGATTGCTAAACCAGCACCTAAAGCTAGAGAACCAACATCTCCCATAAAGATTTTAGCTGGCTTCCAATTGAACATTAAGAATCCAATTAATCCTCCAACTACACTAAAACAGAAGAATGCAATTTCTACTTGTTTTGAATGTAATGCTAAAAATGCATACGTTGCATAAGCAACAATAGATGTTGATGTCGCTAGTCCATCTAACCCATCCGTTAAATTTACCGCATTTGAAAATCCTGTAATCCAAATAATGGTAAAAATAGCAAACAATACTAAGCTGTGTACTTCACCAACAAATGGAATATAAATTAAAGGATTACGTCCACTTAATAAGAATAAAGCAACAAAAACTGCTGATCCTACTATTTGTAAAGCAAATTTTTGATGACTTTTTAGACCTTGATTTTGCTTTCTAAATACTTTAATAAAATCATCAAAAAATCCGATTCCACCAAAAAATACAAATCCAATGACGCCACTTAATAAAGTGAAATTAAAATGTCCAAATAATCCTCCAAGAACTAAACTGACAATTCCAATCATCAGCAGGAAAATAAATCCTCCCATCGTTGGTGTTCCACTTTTGGCTTTATGCCAAGATGGACCATCCTCTAAAGTTGTTTGCCCAAATTGATTCCTACGCATAAATTGAATAAATTTAGGTTCCGCAAATACTGTTGCCAATAATGTTGCACCTAATACAAGTAATAATTGTAATGTCATCTTTTTCTCCTTTTTATAACTTTCCTAATAATGATTCTACGATTTCAATTTCATTATAAGGATATTCTACTTCACCAATAATTTGATAAGGCTCCACACCTTTTCCAGCAAGTAAAACAATATCTCCAACACTCGCTAATTGAAGTGCTTTTTCAATGGCTTCTTCTCGTTTATCAATACATTCATAAGAAACAGAATTCTTATCAACTGTACTTAATAATCCTTCATAAATATTTACTAATGGCTCTGTTCTAGGATTATCTGCTGTAAAGACTACATGGTCTGATTTAGTTAGAGCAATCCTTCCTAATTCTGGTCTCATACTAGAATCACGATTTCCTCCACTATGCCCTACAACTGTAATAATCTTCCCATGTGGAATTTGTGCTAAAGAATCTAATACATTTTCTAATCCATCCGGAGTATGAGCAAAGTCGACGATTACTTGAAAATCTTGTCCTTTATCAACAGATTGCATGCGACCTGCTACACCTTGGAAAGCTTTTACTTTTTTCAATATTTCTTCCATCGGAACTCCATAAACAAACGCTACTGCAATTGCAGACAACATATTGTAAACATTGAAAATTCCTAGTAATGGCATATCTACTAAGTAACGTTCATCATTTTGAATTACTAGTTCGAAGATTGTATGTCCATTTTCTGTACGAATATTTTCAGCTTTGAAGTCAGCTTCCTCATTAATTCCATAGCTAATCACTTGAACTGGAGTTGAATACTCAAACATTTGAAACTGTTCATCATCCGCATTTAAAACCGCTACTTTTGGCTTAGAATTTTCTCCAACATAATTCCCTAATTGAGAGAATAATAAACTTTTAGCATGCGCATATTGTTCCATTGTTTTGTGTAAGTCTAAATGTTCATGTGTTAAATTCGTAAAGACTACACAATCATAATCTAATCCCCAAACACGGCCTAATTGTAAGGCATGAGAAGAAACTTCCATCAAACAAGTCTCTCCACCAATCTCTTTTAACTCTTGGAAAGTTTCATGCAATGTTAAAATTTCTGGAGTTGTATTATGAGTCTGAATAATTTTTGGACCAATTTTACGATAAATTGTACCAATTAATGCAGTTGGTTTATTCGGTTTTTCCAATAATGCATCTATCATATGAGTTACTGTTGTTTTACCATTAGTTCCTGTAACACCAATCATTTGTATAGATTGAGTTGGATATCCATAAAAATGATTTGCCAACAAAGCCATGACTCTTGTCACATCTTTAACATAAATTACTGGAGTATCCCCTACTTGATCTTCGATAGATTTACTAGCTACAAAAGCAACGGCACCTTTTTCTTTCGCAGCAGCAGCAAAGCGATGCCCATCTACTGTAACTCCATCAATACAGAAAAATAATGTGTTTGGACGAACTTTTCTTGAATCTTGTGCTAAAAAATCAATTGTTACACCTGATAAATTACCTTCAATCTTTTTGAGATAAATTAATTGAGCTAATTCTGTAGCTAACATTGCTAAATTCCTCCTTTTTTATTGCGTTAATCGACTATAATCTAACGCACGTTTCATCATCGGATTAAAAATCTCTTTAATTAAAGCACTACCTCCAGCTCCATAAGGGTTATTTTGAGGTTGCTTCAATGTAATATATAAAATATATTTTGGATCACTTGCAGGCGCAAATCCAACTACAGAATAAATATAATTACTTCCATACGAGTAATAAGTTCCTGTTTCAGGATTTACTAATTCTGCAGTTCCTGTTTTCGCAGCTACTTCCTCACCTTCAATATCAAACTCATTAGATGTTCCATCTTTCATAGTAGTTGCTTGACGTAAATATTCTAGAGTTTTTTTAGCTGTTTCTGGTTTAATGACTTGTCCTAAAGAGTTTTCAGAAAAATTAACTGTAGTATTTGTAGCTGGTCTAAATTCATGATCTACAATTCTTAATTTTTTCATTTCTCCTTGATTCGCAATTGCTGTAAAAGCTTGTACCATTTGAAAAGCTGTTACAGAAATCCCTTGTCCAAAACCAGTCGACAATTGTTGTAAATAAGAATTATATGTATTCAATCCAGTAGCTTCATTTAAAAATCCTGATTGCGTACTTTGACCAAATCCAAATAAATCTAAATATTGCTTCCATTTTTCTACTCTAATTTTTTGAACTACATGAACAAAAGCAATGTTACTTGAGTGAGCTAAACCTTCTAAATAAGTGATTCTCCCCCAACCAACTTTATTATAGTCACGAACTAAATCTTTAAAAATCTGGATTTTACCAGATTCATACTTTTCATTAGGGTCAAAAACTCCTTCATTAATAGCTGCAGCAAGAGCTAGTACTTTCATCGTGGAACCTGGCTCATAAGCTTCATCCATTAACAAATTATTCCACATCGTAGAAATTCCTTCTTTAGTCGTTCCATTAAACGTTGGGCGTTGTGTTGCCGCTACTATATTCCCTGTTTTTGGATCTACTAACATTGCTGTTAGTTGTTTTGGAATATATTTTTCATCAACTTGTGACACTAAAGATTCTAAATATGTTTGCATTTTTTTATCGATAGTTAAGTATAAATCATTGCCATCTTTTGGTTGTTCGGTAACCATTTCACTACCTGAAATAATATAACCATTTCCATCAAGTCTTGAAGTGACTTCACCAGGTTTTCCTGTTAGTGTTGCATTATATAATGCTTCAATCCCCATTTTTCCAACTAATTGTTCAACAGTTTTCCCATCAAACTCTTGCTTTTCAACATCTGTATAACCAATTAAATGAGAAGCAAAAATTCCATTTGGATAATATCGGGATAAATTTTCTGTAAACTTAATTCCGGGTAAAGATTCTTTTTCAATCTTTTCCTTCGTTTCAACAGACAGATTCTTTCCTGCTGAACCAAATTCTACTTGAGAAACATTTTTTTGAGATAAAATCTTTTCAATTTCAGCCGGCTTCATATCAATATATTTAGAAAGAGTTTGTGCAGTCTTAGAAATATCTTGAACATAGTCTTTCTTTTCTTTATCCCATTGATCTGTTAATACTGCAAATACTGAGTAATTCGTTGCATCCACCGCAATAGGACTACCACCTGCATCATAAATATTTCCACGTTTTGCTTTTAAAAGCGTAGAATGAGTTATTTTTTTATCTAATTCTTTCCTTAAATCAATGCCATGACTTTGACCTAACACCATTATTTTAAAGAAATTGAAAGAAAAAATGAGAAATAGGAAGAATGCGATTGCCATCAAGCAATGTATCGCAATCTTTCTATTTCCCATATAATCCTTAAAATGTTTTTTCATCATTGTTCAACATTCCTTACGTTATTTTCACCCATCTTTAATCCCTGTTCTTTTGCAATACGATTGACACGGTCATACTGAGATAATTCTTGTGCTGATTGTAATAAAGTGTCATTCTTTCTTTGCATCAATGTTGTATTCGTTTGAATGTCTTGTAATTGACGATTTTTATTCGTCACAATCATCGAACTTACAATCGTAATTGTTGCTAATACTAGGATAATTGACACTCCAACTATCATATTGCGTACATAATTAACTTTTACCTTTTCGTGAGGGATAGCTGTAACAACTCTATCCGCATAAGTATTAGGATAAGCGTTTTTTACTGTAGCTGTTGAATTTACGTCAATCATTTGTTTTGCTAATGCCATCAAAAAACGCCTCCTTTACTAATTAATTTACACGTTCAATCACACGTAATTTCGCACTTTGTGATCGTGAGTTTTCTTGCATTTCTTCTTCTGTTGGCAAAATTGGTTTTCTTGTAATCAATTTAAAATCAGCACTTTCTAACTGACCAGGCAAAATTGGTAAATTTTTAGGTCCTTGTTCAACTGTGCTTTTCTGTTTGAACATTGTCTTCACAATACGGTCTTCTAATGAATGGAATGAAATCACACTGATTCTTCCACCTACTTCTAATAAGTCAAAAGCTTGTTCCAGTGAGTCCTCCACTGCTGCTAATTCATCATTCACCGCAATACGCACCGCTTGGAAAATTCTTTTAGCAGGATGCCCACCTTTTCTTCTTGCAGCAGCCGGAATACTATCTCGAATAATATCCACTAATTCTCCAGTCGTTTCAATTTCATGGTCTTGTCGAATACGTTCAATATTTCTTGCGATTTGTTTGGAGAATTTTTCTTCTCCATAACGGTAGAAAATTCGAACTAACTCATCATAACTCCATTCATTAATAATTTCTTTTGCGGTTAATGGGGCTGTTTGATCCATTCTCATGTCTAAAATAGCATTTTGATGATAACTGAATCCTCTCTCAATTTGATCCAACTGAGGAGAAGATACCCCTAAGTCATACAAAATCCCATCAACTTTTTTAATTCCTAATTCATTTAGTTTTTTCTGAATCATTCTAAAATTTGCATGAATAAATGTTACTTTATCTTCATTTATAAATTTTTCCAAACGGATTTTAGCATTATCAATGGCATTCATATCTTGGTCAAAACAATATAAATGACCTGTTGTCAATTGACTTAATAAATATTCACTATGTCCTGCTCCACCTAATGTACAATCTACATAAATCCCATCTGGTTTTACTTCAAGATTATCCACTGTTTCATGTAGCAATACGGTTACATGTTTAAACATTTTTAATTAATATCCTTTCTAAAATCCAAAATCAGCCATTTGTTCCGCTAATTCTTCAAAATTCTCTTCAGTTTCAGCAATATATGCTTTCCAACGTTCTTCATCCCAAATTTCAATTCGGTCATTCACACCAATAACACGACAGTTTTTTACTAAGCCTGCATGTTCTCTTAATGTTGGTGTGATATTAATTCTTCCTTGTTTATCAAATTCTACTTCACTTGCAGCAGAATTGAAGAAACGAGCAAATGCACGAGCGTCTTTTTTCGATTGAGGTAATTCACTCAACTTTTGACGAAGCAATTGCCATTGTTCAAGAGGATAGCCGTATAAGCAGCCATCTAGTCCACGCGTTACAACGAAAGTGAATCCTAAATCTTCACGAAACTTCGCTGGAACAATCATACGTCCCTTAGCATCTATTGTGTGTTGGTATTCACCGATTAACATGCAGACTCCTCCTATCATTCATAATTATCCCTAGTTTACCACACTCCCCCACTTTTCACCACTTTTTTATCAAAAAAGTTAAAAATTTTTTTATTTTCAGCCAACTTTTATAAATTTAAGTTTCACTTTCGTACCATTTTGAATCTTGTTTCTAATCAAAAAACTAAAAAAAGCCCTCCGTATCATATAAAAATACAATACGGGGAGCTCTTTTCTCTTTATATCTTTAGTTAAAAATCAAAAAATAAATAAATTGACAAAATAAAATCAAATGACTAATGATTAAAATTAAAAATTCAATCGAACAAAATTGATAGACAAATTGGCGAATATAAAATTCTGGATTTTTCTTTTTCACTAATAACAAAAGCATTCCTGCTATACTACTGAATACAATTATCCAAGGCATCAAGGATCTACCTAAAATAAACTGACTAAAGATTTCATAGCTTACAAATAAAAGAGGCAGTATGACTTCTCTTATCGTTAAAAAAAATGATTCTGAAAAATAAATTCTTGTACCAAAATAAAATTGTAAAATAAAATAAGATGCAATCGTAATGGTGATTAATAATAGGGATAATACTAACATTATTTTCTTCTCCTTTTCTTCTCACATTGTACACTAGAAAATTATTATCGTCCAATAAGCAATAAAAAAACCCACACAAAAGTGCAGGCTTGATTGTTATTATTATGCTTCTTGAGAAACAACTTCTTTTCCATCGTATTGTCCACATGATGGGCAAACATGGTGGCTTTTTCTTAATGAACCACAGTTAGGGCATGCGTTTAACCCTGGTACTTCTAATTTGAAGTGAGTACGACGTTTAGCTTTTCTAGCTTTTGATGTTTTACGTTTTGGTACTGCCATTTTGTACACCTCCTAATCAATCTTCTTTACATAAAATGCTTTTTACTTTTCAGTCTCATCGGAATCGAAGAAAGACTGTAGAGCCGCTAACCTTGGATCGATTTGTTGTTCTTTTGCGACTGTACGTCTCAAAACTAACTCATCTTGAGAAATAACTTCCCAGTCTTGACCACTTGGCATTCGGTCTTCACTCAATTCCTCTGGCGATAAGACTTGTAAAGGAATTGAAAGTAAAATATGATCTTCCACAGCAGGTTGTAAATCTATCCAATCAGTTTCTAATGGAATAACAATTTCTGTTAATTCCTGTTCTTCAAATGAAGTTCCTTTTGGAATATATCGTTCAACAATTTCTATTGACAATGGCACAACCACTGGCTCTAGAGACCTGGATGAAGGAAGTGTAATATCGACAACACATGTAAATTGTGCAACAACTGTTTCATTTTGATAAACAAGAAATCCTTTTGCTACAGCAGGAGAAACTGCTATTATCGTATCATCACGACTCTTTAAGTTATCTTCTACTTGCATTTCTTCATCAAAATAAACCGGTATTCCTTGAGAATTTTCAAGTTGTTTTAATGATATTTTCACATTTTTCACCCCTAAAGCAACATAGAGAATTATACTAAGGAATCTCTTGTTTGTCAATGTTTTCTACTTGACAATTGTATATTTCTCCATCATTTTATTTTATAAGCTGATTCTACAGATTTCTGACATAGATTGCAATCATTTTTTAGTAGCAACTTTTTCTACAACCATAAATGGACCACCTAATTCGATATCCCCTTCATCGAAACTTCTTTGATTCCATAAATCATCGATATCAAACCATCTACTATTTCCATTATTTTCAGGGTCTCTTACAAATGTTTTACCATCTTGATAGCCACTTAATACAATAGCATGAGCTCCACCTGCTACTTTGACAAAATGTCCTGGTCCAACACAAGCTAGTATCGTTTTCCCTTCTACTAAAGCTTGTTTCACATCTTCTTTTGTATTAATGACTTTATAATCAAATCCCCATGCTTTTAGTGCAGCAGCTGAACCTTTTGCTCTAGTTCCAACATAGCCATTTGTATTCATCGACTCAGTATTTTCAATAATCCAACGTGCTACTTCAATCGGTGTTGTATTCTCACCAAATCCATTAAAAATCATTGAAAGAGAAGTTGGTACACATCCTGAAACAGCCATTGTAATTCCTTTTAATATTTCAGAACCCCATTGAGGGTCTCTTTGGAAGTACCATGGAGTATTTAATGGTTTAACATACTCGACCCATTTTCCATTTTCATCTACATAGTATTTTTCTGAATCTACCCATGCTTTTGTTGCCATTTTTCCATCAGCATTCAAGTAATAGTTACCTTCCCATTGAGAACGAGCATAACTTCCGCCATTATTTAAGTAATACCATGATTGGTAATTTGGATCATAAATCCATTCAGCGTCCGCCATTTTACCATATTGTTTTAAATAATAGTCTCCAACCCATGTTGCATTCGCATAGGCACCACTTTTTGTTAAATAATACCATCCTTTATAAAATGAATCATACAACCATTGATTAGAAAGCATTTTTCCATCCTGACCTAGGTAGTAATCTCCTACCCATGCATTTTTAACGATGTCCCCACTTTCTGAAAGATAATACCAAGCACCTTCTTGTTCGTTATAAATCCATTCTTTTGTAATCAAAGTACTATTTTTATAATACTTACCTTCTTTTAGCTCAATGTTTTTTCCAACAACTAATTTTTCTTTTGGGACTTGAACAGTTTTTTCCGCTTGTTCTTTAGCTTCTTTAGTTGTTTTAGTTCCTGTTGTTTCAGCTTTAAGTTCTTTAGTTTCTTCCTTAACTTCTTTATATTGTGGAATTTCTTTTGTTAATTTCTTTTCTCCCACTTCTTTTAAGTTAGCTGGTTTTTCTTCAATTGTTCTAATAGAATGATTTTCTGTATTTTTAACTTCTTCAGCAAACACACTAGAAACTGGAAGTAAACCTAATCCTAGTAATGCCACTACTTTTTTCTTCATTCACTTTTATCCTTTCTTTTCCACTATTTCATCACAGGCATCGATTGTTGAGCAGATAAATACCCAGATGGGTTCATTATATCATAAATATTATCAAATTTCTTTTGTAATTCTAATGAAGGATGCGCATAATTAGTTATAAATTCTGTTTCTTCTTCTCGTAAAGTTTTTAAATATTCTCTTCCTATTTTGGTAAATCCTAAAACAGTTACTTCTTGTGGTTCACGAATACTTTCAAAATATTGTGTTACTTGCTCTTTTGTAATTCCTAATAACACATATAAGCATAAGCGTTGTAATCTTGCCCAAGTCCATCGCTTATTTTTCAACAATTGATTGAATTCGTCAAACGAATTTGCTTGAGGTAAGCATTTTTTAAATCGATATTCCATTCCTTCATCCATTTGATAGATTGTTCTTAGTTCTTCCAAACTACTTCGTTCTATTTGGTATTTTAACAATGTCCAATATTGTTCCCAGCCATTTCGATATTCATTTGAAGAAACGCCTTCTAAATAAGGTAATTGAGCATACAACTGATAATTCCTTTCAACCTTCACTAATTGCTTCCGTAATGCAGTCCCACTAGCAAATTGTCCTTCTAGCAAAAGCTCATCCAAATGTCCATTTCCCATTCGTTCAATCGTTAAGAATTTCATTGGTAGATTTCTAGACAAAATTTCTTTTACATAGGCAAATCCTAATTGTTGATTTGGCTGCTGCATTAATTGATAGAGTGGACTAGTTTCTCCAAAATTCTCTTTTGAAATGAGCGAAAGTCGATTGGCATAAGTGAGAGATTTCATCTCGTCATTCGTGACGTCTTCTTTTATTCTTGTTTGCAATGTAATCCATTCCTTAAATGCTACTTGATAATCAATGGATGTATCTTCTACTCCAAAAGCAATTTCCTGACATTTTGCAGCATGCAAAATACCAACGCCCCCAGCTGCAAACCAATCTGTGGCTTGTGTGCTTGAAAGTGTTGGTAATTCTAATATTAAATCCGCCCCATTTTCTAGAGCCATTTTTGCACGATACCATTTGTTCTCAATGGCTGGTTCTCCTCTTTGAACGAAATTCCCGCTCATCGCAACAACAATAACATCTGTATCTGTTTGCTTTCTAATTTGTTCGATTTGATAATGATGACCTTTATGAAATGGATTATATTCCGCAATAATTCCACAAGCTTTCATGTAATTCCTCATTTCAATGCAATAAAAAACCAACGTGGAGAAGTTTCTTCCACTTCTGATTTACCAAAATTGGCTTTTATCCATACTTTTTTAAATCCTACCATTTCAAGTGCTTCTTGATACCATTCCATAGGGAAAGTTTGCTCCACATGCACTTCTTGAAAATGCTCAAATAATGCTTTATTCGTTTGAGATTCATCACGAACAAACATATCGATGACATGTTCTACACTTCCTGGTTCCTCTAATTCATAACTTTGCCATAAAAACGCTAAATTTTCACTTGTATAATGATATTGATATCCTGGAAATACTTCTTGCATTTGATACAGAGAATGCACATCAAATAAAAATAATCCATCCTCTTCTAAATGCTCGTAAACGGTTTTAAATACTTTAACCGTATCTTCAAACTCCGTTAAATAACAAAGTGAATCAGAATATAATGTAATCGCGTCAAAAGTCTCTAATCCTTTTAAATCACGCATATCTTTTTGAATCCAATCAATCGAAGGATAATCTTGATGATATTTTTCTTTGGCAATATCTAACATTTCGCTAGATAAATCAACTCCGGTCACTTGATATCCTGCCTCTGTTAGTAAAGTCGAAACTTCACCCGTCCCACAAGCTAATTCCATGACTTTTTGAATATTTCGATTCGTATACGTTTTAAAAGAATTTTTTGTAAACTTCACCCACAATTGGTATTGTTCATGATCCATTACTTCATCATATACATGTGCAAAAGTTTGATAGGTCATTCTTTTTCACTCGCAATATTCACGATTGGTGCATCATTCCATAATTTTTCTAAATTATAATATTCACGGTCTTCATAGTAGAATACATGTACAATGACATCGTTTAAGTCCATTAAAATCCAACGTGCGTTGTCTTTTCCTTCGATACTTTTCACTTCAAAGCCTTCTTTATGTACTTCTTCTTCAATCGCATCGACAATTGCTTGTACTTGTTTTTCATTTTTCCCATGAGTAATGACGAAGTAATCTGCCACAGGTGTTAAGTGTCCCACTTCTAATGCAACGATTTCTTGCGCTAATTTATCATCTGCTGCTCTTAATACTACATCTAATAATTGTTTACTACAATTTTCTGTCATAAGTTTCCTCTTTCTATTACTAAATAATTATATACTTCTAATGTTCCAGGATAAATATATACTTCTTTTTCAATTAAATAGTGTAAAGTATGTCTGACTAAATATCGAACTGCTTCATCAATATTATGACTAGCAATCTCCCTTGCTTCTTCTACTCCTGGATAGTTTCTTCCATCTTCAATCGCATCTGCTACAAATAAACATTTGGATAACAGAGTCATTTTAGTTCCACCAATCGTATGTTCACGAATAGCGTCTAAAATTTCTTCATCCTGAATTTCTAATTCATCTTTTAAAATTTCTGCACCTACTGGTCCATGTAAAATTTCAGATGATTGATTTTTTAGTTGATCTGACAACTGTTTTTTGACCACTAATCCTTGTAATTCTTCTAAGGGTCTTTCTTTTGCATAATCATGAATTAACGCTGCTAAAGAAGCTTTTGTAATATCTACTCCATATAATTTTGCTAATTCAATGATTTTCTTTTCCACTCTTAAACAATGGTCAAATCTTCTTTGACTCATTTGAGAGCGAACTTGATGTAAAATTTTTTCACGACTCAAAGAAGAATATGGAGAAAATTCTAAACCTGTCATTCTTGATACAGTCCTTTCTCAAAAATATATTCTTCTACACTTTCTGGAACAAGGTAACGAATACTTTGTCCCCATAACACATTTTTACGAATTTGTGTTGAACTAATTTCCATTTGAGGCGCTTCAATCCATAATACTGGATATGGAGTTTCTTTTGGATATCCCGGACGACAAACTCCCACAAATTGAACTTCATGAACTAATTCATCAATTCGATGCCAAGTTGGTAAATAATCCACCATATCGCCACCGATAATAAAGTAATAATCCACATCAGGATTTTTTTCTTTTAATAGTTGAATCGTATCAAAGCTATAACTTTTTTCAGTACGTTCTAATTCAATCGTTTCAAGTTCAAAATGATAATTATCACGTATCGCTAATTGTGTCATTTCTACTCGATAATTAGCATCAATCGTCTTCTTTTCATCTACATGAGGTGGAATATGGCTCGGCATAAAATAGATTTTGTCCAAATTTAACTGAACTCTAGCTTGCTCTGCCATAATTAAATGTGCTACATGAGGTGGATTAAAACTTCCTCCTAAAATTCCAACACGCTTTTGTTTTCCACTAAAATCATTTTGTTTCACTTTTGGACAAAGCTTGATGGATTGCATCATATTATCGCCCTCTTTTTACAAATTCTGCAAAGCGAATTGAAATATCACGATTTTTTGGATTTCTAGCTTGTTTATACAATACAATCGTATGTCCAATGACTTGAATAATCGTGCTACCTGTTTGTTCTGCTAATACTTCAGCAGCTTCCTGAGGTTCTTCCATTGTATTTTGTAATAAACTGACTTTAATTAATTCACGTTTTTCAATCGCAAATTGGATCTGTTGAATCATTTCTTCGCTTAAACCGCCTTTTCCAATTTGAAAAATCGGTTTAATACTATGCGCTTCTTTTTTGAAAAATTGTCTTTCTTTTCCTTTTAAATCCAATCCAATCCCTCCTTTTTATATAATCGATGGACGTTTAATAACGTCGACTTCTTTTGGACTCCAAACTTCAATCGTCCCTGGTTTTTGAATGGTTATCCACCCTAAACCTGCAATCACGATATCTGATTTTTCTTTTATTGAAAAGACTGTCTTCTGTAGAGCTGGATATTGTTTAACATTATCTCCTGTAGGAGGTGTTAAAATCGTTCCATTATGTCTTGCATAAAACTCATCTGCTTTTTCTAACTTTGTACGATGCAATTCAATGGTTTGTGGAGTATAAAATGTTAAGGAATTTCTTTCCCCTTTTGTATAATCCACCCGTACAAGTCCACCAATAAAAATCGTTTGTTCTGCATTTAATTGGAAAGTTTTTGGTTGTAATTCCTTTTGAGGTAATACTTTTTTCACTTCTTTTTCCGCTAAATAGTGTGCAATTTGATGACGGTGAATAATTCCCGGAGTATCAATTAAGCTTGATTTTTCATCAAATGGAATATCAATTTGTCCTAATGTAGTTCCTGGGAATTGAGAAGTCGTAATCACATCTTTTGTTCCACCGATGCTTTGAATTAATTTATTAATTAAAGTAGATTTTCCTACATTCGTTACTCCGACTACATAAGCATCTTTTCCCTGACGGTATTCATTTATTTTATCTAATAATTCGTCAATTTGAATACGTTTATTCGCGCTCACTAAAATCGTATCGACTGGACGAATGCCATATTCTTTCGCAAAACGTTCAATCCAGTTTTTCAAACGATTCCGATTCACTGATTTTGGATATAAATCCACTTTATTGGCAACGAATAATACTGGATTATCTCCAATAAAACGTTTCAATCCTGATATCATACTGCCATATAAGTCGAATAAATCAACTACATAAACAACTAGTGCATCTTCTTCTGCAATCGAAGATAACATTTTTAAGAAATCATCATCACTTAAAGAAGCAGGTTGTAATTCATTATAATTTCTAAGTCTAAAACAACGTTGACAATAAACTGGTTCTTCTTTTTCTAACATTTTTGTCAATACACTTGTAGGAGTATAGCCGATTTCTTCATGATTTTCTGTTTGAATCATCGCACCACATCCCATACAAAAGTAGTGGTTTTCAGTCATAGATTTTCTCCTCCCATTTCTCTGAGTAATTTTTTCCGTATATCATAGTTAAGATTAAATTTTCAAAAAATCGATTGATTCTTGTTTTCTTAGCATCCGATAATTTTAAAGGTTTGACTAGTATCGTTTGAATGCCAAACGTTCCTGCCCCTAAAATATCTGTCAATAACTGGTCTCCAATCATCACAATTTCCTCTTTTGTTGCAGTCGTTTGACTCAATGCTTCTTTAAATCCTTTATGCAGTGGTTTTAGTCCTGGAAAAACGTACGGAACGCCTAATTGTTCAGCCACTCTTTCAATACGATTTTTACGATTATTAGATACTAATATGATTTCAATCTGATTTTCTTTTAATTGCTGAACCCATGTATGCAATGTATCATTTGTATCTAATTCATCCCAATCCACTAATGTATTATCAATATCTGCAAATATAGTTTTGATCGATTGTTTCTTTAAAAACTCAATGGAAATGGATGAATAATCTTTGATAAACCACGTTGGTGTTAGTTTAATGGACATATTTCTCCTCTATCTATTATCTTTTTTCAACTCGAACGCCTAATTGATCGACGGTTAATACTCGAATGGTATAGTTTCCTAATTCACTTGGTAATTGTTCTTGTAAATGTTGGGCAATACTTTGTGCATTTTCTTTCGAAGATAACACCATTACAGTTGGGCCCGCTCCACTCAAGTACGTACCAATTGCTTCTTTTTCTTTGGCAAGTTTACGTACCGGTGTTAAAAACGGAATTAATGTTTCACGATAAGGTTCATGGAATAAATCTTTTTCTACGATTCTAGAAACATTTTTCCAATCTTCTTGCCATAGTGCTGCAACTAATACATTCGAACGGCTGCTCGCTTGTACTGCCTGAGAATAAACAAATTCACTAGGAAGAACTTGTCTACTCGCTTTTGTTGATAATTCAAAATCTGGAATTAACGCAATTCCTTGAATATCTGAGTGGATTTTCTTTTGTAAATAATCTACTTCTTGACTTTCTTCATCATAAGTTGCAACGACTAATCCACCTAAAATAGCAGGCGCTACATTATCTGGATGTCCTTCTAATTTTGTTGCCCACTCAACTTTTTGTTGTGGAGTTAAGTTCAATTTCCCTAATTGATTCGCTAATTCGATTCCTGCAACAATCGCACTAGAACTGCTTCCTAATCCTCTTGTCATTGGAATATCACTTTCACACACTAAATGGTGAGGTTGTAATGTTGGGCAAACTGCTAGAGCTGTCTCGATAATTAAATTCTCTTCATTTGTTGGTACAGCTTCTCCAAATGGATGTTCAATTTTCCATTCACTACTTGGTTCTACAACTGTTAATGTTAAATATAAATCAACTGCAATCCCAATGGAATCAAATCCTAGACCAATATTGGCAGTTGTTGCGGGTACAATAATTTTCATTTTTATGCCTCCAATACTGGATAGATTCTAACAGCTTTTACGCCATCTACTTGTTGATATGCGGAAACTTTTTCTTCTAACTCAGCTTCTGAAATTTGAGTGAATCGTGTTAATACTGCTTGATTTGGTAACGCAACACCGTCAAATTCTTCTGGGTTACTTGTTTCAATAACAACAGCATAGTCTTTTAATGGAGCTGTCGTTGTATGAACTTTAGTCGCTTCTGTCAATGGTTCAAATGGAACTACTTTTGCATTACGATTTTGTTGTGTTGCAATCATCATGACATCAGCTACCACACTTGTTGCAGTTGGGTGAGAACCTGCTCCTTTACCATATAGTAAAATTTCTCCTAGAGCATCACCTGTTACAGAAATGGCATTATTTTCATAAGCAACTTGAGCTAATAAATGGTTTAAACTTACAAAATAAGGACGAACTTCTAAGTAAACTTCCTCACCATTTGCAACAACACTTGCTAATAATTTGATTGTGTACCCTGCAAGTTTAGCTAATTGTAAATCTGTTTTAGTTACTTGTGTAATTCCTTTTTTAGGAATCGCATCAAATGAAACATTTGTTCCATATGCTAATCTTGTTAAAATAATTAATTTATAAGTAGCATCATAACCTTCCACATCACTTGTTGGATCTGCTTCGGCAAAACCTTTTTCTTGAGCTACTTTTAGAACCTCTTCATAAGATAATCCTTGTTGACTCATAGAAGTCAAAATAAAGTTCGTTGTTCCATTGACAATTCCATAAATTGATTCTACTTCATTACTTGCAACATGTTCTACTAATGGACGTAATACAGGAATTCCGCCCCCAACACTTGCTTCATAATATAAATATACATTATTTTCTCTTGCGATTTGAGATAATTCAACCCCATGTTTTGCTAATAAATCTTTATTCGCAGTTACTACATGTTTTCCAGATTCTAAAGCTTTTTTCACACAATTAAAGGCAAAATCTACTCCACCTAAAACTTCTACAATAATAGAAATTTCTTCATCATTTAAAATGTAATCTACGTCCGTTGTAAATGTAATTCCTGGAATTTTATCCGCAAATAATTCTGGTTCTTTTACAAGAGCTTTTTCAATTTGTAATGAAACTCCTGTTTTCTTTTCAATTGATGCTTGATTTTTGGTTAAAATATGATAAACTCCACTACCAACTGTTCCAAATCCTAATAAACCAATTTTTTCTACTTTCATCGTAATCCCCACTTTTTCTTATGTATAAATATTGAAAAACCACAGCACACATTTTATAGGCGCCGTGGTTTATCACAAAGTCATTAATCTTGTAATAGTTCAAAAATTTCAATTGCGACTAAATCGATATCATCAAATTGGAATGTTTGTTTTGTCTCACAATCTTCTAACTCAAAGCTATCCGCTTCTTGATTAAATGTCACAACACATTTTTCAACACCATCTTTTTCAAAACGACGAATTTCAATATCCGTGCTTTGATCCGCCATTGTTTGTAGACGTTGCACAATTGCAACTAGTTGTGAAGGTTTCATGTTGCTTTACCCCTTTCAGCTTTCTTAATTTCTATTCTACCATAAAACTTTTTTAGATTATATGAAAATCCCTTTAAAAATCATACTTTTTTATAAATTTATTCAGGAAGTGTCCAATATAAATGAATAAGTGCTTGTGTTCCTAAATCACCATAACCATCATCACAAACTGTTTCATATAGTTTTCTTGCTTGTAAAGTTGCCGGTAAAAATAATCCCATTCTTTCTGATTCGTCAATTGCAATTCGTAAGTCTTTTAAGAAATGTTTTGCAAAAAATCCTGGACTATAATCTTTTTTCAAAATTCTTGGTCCGTAATTCGACAATGACCAGTTAGCTGCACTTCCGGCTCCGACTGTTTGAAGAACTTTTTCTAAATCTAATTCTGCAGCTTTTGCATACACTAACATTTCAACTAAGCCTGTCATTGTTCCAGCAATCATAATTTGATTCGCCATTTTAGTATGTTGACCAGCTCCATTTACCCCTTGTAACGTAACTGTTTTTGAAAAAGTCTCTAAAATTGGACGCACAGCTTCAAAAACAGCTTCCTTACCACCAACCATTGTTGACAATGTTCCGTTCTTAGCTCCTAAATCTCCTCCAGAAACTGGAGCATCTAGCGCCTCACAAGAGAATTTTTCAGCTTCTTCTGCAATTTTCTTCGCTAAAGAAGGAGTACTTGTTGTTAAATCAATCAGTACCATCCCCTCTTGTAACCCTTGAAAAATCCCTTGTTCACCAAAATAAACTTCTTCAACATCTGTTGGATATCCTACAATCGTTAGCACGACATCAGACTGAGTCGCTACTTCTTTTGGAGTATCCGCCCATTTAGCTCCGGCATCAATAACTGCTTGTGCCTTTTCTTTTGTTCGATTATATACTGTAACTGAATAACCAGCGTTTAATAAGTGCTTCACCATAGAAGAACCCATTACACCCGTTCCAATAAAACCTATTTTTTTCATTCTTCATCCTCCTTTTCATCATCATAGATTTTGAAGAAATTCATCTTTTCTAACCAAGTTTTCGTATTCTCTTTATCATGTTGATACGTATCAATCGCATCTTGATAAAATCCTTCAACTTTTTCAGCAAAAGTAACAGAAGAAATCTCTTCTAATAATTGATTTTGTAATTCTTGAACTTGATGAGAAGCTTGATCACTACATTCTAAATAGGCTAACACACTAGAAGAAATATCCTCATCTCTTTCAAACAACATTCCTAATTCTGGTTTAGTAATAAATTGTTGTAAATAATCATTTTTCTTCGCAATCACTGGAATTTTATTCACCAAAGCTTCTAAATACGTTAATCCTTGACTTTCAGACTCAGAAGCATTCACATATAAATCTGCCATTTGATAATATTGAGACACTTGATGATGCTCAATTTCTCCAACAAACTGTACATAGGATGAAATCCCTAAACTCTTCACTTGTTTTTCAAGCTCTTCTTTTTCTGGTCCACCACCAACAATACAACATTTTACAGATGAATCTTTTTCTAAAATTGTAGGCATTGCATCTAAAATCGCAGCAATATTTTTTTCTTTCGATAAGCGACTTAACGATAATAATACTTTATCTTCTTTTGTATACCCTAACTTTTCACGTAACTCTTCAGCAACTTGTGGATTCAATTCTGGAATTTCAACACCTGTTGGAATAACCCGAACTTCTTGAGTCACTCCATAAGATAATAATTTATCTTTTGTCATTTGACTTGGTGCAATCACTCCACGAGTTTGATTACAGAAGTTTTTAGAAATATATGCCACATGACTTGGTCTTAAAATTTTCCCATTCGCAATATAGTGTAAGTATTTTTCATACATCGTATGGTAAGTATGAATGGTCGGAATCCCTAACATGGCTCCTAAAATTTTTCCAAGTAACCCTAAACTAAATTCTGTTTGAGTATGAATAATATCTAATTCATATTCTTGAGAAACTTTATAAGCTTCAATAAAACCTTGAACAGCAATTCTTCTTTCTTTAAATGAAAACAATGGAATACTTCCCAAGCGAACGATATTCCACTCAGGCATCGTAGCATTTGGATCGGTTGTTGTAAAAATAATAACCGTATGTCCAAGACGTTCTAATTCTTCTTTCAATACTCGAACAGAAGTAGCAACACCACTGACTTGAGGGAAATAGGTGTCTGTAAAAATCCCTACTCGCATAAGTTCCTCCTTAATATCTCTATTTGTTTTTTAATTCATTCTAATTTATTTTACACGTATCCCTATTATATACGATAGTCCAATATCTGTCACGATGTACAAGAAAAAACCATTTTTAAAAGAATAAGATGATTAAATGTTAGTATCACCACTACTATTCCAAATCAATATTTTACCCCTCACTTTGACCATCATTTTGAACCTCACTTTGACCATCATAATTACGATTAAATCATGAAACCTCGCAACTCCTATGACAGAAACCAAAGACTTCCCATAGTAGCTCTAGTAATAAAAGCTAAACTGGCTTTTATTACGGAAAAATTCGAGACCTTAGGTTCGAATTTTAGGCATGAGACCGGCAGGGCTGCTGCCGTCCCCAGCTACTATATCCCGGGAAGTCTATTAAAAACTTTCCTATACTAAAAAAACTCTTCAAGTCCCCACTGGAATCTCAAAGAGTTAACAAATCAATATTTCTTAAAAATTATTTTGCTGCTTCATAACGACGAGCTACTTCATTCCAATCAACTACATTCCAAAATGCTGCAATGTAATCAGGACGACGGTTTTGGTAGTTTAAATAATAAGCATGTTCCCAAACATCTAATCCTAAAATTGGAGTTTTACCATCTGTTAATGGGTTATCTTGGTTTGGAGTAGAAACAACTTCTAATTCACCATTTGAAACAACTAACCAAGCCCAACCAGAACCGAAACGAGTTGCTGCAGCTTGAGCAAATGCTTGTTTAAATGCATCAAATCCACCGAATTTGTTATCGATTGCTGCTGCTAATTCGCCAGTAGGTTGACCTCCACCATTTGGTGAAATCACTGCCCAGAATAAGCTATGGTTAGCATGTCCACCACCATTGTTACGAACAGCACCACGAATATCTTCTGGTACAGATGCTAAATCTGCTACTAATTCTTCCACGCTTTTTTCGAATAAAGCAGGGTGTTTTTCAACTGCTGCGTTTAAGTTTGTTACATAAGTGTTGTGATGTCTGTCATGGTGAATTTCCATTGTCAAAGCATCCACATGAGGTTCTAATGCAGAAAACTCATACGCTAATTTTGGTAATTCAAAAGTCATAATTGATTCCTCCTAAAATAGTACAGTTTTAATTACTGTTTGATGTTTTAAGAATACCACCCTTTGATATGAAAACGCAATTTTTTTGCTTACTTTTTTTAAGATTTTCCTTCTTATTATTCGTTCTCTTTTTAAAATCATTGAAAACTATGGTATAATAACAACGCTTCAAAATAGATTATAGAAAAGAGATGAATCCATGAAATTTACAGATTATCAATTACAACCATTTTTACAAACGGCATTAGAAAAATTATCATTTTCTACTCCAACTAAAATTCAAGAAAAAATTATTCCACTACTATTAAAAGGAGAATCTGTGATTGGGCAATCCCAAACAGGAAGTGGAAAAAGTCATAGCTTCTTACTACCACTGATTCATAAAATTGATCCAGATAAACAAGAATTACAATTAGTCATTACTGTTCCAAGTCGTGAATTAGCAGAACAACTAGTTCGAGTAACTGCTCAATTAATTGAAGAAGCTCCTACTCCTATTCTGTTAGAAAAATGTGTCGGTGGCACTGACAAACTTCGCCAAGTTCAAAAATTACAACAAACTGCCCCTCATATCGTTATTGGAACTCCGGGAAGAATTTTTGATTTAATGCGAGAAAATGCTCTACTTGTTCAAACGGCAACAATGATGGTTGTCGACGAAGCTGATATGACATTTGATTTAGGATTTTTAGAAACCGTCGATGAAATTGCTTCAAGAATGCCGAAAGATTTACAAATGTCTGTATTTTCTGCGACCATTCCAGATAAAATTAAACCATTCCTTAAAAAATATCTTGGAAATCCAAAAATTATTCATGTAGAAAATAAACAATTAGTTTCACCAACGATTACGAATCAATTATTAGTGACGAAAACACAAAATCCATTAGAAGTATTATTTGAATTGATTACACTAGGACATCCATACTTAATGTTAATTTTCGTCAATACAAAACAAAAAGCGGATGAAGTTACAGCATTTTTACGTGAGAAAAATTTAAAAGTGGCAACCATTCATGGAGACATTCCTGCCCGTGAACGTCGTCGTGTGATGAAACAAATTCAACAAATGGAATATCAATATGTAGTGGCAACAGATTTAGCAGCTCGTGGTATTGATATTGAAGGTGTTTCTCATGTCATTAACTTAGAAATTCCTAGTGAATTAGAATTTTTCATTCACCGTGTTGGTCGTACTGGTCGAAATGGCTTAGCTGGACAAGCGATTACTTTCTATACTCCTAACCAAGAACAAGCCATCCAAACGCTTGAAGCTAAAGGAATTTCTTTTGAAACATTGGAATTAAAAAATGGCGAATTAGTGGAAAGTTATGACCGTTCTCGTCGTGAAAAAAGAAAAAATACCCAAAGCTCTGACTTAGATCCTCGCTTAAAAGGAATGATTAAAAAAGCTAAAAAAAATGTCAAGCCTGGATACAAGAAAAAACTAACTCATGAAATTAAACAAAAACAAAGAATTGAACGAAAAAAACAAAATCGTCAATCAGCTAGAAAGAAAAATAGTAAATAAAGACTAAAAAACTGGAGAACCAAAAAATTCTCCAGTTTTTTTATGATGGTCGATTGTTTTTTAAAAATTCTCGAATTCCTATCACCCAATTAAAAGTTGTTGCTAAAAAGATAAATTGTCCTGGTCCAATAAATTGAATCCCTAGTAAATCAATCATCGTATAAATCAATACAGGTAAAACAGCTGCTCCTAAAACTACTTGCCATCCAATTGGTTTAGGGAATCGAATAAACACTTTCATAAATAATACAGCTATTAGTTTTACGAAGAAAGAAACAATCCATAAAATAACAAATAAATATACCGAATTAAAAAGAAAATACAGAACAAAAACAATGAGTAAACTTAACCAACTCATTTGTTGGAAAGTCGTTGCAATATCTTTGAAAAATGATTTATTCAAACTTTCTAACTGACTCAACTCAATTTTTTGATGGTTGATATTAGTTTCTAAATAAAAACCATCTTTTAATAAGGCAAATACAGGAATTGTAGCAGATGTTTCATTCAACAAATCTTCACTCGTTGTCTTTCCACTTTCATCAAAGACAAATATTAGACTATCTGTTTTATACACAAAGCCTTTATTTTTCTCTTGGGTTGTTAATTGATGATTTTTCACTTCAAATTCTGGTAATTGATGACTAATTTCTACTAAATCCTTCCCTAATGAGTGAAATAATCCCGCCATTTGAATCATACCTGGCAACATTAATAATAGGCTTAATAAGAAAAATACACGTTTTGAAGATTTCATTGGTTTCTCAATAATTTTCCATAATTGATTTGGGTTGAAAATTGTCAGTCCCAAAAACTCTTTTAATGTCATTTAATACACTCCTAAAAATTGAACTGTTACATTTAATCTAACATATTTTACTTCCTTCTTGCAAGAAATGCCCTTTCTATCAACTTTATCTTTGCTCTTCAAAATTTAAATTTATTTTCAGATTAATTATTAGACATTTTCCATTTTATATTTTACACTGGAAAAGAAATCTGAACTAGGAGGCATTCATTATGCAAGAACAAAAAGTATTAGTTACTTTTTTCGGTGCAACAGGTGATTTAGCAAGTCGTAAATTATACCCAGCACTATTTCGTTTATTTCAAAAAGGATTTATCCGCAATCATTTTGCGGTCATTGGTACAGCTCGTCGTGAATGGACAGATGAACATTTTCGTGAAGTTGTTGTAAAATCTGTTCAAAGTTTAACAGAAGATGTCACTCAAGCAGAAGAATTCGCTAATCACTTCTACTATCAAGCACATAATGTAACAGATACTCATCATTATGTTGTCTTAAAAGAATTATCAGAAAAATTAGACCAACAATATGGTATTGAAGGAAACAGAATTTTCTACTTAGCAATGGCTCCTTCATTTTTCGGAACCATTACTCAACATTTAAAAAACGAAGCTTTATTAACAGAAAATGGCTATAATCGTTTAATTATTGAAAAACCATTCGGGAAAGATTATGAATCTGCTCAAATTTTAAATGAACAACTACGTCATTCTTTTGATGAAAATCAAATTTATCGTATCGACCACTATTTAGGAAAAGAAATGATTCAAAACATTACTGCTGTTCGTTTTGCAAATCGTGTATTTGAAACAATGTGGAATCGCAATCACATTGACAATGTTCAAATTACATTAGCTGAACAAGTTGGAGTTGAGGAACGTGGTGGTTATTATGAAACAAGTGGCGCTTTACGAGATATGGTTCAAAACCATATTTTACAAATTCTAGCATTAGTCGCTATGGAGCCACCTCAATCATTTGAAGCAGTTCGTCAAAATAAAATTAATGTATTAGAACAATTACGTCACTATTCTCCTGAAGAAGTTTCCAAAAATTTTGTACGAGGTCAATATGGCCCTTCTTTAGATGGTAACTTACCTGGGTACCGTCAAGATCAAAATGTTTCAGATGATTCTAATATGGAAACTTATGTGGCTGGTAAAGTCTTTATCGATAATGAACGTTGGAAAGATGTTCCATTTTATGTTCGTACAGGTAAGAACTTAGATTCTAAAACAACTGTGATTGATATTGTGTTTAAAGAAGCAGATTCTCCACTATTCGAAAACGAAACAAAAGGAAAATGCCCTTCAAATCGAATTTCTATTCATATTACTCCTAAAGAAGGCTTCTGCTTTGTTATCAATTCAAAAGCTGTTGGAAATTCATACGGATTACAAACAAGTCATTTAGAAAAAATCTTTGATAAGAATTTTGGTTTAAATAGTCCAGAAGCTTATGAACGTTTAATTTTAGACTGTATGGAAGGCGATATGACGAACTTCACGCATTGGGAAGAAGTTGCTGCATCATGGAAATTTGTGGATCGTATTCGTCAAGCATGGGATAATGAGACATCTGTACAATTCCCTAATTATCCTGCAGGTTCATCTGGACCACAAGAAAGTTTTGACTTATTAGCTCAAGACGGACGTTGTTGGGTACAAAAATAGATATAACAAAAAGAGTTAGAGGATGTCCCCCTAACTCTTTTTTAATTGAACTAATATAACGCTGTAGTACGAGCATGAGACCGCAGGGCTGCTGCCGTCCTAGTACTACCTCAGTCAAGTCTATTTGTTAAACAAATTAATTCTTGTACATAGTCCCCAATTGTCTCAATTGTATTTCTCAACGGTGCATCCGTAGAAACATCTACCCCTGCAGCCTTAGCAAGCTCCTCTGCAGATTTAGAACCACCCATTTTAAGAACTTCTACCCAATTAGTAGCTCTATCAGGATTCTCTTGAATCATTTTTGCAACTTGAGTTCCGATTGTTAATCCAGCAGAATAAGTATAAGAATATAATCCCATATAATAATGCGGCTGTCTCATCCAAGTTAATTCCGCACCCTCTGTTAACACCACAGAATCTCCCCAGAATTGTTCCAATGTTTGACGATAAATTTGGTTCAATGTTTCTGCATCTAAATTTTTACCTTCATCAACTAATCGATACACTTCTCTTTGATAGTGCGCCTCTAATAAATGCGTTACAAAATTATGGTAATACGTTTTACCAATAATTTGCGAAATAATCCAACGTTTCATTCTATCATCTGTTGCATTTTGTAATAAATAATTTTCCACTAGTAACTCATTAGCAGTAGATGGTGCTTCAACAAAATACATTGATGGTCTTGATAATTGAATATTTTGATGTTGATGCGCTAATTGGAAATGTCCAGCGTGACCTAATTCATGCGCTAATGTCATCACATCATTCATACTTTCTGTAAAGAACATTAAAATAAATGAATTTGCTCCATAAGGGGACGCACAAAATGCTCCTGTACGTTTTCCAATAGTTTCCGCATAATCAATCCATCGCTCATCAAAGGCTCTCTTCATAATCGTTAGATAAGATTCACCTAGTGGTTTTAACCCATCTAAAATATAATTCTTTGCTTCTTCATAGCTTACTTTTGGTGCAAAATGAGGGTCTATTTCTAATTTTAAATCTTCATATCGTACTTCATCTAACTGATAAATTTTTCCAATTAATTGAGCATAGCTTCTCATAATCGGTGCTAAATGTTCCATAATTAAATCAATTTGACGATGATATAATTCTCTAGAAACTTTTTGGCGATCTAGTAAATAATCAATCACTGAATCAAATCCTCTTAAAGTAGCCATTGTTTTTTCTTTTTGAACTTGAGCATTATAAGCAGAAGCTGTACTATGTTCATATTTACGTAATGTATTTGAAAACACTTCGAAAGCTTTTCTTCTTACACTTGTATCTTCGTCTGACTCTAGTCGTTTTTCAAAGCTATTGTATGTCATTTCAAATTCTTTTCCATCCACTTCAAAATTTGGGAATTGAATATCTTTGAATTTAATATCATTGTAGTTTTGATAAGGGAAATCCAATGTATTTCCCAATGCTGCTAATACAGATTCTACTTCTTTTGATAATAGATGTTGCTTATCTTCTAATAATCTTTCAAGATAAATGTGATTTTCTGGATTTTTTGAAGCTTCTGCTAATAACTCTTCTTCTAATTGACTTAATTCTGGAGAGAAGAAACTTAATGTTGCATCGCATTCTGCGACTACTTTTCTCGTTTGTGCTAAACGATTTTGCGCTTCTCTATCCTTTGTATTCGCATTGACTGCTAAACTTGCATATTGAACAATTTTTCCACGTAATTCTAAAATTTCACGATAATCTGCTAAACTTTGATGAATCGCTTCTACAGTGTTAATTTGATTTTCGAATGTTTTACAGAAAGTTTCTACCAATTGTTTATAAAATTCGATAGATTTTTTATAATCCTCTTCTGTTTTGAATAATAATGATAAATCCCATGTTTGTTCTACTGGAACTTCTATTCTTTCTTTCATGTTACCACCTCTTTATAGAATAGTCCTATTGTAGACCGAATTAGAAAACCTGTCAAAAAAATAATTCCAGTAAATTGCTTGTGAAATAAAAAATAGAGGCTAGGAAAATCCTAACCTCTTTCTTAAATGATAAAATTATAGTTTTACAACGTTAGCTGCTTGAGGACCACGTGCGCCTTCTTCAACTTCGAATTCAACAGCTTGTCCTTCGTCTAATGATTTGTAACCTTCAGATTGGATTGCTGAGAAGTGTACGAATACGTCAGTTCCGTCTTCACGTTCAATAAATCCAAAACCTTTTTCTGCATTAAACCATTTTACTTTACCTTGTTCCATGAACATTTCCTCCTTGTGCCATCAGCACGGTTATTCATATTTCTGCCTGTGGTTCAAAAAGGAGTTCTTAAATCCCATTTCTATCCCTAACAAAAACACTACAGTCAGTATAGCATAATTGTAAGCCTTTTACAAGTCTATTTCCGAACAAATTTAGAAAACCTCTCAAATGATTCCTTAATAAAATAATGAAAAGAGTGAAAAAATACGAAAAATTTTCACTCTTTACAATAAAAATGTTATGGTTTTTCTGACAACAATTTGATTTGTTGCTCCAATTGTTCAATTTTCTGATCTTGCTGTTGAATATGATCTTTTAACTGAATGAACTCTTCACGATAAGCCTCAATTGGTGTTTTCGTACGTTTTGCTACTGTATTAAACACATATACAACTCCAAATAGTACAATAATGATGATGAATAAATAAAGCCAACTTGTATTTTTACGTGAATATTTTGCAAATGAATCCCCAAATTCTTTTAGATCATCACTTTGTGGATTTAGGTTATGTTTCGTCATTTCCTTCTATCCCCCTTCATTTCCATTTATCATAGGAAGTATACCATAAAGTTTAAGAAAACGGTAATTCCTTGGATAATTGTGTCATTGTTTCAAATCTTTCTCCTACTACTCCTTCATCACAAACTACTATTAAAATATCACCAGGTCGCAAGATAGTATCACCTCTTGTAATTTCTTCTTTTGCTCCTCTTCTTACAGTTGCAATCACAATATCTTTTGGCCATGGAATATCTCGAATCATTTTTCCAACTAATGGACTTTCCACCATTATTGGTACTTCAAAAGTTGTTCGTTTCCCTTTTGTTTCATGCGGATGTTCAGAGTCTAAACGTTCTGCTAAAATTTCATATATTGGACCCATCTTCATATAATCAGCAACAATATAAGCGGTCAACGTACAGATTCCCAGTGGCATTAATTGATTTAATCCTCCAACCATTTCTGTTACAAGTAATAAAGCTGTTAATGGAGCTTTCCCTATTGCTGCAAAATAACCCGCCATTGCAAAAAAAACAAAACTCACTCGTAAACTAGGATCTACTCCAAAAAATTGAATTAATACTTCTGCATAAACTAAACCTAGTAGTGCACCAAGCGAAAGAATCGGTAAGAAAATCCCCCCTGGTAATCCTGTACCGTACGAAAGCATAGAATAAAATAAGCGCAGAATAAATAAAAATGCTAAAAATTGAACCGTATGATTTTCTTGAAGCAATTCTAAAATCATTTCCCCACCACCACCTAATACGTGTGGATTCCATAACCCTAATGGAATAATCGCAATAAAAGCAACAATACAATAATAGTAATTAGGAATAAATGGGAATAATTTTCTATAAATGGCAGGTAATTGTAAAGTATAATGATGATAAACCCACCCAAACAATCCTAAAACAATTCCTAATACAATCACATACCCATAATGCGTCATTGGAAATAGTTGATCATTTCCTAAATTTAAAGATGGACGTGCTCCAAAAATATGTAACGACACGAAATTCGAAACGATAGCAGCCGTTAACGTCGTTAAAGCGACTAATGGACTAAATGTATGATGAACTTCTTCTAATACAAACATTAATCCAGCAATTGGAGCATTAAAAGCTGCCGCTAATCCAGCTCCCGCTCCACTAGAAATCAATATATTTTTTTGTACTCGATTACTATTCAGCCCTTCTGCTACTCCTTGTGCTACAGAAGCTCCTAATTGAATAGAAGGACCTTCTCTTCCTAGTAATAATCCTGACCCAATCGAAATAGATCCCGCCACAAATTTTTTCCAACAGACAGACCACCAATTCATGTCCATCTTGCCTTGTAATTGTAATTCTACTTGTGGTATCCCACTTCCTTTAATATCTGGATCACTTTTAACAATTTGACCTAAAATGACAGCCATTACCATAGAAAATAGGAACCATACCGGAATCCATTGAGGAGATTCTTGTAAATATGAATAAACGGTGACAACTCCTTCTAATGTTTTTCCAAGAAATAATCGAAATAAACTTACCGTTGTTCCAACAAGTATTCCAATAATAGCACCTATTGCAATATAACTGCTTTTCCCAAATTGTTTACTATTAAACAATTTCACTATAAAACATCCTTTCACTCTCTCATTATTTCCATTATACCAAATTCCAATAGAATAAAAACTGTAATTCTGAAATGATGATACATTTCTATATAAAAAAGCAGACACTTATTTCAAATGTCTGCCTTGTTCTCATTAAGCTTCTTGATTAAAATCCGCTTCGTCTAATTCTGCCATTAATTGGTATAATTTTTCTTCTGTTAGTGTATCTTTTTCTTCTTTTTCGAACACTCGAATAATTTTTCCACGGTGCATCATCATTAAACGATTTCCATACCTTAATGCATCTGATAAATTATGAGTAATCATTAAAGTTGTTAATTGTTTTTCTTCAATAATTTCCTTTGTTAATTGCATAATTTTTCGTTGTGTTTTTGGATCTA
>CAURER010000018.1:0-33376 GCA_963523795.1 uncultured Granulicatella sp.
ATAATACCAACGATTATCGCACTTTTTTTAATTTACAAGTGTCAAACTCCCGTGTCAGACTTCCAGCCCTAAGCTTTACACTAGCTTGAGCTGTTTTTTTGATTGATATTATTCGTGGTTTGGAATATAATGTAATCAAATATTTACGATGGAGAGATTATGAATAAGTACGAAAAATTAAAACAAATCACTCATCATACTGAAGTAGTATGGAAAAATTCTAGAGGTATTGCACCTGATTCCGTTGCGGATAAATTGGATGAAGCAATGCTAAATTGGATTACTCAACTTACAGAGGCATTAAGCATATGGATAGATAAAGATATTAATCTTACAGAGGGTGAGTTGATTTTGGCAAAAACAAACTTAGGTGCACTAACGGAATGCTGGCTAAAATTCTTTTATTGTGTCTACTATGAGGATTATTTAAAGAATCCAAAATTAGATAGAAAAAATCAAATCATTGAGCCAAATAAAATGTCATTCGAAGTCTTAAAGCAATTTAGTATTGGTATCTTGTGGGATAGTAATAATGATCCAAAGTATAAATGGGTAGATAAGGTTCAGCATCAGAGAAATGCAATACATGCTTTTAATTATCGAAATATAGGAACTCCTAGAGAATTTCTGGATGACATAGAATATTTATATGAGTTTGTCGATTCGTTGATATTACGATTACCTCCGTTAGAAGATTGTATGGAGTATTATTAGTAGATCATGAAGTATTTTCAGATTATTCAGAAGGGAAATCGAAGAAATGGAATATTTATCTATAAAGCAAATGTCTGAGAAGTGGGGGATTTCTGTTAGGAGAATTCAAGTTCTATGTGCAGAAAAAAGAATACCTGGGGCGACCAAAATAGGATCATATTGGGCAATACCGGAAAATGCTAAGAAGCCAGAGGATAATAGAATTAAGAGCGGTAAGTATATTAAGGAGAATAAAAATGGATGATTTAATAAAAGATGATACTTTAATTGTTAAAAATAAACTAGATGGCACTAATGATCCTCTAGATATAAAGACAGATTTAATAGATACAGAGACAACTATAATAAATAAAGAAAAAAATACTTAAAAGTATCTGGTTTACAAAAGGATATCAATTTTACAGGCTTAGTTGATAAAGTGGCTCAGTATGTAAATATTGCGGATATAGTAAGTAACATAGAAAAGTCTACCGAATATGTTGTTCAAATTCCCGCTAAATATAAAGATGACTTTGATGCTGGAAAAGTGTTTATTAATAAAAATAAGAAAACAGGTGTTGAATGGCCAACTCTAATGCGAAAGACAGATAATGGGCAGTATGAATTTGTGGGACAACTTCCTATTAAGCAACAAGAGTTTTATAGAGGGAATCCATTTCAGGAGATTTGTATTAATTACCATAATATCGTTACTCAACAGCAACTTGCCGAATTATCACAATCTATTGTTGAAACCTACCAGACAGTTAAGATGATAGAGCGAGGACAGCAAGATGATAGAATTGCACTCATTGATGCAGGGCGTGAGCAGGTCCTGCTAGCTATGACTATGACTGATGAAATTGAAAAAAAAAGAAATACTTAGAGTAGCAGCTAGAGACTTGCTTGTTGGAAAAGAACAAATTGGGAAGGCACTTATGTGCAGAGTTGAGGCGTTTGAGTCAATACCCGATTCCGGTTTGAAAATTTTTTTGAATACTTTAAAGGATGAAAATTATCTTAATAAAAAAGATGATGAAATAGAAGATATACAGGAATGTTATTCTCTATACGTAGAAGCAACAAAAATGTTAGCAGCTATATTTGCATATTCGGGTGAAACAGCAGCTGTTGAACAAACCTTTAGTAGAAGTATAGATTTTCTTAAACAAATTAATTTTGAAAATCTAAAAAGCATTGAATATTCGCATAAAGGAGCTGACTTTAATGATTGGTTTTTCAACCATCCAGTTGAATATATTGAAATCGAAAAGACCTCATTCATAGAATCATCAAAAGACTATGATTTTTTACAAATAGAGATAACTGGGGAAAAATTATTAGAGGGGGCAATAAGTAATGAAAAAATTTCAGAAGAATAATCTAAATAAAAAAGATCATGAAAAAGTAGATAAAGGTGCCAAGGCAGTAAAAAAAATAACAGGTGCGGTTGGTACAGTAGGAATGTGTGTTCTTGCGGTCGTAAAATTTGCATCCAAGATTAATAAAAAAAGTTACTAAACTATAAATTGAGATTATTAAATGCTATTAACATGCTATACCAAGTTGTAATTGAGGAAATTCATGGAAAACATAGATAAATTAACAAATGAATTAAAAGATAATATTTTTAAAGTTTGGAGAGAAACAAAAGAAAATATTAGAGATAATATTTTTAGGGGGCATACTAGGTCTATTCATCAGATGTTGAAGATGCAATAGCAGTATTTACATCGAGCGTTTTAAAGAATAAATTTGAAATTTATATTGACCCCTCTGTTACAGTAAATAAAAAAATAAATAGGACAGATTTTTTGATAATTAAAGATGGAATCCGCGCAATCGAAAGTGGAGCAAAGAGATTAAATATGTCAGAATTAGAATTAACTTCGTATTTCTCATAAAAATTAAAAGTTGTTAATACGCTACGGAATAAATTATTTTTTATTAGACAAGTCATTTCATTTGAGTGGGAATTTATGATATAAAGTCTAAAAAAGAATAAAAAGAAAAAATTTCTTCGTAGCATAAGTAAAAAAGCCAGTATTAACTGGCTTTTTTACAGGGAAAATTTGAGACTTTGGCTCAAATTTTAGCCATGAGACAGCAAATGCTGGCTGCTGGCGACCTTGCAACGAAGGGGATTTTTTCTTTTTATTCGTATCTATTCGTGTGGAATATCAATAGTTTCATTTCGTTCCCACATTGGAATGCTGCACATTACAACTAGGAAAATGAATGCTGATTGAATCCAGAATAGTGCTAAGTCGAAAATTCCGTGAACCGCAACTACGACTAAAAATGAAACATATAATCCAACAATTGGACGTTTTTGAGGTTGACGACTCATTTCAAGTAAACTACGAATAGGTTTGATACTAGCAATTGCTAATAATAAAGTACCAATATATCCATAACTTAAAATCGTATCAATATAAATACTATGTGCATGTTCATGATAAATAGCACCAATTCGTTGATAGCTATGCATATACGTTAATGGCCCTTCACCGAAAAATGGATTTTGTTTGAAAAGTGTAAATCCTGCATTCCAAATGGAAATACGTTCATCCATGGACGAATCTAATGTTCCCATTCGAACTCCAATATCATTTGAAAATAGGAAGAATAGTCCAATAATAAAGACGCCAACACTTAACCAAAATGCTCGAGAACTTTTAATCGTTGTAAATAAATAGATAATAGCTCCGCAAATAATAGCAGGGAAAGCTGTTCTATTTTGAGTAAAGTTCAATCCGAATAAATTGATAAAGCAAGCGATAATACAGATGACTTTCCATTTCCAATTTTTGGTCGTTGTGAAAAGGTAAAAACCAATCATAATACAGAAACAACAAATGATTCCGTAATAATTTGGATTAAAGAATGTAACCTCAGCACGGTTTTGATGCCAGACTTGCATATTTGGTGCTAAAAATGCGTAGTTAAATTTATGAACAATTTCAAAATGTTCTAAAAAGGCAAATAGCGCTGCAAATATACTTCCTAATAATATCGTCTGTAATACAATGTGGAAAAAGTCTTGATTAATTCGTTTCTGGTAATACACGAAGAAAATCGTAAACCATAAAAATAAAATGGAAGCTGCAACTCCAATTAAATTACCACTTACTGCTGAGATAATTGTGCTATAAGCAATAAATGTTAATAACACAGGATAATTCAGTAGTTGTCTTAAAATATGTTTCATTTTTCCAGTAAAGATTAGTAGGATAAAATAAAACAAGAACAATGATAAAAACAAGTAAAACGGCAAGAAGATACTGACAATCATTAAATAGAGTGCTAAATCTTGGTTTGGGAATCGCTTGATTTTATCAAGGATATACATTAGTTTCATAATAATTCCTTTCTTAAAATGAGAATGCTCTCAAATGAATGGTATGATATCTGACTCATTTTACCATTTTTCATTGAAATGGGGAAGATTTTTAAGGAGATTATAACTTTTCTCATAAAAAACATAGGCACGTGAGCAACATAGAAGACAAAAAACTTATGATAATGATATGATATTTGTAAATTAAATCGTATAGATATTTTAAATAAAGATGAAAGAGGGAAAAAACATGAGAGAATACGATATTATTGCAATTGGTGGAGGAAGCGGCGGTAGTGCTACGATGAATCGTGCAGCCATGCATGGAGCAAAAGCAGCCGTTATTGAAGGAAATATCATTGGGGGAACTTGTGTAAACGTTGGATGTGTTCCTAAAAAAGTAATGTGGTATGGAGCATTGGTTTCAGAAACACTTAAAAATTATGCATCAGATTATGGATATACAATCGGAGAAACTTCATTTGATTTCAAAAAATTAAGAAAAAATCGTCAAGCTTACATTGAACGTTCACGTCAAGCTTTTTCAAACAATTTCAATAGAAATGGAATTGACTATATCGAAGGATATGCTCGTTTCGTAGATAAAAATACAGTAGAAGTAAATGGTGAACAGATTCGTGCAAAACATATTGTTATCGCAACAGGTTCATATGCTTTTGTTCCAAATATTCCAGGAAGTGAACTTGGTGGAACTTCTGATGATGTGTTTGCATGGGAAGAATTACCAGAATCAGTATCAATTATTGGAGCAGGATATATTGCTGTTGAATTAGCAGGAGTTTTACATGGATTAGGAGTAAAAACTGACTTATTCGTTCGTAAAGGTGGCCCGTTAAGAGGATTTGACCAAGGCATTGTTGAAGTGTTAGTGGAAGAAATGAAGAAAAATGGTCAACCATTACATACGCATAAAGTTCCTCAAAAATTAGAAAAATTAGACAATGGCGATATTCAAATTCATTTTGAAGATGGTACAACTCATACAAGTCAAAAAGTTATTTGGGCAGTTGGACGTAAAGCGAATGTTAGCCAATTAAATTTAGAAGCAGCAGGAGTTGCCTTGAATGAACGTGGATTTATTCAAGTAGATGAATATCAAAATACAACAACACCTGGTATTTATGCACTAGGGGATGTTTCTGGTGAAAAAGAATTAACACCAGTAGCGGTTAAAGCAGGTAGAACTTTATCAGAACGTTTATTCAATGGAAAAACAGATGCAAAAATGGATTATGAATTAATTCCAACAGTTGTATTCTCACATCCAGCGATTGGATCTATTGGTTTAAGTCAAGAACAAGCGGAAGCAAAATATGGTGCTGAAAATATTAAAGTATATGAATCAAACTTTGCAGGAATGTATTCAGCCATTACTGTTCACCGTCAAATGACAAAATTAAAATTAATTACATTAGGTGAAGAAGAAAAAATTATCGGCTTACACGGAATTGGTGAAGGCGTTGATGAAATGATTCAAGGTTTCGCAGTTGCGCTTAAAATGGGAGCTACAAAAGCAGATTTTGATGCAACAGTAGCAATTCACCCAACAGCTTCAGAAGAGTTTGTAACAATGAGATAATGAAGAGTGAAATCAGTTCTAAAGTTAAATGTAAGATAAGGATATAATTGTCTATATTTAAGAGGTAATTGCTATGGAAAATTCTCAAATTGTTAATTTTAGAGAAGATGTGGATTTTTATACGCACACAGAAGAAAACTTTGTTACTTTTGAAGAGTTGAAAAAGGAAATACTGATTGGACATCATGAAATTGAACAGTCTAAGTTAACTTTTTTGGACGATGTGAGAAAGGAATTTTTACTTAGTAGAACCAATCCTCAATAAACTCATAGTCTTAATCTTTAGTAATAATTTAGGAGCATGTTATTTTGACATGCTCCTAAAAATGTTTAAGATACTTTAAATAGGAAAAGTGACCTTATTTTATTGACATGATATTAGTTGAAGAATGAAGGGATTGAGTGTATGATAAATTGTCATAAGATTTTAGGGGGAGAAGAAGTGAAAAAATACGAATATTTAATTTTTGATTTAGATAATACAATTTTTGATTTTTGGGGAGCAGAAAACTATGCTTTATCTCGTATTTGCCAAGAAGATGGATTAGAGTTTACTCCAGAAGTTTTAGAAGTTTACCGTACACTGAATAAAGGTTTATGGGAACAATACGAACAAGGAGAAATTTCTCAAACTTATTTGAATGAAGAAAGATTTGTTCGTTGGTTTACATATTATGGAATTCAGGTAGATGGAAGTGTTTGTGAGAAAAAATTCCGTCACTATTTAGCAGAAGCGAATACGATGATGCCAGATGCATTAGACATTATTCATGAATTAAAGAAAGACTTTGTCATGGTTGCAGCCACAAATGGGATTGAAGAAACTCAATTATTACGTTTGAAAACAGCTGGATTAGAAAACTTCTTTGAAAAGCTATTTATTTCTGAAGTAGTAGGATATCGTAAGCCTAGCAAAGAGTTTTTTGAAGCTGTTGTAGAGCAAACAGAAGGAATGACGATTGAGAATGCCTTGATGATTGGGGATAGTTTTAAGGCGGATATTTATGGGGCGAGTCGTATTGGAATGGATACTTGTTGGTATATGGAAAATCCAGAACGACCAACTGAGCCTGAGGAATTGTTGGCTGTGGAGCCAACGTATCAGATTGGGCATTTATCCGAACTGTATAAGATTGTTTTTTAACGGATTTGTCTATAATAGCTGAGGACGGCAGCAGCCCTTCGGTCTCATGCCTAAAAGTTGAGCCTAGGTCTCAACTTTTCCTGTGATAAAATCTACGATGCAGATTTTATCACTGTTGCTATTATGAAAATCCTTGGGTTCGGACATACATATAGGGACGAATTAAACTTTAATGGATTCTATATAGTAGCATTAGGACGCAAGCAGCCACCTTTCGGTGTCTCATTGCTAAAAGTTGAGCCTAAGGTCTCAACTTTTCCTGTGATAAAATCTACAGTGCAGATTTTATCACTGTTGCTACTATGAGAATCCTTGGGTTCGGTCATAAATATAGGGACGTATAGGATGTTAATGGATTTTTTGGGAGAGGATAAGAATGGATAATATTGAATTATATGTAAGTAATTTACAGAAGACAAAATTATTTTATTCTAATTTTTTAGTTCAATTAGGATTTGAATTGTTTCAAGAATGGGAAGAAGGCTTTTCTTATAAAAAAGAAAGTTTTTATATTGTATTTGTTCAAGTCAAAGAAAAATATCAATCAACTAACTACCATCGTTGTCATGTAGGATTAAATCATCTGGCGTTTTCTTGCTCTGATAAAAAGATTATTTCAAATATAAGAGAACAATTGATAGAAGAGAATGTAGAATTATTATATGATGAAAAATATCCATATGCTGGTGGGAAAAATCACTATGCATTATCTTTTGAAGATCCTGATAGAATAAAAGTTGAGATTGTATATCATTAGTAATTAAAAATTTTTAATGGATTTTATATAGTAGCATTAGGACGCAAGCAGCCACCTAGTGGTGTCTCATTGCTAAAAGTTGAGCCTGAGGTCTCAACTTTTCCTGTGATAAAATCTACGGTGCAGATTTTATCACTGTTGCTACTATGAGAATCCTTGGATTCGAGCATATATGAGGGGACGTTTAAGATGAGAATGGATTTGTCTATAGTAGCATAAGGACGGTAGCAGCCCTGTGGTGTCTCATTGCTGTTACTATGAAAATCCTTATATTAGTCATCTGAAAGAATATCAAACTACAAAACAAAAGGGATAAAATCATGGTTCTGAAGAACGTGATTTTATCCCTTTTCTATATTTTATGCGGCCGGCGGGACTTGAACCCGCACAGGTATACACCCACTGCCCCCTCAAGACAGCGCGTCTGCCATTCCGCCACGACCGCTCAATGTATGTAATGGTATCAAAGTTTCCATTATAATGCAAGTATTAAAAATCGATGAAGCTTTACGGTTTAACCTTAGAATCTAACATTAAACTTCCACGACAACGACCACAACGGAATTTTTTTGTATCAATTTTTCTCATACGATGAAAAGTTGCCCCACAAGACTTGCAAGAATAAACGTATCGATAAGGTTCCATTCGTTCTACAAAACGGATTCCCTCAACTTCTCGTAAGAGCATTTTAAAATCTCTATCTTGGTGTCGATAACCTTTTCCTTCTTGATGTAAGTGATAATGACATAATTCATGTTTTATAACGCCGATTAAGACTTCTTTTCCAAGAATCGTTTCAACTTTAGGATTAATTTCAATATTGCCTGTTTTCAAAATATAACGTCCACCACTTGATTTTAGTCGACCGTTATACGTAATCTGGTGTTGAAAAGCTTTATGAAAGTATTCCTTTGAAATTTCTTGGCATAATTGTTGTAAGTCTATTTCTTCCATTTTTATTACTTCCTTTATTTTAATATAACCATTGTAATATTAGAGAGGAGATTATTGCAATTCATTGACGTAATTCTATTATAAGAGTAAAATGACACTCGGACGATTTTAAAGACATGGAGGAAAATGTGTGAAAATAGTAATTGTTGGAGGAGGAAAGGTCGGTGAAGTACTTTGCCGAGAACTAACTTCAGAAACAAATGATATTGTTTTAATTGATAAAAATCCTTTGATTATTGAAAGAATGATGAATAAATTTGATATCATGGGTATTGTTGGAAATGGCGCTAGTTATGATATTCAACAAGAAGCTGGAGTAGCGAGTGCAGATATTTTTCTTGCTGTTTCAGAGATGGATGAAATCAATATTATTGCTGCCATTTTAGCTAAAAAAATTGGAGCGGAATATACAGTTGCTCGTGTTCGAAATCCAGAGTATTCTCAACAGTTGAATTTTGTTCGAGAAAGTTTAGGGATTTCATTATTAATTAATCCGGAATTATCGGCTGCTCGAGATATTTTGAAAATTTTTAAATATCCATCTGCTTTAAGTGTGGAAAGTTTTGCCAGCAATCGCGTAAGTCTGATTGAGTTGGAAATTCAAGACCATTCACCATTAATTGGATTAAGTTTGAAAGACTTTAGAAATCGATTTGGGACTATTTTAGTTTGTGCGATTCAACGTGATTCGGAAGTATTTATTCCAAGTGGGGATTCTTTTATTCAAAAGGGCGACCGTATTCATATCACAGGAGCATATGAAGATATTTCAACCTTTTTAAAAATTACGAATTATATTACCAAACAAGTCCGTTCTAGTTTAATTGTTGGTGGAGGAAAAATTGCTTATTACTTACTAGATATGTTAAAAACGACTAAAATCCATCCAAAAGTGATTGAAGTGAATGAAGATCGTGCAAAATTCTTAAGTGAACAATTTCCAAATGCTACAATTATTCATGCAGATGGAACAGATCACGATGTATTAGAAGAAGAAATGCTGACAAACTATGATGCATTTGTTTCATTAACAGGAATTGATGAAGAAAACTTAATTTTATCAGTATTTGCTAAACACCGTGGAGTTCGAAAAGTTATTACTAAAATGAGCCGTACGGGTATTTTAAAAGTATTAAAAAATGTCGACCCTCAATCCATTATTACACCAAAACAAATTGTTGCGAATGAAATTGTTCAATTTGTACGTGCACGTGCCAATACTAAGGGATCAAATGTAGAAGCGTTATATCGTGTAGCGGATAATCAAGTAGAAGCATTACAATTCCGTATTGAAAGAAATAGTCGTGTTTGTGGCATTCCTTTATCAAAATTAAAAACAAAATCGAATTTATTAATTGCCTTTATTGTTCGTGGGGAAAAATTAATTTATCCAGATGGGAATGACCAATTGGAACCACATGATAGAGTAATCGTCGTAACAACTCAGAAAAACTTCGATGATATTATCGATATTTTGGAATAGGAGTTGATGATTTTGCAAAGAAGAACAGTATGTTATTTGGTAGGGAAAATTTTACAAGTGGAAGCTTTATTATTACTACTACCATTATTTGTTAGTTTGGTTTATCGAGAAAGTCTCCATCAATTATTGAGTTATGCTGGAACAATTGCTTTATTAGTCATCATTGGCACACTTTGTACATTAGTAAAGCCTAAAAATATGAAAATTATGCCACGTGATGGAATTGTAACAGTAGCTCTCAGTTGGATATTACTTTCATTTTTTGGAGGACTTCCATTTGTGTTTACAGGAGAGATTCCTAATTTAGCAGATGCATTTTTTGAAACAGCTAGTGGTTTTACAACAACGGGTTCTAGTATTTTAAGTGATTTGTCTATTCTAGGGTATTCTTCATTATTTTGGCGTAGTTTTACTCACTTAGTTGGAGGAATGGGAGTTTTAGTATTTGCGTTAGCAATTCTTCCAAGTACGGGGTCTGATTCTGTTCAGTTAATGCGTGCGGAAGTACCCGGACCAGTTTTTGGGAAATTAGTCTCTAAACTTGCAAAAACTGCCAGAATTTTATATGCGATTTATTTAGTGATGACAGCCATTTTAGTACTCATTTTAATGCTTGTTAAAGTGCCATTATTTGATGCGTTATTATTATCATTTGGAACAGCTGGAACGGGTGGTTTTGCCATTAATAATGCTGGATTTGCCATCTATCAAAATCCGGAAATGGTTGAGTGGATTATTGGAGTTGGAATGATGCTCTTTGGAGTGAACTTCAATTTATATTATTTCTTATTATTAGGTTCTATTCGAGAAGTGTTGACGGATGAAGAAGGTCGTTCTTATATTGGAATTATTGCCTTTGCATCTGTCGCTATTTTTGCTTTCTTAAGCATTGTTCAATCTCAGTTAGATGTTCCGTTTAGAAGTGTGTTCTTCACGGTATCATCGATTATTACAACAACGGGATATTCAACAGCTGATTTTGGTCTGTGGGGAGTATTTCCTCAAGTAGTCTTATTATTATTAATGTTTATAGGAGGATGTGCAGGATCTACAGCCGGAGGAATTAAAGTTTCTCGTGTCGTGATTTATGTCAAAAATGCCATTGCTGAAATTAAGAAAATGGGACAACCTCGTCGAGTGATTATGTCGAAGTTTAATGGCAAAGTAGTCGATGATAAAATGTCGAGTGGCATTGCCAACTATTTATTAGTATATGTAGCTGTATTTTTAGTGTTGTTAATTTCTGCTTCATTTGAAGCTCCTGATTTTTTAACGGCATTTTCTTCAGTTGCAGCAACCTTTAATAATATTGGGCCTGGTTTAGGAGAAGTGGGACCAACAAGTAATTTTTCAATGTATTCTGATTTTAATACGATTTTATTATCTCTAGGAATGATAGCAGGACGTTTAGAAATCTATCCTATGATTTTATTATTTTCAGCAACTTCGATAGGAGCCTTTTTCGTTTCTGAAAAATAGGAGGAATCGTTTTGAATAAAATAGTAAAGGGAAGAGTTTATACATTAATTGGAGCAGTTTCGTGGGGATTATCTGGAGCTTGTGGTCAATATTTGATGAATGATTCCTCAGTTTCTCCTATCTATTTAACAGCGCTTCGAATGATGATAGCGGGATTGTTTTTAACTCTTTTTGCATGTTGGAAACAACCAAAGCAATTTCGTAAAGTAGTGAAGTCATCAAAAATAATGGGAAGAATGTTATTTTTCGGAATTTTTGGATTAATGTTATGTCAATTAACGTATTTATTTGCGATTCATTCTTCGAATGCTGGAACGGCGACTGTATTGCAATATACTTGTCCGATTTTAATTGTCATTTATGTAAGTTTAAAAGAGAAGACAGCACTAACGGTAATGGAATTTGTTGCAATATTTTGTGCGATAATAGGTACATTTGTCATTGCAACTCATGGAAATCCATTTAATTTATCCCTTAGTCCAGCAGGATTATTTTGGGGTATTATTTCCGCATTTACCTACGCTTTATATACTTTGTTGCCAGGTAAACTAATCCAGCAATGGGGAAGTTTAATTGTAACGGGATTAGGACTATTATCTGGTGGAATTTTATTTTATATCGGAAGTGCTAGTTGGCAATATAGTGTTCAATGGCAACCTTATACATTATTTGCTTTTTTTGGAATTATTGGAGTAGGTACAATTCTAGCGTACACTTTATATTTAGAAGGAGTAGCATTAATTGGACCTGTACAAGGAAGTTTATTAGCTTCAGCTGAGCCGATCTCTTCAGTATTCTTTTCGATTGTATTATTAGGAGAAGTCTTTCAAATGATTGATATGGTAGGGATTATCTTTATTTTAATAGCTGTTTATATCATTACAATGAAAGAAGAAATACAAGAAAAACATATGCAAATTAATCGTTAAAAAAGTGTCACTACGTAAAAAGCGTAGTGGCATTTTTATAAATTCTTAATAAAAATCTCCACATTTATTCAAAAAAATAGAGTAAGATAAAATTGTCAAAGGAGGTTAATGACATGAAAAAATTTTTTCGCCCTATAGTTGTTGCGATGATGTTAGTAGGACTTGTTTCTCAACAAGTATATGCGATTGATACAACAGCCATTAATGAGAAATGGGGGAAACCAACCGTTGTTTACGGTGGTGGTTTAAATGACCAACAAATAAAAGAAACATCTAAATTATTAGGAATTAAGGATGAAAATACAGTTACAACAGCGAAAGCTACAGGAGAAGATTTAGTCAAATACTTAGGTGCTGGCGAAGCAAATACTTCAGTAATGATTTCATCGGTGATGGTTCAAAAGAGAAATAAAGGAGAAGGGGTAAAGGTTCATATTGCTACTCCAAAAAATATTACTCTTGTTACTTCTGAACAATATGCCAATGCTGCGATTACAGCAGGAGTAGCGGATGCGGAAATTGAAGTAGCAGCTGTATCTAAAGTTACCGGTGAATCTGCCTTAACAGGTGTGTATAAAGCTTTTGAAGCAAATGGTGTTGTATTGGACGGAAAACGTACAGCCGTTGCACAACAAGAATTAGAATTAACCAATCAAATTGCTCAAGAACAATCGAAAGAAAAAGGCTTTGATGCTGCAAAATTAGACCAAGCTATGATTGATATTAAGAAATCTCTTGCTGAGATTAAAGAAAAACAAGGTCAAGTTGCAACAAAAGAAGATGTTGAAAGAATTGTTAATGAGGCATTGAAGAAATATGGATTAGATAAACTCATTAGTCCGACTCAAGTGAATAATATTATTCAGTTCGCCTTAAGTTATCAACAAACTAGTGCGATTGATTCCAAACAAGTATTAGAACAATTAAATTCATTATCCAATACTGTAAAAGGAAAGATTGGTCAATTAGTAGATCAAGCCAATCGTGAAGGATGGTTGGACAAAATTGTAACATTTTTCAAAGAATTATTTAATGCTATTTTTAATTCAAAATAGAGAACAATAAAAAAGTCCGTAGAGTGAATCTGCGGACTTTTATCATCTAAAATAAAATAAATAATAAACTTAACACAACGATTAGTTGAATACATAAACCAATTAAAGCGACATATGGAGTATCTAAACGAGTATCATTTTGTTCCTGAGCAATGGAAATTACAAATGTTACGATAAAGGTAAACAGATGCAATGTAAAGAAGAATAAAATGACTACTAATAACGCAATTGGGGATACAAATGTCATAAATGCTGTAATGATTAATAAAATAATCGCTAATGCATTCATGGATTCATATTGTGTTAACCAATAATGAAATACATGTTGTCGTTTTAATAAAATATGTTTTACTCCAAAGGCAATGACTGGGAATCCAAAATAAAATACAGCATAGAATAATAATAGTTTCAAGAAAACTAAAATATAATTTGGTGTTACTGTTAAGCTAGGTAAAATGGAAATATCCGCTAGTAATTGATATTGAGACAAAACAGCTCGAATACCGTGTGTAGTAATATAAGCTGACAATAATGTCGAAACGATAATCATAATGTAACCAAATAATCGACTGTTTTGACGTTTTCTTGAATAATTGTTCGTTGGGTGGATTAGTTTTCCAAAGAAAAAGCTAAAGAAACGAGTAATTCTTCTCCAAAAACTAGAATAAATTGCTTGATTATTTTTGATACGATATTCTTGATCACTTCTGTTTTCTACAGAATTTGGTTGAGTAATTTTATTATCTTCATCAAATAAAGATGTTTGGATTGTTGTTGAATTTTCATTTAAATGTTCATCTTGTACAGTGCCACAAAAAGGACATAATGGTTCTTTCTCTTCAATTAATTCGTGGCAGAATGGGCAATTTTTCACGTAAATTCTCCTTTATCAATCATAATTGATTTTCTCTGTTGTATTGTATCATAGAATGCAAGTGGACAAAAGAAAAAGGACTAGAAATCTCTAATCCTTTTATAGTGGCATATACTAATATATGTGTCATGGTGTTCACATCACACATGAACAAACAGCTACATCCGGTAGTGTGCAAGCACATCTGTTCCACTTGACTTAGCAGACTTCTTTGTCTGCTTGTCGCCTCATCGCATAGATAACATTATAGCAGACAATAGAGGTACTGTCACGTAAAAACACTAAAGCTCTAAAATTTTTCAATATAAAAAGCACCCAAAGAGGTGCTAGGTTGATTACATTTCAGTAAATGCTAGTGGAACTAAATCACGTAAAATCGTTTCTTTTAATTCCCCTTTATTATTAGAAAGGTAAATTGGTGTATCAGCAGGGCATAGTTCTACTAATACTTGACGGCATAAGCAACATGGAGGTAAGAAGTAGTCTGTTTTACCAGCTACAACAAGCATTTCCACATCTTCTTTTTGATAGCCTTTTGTTACTCCAGTAAATAAAGCTGTACGTTCTGCGCAGTTTGTTGCTCCAAAAGAAACATTTTCTACGTTAACTCCAGTAATCACTGTTCCATCTTTATATAAAATGGCACACCCTACTGGGAAGTTAGAGTAGGGACAATAAGAATACTCCAATGCTTTTTTTGCATGTACATATAATTCTTCAGGTTTCATAAATGTACTCCTTAATGGGGATTATTTTTGACGAATAATTTCGATTTTGTATCCATCTGGATCTTTTACAAAATAGTAGTTTGCTGGATTTCCAGGTAAACCTTTTAATTCTGTTACATCATAGCCTTTTGCTACGTGTTCTGCATGCCATCCTTCTAAATCATTGCTGCTAATCGCAATATGACCGTAACCATCTCCGATTTCGTATCCTGGATGTCCATAATTATACGTTAATTCTAATTCGTAATCGTCACCTTCGAAAGCTAAATAAACGATTGTAAATTTGTGTTCTGGGAAATCTTTACGACGAGTTTCTTTAAATCCAAATGCTTCTTGGTAGAAAGCTAAACTCTCTTCTAAGTTTTTAACACGAACACAAGTGTGTAACATTTTTGGCATAGTGGTCTCTCCTTTTATTGTTTTTGTCCTACTAGCATAACGGATTCTAGGATTCAATGCAAGAAATATACAACGGAAAGGAAGAGGGGAGAATAAAATGATCTGTAATCAAAATTGTAAACACTTGTATATAAAATAAATACACTTTTTGATAAAAATCGAGTAAAAATGATTGCAGTTCAAAAAAGAATTTGCTATTCTGTTACCATTATGAAAAGAAAATAGAGTTAATCATCTAAATGAGGTGTCGAAGTGAAAGTAATTAAATTTGGCGGAAGTTCATTAGCCAATAGTCAACAAATAAAAAAAGTATTGCAAATTGTAAAAGCAGATGAAACAAGAAAAATTGTTGTTGTATCTGCACCAGGGAAACGTCATTCAGACGATGAGAAAGTAACGGATTTATTAATCCAATTAGCAACTTCTCATATTGAAGGACAATATAATGAAGCTGTTTTAGAAGTAATTTTAGAACGTTATCAAGAAATTTATGATGAATTACAATTAAACTCAGATGTAATGGATAAAATTCGTCAGCATTTTGCAGCGTTAAAAGAAAGTACATTAGAACCTGCTTATTTAATCGATGCGTATAAAGCAAGTGGAGAAGACAATAATGCAAAATTAATTGCAGACTACTTTACAAAAGAAGGCTTGCCAGCAAAATATATTAGCCCTAAAGAAGCGAATTTATTCGTGAGCGATACTCCAGGAAATGCTCAAGTATTAGAAGAAGCGTATAAAGAATTAGAATACTTACAATTAGAAAAAGATATTATTGTATTTCCAGGATTCTTCGGAGTTACAAAAGATGGAAAAGTTGTGACATTCTCTCGAGGTGGATCAGATATTACAGGTTCTATTTTAGCGAATGCAGTTTCAGCTGAAGAGTATGAAAACTTTACAGATGTGGATGCTATCTTTGTTGCAAGTCCAAAATTAGTTCATAAACCAATTGGAATTGATGTGTTATCTTATACAGAAATGCGTGAGTTATCTTATGCAGGATTTTCAGTGTTCCATACAGAAGCATTGTTACCAGCGATTAAAAAAGGAATTCCAGTTCATGTATGTAATACGAATAATCCTTCTGCAAAGGGTACTTATATTATGAAAGGAAAAGTCAATTCTCCTTCGATTATTTCTGGGATTGCAAGTTCATCAGGTTTCGTGAGTGTTTATATCCAAAAATATTTAATGAATCATGAAATTGGATTTTTAAGAAAAACATTACAATTATTCGAAGATGAAGGAGTCAGTGTAGAACATATTCCAACAGGGATTGATGATGCTACAATTATTATTCGTGGGGAAGATGCGACTGATGAAGTATTAGATCGTATTGTTTACCGTTTGAAAGCAGAATTAAATGCGGATGAAGCGTACTATGAACGTGGATTATGCTTAATTATGTTAGTAGGGGAAGGAATGGTTAGCATGGTTGGTACAACTGCTCGTGTTGCTAGCACATTAGCCCGTGAACAAATTAATATTGAATTATACAACCAAGGTGTATCCGAAGTTTCTATGATGTTTGGTATTAAAGAAGAGTACGAAAAACGTGCGATTCAAGCATTATATGACGAGTTCTTTGGAGAAGAAGTAGAATACGAAGTTTTGGATAAATAGTAAATTAAACAATAAATTAAATATGACTTTCTAATGTAGCAATGGACGGTAGCAGCCTCGCAAAGCGAGTCTCATACTAACGCCACATTGGAAAGTTTATTTTCTTAGTTTGTGATTGACTTCTAAGCAGGGATATACTAATTTATAAACAAATAAAAATGACTTCTAATAGTAGCAAAAGTACTAGAAGCCGTGTGGCTTCTAGTACAGGAAATTTCGAGACCAAGGCTCGAAATTTAGCAATGAGACAGCTTCGCTGGCTGCTTGCGTCCTAGCTACTATTTTAAAAGTCATTTTATTTGTGTATATTCGTTTTTTATAATTTTTTTAGTAAACGTAATCCGTTTAAAATCACTAAGATTGTGCTTCCTTCGTGTCCGATAACACCTAAAGGTAAGTTAATGAATTGGAAGACATTCGCTAAAATTAAAATCGTAATTACTGATAATGAGAAAACAATATTTTGTAAAATAATGCTCTTCATTTTTTTAGATAACTCGTGACCATATTTAATTAATGATAAATTATTTTTCAATAATACAATATCACTTGCTTCGATTGCTAAAGCAGTTCCTTCACCAATCGCAATCCCAACCGTTGCATTTGCAAGTGCAGGAGCGTCATTAATTCCATCTCCGACCATCGCTACAGAAATACCTTTTTCAGATAAGTTCTTAACATAAGCTGCTTTATCTTCAGGCAAACAGTTTGCTTGAAAATCAGAAATGTCTAATTGTTTTGCTACGGCAGAAGCTGTTGCATCTGCATCACCTGTCATCATAATGGTTTGAATATTTTCATCATTGAAATAGTGTAATACAGATTGACTACTTTCTTTAATTTCATCTGAGATAGCGTAGAATCCAATTAATTGATTATTTTTTTCAATCGCTAAAACAATTTCACCTTGTTCTAAGTGTTTTTCAATATCTGTTGCTAATGCTGTGTGTTGTTTCCATTCTGCATCAATCCATGATAATTTACCGATTTTCCAAGTTGAGCCTTGAGCTGTTGCGACTAATCCATTTCCAATTACTTCTTCAAAGCTGTCAAAAGTAATAGAATCAGAATTTTTGTAAGCTTGAGTATAAGTTGTAATTGATTTTCCTAATGGGTGAGTAGAACGGATTTCCATTTCATACATCATTGCATGAACTTCTTCTTCGTTTTCATCTACGATGACTGCATTTTGAACAGTTGGTTTTCCTTTTGTTAATGTACCTGTTTTATCTAAAACAATGGATTGAATAGAAGATAATTGTTCTAAAGATTCTCCACCTTTTAATAAAATCCCTTGTTTTGCTGCATTGGATAAACTTGCTAAAATAGCAGGGCTAGCAGATGCAACTAAGGCACATGGTGACATTACTGTTAATAAAATCATTCCTCTATAGAAAGATTCTTGCCATGACCATTGGAAGCCGAAGTAGAAGAATGCAATTGCTAATGGTACGAATACTAATACAAATTTTACATATTGATCTTCGATTTTGTTTAAGAAGCTACTTGTTTTTGTTTCTTGTTCTTGAGCTTCTTCTACTAAACGAATGATAGAAGCCATTACAGTTTCATCTGCATTTTTGTGTACAGTTGCTGTACAAGATTGGTGTAAATTAATACTTCCTGCGAAAATTTCTTCGCCTACTTTTTTGTTAGCTGGAAGTGGTTCACCATTAATCATACTTTCATCGAATAAGCTTTCACCATCTGTTAGAATAGCGTCCATTGGAACGGCTTCACCTTTTTTAATGAAAATGACATCATCAATAGCTAAATCTTCAACGTCTACTGTTTCATAGTGACCATCACGAATACGTGTCGCAGTTTTTGGTTGTAGGTTTAATAATTCTGTCATTGATTTTTGACTTTTTGCCATAGCATATTCTTCAAGAGCTCCACTTAATGAGAAAATAAAAATTAATAAAGCTCCCTCTAACCAATAACCAATAATAGAAGCACCGATTGCCGCTAATACCATTAATAAGTCAACGTTTAAATGTTGTTCTTGGAAAGTTTCTTGAATTCCTTCAATGGCTGAGTGGAATCCTCCAACTAAGAAAGCTGTCAAGTAGCAAATCACTGATACTAGATTCAATCCGTGGAAGCTAGCAGCTAGTCCTAAAATAATTAATGTTCCGCATGTAATTGTATAACGAATTTGTTTTTGTTCTAAAATATTCATCATTTTTTTCACCTCGTGTTTTATTTGTTGAATATATCATAACATAAAATTTTCTAGATTAGAATAATTCTAAACTAGATGAGAGTGAAAATCATTCTCAATTAGTTAAATGAGAATAGAAGATGATAAGAAAGTCTTAATTTTTAAGGATTTTTACTTTATAAATTTAACTTTTCATAGTAGAATGGTTTCATATCTTAAAGTAAAGGTGGGAGAACAAATGAGTGATAAAAAACCATTAACTCGTTCAGAAGTTCCTGTTGAATTAACATGGGACTTAACATTAATCTATCCAGATAACTCTGGTTTTGAAGCTGATTTAGCTTTTGTATCAGAAAAAATTCCAGAAATTGCTGCAAGTAAAGAAACAGCTTTAAATTCAGGTACTGATTTATATAACTACTTATTATTATCGTATCAAGTAGAAGAAAAAATCGAAACAGCTTATGTGTATTCACACTTGAAAGCTGACCAAGATACTACAAATGATGAAAATCAAGTATTAAACCAACGTGCTTTCTCAGTATATGTTGAAGTGTCAGGTGCAACATCATGGTTTGAACCAGCTATCTTAGAAAAATCAGATGAAGAATTTGAAAAATTCTTTAAAGAAGAACCACGTCTAGAAGAATTCCGTGTTGCATTAGAAGCTGCTCGTGTATTAAAAGGACATGTTTTATCTGATAAAGAAGAAGCTTTATTATCAAAAGCGAATGAAGTATTCTCTGGACCATCAAAGACATTTAACTTCTTAAATAATGCGGATCTTAAATTTGGTACTATTAAGAATGAACAAGGAGAAGAAGTCGAATTAACTCACGGAAACTATATCACATTCTTAGAATCTACTAATCGTGAAGTTCGTAAAAATGTATTTGAAACTAAATATAAACCATATATTCAATTTAAAAATACATTTGCTAGCACGCTAGGTTCAGAAGTGAAAGCTCATAATTTTAAAGCGTTGGCTCATAACTATGAATCAAGTCGTCAAGCAGCTTTATCTGCTAACCAAGTTCCTGAAGAAGTATATGATGCATTATTGACAGTAGTTAATGAAAAATTACCATTATTACATCGTTATATAGCTTTACAACAAAAAGCTTTAGGACTTGATGAATTACATATGTATGATTTGCATGTTCCAATTACAGGTGAAGCGCCAATTAAATACAACTATGAAGAAGCTTCTAAAGCAACTTTTGAAGCATTGAAACCATTAGGGGAAGAATATCAAGATATTCTTAAACAAGCCTATGAACAACGTTGGATTGATGTTGCGGAAAATATTGGGAAACGTAGTGGTGGTTATTCATCAGGTGCGTATACAACAGCTCCTTATATTTTATTAAACTGGCATGATGATTTAAGTAATTTCTTTACATTAGTTCATGAATTAGGACATAGTGCACATAGTTATTTCACTCGTCATACGCAACCATTCCAATATGGAGATTATTCAATTTTCTTAGCAGAAATTGCTTCTACAACGAATGAAAACTTATTAACAGACTACTTATTGAAGAAACATACGGATAAAGAGAGTCAAATTTATATTTTAAATAATTATTTAAATCGTTTTAAATCGACTATTTTCCGTCAAACTCAATTTGCTGAGTTCGAGCATCAAATTCATGTTGCAGATCAAAAGGGTGAGCCATTAACTCAAGCGGCAATGGCTGAGATTTATGAAAGTATTAATCAAAAATATTATGCAAATGTGATTCAAGATGAAGAGATTGCGTATGAGTGGACTCGTATTCCTCACTTCTATATGAATTATTATGTATATCAATATGCAACTGGTATGGCTGCAGCAACTGCTTTAGCAGATAAGATTTTACATGGTACTCCTGAGGATTTAGAGGCTTACTTAAACTACTTACGTGCTGGACGTAGTGATAAACCAATTGAGGTTATGAAAAAAGCGGGTGTAGATATGACGCAAACTCAATATCTATATGATGCAATGAATGTATTCGAACAACGACTAGAACAATTAGAAGCGTTGTTGAACGAAGAGTAACAGATTACGAATAGAGTTTTCTATATAGTGGCACTAGAACGCCAGAAGCCCTGGTGGTCTCTTGGCTAAAAATCAAGCCTAAGGTCTTGATTTTCCCTGTGATAAAAGCCGGATTTGGCTTTTATCACTCGTGCTACTATGAAAACTCTTTTGTTTTTAACGGACATTTTTATAATTAGACTTTCCTAGTATAGCAGTATTAGGACGGCATGAGCCTCGCTTATGCGAGTCTCATGCCATATTGCTATGGAAAGTCTTTTTTATTTATTTTTTGAGCATTTTTGAATTAGCTGTTGTTTCATTTATGATACACTTATGTAGATTAATGGAAGGAGATAGTTATGGTTGAACAAAATTTTGGGAACTCGTGTGCGTGGATAAATATAAATTCAGAAGAAATTAGTGATGCTTCTTCTGTTTATCATACATATCAGCTTGATAAAGAAATGTTAGAGTATGCGCTAGATGAAAACGAAAGAGCGCATATTGAATATTGTCGTCCAAAAGAAACATTAGTAGTTATCTATAATGTCATTAAACAAACTAAGAGAGAAAATCGGTATGAGACCGTTCCAATGACTTTTATCGTTCGAAAGGATCAAATCATTACAATTTCGAACAAATATAATGCCTATATTGTAGAGGCGATGAGAAAAGAGTGGGAAGAGAGACCAGATATTTCTGTGTTTACTTTTTTATTTTCTAGTTTAATGATGATTACTGAAAATTATTTTCCTAAGATTGAAAGTTTAAAAAAAGAACAGGAAATTCTTAGTCATAAATTAAGACATAAAACAACGAAGAAAAATCTATTTGCATTGTCCGATTTAGAAATTGGAAGTGTTTATTTAGTTTCTGCAACAAAGCAAAATGCGATTGTGTTAGAGCAATTGAAGACTCAAGTATTATTTAAGGAATTAGAGTTTACTGAGGAAGAAAAATTAGAAAATAGTTTAATTGAAGCGAAGCAATTAGTGGAAATGACTTCGATCAATCTTCAGATTTTGCAACAATTATCGGGTACTTATAATAATGTATTGAATAATAATTTGAACGATACGATGAAATTATTAACGATTATTTCGATTTTATTAACGATTCCGAATATTGTAACTGGATTTTTTGGGATGAATATTACGGTTCCTTTAACGGGTCTTGCGCATGGTTGGGGAATTGTGTTAGGGATTATTGTGACAGTTATTGTCATTGCAAGTGTCGTCTTGTCACGTTTTATAAAAAAATAAAAGGTGTTGAAATTGAGTTTTTGTGTATAGTAGTACTAAGACGCTAGTAGCTCCTTACGGTTCTCTTGGCTAAAATTTGAGCCTGTGGTCTCAAATTTTCTTGTGATAGATTCTGTTGAACAGATTCTATCACTCGTACTACTATAAAAACTCTATTTCTACTTTAAAGGGCTCTATGAGAATGGATTGTGAAAATAGTAATATATATCAAGGAATGGTATAATTAACTAAATTATTAAAAGTGAGGTAAGTTATTATGCAACGTTCTGATATACAGAGGATGGCTCGTGATATTTTAGAAAATCAAGTAATTGAGAATAGCTATATAGAGTATAAAAAATCTGTACAATTTAAAGATAAAATTTTAAAAACAGCTTGTGCGTTTGCAAATAATTACATGAATAATGAAATTGGATTAATCTTCATTGGAGTTGAAGAAGTAGATGACAAAGATACTCAACAGAAGGCGATTCCAAAGCGACCAATCACTGGAATTAAAGAACCAATGATTGAAATAGTTGAAAATCAACTTAAATCTCTACTTTCTTATATAACTCCTAAAATTAACTATCATATTATTCAAGATAAAATAGATGATGAATATTATATAGTTGTTGCAGTTGAACCAAATGTAAAAGGACCTTGTCAGACAACTATTAAAGCTGAAAAAGATAAGAAAATTGCACTAAAGGCTGGAAGATATATTAGAGTTTCAAGAGATTCAAACCTTCCTAATACTCTTGAAGAGTTTGAACTATTAAAGAAATTTGCAAATTATAATTTTAGTTCTAGTCTAAACCAAACTGCAACATTAGATGATTTAAGTTATGAGTATATGAAAGAATATCTTACATTAACAAATGCAAAGGATGATCTTAAACAACTTTCTAAATTAGAAATGGCTAAAGCGTTAGGATTAATAAGTGAAAGTCAATATGGAGGTTATAGAGCAAAGAATTTTGCAGTTCTAATGTTCTGTGAAAAACCTAATCGTTTTATTCCAAATGCACAAGTAGAAATTATTCGTGAAATTGATGGTACTGACAAAATGGAGCGTAAAGTTATATATAATTTTCCTATAGCAGCTTTTGAAGAATTAGCAACAAATGCTATTTTACATAAAGAGTATGATGAAGATGAATATGTTGGAATTTACATATATAAAGATAAAATTTCTTTTGTGAATCCTAATAGACCACTACCTCCAGTTACGATTGAAGCATTAAATAATGAAAGAAGTTTTGATAACAGGAAATACTTAAATAAGGAACTAAAAGATATGTTTTATGCTTTGGAATTAATAGAATCATATGGGTCTGGAATCAGAAGAGCAAAAGATTCTTTAGAGGCAAATCTTTCACCAAGTATTTCTTTCTTACCTAAAGATAATTCATCAAATTATACGAATGCCATTATTTTTGTACAAGAGGAATTTTTAGAAGATAAGTTGCTTGATAAAACTAACCAAGAAACTAGAAAAGAAACTGTAATGGGAAAACAGATTATTGAGTTAATGAAAATAAATCCACATATTACTATAAAAGAACTTACAGAAGCAATAGGAGCTTCTACAAGTGGTATAAAATATAATCTCAATATTTTGAAAAATAGTGGTAGAATTTTAAGAAAAGGATCTACAAAATCAGGTGTCTGGATAGTAATAAAATAAGTTTTATTAATTATTGGAAAGAATAGCAGAAGGAGTTTTTATAGTAGTACGATTCAAGAGACCCGTAAGGGGCTACTGGCGTCTTAGTACTACTATATCAAAAAACTCCATTTCTACTGTATAGTAACGAAAAATATTAGATTACATATAATAACAGGCGTACAATCAGGTGTTTGATCTTGATTGTACGCCTCTATTCGTTGCGGGATTATTTTGTTAAATCAATGGCTTTTTGGGTGTTGGCAAAGTGTAATTTTGCAACTTTGCTTAAAACTTCCATACCATCGTATTCTAAAATTTTGCTCGCTAAAATATCAACATCTGTGTGAGCACCAGATAGTAGTTTATAACCATATTCTTTAGATAGTGTTTGTAATCCAGTTAAAAAGGCATCTCTAGCAATCATTGATGCAGCAGCTACTGCTATATGGTGGCTTTCACCTTTCGTTTTAAAATATGTAATCGATTTAAGAGGAGTTGTTTGCTCTTGTAAATAACGATAATAATTTTTGGGCGTACAAAACTCATCGATTAATACAGCTTGAACTGTTTCTGGATTTAATTGTTGGTATAGTAATTTAATCGCTTGATTATGAAGAAGAGCTTTCATCTCATTTAAATTTTTTGTTTGTTGTACTTCGTTATATTTTTCAGGCCATAAAGTAAGTAATTTGTAAGGAATTAATTCTTTAATTTTCGGAACGATTTCTTGGATTTGAGCATCGGTTAAATTTTTTGAATCTTTAACACCTAGTTGTTGTAATTCTTTAATAAGATTTTCTGGAACAAAAGCACATGCAACAGTTAATGGACCAAAATAACTTCCCGTTCCAACTTCATCACTACCAATGACACTCCAATTTGAAAAGCCTTCTGGAAGTAACTTTGTATCATAGTTTGTTTTCTTCGTACTTGTTAAAGCTGTTAAATCATGTTTTTGGATAAATTCATCTACAGCTGTTCCTTGTAAAACAACTTTACCGGATTTGTAAGCTGTAACTGATAAAGAAGGAAGTTTTAATTGATAATGTGTATGAGGGGGGATTTGATGGATAGCCTCGTGATAAATTTCCCCTAAGTGTTGAATGGTTTGTTCGTCTAATAATAATACTGATGTTGCCATAATAACCTCCGAGTAATAAAAAGAGACTGAAAAGTCAGCCTCTTTTAAAAATTAATGTACCATTTTGATGACGCAACATGTTTGATGACGTTGTGTCTTTTTTGGACATACTCCTATGTCATGATGTAAGTTTTCGCAGACATGTTCAATAATATCTGCATTAATATTTTGATGTAAGATGACACCGTATTGTTGATTTAAATTGTCAAAAATAACAAGCGATGGATTCATTTCTACCATCATTTCTTGAGCAATTTGTTGATCTTTTTCATACTCTTGATGAACGAGTTTACTCGCTTTATCTTCGTAAAACATCTTTTCATCCAGTCCAATAATTTGAATAATTTCCTGTAACAATTCAGGAGTATATTCCTTATGAAGAAGATGTAGTTGTGTTTGCAATTCCATTAAAAAGGCTCTACCTAATTTTTTCCCCTGTAGTAGAGCTGCCTTATAGGATAGCGAAGCGTCATAGATTTTTGTATAGATTTCGTTTCGTAAGTCAATATTTTTAACATTTAATTGATTATTCTTCATATACTGAGTAACCGATTTGAAATTATGAAAAGGAAGGAAATGGACATGTACTTTATGAGGAGTCCGTTTAATAAATTTCATAACTTCTTGTTCGCATTTATAACATTGTTTCCCAAGTGGATTAATGAAAAGATAACAATCAAAAATTCTCTCAGTTGAAGAAGTGGGATGAATACGACTCAGTTCACTATTCTCATTAGTCTTCACCTCGAACTAAATCTCCTTTCTTTATACTGTAATCTTATTGTAACAGAATTTTGAAAAAAATATGAATAAAAAGCCTTGAATTTTCTAATTTTTTTCACTCGCACGTAAAGCACGTCTAATTTTACTGATAGGTTTAAGTGGTTCAATTCCATGACGATTCAAGATTTCTAAAAAGATTTCTCTTCCTTTTTCTAAATCTTCGACTTCCATTTCAATTTCATAGTCGGTCTGACCTGAGTAATGACTTTTATCTAGAACAAGTAAACAGCCAGGGCTTAATTTCCCTTCTAATCGATGAGTTGTTAGAGTAGCTGTAGGTGAGATATTCGATAAATGAATTCCTTGTTCTTCCAGTGCTAACTTAATGCTAGTAGGAAGCAAGAAAATATCTTCTTCAATCCACCATTGTAATTGTTCTGCTGGTAATTCTTCTGTAATTTCAATGACTTCGCAGTCTGATTGAGGAATTTTTAATGTAATTTCTCCAGTTGATTGTCCTTCAATAAGACGAATTCGAAGTGCAGAACGATTGTTTTCTAATTGTTGATGACAATCATAATATTGATTCGTTTGTGTAATCTCTTTCGTGAAAATAGATTTAAATTCTTCTTTTAAAGATTCATATTGCTCTTTAGTTAGAAGATTTTTATATTCTTTTTCTAAATGTGCCATGTTTCTACCTCTTTCTATCACAAAGCTTTTTTTACTTTATCTTAATTTAAAGTGAATTACAAATAATAACCATTGAAGAGTTTAAGATTATCAAAATTCTTTTAGACTCAGTAAAAAATATGCTATGATAGTAAGGATGAGAAAAAAGTAGGTGAGTAAATGGAAGAAAAATATTTACCAGAAGTTGAAGACTGGGATGCTTTTTTAGCACCTTATAGTCAAGCAATTGAAGAATTAAAAATTAAACTAAAAGGCATTCGCCTTCAATATCGCCAAAAAGGAAAACATGCACCGATTGAATTTATAACGGGACGTGTGAAAACTCCTGAAAGTATTCGTGAAAAAATGCAAGTGAGAAAAATTTTAACAGAAGATTTCTTAGAAGGCGTACAAGATATTGCAGGATTACGGATTATGTGTCAATTCGTAGATGATATTTTTGAAGTGGTACGATTACTTCGTCAACGAAATGACTTTACAATTATTATTGAACGTGATTATATCCATCAAAAGAAAGCGAGTGGGTATCGTTCTTACCACGTTGTATTAGAATATCCTGTCCAAAGAATTGAAGGGGAAGAGAAAATTTTAGTTGAAATTCAAATTCGCACACTAGCCATGAATTTCTGGGCAACGATTGAACATTCTCTAAATTATAAATATAAGGGAGAATTCCCAGAAATTATTCACGAGCGATTAGAACGAGCAGCAGAAGCAGCCTTCTTATTAGATGAAGAAATGTCGCAAATTCGAGAAGAAATTCAAGAAGCACAATATATTTTCTCAACAAATAAAGAAAATCAACGTAAAAGAAAATCATAAGTGTTGCTGTTAGGAAATAAATAGAGGGTGAGGTGATTGGATGAAAGTAGGGTTATTTTATAATCAATCAGAAAAAAGCCAAAAAGTAGCAGAAGAATTTTTGAATTTATGTTGCCAAAAAGAATTTGAACGAGATGATGAAAATCCAGATGTTGTGATTACAATTGGGGGAGATGGAACTTTACTAGGTGCTGTCCACCATTACAAATCACAACTAGATCATATTCGTTTTGCAGCGATTCATACAGGTCATTTAGGCTTTTATACAGATTGGCGTGATTTTCAAGCTGGAGAATTAATTGAAAGCTTGAAGCATGATCAAGGAGAAAGCGTGAGCTATCCTTTATTAGATGTGACTTTGGAAAAAGAAGATGGAACAGTTGAGAATCATATTGCTTTAAATGAAGCAACTTTACGTAAAGTAAATGGAACTCTTGTATGTGAAGTTTTAATTAATGGTGAAGTATTTGAGAACTTTAGAGGAGATGGCGTTTGTGTTTCAACTCCAACAGGTTCAACTGGAGTGAATAAGTCATTAGGGGGAGCGATTGTTCATCCAAGAGCAGAAGTGATGCAAATGACAGAAATGGCTTCGATTAATAATCGTGTATACCGTACATTAAGTTCACCAATGATTTTTGCTCCTGAAGAAGTGTTAACATTATTACCACATAGTGAAAATGGAATGGTGTTATCGATGGATCATTTAACATATGATGCGAATGATATTGTCAAAGCACATTTGCATATTAGTAAAAAACGTGTTTCATTTGTACGCTATCGCCATACTCATTTTTGGGATAGAGTCGAAAACTCCTTTATTGGAGCAAGAGAAATAGAATTAGAAGAAAGATAATGAGGGAAATCATTGAATTTAACATGGACTTATCCGTATTCATCTCCTATGATGATGCGTAGTTTTTTACAAGAAAAGGGAATTACAAAAACATTTTTAGCCCATGTAAAACGAAATGGGAAATTACTTGTCAATGGTCGAGAAGAAATTGTGTTGAAGACATTAGTACCTGGTGATGTACTCACAATGGTCATACCTCCTGAAGGAGAGCATGAAACCGTTATTCCAAGTCAAATTCCGTTGGATATTTTATTTGAAGATGACTATTTACTAATTGTGAATAAGCCACAAGGGACAGCTTCGATACCTTCACAATTACATCCTGATCAATCGATGGCGAATCGTGTAAAAGGTTATTTACAAACAACAAGAACCCAAGATTGTGTGACGCATGTTGTTACGAGATTAGATCGTGATACAACAGGAGTGATGATGTTTGCCAAGCATCGTGTAGTTCATGCTTGGATGGATCAAGCGCTTCGGAATAAAACAATTCAGAAAACATACCATGCTATTGTAACGAAACAGGATGTTTTAAAAGAGCATGATTTCATTGATGCTCCGATTGGAAGAACAGATGATTCGATTATTAATCGTTGTGTAAGGCCAGATGGGAAGCCTTCTTTAACAGAGTATTGGTTAGAGGAGACGTATCAGCATAGTCAATTGGTGAAGATTCGTTTGCATACGGGGCGTACGCATCAGATTCGTGTACATTTTAGTTGGCTTGGTTGTCCGTTATTAGGGGACGATTTATATGGTGGAGAGAAGATTGAGCCGCTGGTGAGGCAGGCGCTTCATTGTAGTCAGTTAGATTTTATTCATCCGATGACGGGAGAGCAGATGTGTGTGAAGGCGCCGTTGGCGAAGGACATGGCGGAGTGGATTGAATACGATAGATAAAAATTAACTTTCCTATAGTACTAGGACGCTAGCAGCCCCCTGTGGGGTCTCATAGCTAAAAATCAAGCCTAGAGTCTTGATTTTCCCTGTAATAAAAGCCAATTGGCTTTTATTGCTCGTACTATGGGAAAGTTTATTTTTATCTTCGTGGGGGAAGGGAGGGAAGTACGTACAAGAATGGAGTTTCCTATAGTACTGGGACACCAGTAGCCAGCTGTGCTGTCTCTTGGCTAAAATTTGAGCCTAAGGTCTCAAATTTCCCTGTAATAAAAGCCGATTGGCTTTTATTACTCGTACTATGGGAAAGTTATTTTTATCTTCATGAGAAATGGAGGAAGATACGTACAAGAATGAGGTTTTCTATAGTACTAACACGCTAGCAGCCCCTTTTGGGGGCTCATCGTACTATGGGAAAGTTTTCTGTACAACAATAAAACCCGAGAATGCTTGATTGCTTTCTCGGGTTTTGTCTTAGTTGTTATAATATTGTTGAATTCCTTGAACGATACCGTCTACTAATTTTTGTTGGTATTCTTTTGTACGGATTTTTTGAGATTCTTTTGAATCGTCCATGTATCCTAATTCTAATAAAACAGCAGGTTTGTTCGTTTCACGTAATACGGCAAAACTCTTCGCTAATAATCCAGCATCTTTTGCTTGAGTCGTTGCTAAAACTGATTGATGAATATATGAGCCAAGTTTATAACTATATTTCAAGCGAGTAGGATTGTCATGCCAGTTTTTATTGATCACAGAAGGGATATTGCCCGTTGGTTGATACATATACGTTTGAATTCCATCTTCACCACTATCAAGCCCATGCCCCGTTGCATTAAAGTGAATACTAATGAACATATCTGCATTTGTTTCATTCGACATTCTAGAACGTTCAGTCACGAAATCAACAAAAACATCTGTTGAACGGCTCATTATAACTGTATAACCAAGTGATTCAAGTTTTGTTTTTAATTGTTGAGAAACTTGTAGGTTTAAGTCTTTTTCCTTTAATCCTAAATATTGTGCACCAGGATCCTTACCACCGTGACCTGGATCTAGGAAAATCACTTTTTGGTAGTTACTTGTGGCAAATGGTAATTCGTCTGAAGATGTGTTATTTTTTATTTCACCAATCCATGCACCATTTTCTTTAAAGCTATGAAGAGCACCATTAATTAAATGAGAACCTGTTACATATAAACCTTTTTCATCTAGATAGAACCATGCTTGATAGTTAGAATCATAAATCCATTCTTTTTTCGCCATGTATCCACCTGATTTTAAGTAATAATCATCTTTCCAAGTGTTTTGAGCATAACGACCATTAGAAGTAATATAGAACCATGATTGATAGGTAGCATCGAAGATCCATTCGCTTTCTGCCATTGCACCAGATGGTTTTAAATAGTAGTCATCTTTCCATTGATTCGTTAATAGAATTCCTTCTGTATTAAAGAAATACCAATGTTGGTTGATGTTCATCCATTCATTTTGAGCTAAAGTTCCAGAAGGCTTTGCATAATACCAATGATTATTATCAAAAATCCATTCGCTACTTGCCATTTTTCCATCTTTATGGAAGTAGTAGGAATTCCAGAATGTTTGTTTTAAGCTCTCGCCTTGTTCATTGTAGTAGTACCAAGCTCCATCTATTTGTTTCCATTGATTTTTAATCGTTGAAGTTGAAGCTGCTGATTTAGTTGGTAATTCTTGCTTTGAACCTGTAGTTTCTTGAGCAAAAATTGGAGTAGAAGTACATAGGCAAGCACCTACAAGTAAAGTTGATAAGAAAATTCTTTTTTTCATAACGCATCTCCTAATCATTTATTTGTTATCAGTGTAGCAAAATCAATGAATAAAATCTATAAAAATAAAGGTCTTCATATTGTCAATTTTGTAGGATAAAAGGTATAATCATTTTATGTAAAAAATAATGATTCAATAGAGGTGATTCGATGTCTGAAATGGCTTATGAATTTGATGAAATTTTAGAACAAATTCATCATACGTTAAAAACAGATGATAAGCAGCAATTTAAGGAAATATTTTTAGAAAACCATACTTATGACCAAGCACAGATTTACTTGTCGTTAAGTGAGGAACAACGTCAATTGGTGTATCAATATCTGTCGCCAGAAGACATGGCACCTGTATTTGAAATTATTGAAGAAGATGTCGAAGATGTAGAAGAGTATCTTCGTGAAATGGATGAGCGTTATGCTGCAAGAATGTTGGCAGAAATGTATGCTGATAATGCGGTAGATATTTTGCAACAAGTACAAGAAGATGAAGTAAGAAAATATTTGCGCATGATGCCTCATAAAACTTCTAACGAAATTCGTAACTTATTAAATTATGAAGATGATACAGCTGGAGCGATGATGACAACAGAAATTATCGCCATTCATGAAAGCCAAACTGTTGGAAGTGCGATGACGACTGTTAAAAAAATGGCAGAAGAAGCAGAAACAATCTATTACGTGTATGTCGTAGATGAAGAGAACCGATTAAAAGGGGTATTGACACTTAAAGATTTAATCGTTCATAAAGAAGATGTGAAAATTAGCGAAATTATGGTGGATCGTGTCGTTTCTGTAGAAGTACAAGAAGCACAAGATGCAGTAGCAAAAATGATTCGAGACTATGACTTCTTAGCAATTCCGGTTATTGATGAAGAAGAAAAATTAATTGGGATTATTACAGTCGATGATGCAATTGACGTTATTGATGAAGAAGCAACAAGTGACTACTCTGGTTTAGCAGGGGTAGACGTAGATGAACAATCTGTGAACCCATTTATTGCAGCATCAAAACGTTTGCCGTGGTTAATTAGTTTATTATTCTTAGGATTAACTACGGCAGCCTTGTTAAGCCGTTATGAAGGCATTATTGGACAAGTAAGTGTATTATCTATCTTTATTACATTAATTACAGGTACAGCAGGGAATGCAGGTACGCAATCATTAGCCGTTGCTGTTCGTAAAATTGGGTTAACAGAAGATGAACCGGTATTTATGAAGACTATTTTATCCGAAGTTGCAACTGGGATTATTAGTGGGATTGCGACAGGCTTGATTATTTTTATCGTAGTAGGTTTATGGCAAGCAAACTGGATTTTAGGTGGAATTATTGGCGTGTCCATGTTCTTTGCGATTACAGTAGCAACGATTGCTGGAAGTTTAATTCCATTATTAATTGACTCTATGGGGTTTGACCCTTCATTTGCGAGTGGTTTATTCATTACTACAGTGAGTGACTTAACGAGTGTATTTGTTTACTTTACTATTGCCAGTATGTTTCTTGAGAAATTTTTAGGAAATTAACAATAAAAATGGCTCACCTCAAAAAAGGTCGAGCCATTTTGAATTATTCAGAAACTTTGTAATACATTGCTTTTTTCAGTGCGTCTGAAGTTAGGGCAGCTTGAGTACCAAATATTCGATCTTTAGTCGCATCAGAAGTATCTTTATTTCCTTCAATGAGTCCATACGTTACGACTTGATTTTTAGGAACAAAAGTCATAATGGCACTACCGACAGTTGGTTGATTCTCTAATGGAGCGAAAATCCAATTTAGTAAACCTTCTTGATATTGAGTTTGTGTAGGTTGAACTTTATAAGTAGATTCTTTAACAGAAACTATTCCATTTTCGTGGAAAGTTAATTCTTGACCATAGTCATTTCTCCATGTTCCTTTAATGCTTGAAAGATTTCCTGCTTTAATTTCTTCTATATTCATTGAAGTAGAAGCAACCGTAGTTTTATTTTGAACAGTAACTTTTTTAGCTTCTTGAGTAGTTGCCTCTTGTTTTGTTTCAGAAGCTACTTTAGTTGTAGTAGTTTGTTCTTTAGTCGTTGTTGCTTTTGTAGATGAGGTTGTCGTTGTCGAAACAGTTGTTTGCGAAGTTGTTGATTCAGTAGGTTTAGAAGTTTGACTCTTACAAGCTGTTAAAACAAATAAACTGGATAATAAAACTAAATACTGTTTTTTCATAAAATTTCCTCCCTTAAGTACTTATATTATAGAACAAATTGCATAAAAAGACGATGGAGTTTGAAGAAATTTAAAAAATAT
>CAURER010000019.1:0-32289 GCA_963523795.1 uncultured Granulicatella sp.
TAATTTTTACAGGAAATTTTGAGACCTTGGCTCAAAATTTAGGCATGAGACCGAAGGGCTGCTGCCGTCCTGGCTACTTTTAGAAAAGTTTCTTTTTACTTTAAATGCCATTAATAATATCTAAACAAACGTACACATTTATTATTCTTCAAAAATAATTATGATTTAATTCATTTAAAGATATCTATCGAATCATAGTCAATATCTTCTAATTCTTGCTTACGATGTGTTATCATAATAACCATTGTATTTTCTAATTTAGATAAACTATTTAAAATCATTTTTGAACTGGCAATATCGATACTTGAAAAACTTTCATCTAATAAAATGATAGGATTAGGATTTACTAATAACCTTGCAATCGCAACTTTTTGCTTTTCTCCACCTGACAAATCATTTATATTTTTAGTTAAATCAATATTTAATTTTTCAATAATCTCCTTAAAATTATCTGACTCTTCTTTTCCTAATAAAATATTCTCCTTGATACTTGTATCAAACATATAACCTTGTTGTCTTAAATAACTAAATAAGTTATCTGTATTGTATTGTTTAATATTATCCCCATCAATCAAAATGGTACCTTTTTTAGGTTCTAATTGCTGTAATAATAACTTGAATAGTGTGGACTTTCCTTTACCAGAAGCTCCATTCAATACATACCATTTTCCTTTATCTAATTGTAAATTAACATTGTTAAATAATACATGATCTGTTGTATAACCAAATTCTAAATCTGAAATAGTAATATTATCCCACGATAATATAAGTGGTTTTTCAATAGTTTTATCATCACTCGCTTCAAACTTATCAATTTTATCTAACAGTTGAACTGAAGAATGAATAATAGTCATATATTGATTAATCGCAGAAATTGAATCAAATAATTTCATTGCTAAATCAGTTGTAGTAAGAATTGCACCAACTAAGATTAACTGATTTATTATCAACAACCCTGTTACAAATATGACCGATAATTGACTAATTACATTCAATAGAAAAATAATAAATGTAACTTTACTCGTTTCTTTAGCAAGTAATACTCTACTATTCTTAATTTTAAATAACTCTTGACTAAAGGAATCCTGATAAAAATTTAATGCACCAAATTCTTTTAGAACATCAATTCCTGTTATCATATTATTAATTTTATTCAAGTAACTTTTATTTGCCTCAGCAACATGATTTCCTGCATTAGACACCATTTTTTTGGTCATTACCGGGATAAAATATAATACAATTGATAATGCAAGACTGACAATAAATAATAAATAATGGACGTAAAATAATGCAATTAAAGATAAAATAGCACGCAACATAAATTTTATCATACCAAAAATACTTCTTAGTACTTTATTTTCAATCATATTTACATCATTTTGAAGAAATGACTCAATTTCCTTTTGTTCTTGACCGTTAATATAGTTAGCTTTAATCTTCCAAGAAGCATCTGACATATCACTACGCATCTTATTACATATGTTTTGAATAACAATTTCTTGATAAATTGTCTGATAGTAAGAAATGATTAAACTAATAATCCATAATCCCAAAATAATGAACACTTCAATCATGAATACTTTTACATTTTGTTGGATGAGATATTCGGCTACCTTTGTCATTCGTAAGGCAGCATACACTTGTAAGCCAGATACAGTAAATAAACCTGCTATATTTAACAGAAATCCTAACATCTCTCTTCTTAAATATTTAATCATTTCTATCCTCCTTAAAAAACTAAAACAACTAAAAATGTTTAACTTTCATTTCTTACGTAACAAATTTAAAGAAAAAAGAATTTTTCTCCGTAGCCAAAGTAAAATTATCTTTTCAAGATAATTTTACAGGAAATTTTGAGACCAAGGCTCAAAATTTAGGCATGAGACCGTAGGGCTGCTGCCGTCCTGGCTACTTTTTAGAAAAGTTTCTTTTTACTTTAAATGCCATTAATGATATCTAAAGAATTCTACATTCCCTTTTTACGATAGCCTTTTACATAGTATTGGTTTTTCTCTTCATTAAACTCCAAAATTTCTACTAATGTATTTTGTTGGAGTTGTGAAAGTTTTTGTGCTTCGTAAACCTCTACCCATTCTTCATAATGGTCCATTTCTGCTTTCATTTGAGAAGCAAGGAATTCTCTTAATCGTTCGATATCTGTTGAATTTTCAGCTGACATCACTAACGAAGGATAAGCATTCGGTTGAAATTCTCCAACAATTAAATCAGATTTATTATAAATCGTCACCATCGGAATAGTTTCCATCTCTAATTCCTCAATTAATTCATGAACCGTTTTTTCATGCATTAAAAAATTCGGAGAGGATGCATCAACTACATGCACTAATAAATCAACATCCGCACTCTCTTCTAAAGTTGACTCAAATGCGTGAATTAAAGTCGTTGGTAAATCTTGAATAAATCCAACAGTATCCGTTAATGTCACGTCATATTGATCGGCTAAATCAACTTTTCTTGTTAAAGGATCTAATGTTGCGAATAATTGATCCATTTGATACGTTCCTGCATCTGTTAATTGGTTTAGAATCGTTGATTTTCCAGCATTTGTATATCCAATTAATCCCATTCTAAAACCATTCGAACGATTTCTCTTCATTCTTGAACGTTGACGATGTAATTTTGTCTGTTCTAATTGTTGCTCAATATCTGAAATTTGTTTACGAATATGTCGTTTATCTGTTTCTAATTGAGTTTCCCCTGGTCCTCTTGTCCCAATTCCCCCACCTTGTCTCGATAAGGCTGTTCCTTGTCCTGACAAACGTGGTAATAAATAATTTAATTGAGCCAGTTGTACTTGAAGTTTTCCTTCTTTTGAACGAGCACGCATTGCAAAAATATCTAAAATTAATTGAACACGGTCAATAATTCGTGCCTTAATTGTTTCATTTAGATTTTTCGTTTGAGAACCCGTTAGAGATTGGTAGAAAACAATTAAATCAATTTCCAATTCATCGACTAAATGACTAATTTCTTCTACTTTCCCTTTACCAATCATTGTACGACCACTATACGTTTCTCTTTTTTGAGTCACTGATACGACAACTTCTCCTTGAGCAGTATCCACTAATTGCTTCATTTCTTCTAAAGCATATTGAAATTGCTCATCCGATTGTGTTGTTTGAACTGCTACAATCATGACTCTTTCTTTTGTGTTTTCCATTTATTCACTTCCCAGTAAAAACTGCTGACAATCTAAAACAACTTGAGAAATTGTGTTAGGATTTTCTACTAAATCATACCAATGTACAGCTTCAAATCGGTTTCTAAACCAAGTTAATTGTCGTTTGGCATATCGTCTAGAGTTTTGTTGAATTTTTTGAACAGTGGCTTCTTTTGATAATTGACCTTCAAAATAATCCACCCATTCTTTATACCCAATTCCTCGAATGGATTGAACATCTAATCCTTTTACTGCATCATATAATTGTCTAGCTTCCTCTTCTAAACCATTTTGCATCATCATGTCTACTCTTGTATCGATTCTTTCATAAAGAACTGTTCTATCCGTTGATAATCCGATAATATAGGCATCAAAAATAGCTTCTTTTTGTTGTTGATCATTAGCTGAAAATGGCTTTCCACTTGCGTATGTCACTTCTAGCGCTCGTATAACTCTTCTTGTGTTATTCGGATGAATATTTTCAGCACTGACAGGATCAACTTCTTTTAATTGCTCCCACATTGCAAGAGGTCCAATTTCTTCTAGTTCTTTTTCCTTTTCTAGTCGGTAAGCTGGATCATTGGAATCTTCTCCACTAAAATGAAAATCAAATAATAAACCTTCAATATATAATCCTGTTCCACCAACAATAATTGGAAGTTTCCCACGGCTTGCAATGTCTTGAATCGCTTCTCTTGCCATTTGTTTGAAATCACTAGCGGTATATTCTTCCTTGACGTCACAAATATCTAATAAATAATGAGGAATCCCTCTCGCTTCTTCAGGAGTTACTTTAGCTGTTCCAATATCCAATGTTTTATAAACTTGCATTGAATCCCCATTAATAATTTCCCCATTTAATTGTTGTGCTAATTCGATACTAAGAGCTGTTTTTCCAACACCAGTTGGGCCAACAATGACAATGATTTTTTGTTTTTCTACCATACTACTCCTTTATTTCCGAACGAAGCTCAAGTGCCTTTTGTGGATAATCTGTAAAAATTGCTTCTACATTAAGCTCAAAACAATGTTGCATCTCTTCTTCTTGATTCACTGTCCATACACGTTTTGGATACTGTGAATGAATCTCAAAGGATTCTTTTAATAAACGATAATCAGGATGAACGGCTTCAAATTTTACTTCTTCGAATACAAAATTTGCCATTTCTACAGTTTCATATAAAAAGGCAATTTCTTGATTTGGTCGTAATTGTTTCATTTGAATAATGCTTCTAGGATTAAAACTAGAATAAATAATCGCAAAGTTTGGTTGCAATCTTTCTTGTAAAGCCACACATTTTTCAACAATCCCAGCATATTCAATTTGATCCGTTTTTAATTCAATATTTAATTCACCTTTGAAATCCAATTTTTGTAACAACTGGAATACTTCTTCCAAAGTTGGAATTTTTTCTCCAGTAAATGATTCATCGAACCAACTACCTGCATCTAATGCTTGAATTTCTTCTAATGTTAAGTCTTGAATAGAACCACTACCATTCGTCGTACGATCCACTGTTTCATCATGAATCACGACTAATGCTCCATCTTTTGAAACATGAACATCTAATTCAATTCCATCACTTTGAACACGCACTGCTTCTTGAAAAGCAGCTAATGTATTTTCAGGATGAGTTCCTCTACTTCCTCTATGTGCAAAAATTTTAGTCATTTGCAATCACCTGTTTCTTTTGGTCTTTATTTTGTTGACGAATCTTCCCAGACAACGCAATTAGTTCTGCTGCATGTTGTTTTGTTAATTCTGTCATTTCTTCTCCAGACAACATGCGACCAATTTCTTCGATACGTTTGTCTTCTTCTAATGTTGTAAGAGTCGTGCGTGTACGCTCATCTTTTTCCATTTTTTCAATGAAAATATGAACTCCCGCAATACTTGCCACTTGTGGTAAATGAGTAATACATAATACTTGTGCAAATTCTGAAATATAATGCATTTTATTCGCAATGGCTTGAGCCACTCGTCCACTAACTCCTGTATCTACCTCATCAAATACAATTGTTCCCACTCCATGCTTACGCACAAAGATTGTTTTCATAGCAAGGGTAATTCTAGATAATTCCCCACCAGATACAATCTTTTGTAATGGTTTAACAGGTTCACCTTTATTCGTTGAAATATAGAAGTATACTTCATCCATACCCGTTTCAAGTAGTTGTTCAGTTGGTAAGACACGAATTTCAAAAATGGCTTGTTTCATATATAATTCGTGTAACTGTGTTTCTATCTTTTCAGCTAATTCAAGGGCAATTTCCTGTCTTTGTTTCGTCAATTCAAGAGCTACTTCTTTTGCTTTTTGTTCAATTTGTGCTTTTTCTTGAATCAATGTTTCAATAATACTTTCTTTATTTTCAATTTGATTTAATTGAGCTTGTGCTTGTGCTTGGAATTCTAATATTTCTTCTGCATTATCTCCATATTTACGTTTTAACTGATAATAAACATCTAAACGTTCTTCAATATAAGCTAATCTTTCTTCATCATATTCTGCATGATCTAATTCATGACTCATATTAGAAACCGCATCTTGTAATTGATAATAAGATTCTTGTAATTGCTGGTGTAATTGTTTATAGTTTTCACCAATCCCTTCTAAAAATCCTATTTCTTGAGAAGCTTGACTAATCGCATCTACTGCAGAATATTCTTCCGTTTGTAACACAGATAGAGCGGACATTAAGTGTTCTTGAATTTTTTGGAAATGAGTAAAATATTCCTTTTCTTGAACTAATTCTTCCTCTTCTCCAATATAAATATTTGATAATTCAATTTCTTCTACTTGGAATTTTAATAAATCAATTTTTTGAGCATCTTCTTTTTCAGCAGTTTGTAACTTTCTTAATTGCTCTTGAATACTACAATAATGTTCATAATACTCGCTATAAGAATCTTTTAATGATTGCAATTTTTGCCCAGCATATGCATCTAAAAGGCTCAAATGATGCTCTTCATTCAATAATAAGAAATGTTCATTTTGACCATGAATATCAATTAAATAGGGTCCAACTTGTTTTAATAACGAAACAGTGACCATTTGTCCATTAATGCGACAAGTAGATTTCCCTGTTTGATATAATTCACGTTGAATCATGATTTCATCATTTTCAATTTCAATTCCTAATGCTTCGATATTTCTTTTTGTCTCTTCAGAATCAATAGTAAAAACTGCTTGAATTGTCGCTTTTTCACTGCCATATCGAATCATTTCTAGACTAGCACGTTCTCCAGCGAGTAATCCTACTGCATCAATAATAATTGATTTACCTGCACCTGTTTCCCCGGTTAATACCGTCATGCCTTTTTCAAATTGACAGCGAACTTCTTCAATAATTGCAAAATTTTTAATAAACAATTCTTGAATCATCGTTCCACCTCTATTTTAGATTTTTTAATTGTTGATGAGCTTCTTTCACGACTGCTTGTATACCGTTTTTCCAATCATATGGAGAAGTAACCGTTTCATGTAATTGCAGATGTGCTAAAAACTCAATATTTCCACTTCCTCCCGTAATTGGAGAGAAAGTTAGTTGATTTACAGAAAAACCAATTTGTTCGCAATACTCTAGAATTTCTTCTAGTACATCTTGATGAACTTTTGGATCACTAACAATTCCTTTTTTCCCAATCCGTTCTCTTCCTGCTTCAAACTGTGGTTTAATCAATACAAGAACGTCACCATCCATCTCTAAAATATCTTTTAATGGTGGTAAAATTAATTTTAACGAAATAAACGAAACATCAATCGATGCTACTTGAGGTTTTCCTTTTGTAAAATCTTCAGGCTTACTAAATCGGAAATTCACTCTTTCCATGACTTCTACTCGTTCATCTTGTCTTAATTTATAATCTAATTGATTATATCCAACATCTAGTGCATAACTTAATACAGCCCCATGTTGCAAAGCTGCATCCGTAAAGCCACCTGTTGAAGCACCAATATCTAATAAAATTTTACCTTCTACACTCACATCAAATGTTGCGAGTGCTTTTTCTAATTTCAATCCTCCTCTTGAAACATAGCGAAGGGTTTCTCCTTTAATATATAGTTCAGTTGTAATCGGAATTTTTTCGCCAGGTTTATCATAGCGAATATGTTTCACAGCATCGACAATTTGTCCTGCCATAACAAGCCTTTTCGCTTTTTCCCTAGAATCTGTCAATCCTTGTTGTACGACTAGAAGGTCTACTCGTTCTTTTTCCATTCTTTCTCCTTTAAATCTCTACATATGAGAGAATTTTCATAAATATTTCTTGTACTTGTCTTTGTACATCTGTTTCATTTGGAATCGATAAAATCGCTTGTTTTGCGTGGTTGATTTCTTGTTCTAAAGCAAGTTTAGCTCCATCAATTCCTAAAATGCTTGGATAAGTATTTTTTTCTAATGCTGCATCTTGTCCGGTGACTTTACCTGTTTTTGCAGAATCCCAGCAAACATCTTGTAAATCATTTTGAATTTGAAATGCTAGTCCAAAATGAACTCCGAATTTTAAAAGAGCTTCTTCATAAGGGCTCGCATCCTCTAATACTAATAACCCTAAACGAATGGCAGCTAATAATAATTGTCCTGTTTTATCCTCATGAATTTGTTTTAGTTGCTCTAATGTAATTTCTTGATGTTCACTTGCAATATCTCTCATTTGTCCGGTAATCATACCGCTAGCTCCGGAAGCTGAACCTAATGCTTGAATAGCACGAACTTTTTTTGCATCTGATAATGAACATTGAGCTAATTCTTCAAATGCAAGTGTTAATAAAGCATCCCCTGCTAAAATGGCTGTTGCTTCATCAAATTGCTTATGGACTGTTAACTTGCCACGACGATAATCATCATTGTCCATTCCAGGTAAGTCATCATGAATTAATGAATACGTATGAATCATTTCTAGAGAAGCTGCAACTGGTAACACATTTTGAATTTCTACTTCTTCTAAATGACTGATTAAGAGAATGATTAATGGACGAATTCTCTTTCCTCCACTATTACAAGCATACAGCATGGCTTCTTTCAATCGTGTTGAAATATTTGGAATCTTTTCGATTCGATCCAATAAATAGTTTTCTATTTCTTGTTGCCAATATGAAATCATTTCACTCATGAGTTACTCCATTAATCTTCTTTTACAACAATCATTTTGCTGACTGTTTCTTCTGCTTTTGTTAATGTTTCATTACAATATTGGCTTAGAGCCATTCCTTCTTGGAACTTCGCAATTGCTTCGTCTAAAGGAACATCTCCTCTTTCCAATTGCTGTACAATTTGTTCTAATTCACTCATTGCTTCTTCAAATTTTTTCTCTTTCTTTACCATAATTGATTTCCTTTCTCTACAGAAGTCACTTTAGAACGAACCGTTCCATCGACTAATTGAATCGTTAATTCTTGTTCCACTTCTAATTGGTCAACACTTTTAATAATCGTTTCTTCTTGTTGTAAAATCCCATACCCACGATTCATAATTTTTAATGGACTTAATAAGTCTAATTGCTGAATCACTCTTTGGAATTGTTGTTTTTTATCTTTCATCAATTGAATTTGCGCTTGTTCCAAACGTTTTGCCAAATATTGAAGTGCTTGTTTTTCCGTTTGTACTCTTCTACTTGGCGAACCTAATTCTAAACGATGTTGATGTTTTAATAATTGTTGACGTTTTTGCTGAACACTTTGTTGCATTATTTGCTGCAATCGCATTTCTAATTGATCTACTCGTTGTTGATAAACTTGATAAATCCGTTCTGGATTTTGGAAAATACTTGCATTCGCTAAAGCTTGCATTCTTTCACGTTTAATTTGTAATTGACGAGCTAATGCTTGTTCCAGACGTGTTTGCAAATTTCTCAATTGTTGATGAATTTCCATTAAAACAGGTGTTGCAATTTCTGCAGCAGCCGTTGGTGTTGCAGCTCTCATATCTGATACAAAGTCAATTAAAGTCGTATCTGTTTCATGCCCTACACTTGAAATAACTGGAATCGACAACTCAGCAACTCTTCTTACAACTGGCTCCTCATTGAACGCCCACAAGTCCTCAATCGATCCACCACCACGTCCAATAATGACGACATCATAATCTTCTTGTTCCACTAAGTCTAAATTTTTCAAAATGCTATTAACTGCATGAACCCCTTGCACCACTGTTGGATATAAAACTAATTGGACAATAGGGAATCTACGAGCCACTGTTGTTTGAATATCTTGAATAACTGCACCAGATTCACTTGTTAAAATCGCAATTTTTTTAGGAAATTGAGGAATTGGCTTTTTAGGAAGAGAAAATAATCCTTCCGCTTCTAATTTCTTTTTCAATTGTTCATAGGCTAGAAAAAGAGCTCCAACACCATCGGGTTCCATATGTTCAATATTAATTTGATATTGTCCTGATTTTTCGAAAACAGAAACTTTACCAATGACTAATACTTTCATTCCTTCTTCAGGACGGAATTGAATTTTTTTAAAGGCAGATTGAAACATGGTTGCAGAAATAATGGCATTTTCATCTTTTAAACTAAAATATTGGTGAGTCGGACGTAAACGAAAATTTGAAATTTCTCCCGTTAAATAAACTCTTCCAAGATAAGGGTCTTTATCAAATTTATATTTAATATATTTCGTTAATGCCGAGACTGTTACATATTCTTCACTCATGATCTATTTCCCTCTTACATGCATTAAGATATGTCTGTTCTAATAACATCGCAATCGTCATTGGACCAACGCCTCCTGGTACTGGAGTAATGGCACTTACTTTATCGAAGACACCATCAAAATCCACATCCCCAACGAGTTTTCCAGATTCTAATCGATTAATGCCTACATCAATAATAACCGCATCTTTTTTAACATATTCTTTCTTCACTAAATTTGGTTTTCCAACCGCACTAATAATAATATCTGCACGAGCGATTTGTTTCTCTAAATCTTTTGTTCGACTGTGACAAACAGTTACCGTTGCACCACGATTTAAGCCTAATAAAGCCATTGGACGACCAACAATCGTACTTTGACCAATGACAACCATTTCTTTTCCAACTAGGTCAATATTATACTCTTCTAATAATCGAATAATTCCTTTTGGTGTACATGGTACAATGCTTTCATCTTTTTGAAGTAATTTTCCTAAATTCACAGGATGGAAGCCGTCCACATCTTTTTCTGGAGTAATGGCTTCTAATACCGCCTGACTATCAATCTGTTTTGGTAATGGTAATTGAACTAAAATGCCATGAATCGCATCATCTTCATTTAATGCTTTAATTTTATGTAATAATTCTTCTTGAGAAATTGTTTCAGGTAATCTTTCTACAACCGAGTGAAAAACTACTTCATTTGCGGCACGTTCCTTATTTCGTACATAAATTTGACTAGCAGGATCTTCTCCTACTAATAATACAACTAAACCAGGTTTTACTCCCTGTTCTTGTACTTTTTGTTTCAATTCTTGACGGATTTTTAAGGCTAAACTTTTTCCATCTAATACAATCGCCATTTACTCACTCCTTTAAATAAAAAATTGAGCAAAAAGTGTTCCTGGAAGCAAATCATTGCTTCGGAGCGCCTTCTTGCTCAACCTCCTATACTGACTTACCCTTCAACAAAGTTTGATAAGACACCATTAATAAATTTCGCTGATTTTTCATCACTATATAATTTTGCAATTTCAATTGCTTCATTCAATGCAACTGTTTGAGGAACTTCCAATTCAGGTGAACGCATTTCACAAACTGCTACACGCATAATCATTAAATCTAAGCGAACAATTCGACTTAATTCCCATCCTTTTAAATGTGAGGAAATCAATGAATCAAACTCTTCTAATTGGTTTTGAACCCCTTGAATTAAATCTAATGAATAATGAATTTCTGGGAACTCATCTAATAATGCTTCATTAGAGTATAATTCTTCATCAAATGATTGTTCATCATGCAATACATCTAAAGCTAATCGAACAGCATCAATTGCCGATAAATCTTTACAAATATCCATTTGATACAAAGCTTGAATTGCAATAATACGTAGTGCACGTCTTTTTAATGGGTTACGACTCACTCTTCATCCCCCAATTCAAAAATTTCTGAATCCACATTTTTAGCTGGAATAATCGTTTGAACATGAATATTTACTTGAGAAATTTCTAATTCACAACTAAATAATAACTGTTCTTTAATTTTATTTTGTAATAATAAGGCTAATTTTGGAATGGATACTCCATAGTCCACATTGCCATATACATCAAGAATAAATTCCCCTTGTTCTTGTGTTAAATAAGCTCCTTTTGCTAATTCTTCACGTCCAAAAATTGTATTTACACTTGATTTAATAATTCCAGATAAAGGATGGAATCCTTCCACTTTAGAAGCAACAATTCCTGCAATGCTCTCAATCACTTCAGGGGCAATTTCAATAGCACCTAAAACGGCTGTTTGATTTGTATATTTTTCCATAATGAACCTCCTTTTACAAAGATTCTGAATCGCTATCTGTCTCAATGAGCATCACGAATCATGATCTTCACTCTCTTTTACAGTTTACCATGATTTTACTTCTATCACAACTCACAAGGTAATTTCTTATAAAATAATCAATTCACGCGGAACTTGTTGAATCACTTCGCCACCAGTCGGAGTAATAATGATATCATCTTCAATACGAACACCGCCAACACCTGGAATATAAATTCCTGGTTCATTTGTAATTACATTTCCTGGAACAAATGCTTGAGTCGCTAAACGACTTACATTTGGGGCTTCATGAATTTCTAACCCAATTCCATGACCAGTTGAGTGCGTGAAGTATTCTCCATATCCTTTACTTGCAATATAGTCACGAGCAATTTTATCTAATTCAACCCCAGTTTTACCTGGTCCTGCTGCTGCACTTACTAATAATTGAGCTTGTAATACAACATCATGAATTTCTTTCAATTGATCTGTTGGTTCCCCTACAGCAATTGTACGAGTCATATCAGATACATAACCATGATAGTAACATCCAAAGTCTAATGTTACTAAATCTCCAGTTTCAATTAATTTTTCACTCGCAACACCATGTGGCATTGAAGAACGCACACCACTCGCAATAATTGTATCAAATGAAACGCCAGATGCTCCTTGTTTTCTCATAAAGAAATCTAATTCATTAGCGACTTCAATTTCACTCATACCAGGTTTTAGTACATTTAAAATATGTAAAAAGGCTGCATCTGAAATTGAACACGCTTTACGAATTGTTTGAATTTCTGCTTCATCTTTAATTTCACGAATTTTTTCTACTAATCCTTGAGTTGGAACTAAATCTGTATCAAATTCATCTTCAAAAACTTCTAACATTGAAACCGATAAGTGATCCGCTTCAAAACCAACATGTTTTAATCCATGTTTTTCAATTAATTCACGAAATACACCTAACCAACCTGTTTTATGTTCAATCACTGTAAATCCTTGTGCTTGTTTTTGAGCTTGTTGTGTATAACGTGCATCTGTTACAAAATATGCTTCATTTAATGTAATTAATGAAAAACCTGTTGTACCAGTAAAATTCGCTAAATAACGTAAATTATATGGACTATAAACAATTAATCCATCAATTTCTAAATCCTTCATCGCATTTCTTACTTTTTCAACTCTGATCATATAATCACCTTCCAAAATCTTTTGTGTAACCTAGTATAACAAAAAAACTCAATAATATATATGATTTTTAAGAAAAAAATAACTTTTTTAGGTTTACCTAACTTTTTTCGATACAAAAAAACAACTACAACAAAATGTCATAGTTGTCCTTCGTGATTTAAAATTTTCTAAATCTTTCTAAGCGTTGGCTTACTAATTCCTCTTTCGATTTTTTACGCCATTCTTCTAAAGAGTGGAATAAAGAAGTTTGAAGTTCCGTCGCAATTTTTTTAAACGAACGATTTTTCTCTAAAATAATTTTATCGACAATTCCTTCTTCCAATAATTCCTTACTTGTAAACTTCATTAATTCGCTTGCTTGTTCAGCTTTTGTACTATCTTTCCACAAAATCGAAGCAAAACCTTCTGGAGATAAGATAGAATAAATAGCATATTCCATCATCCAAACTTCGTTGGCAACCGCTAATGCAATAGCTCCACCACTTCCACCTTCACCCATTAAAATGGCAATGACCGGAACGGTTAAATGACTCATCTCTTGAAGATTTTTAGCAATGGCTTCGCCAATCCCTCTATCTTCAGCACTTTTGCCACAAAATGCTCCAGCAGTATTGATCATCGTAATAATTGGACGATTAAATTTTTCAGCTTGCTTCATTAGTCTTAAACTTTTTCGATAGCCTTCTGGATGAACTTGTCCAAAGTTACGCTCAATATTTTCTTTTAATGTATGACCTTTTTGCATACCAATAACTGTAACTGGAATATCTTTTAATCGTGCAATCCCACCAATAATGGCAGCATCATCTGCAAAAAAACGATCTCCTTTTAATTCAATAAAGTCCTCAAAAATTTCGTCAATCCATTCTTTAGTAGTTGCACGGTTAATATCACGTGCTTTTTGGACGATTTTCATTGGTTTCATCTGAATTCCTCCTCTAAAGAATGTAGACTAAGAATAGTTTTTAATGTTTCCTTTAACTGAGTACGATGAATAATGGCATCAATAAATCCATTAGCCTGTACAGTTTCAGCTTGTTGGAAATCATCCGGTAACTTTTCTTTCATCGTTTGCTCAATCACACGTTTACCGGCAAATCCTACGATAGCTTTCGGTTCACTAATAATAATATCCCCTTGCATCGCAAAACTTGCTGTGACACCACCGGTTGTAGGATCTGTTAATACCGTGATGTATAATAATCCTGCTAAGTGATGTGCTTGAACTGCTGCACTAATTTTTGCCATTTGCATTAAAGAAAAAATTCCTTCTTGCATTCTAGCTCCTCCTGAAGCTGTACAAACAATAATTGGAAGCTTTCTCTTTATTGCTTCTTCAAAGGCTAAAGTCAGTTTCTCACCAACGACTTGTCCCATTGAACCCATCATAAAATAAGGATTCATAATCGCTAAAACAAAGGGAAACTGAATAATTTTTGCAAGCCCAACCGTTACAGCTTCTTGTTCTCCTGTTGTTTGTCTAGCTTTTTTCTGTTTCAAATCATACCCTGGAAACTCAACGGGTACTTTTACCTTTGTATCAACAAACCATTCTTCAAACTCATCTGTCATAAAAGTAATTCTTTGTTTTGGTGTTAATCTAAAATGATAATCACAATTTGGACAAATTTGAAATTCCCCAATATCATCCAAATAAACTGTTTTTTGACATTGAGGGCATTGAATCCATTTTCCATCGGGAATCATTGGAGCTTTTTCAGATTCTACTACATCAACAGGATTCTGTTTTAATGAAATATAAGGACGTTTTTTAAATAAACCCATTTAATCACCCCTTTATGGACGAGACTCATGAAACCACTCTGGTAAGAATTTTTCTTCTACAACATTTGTCGTATAATCTCCTCTTTCAAAGAAAGGTGTTACTAATAAATCTTGTAAAAATTCTTTATTTGTCTCTACGCCTTCAACTACTAATTCTTGAAGAACTCGTTGCATTTTTGAAATGGCCTGAGTTCGACTTTGTGCATGTACAATTAATTTTGATAACATGGAATCATAAAATGGTGGAATTTTATATCCAGAATATAAGGCAGATTCAATTCTTACACCTAAACCTCCATTTGGTTGATGTAAGACTTCAATCTTACCTGGAGAAGGTCTAAAGTTTTCTCTTGGGCATTCTGCATTTAAACGACATTCGATTGAGTGTCCTTTAATATGAATGTCATCTTGAGTAAAGCTTAATTTTTCCCCATAAGCTACTTTTAATTGCCATTCTACTAAATCAATTCCTGTAATCATTTCTGTAATAGGATGTTCCACTTGGATACGAGTATTCATTTCCATAAAGTAAAAATTTTTATCCTCATCTACTAAAAATTCAATCGTACCCGCATTTTCATAACCTACTGATGTTGCAGCTAACACGGCTGCTTGCCCCATTTTTTCACGTAATTCGTCATCTAAATAAGGACTTGGAGCTTCTTCAATAATTTTTTGATTTTTTCGTTGTAAAGAACAATCACGTTCCCCTAAATGAACAACATTACCATGAGAATCTGCTAAAATTTGAAACTCAATATGTTTGGCTGGATAAATGATTCGCTCAATATACACTTCTTCATTTCCAAATCCTTGAAGAGCTTCTTGTTGAGCAGCAAGAAATTGTTTTTCAAATTCATCAATCGTTTGAACTTTACGAATTCCTTTTCCTCCACCACCTGCGACAGCTTTAATTAAAAGAGGAAATCCAATCTTTTCTGCAATTTTCAAGCCTTCTTCAACCGTAGGAACAACCCCGTCACTACCTGGTATAACGGGAACTCCTGCTTTCATCATTTGTTTACGAGCTTGTGCTTTATCTCCCATCATTTGAATGACATGTGCGCTAGGTCCAATGAATTTCACCTGACATTCCTCACACATTTTTGCAAATTTAGGATTTTCTGATAAAAAACCAAAACCTGGATGAATCGCTTGTGATCCAGTTAATACAGCTGCACTTAAAATATTTTCAACATTCAAATAAGATTCTTTACTAATATTTTTACCTATGCAAACGGCATAATCTGCTAATTGTACATGTAAAGCTTCAGAATCAGCCTGAGAATAAACTGCTACAGTTTCGATTTGAAGCTCTCTACATGCACGAATCAATCGACAAGCAATTTCTCCTCGATTTGCAATTAAAATTCTTTTAAACATATCCTACCTACCAATAATAAAGGTTAACTCCGCTTCACAAACAACTTTACCATCTACAAAGGCTTTTGCTTTACCAATTCCTGCATATTCTTTTAGCTTAAGAATGTCCACTTGAAGTGTTAAAACATCACCCGGTGTTACTTTTTTTCTAAATTTTACGTGGTTTAATCCACCTAAATAAGCTGTTTTTCCTTTAAAACTTTCTAATGATAATAATGGAATTGATCCAGCTTGTGCTAGAGCTTCAACAATTAATACTCCTGGTAAAACTGGTTCTCCAGGGAAATGTCCTTGGAAAACATGCTCATTATACGTTACATTTTTAGTAGCAACTACGTGCTCACCCGGAATTAATTCTTCAACTCGATCAATATATAAAATCGGAAAACGATTTGGAATTAATTTCATTACATCTGTTACTGTCATTACACTCATGATGAACCTCCTAAATTTTCTTTAAAGCAAATAATTCTTGCCCATAATCTACCATTTGTCCATTTTCAACAAGTACTTCTACTACTTCACCTGAAAAATCTGCAGTAATTTCATTCATAATTTTCATAGCTTCAATAATACATACTGGTTGTCCAACTTGAACTTTATCTTGTACTTGTACAAAAGTAGGATCATCTGGAGAAGGTGCTAAGTACACAATCCCCACAATTGGACTTTTAATATACTGTAAATCTTCTTTTGCAACTGTTTCTTGAACTTCAGGAGCTTTTGGAACTACCGTTTCAGAAACAATCTCTTTTGTAGGTACTACTGCCACCGGCTTCTCTTCAATAGTCTCAGCAACTTGTTTAGAACCACTTACTGGATAATTTTCACGTTTAGAAAGTTGAAGATCTACTCCCTCTTGTTGTAAATGTAATTCCATTAAACTTGAACTATCGAATAATGAAACAATGGCTTTTAAATCCTCTATATTCATACATTACCCTTTCCACTTTTTAAAGCATAATACTGCATTATGTCCACCAAATCCTAGTGAATTACTAATGGCAACATTTACTTCCTTTGCTACCCCCGTTTGAGCTGTAACATTTACAGAACATGCTTCATCTTGTTCTTTTACATTAATCGTTGGTGGAATAAAGTCCTCTCCAACTGCTTTGATACATGCAATTGCTTCAATAGCTCCTGCAGCACCTAATAAATGTCCTGTCATTGATTTTGTACTTGAAACATGTACATGATCTGCTGCTTCTTTTAAAGCATAGCGAATCGCTGTCACTTCAGAAGAATCATTTGCAGGTGTACTTGTTCCATGGGCATTAATATAATCTACATCACTTGGAGATAATTGCGCTTCATCCAAAGCATGTAAAATAGCTTTCCCTGCACCACTACCATCTGGTGTTGGTGCTGTCATATGATAAGCATCAGCTGTTGCTCCATAACCAACGATTTCAGCATAAATCGTTGCACCTCTCTTTTGAGCATGTTCTAAACTTTCTAAAACAACAACGCCTGCTCCTTCCCCCATTACAAAACCATTACGGTTTTTATCAAATGGAATGGAAGCTGCATTTGGATTTTGGCTATTACTTAATGCTGTTAAAGCAGCAAATCCTGCAATTCCAATTTCACAAATCGTTGCTTCTGAACCACCAGCTAAAATGACATCAGAATAACCATGCTTAATATTTCTGAAAGCTTCACCAATCGCATGACTTCCACTAGCACAAGCTGTAACAATGGAAGTACAAATCCCTCTAGCTCCTGTTTTCATTGAAATATTTCCAGCAATCATATTACCAATTGTCATCGGAACAAATAATGGAGCAACTCTTGTTGGACCTTTGTCATGCATCTTGATGATTTGTTGTTCCATTGTTGGTAAACCACCAATCCCAGAACTCACAATAACACCAAAACGATCAAAATCCGTATTTTCCTGAGTAATTCCACTATGTTCAACTGCTTGTAAAGCTGCCGCAATTCCATATTGGCAAAATAAGTCCATCCGTTTCGCTTCTTTTCGGTCCATATATAAAGTAGGATCAAACCCTTTTACTTCTGCTGCTACATGAACATCTATATCTTTCGTATCGAATTTTGTAATGAAATCTATTCCATTTTTACCATTTTTCAATCCGTCCCAAAAACTGGCAACATCATTTCCTAATGGCGTAATAGCACCCATTCCTGTAATGACTACTCGATTCATGTTTTTCCTCCTTTACATATATAAACCACCGTTAATTTGTAGTACTTGTCCTGTCATATATTTTTGTTCTGCTAAATATAAACAAGCTTCAGCAATATCTTCTACTGTTCCAAATTTTCGCATTGGAATTTGTTTTTCCCATTCCTTACGAATTTTCTCTGGAAGTGCTTGTGTCATTTCAGTATCAATATATCCAGGTGCAATCGCATTTACAGTAATACCTCTTGAACCAATTTCTTTGGCTACTGATTTCGTTAATCCAATAATCCCTGCTTTACTTGCTGCATAATTGACTTGTCCAGCATTACCAGATACACCAACAATACTTGTCATATTAATAATACTTCCTGATTTTTGACGTACCATATACGGACTAGCAAAACGAATTAAGTTAAAACATCCTTTTAAATTAATATCAATGACATCATCAAAATCTTGTTCTTTCATTTTTAACACTAATCCATCACGTGTAATGCCAGCATTATTGACTAACACATCAATTTTAGAAAACTTTTCAATTGTTTGTTCTACTAAATTTTCTGCAACTTCAAATTTTGAAATATCACCAACAATAATTAGTACTTCTCCAGGATATGGAGTAAATAAATCTAATACATCTTGACTAATTTCTGAAGTTGCATTTAGTACTATATTAGCTCCTTCTTTTGCAAAAGCTAATGCAATGCCTAATCCGATTCCTCTTCTACTTCCAGTTACAACGACTGTCTTATCGATAAATTTCATATACTCTCCTCTTTCATTCTACGTAATTCTTGTACTGTTTGATCCAATTGTTTGATTGATTCCGTTTGAAGTACAGTTACTTCGATTGAATGACTTTTGGCAATTTGTTTAATCATTTGAGATAAACTTTTTCCGGGTCCAATTTCTACAAACACTCGTACATCTTGTTCTAACATCCATTCAACATTTTGTTTCCACTTAACTGAATGTGTAATTTGTTGTGTTAGTATTTCAACTTCAATTGGAATAGAATGTTGTACTCCAGTTACATTACTTAATACTGGAATACTTGGTGTTTGAAACGGAATTGTATGTACAAAGTCATTAAATTTTTCTGCTGCTGAAGCCATTAATTCAGTATGGAAAGCTCCACTTACTGGAAGAACAATGGCACGTTTTGCTCCTTGTTCTTTTAATTTTTCTACTGCTAATTCAACAGCATCCTTTTTTCCACCGATTACTAGTTGTCCTGGTGTATTATAATTGGCAGGCGATACTAATAATCCTTGTTCTCGTAATTCTTTACATACCTTTTCAATGACTTCATCTTCTAATCCCAAAATAGCAGCCATTGTACCAGCATTTTGATTTGCTGCCTCTTGCATCCATTCTCCACGTTTTGAAACAAGCGTCAATGCTGATTCATAACTTAATGCACCACTTGCCATTAATGCACTATATTCCCCAAGAGATAGACCGGCAACGATATCTGGATGAAATCCTTCTTCTTCAAGAAACTGTAAAATAAGTTTAGAAACAAATAATAATAAAGGCTGTGTATACTTTGTTTCATGAAGTTTCGTAGAATTTTCATCTTCTAATAATTCTAATACTGAAAAATCTAATACTTTTTGTGTTTGTTCTAATAAATTCTGACCCTTAGGATTCTCTAGAAATTCTAACCCCATATGAGGTTTTTGACTTCCTTGTCCTGGGAAAATAAAAGCCGTTTTCATAAGCACTCCTTATATTTTGAATTTCAAAGTAAATATCGAGTAAAAAAATTTAGAATCCAAAACGTTTCATTTGTTCTTGAATCGTTTTTTGAGATTCAACCATTAATTCATCAATAATTTCTTTACAAGTTTCTTCTTTTTGAATTAAACCAGCAATTTGACCTGCCATCATTGATCCCATTTGAGTATCTCCTTCGACAACAATTCGTCTTAAAGCTCCTTTTCCGATGGCTTCTAATCGTTCAAAATCAGGATTTTCCTTACTAGTTTCTTCTTTTTCAGCTTGTAAATAAATTTTTGTTAATTTATTTCTCAATACACGGACTGGATGTCCTGTAATTTGACCTGTAATAACAGTATCAATATCTTTTGCTTTAATTACTGCTTGTTTAAAGTTATCATGCGCAGTAGATTCTTTAGCAACTAAGAATCTAGTTCCTAATTGTACTGCTTCAGCACCTAACATAAAAGCAGCCGCCATTCCACGTCCATCACCAATACCACCGGCAGCGATAACTGGAATATTTACTGCATCGACAACTTGAGGTAATAATGCGATAGTTGTTGTTTTACCAATATGACCTCCAGCTTCCATCCCTTCAATAACTACAGCGTCAGCTCCAGCTTTTTCCATACGTTTTGCTAAAGCAACAGAAGCTACTACTGGAATTACAGTAATACCTGCCGCTTTAAATTTATCCATATATTTCCCAGGATTTCCAGCTCCAGTACAAACAACTTTTACACCTGCTTGGCAGACTACATCGACAACTTCATCAACAAACGGACTTAATAACATAATATTCACACCATATGGTTTATCCGTTAATTGCTTCATTTCATCAATAAATCCTTGTACAACTGGACCAGGAGCATGACCACAAGCAATAATTCCTAGTCCACCTGCATTGGATACTGCACTTGCAAGTGACGGATTAGCAACCCATGCCATTCCGCCTTGAATGATGGGATATTGGATACCAAGTAATTGACAAATTTTTGATTCCATATAACTCATTCCTTATTATTTTTCTGCTAATTGACTATCAACGTATTTTACTAAATCTTCTACTGTTTCTAATCCATCTTCTGTATCAATTTTTACATCAAATTCATCTTCAATATCGTTAATGATTTGGAATAAATCTAAGCTATCAGCTTCTAACTCGTCTTTTAAGCTAGTTGATAATTGTACTTCTTCTTTCTCTTTTCCTAATTGCTCTGTAATAATTTCTTGAATTTTTTCGAATGTCATGTTTGTTTCCTCCAAATAGTTAAATTGTTATAATGATACTTCCCCAAGATAAACCACCACCAAAGCCACTTAAAAGTAGCTTTTGTCCACTACCAATCGTAATCAATTGATTTTGAACTAATTCATCTAGAAGAATCGGAACACTTGCTGCTGAAGTATTACCAACTCTTTCTAAATTGGTTGGGAATTTATCAATTGGTTGTTTTAATTTTTTTGCAACTTGCTCGATTAATCGAACATTTGCTTGATGAAGAATATATAAATCTACTTCATCTGCGCTCATGTGAGCTTTTTCTAGAGTTTCTGAAATATTTTTAGGAACTTCCCTTGAAACGAGTTCAAAAACTCCCCTACCGTCCATTTTCATTGTGGAAAGTGTATGTTGCTCCATTCTTTCACCACATACTAAAGCGTCACCTTTTAAACCGTCAGAACGTAAACTTTCTACGAATAGAGTTGTTTGATCAGTTTTTTCTAATAAAACTGCACCCGCTCCATCTCCAAAAAGAATAGCAGTGGAACGATCCTTCCAATCTAAAACAGATAACATTGTTTCAGCACCAATCACTAAACCATATTTTCGATTTCCTGCTGAAAGCATCTTTACACCTGTAGATAAAGCAAATACAAATCCCGCACAAGCGGCACTAATATCAAATGCAAATGCATGATTCGCTCCAATTGCTCCTTGAACTTTTGCTGCACAAGAAGGACTCATAGTGTCAGGAGTCATTGTAGCTACAATGATAAATTCAATTTCATCTGGATGTATCTTAGACTCTTCTAAAAGCTTTTGAGCAGCTCTTGTCGCTAAATCACTTGTTGTTAGTTCTTTAGCATAGCGTCTAGTTTGAATCCCAGTTCTTTTTCGAATCCATTCGTCTGTAGTATCTAATCGAAGCTCCCAATCAGCATTTTTTATTTCATGAATTGGTAGGTAAGAACTTGTATGAATCACTTTTACAGTGGACATCAAATCTCTCCTTTTTGAACTTCAGCTTTAGCTTCATGTAAAAAGTTATATAAATTATGAAGACCTTTTACTAAGATAGCCATTTCTTCCTCGTTCATTCCTTGAATCGTTCGCTTCACTAGTTTTTCATGAAACTTGCGATGTAATCGATACAAAAGACGTCCTTTACTTGTTAAACCTAATCTAACAATACGTCGATCTTTTGCATCTTTTAAACGTTCGACATACCCTTTTTTCACTAATGCATTAACTGCTACTGTTAGCGTCCCAACAGTTACATTTAATGAATTGGCAACTTCAGTTGTCGTAAGTTCATGGTACATGCCAATGGCTTCAATGGCATGCATTTCTTTAATGGATAAATCTTTAAATTGACTTTGAGCCAATGAAGATTCTTCAATATCCAGCATTTGATTAAAGACGTCTACCAAATACTCGTTAATTTTCTCTAGAGGTGTTTCCATTTCTTTCTCCTAATTAGTTTGAATATCAAATCATTTGATATTCAAACTATACTAAATAATACTTTGATTGTCAAACATTTTTTTGCAAAAAAATTTCTCTTTCAATCTTCATTTTTATGAAATTGAAAGAGAAATACTTCATTTATTCAATTGGTGTAAAAATTAACCTTAATGCATGTAATAACACTACTACTGTACTTCCTTCGTGAAGAATGACTCCAAGCGTTAAATCACTCCACCCGAGAAAATTTAAAAGCACTAATAATATTACAATAAATAGAGAAAAGAGTAAGTTTTGTTTTGTAACAGTCATCATTAATGTTGAAACTTGATGTAATGTTTTTAAAGAATCTAATTGACTATTCATTAATACAATATCACTGGATTCCATTGCTACATCAGTTCCTTTCCCCATTGCTATCCCAACTTCTGCATTCACTAATGCTGGAGCATCATTAATACCGTCTCCTACCATAGCAATTATCGGATATTTCATAGCCCATTCTTTTAGCGTATTTGCTTTTTCTTCTGGTAATACATTAGCTCTTACTTCATCCACTTCCAATTCGTTAGCGATTGCCTCAGCTGTTTGAAGAGAATCTCCCGTTAAAAGCATTGTTTGAATATTTTTTTCTTTAAAATAATCAATTACTTGTTTTGCTTCTTCTTTAGGTGTATCTAATAAGGCTACTGCACCGACTACTAAATAATCTTCACTCAAAACTACAACTGTCTTTCCTTCATTCATCCACTGATCAACAATGGTTGTATATTTTCCTAATGTAGCAAAACTAGAGGGTTTTCCAATGCGATACGTATGATTCCTATAGGTTGATTCTAGTCCAATACCCACTTTGGGTGTAACAGATAATGAATAAGTACGATAAGCTAATCCAGACTCTACAATTGCAAAAGCTAATGGATGATTCACCCTTCTCTCCATCGATACTAGAATGGAATATAATTCGAATTCACGATCTTTATCCATCACTTTTGCTACAACTTTCGGTGTACCATTTGTAAGTGTTCCAGTTTTATCAAAAGCGATCGCCTCAACTTTAGACATTTTCTCTAAAGAAGCACCAGATTTAATAAAAATACCTTTTCTAGATAAAGTTGAAATAGCTGCTACCGTTACTGGTGTAGCACTAGCTGCAAGTGCACAAGGAGATACAGCAATTAAATAGACCATTCCACGATAAAAAGCTGTTAAAAAATCCCATTTTAAAAATATAATGCCAATCGCTAGAACTACAGGAAATAATGCCAATACAATAGTGACATAAACTGGTTCCCATTTCTTTAAGAAACTTCCTGTACGAGTTAATGATTGACCAGCTTCTTGCACTAGAGTAATAATTTTTCCTATTACACTGTCTTGTTGTTTTTTAGTAACTTTAATAAGCAGTGTTTGTGTTAAATTTAAAGTTCCAGCAAATACTTCACTTCCTACTTCTTTTTCAACTGGAATGGATTCCCCAGTTACAGAAGCTTGATTAATAGAGGATATTCCTTCAATAATGATTCCATCTGCTGAAATTTGACTTCCATTCAATACTTGAATAATATCTCCAACTTCTAAAGAAGAAGCATCTACTTCTTCAAAGTGTCCGTTATTCATTTTTTTCAACGCTACTTTTGGCTGTAATTGTAATAAGTGAGTCATATCTTTACGACTTTTCTTTTCTACATATTCCTCAAGGGAATGGGCAAGCGTAAAAATAACAATTAGCATTGCTGCTTCTTCAAATTTCCCAATAAAAATTGCACCTAGTGCAGCAAGTGTCATGAGTAAATGAACATTTGGACGAAACTTTTTAAAATGCTTTGTTTCCTCAATCGTATCCATAATTCCTTCAGTAATTACTTCTTTCCCAATACAAGCAATTGTTAAAAGGAATAAGGCATTTGCAATCCAGGCTACATTTTTTTCTAAAAATAATGCTAATACAAACATACCAATTGCTAGAGCCCAACGTTGCCAAGAAATTTCATGATGATGGTGACCGGAACAATGGCCACAATGATCATGGTGGTGGTGTTCACCATGTTCATGCGAATGATGATGGTGTTCATCGTGATGGTGTTCATGCTCATGCGAACAATGGCAATGGTCATGGTCATCGTAATCGTAATAAGCATTGTGTTCATGGTGATGATGGTGATGATGATGTTCATCATGATCATGTGAATGCTGATGAATTTCATGATGGTGTTCATGAGAGTGTCCTTCATGATGATGTGTTTCTTCAGTTGTATTCTGATTCAATAATTTATTAAATATTACTTTAACTACTTCCATAAATTCTTCTAAAACTTTAAATCGATGTTTCATACCCCACACCCTTTCTTACTGAATCTATTATACATGAACATTCATGTTTCAACAAAAAAAGAAATGACTTTTTCTAGTAGTAGTTTAGCCAAAGGCCATATCTCAATCGTTTATTCATATTCATGGGAATAAAAAATGACTTATCATAATAGCAATAACTCATATTTATACGTACATTTCTAACCCAACGTACAAAAAAATGACTTTTTCTAGTAGTAGAAGCAATATAAGCCAAAGTGGCTTATATTGCAGGAAACTTCGAGACCAAGGCTCGAAGTTTAGCCATGAGATTCGCATAGCGAAGCTGCTGGCGTCCTTTACTACTTGAAAAAGTCAATTTAAACTAAAATACTAATCTAACAAAGCACTCAAATCAATGGTGTCTAATGTCATTTCCGTTGAAGTTTGAGCCATTATCGATTCATAATCAAAATAATCATTAATCGTTAATTGATTCAACTGATAAATTTGCTCAAATAAATTTTCAGGCTTCTGCTTTTTCCAACGATACATAACAAAATAAGTGGCAATATCATAACTAGAAATCGATTCATATCCCTGAGTAATAAATTCAATCACTTTATAACTCAACCATGGACGAAACTGTTCCAATAATTCTTCTTGCTTATTCATGATCGCTATTAGTAGCTGCCACTACTGAACCTTCTTCTACTTCACCAGCTGTTGGAACAACATGATGAATCGCACGACGTTCAAATGTTAAATAAACACCATCACAATCGATTTCAACAGTTTGAGCATCCGTATCAATATAATGAACAACCCCATGTAAACCACCAATCGTAACAATGTGGTCTCCTGCTTTCAAAGCATTCATTTGCTCTTGTAATTTTTTATTACGCTCACGGTTTTTACGACCAATAAACCACCAAAGGGCTCCTAAAGCTACAATATAAAGTAACATTAATGCAAATTGACTCATTTTTAACACTCCTTCATTTAATGTAATACTACTGTATCAAATTTTTTCTAAGAATACTAGAAATTACGAGCATTTTCTTTATTAAATCCATATTCCTCAAAAAATGCTTCTCTAAATTCTAGTAAATTATCATCCATAATCGCTTGACGAACTTGTTTCATTAAGTTTAATAAGAAGTACAAATTATGATAACTTGTTAAACGTAATCCAAATGTTTCATCTGCTTTAAATAAATGACGAATATACGCACGTGAATAATTACGACATGTGTAGCAATTACATTTCTCATCGATTGGACGAAAATCACGTTCATATTTCGCATTTTTTACAACAAGACGACCTGCACTTGTCATACAAGTACCATTTCTTGCAATACGTGTTGGTAGTACACAGTCAAACATATCAACTCCACGAATCACTCCATCAATTAATGAATCCGGAGAACCTACTCCCATTAAATAACGAGGTTTATGAGATGGAATTAGTGGTGTTACATAGTCTAATACTTCATTCATTTCTTGTTTAGTTTCTCCAACAGATAATCCACCAATCGAATACCCTGGGAAATCAAGTGAAATCATATCTTTAGCATGATCCAAACGTAAATCTTTGTATCCTGCCCCTTGTAAAATTCCAAATAAGGCTTGAGTTTCAGGAGATTTATGAGCTTTCAATCCACGTTCTGCCCATCTAGTTGTACGAGCAATGGAATTTTTCACGTAATCATGAGTATGATGGAAATCTGGACATTCATCAAAACTCATAATAATATCCGCTCCAAGTTTATTTTGAACATCAATTGAAATTTCTGGAGATAAAAATAATTTTGAACCATTTAAATGATTTCTAAAATGTACGCCTTCTTCTTCAATTCTTCTCATATCACTTAAAGAAAATACTTGGAAACCACCTGAATCCGTTAAGATTCCTTTTTTCCAATTCATAAAATTATGTAATTTTCCTGCTTCATCTACAATATCCGCACTTGGACGTAACCACAAGTGATACGTGTTGCTTAAAATAATATTTGCTCCCATTTCATCTAATTCTTCAGGAGACATTGATTTTACAGTTGCAAGTGTTCCTACAGGCATAAACATTGGAGTTGGAAAAGTTCCATGTGGTGTAATAATTTCTCCAAGACGAGCACCTGTATGTTTTTCTGTTTTAATTAAACGATAAGTTACAGCTGGTTGTGTCATTTCTACATTCCTTTCTTTATACAGTCAACTATATAACTGTATCTTACAATGGTCTATTTGTCCAATGTTTTATAAGATTTTAAGCAAATAAACCAAAAAACTTCAAAAGTTAGATTCTGTTCTAACTTTTGAAGCTTAATTTCTCTATTAATCCATTATGCAGTTTGAATAGCACGATAGCTATAGGATGGTTCTTTTAGTTTTTCATCAAATACGACATCTAAATCATGACCTTGGAAAAACCATTCATCACCGATTTCAACAAAGTAAGTAATCCCATTTTTTTCCACACTAACATATGGATTATTTGGTGCATCAACTTCTACTGCCAAAGAAAAACCTTCATGAATTGGACTACAACCATAAACTTTACCTAAAAAACGAACACCACGTTCTTTAGAAACTCCCATTTCTTCTTCAAACCATGCTTGTGATTTTTCATCAATTGTTAATTTCATATGCCCCATCCTTTAACTTTATTTCTTGATAATAGTTTACCATAATTTCTAAAATCTTTCTTTTACTTTGCTTGCAATAATGGGTTAGCCATAAAAGAAGTACATCCAACTTTAGACAAAGCTGTAAATCCATTCGCTTCATAAAATGCGATTGTTTTTAATTCACTATCCGTTGTTAAAATGATTTGATAAACATCTTTAAAATGCTCCATTGTTTGACGAAGTAATTGTGTACCAATTCCCTGCCTTTGATACTCAGGAAGTACAATAATATCTTGGATATAAACAATAGAATACCCATCTCCTACTGCTCTTAAAAATCCAATTAACTTTCCTTCTTCATCTCTTGCTGTAAGAATAAACAAACTATGTTCTAATGCATTTTGTAACATTATTGGATTAGATGTATAATTCGTCCATCCTACTGCATCATATAACGGAAAAATTTCTTCAAAAGAAACTGAATCATTTTTCTTATACCCAATCAACCTATTCACTCCTCATCTAATACGATTGATTCAATCCATTCCCAAGCTTTTTCTACCCCTTCTCCTGTTTCAGAAGAAAATGTTAAAAATAATTCTTCCGGTGGTTTACCAAAAGCTTTTCGAATTTGACTCACATGTTTATTCCATTTACCACGAGGGATTTTGTCACACTTCGTCATAATAATTCGATAAGGAATTTCATAATACTCTAAAAATTCACGCATTTGAACATCTTCTGTACTTGGTTCATGACGGAAATCAACGAGAATTAAAACGAGTTTAAGATTTTCACGAGTTGTAATGTACTCTTCAATCATTTTACCCCATTTTTCACGTTCTTTTTTTGAGACTTTTGCGTATCCATAACCAGGAACATCGACAAAATAAAACAAATCATTAATATGATAAAAGTTTAATGTCTGGGTTTTACCTGGTTTACTAGAAGTTCTAGCTAAACTTTTTCGTTGAATTAAACGATTAATGAAAGAAGATTTCCCAACATTCGAACGACCAGATAATGCAATTTCCACTTTTTGATCGGTTGGATATTGATTTGGACCAACTGCACTAATCGTAAATTCAGCATTTGTCACTTTCATGATTACGCTCCTTTCTCAGTTGTTTGAGGATTTATTTTAACAAAGAATAATAATCCTCCTCCAATTAAGAATAGAACAATTAGAGAAAAGACTCCATCTAGTGAATTACCAGTCATTTGTGCTGTAATCCCTAATAATGTTGTTCCAAGAATAGATGAGAATTTTCCAAAAATATTATAAAATCCAAAAAATTCATTCGCACGATTAGCCGGAATAATTTGTCCAAAAATAGAACGACTTAAAGATTGAACTCCACCTTGGGCAGTACCAATACAAATAGCTAATAATAAGAAGTCAGTATAAGTTTTTAACCCTGTTGCTAAAATACAAATAATAATATAAGTAGCAATACCTAAAAATACTGTATTTTTTGCACCAATTTTTTTTGCAAGATAACCATAGAAGATACTAAATGGAAATGCAACAATTTGAACGATTAATAAAATCACAATCAAACTATTTCCATCTAATCCAACGTCACTTCCTACAGCTGTTGCCATTTTAATAATTGTCCCAATTCCATCAATATAGAAGAAATAAGCAATTAAAAATAAGAATACTTGCTTATGTTCACGAATATGTTTAATCGTTTCAAATAAACGTGCAAAACTGTCGAATACCGGATGTTTATCATGTTCGATAAAATGTTTTTGTTTCACATATTTCCAAAATGGAATGGTAAAAACAAACCACCAAACAGCAGTAATAAGGAATCCAATTTTTACAATGACATCTCCAGCAAATGAAGAAAATTGCATTATCATCATAAATAAGACAAATGGAATAACACTTCCAATATAACCATATCCATAACCAGCAGCAGAAATACGATCCATTCGCTCATACGTTGTAACGTCCATAATGGAACTATCATAAAAAATATTAGAAGCAGAAAATCCAATGGCAGAAATCGTATATAAGATTAATAAGAACATCCATTGATCACTTCCCGAAAAAATCATACTAAGAACTGAGAGTACACCGACCATTGTTGAAATGGTAAACATTGGGTTTCGATATCCTCTATAATCCGCTAATGCTCCTAATACAGGTGCCATCACAGAAACTACAAAAGTTGCAATCGAATTGGCATAGCCTAAATAAGCTGTTGAGTTAGCTGCAGAAACTCCTGCATTTGTAGTAACTGTTTTAAAGAAAATTGGGAATATTGCTGTAGTAATCATTAATGAATACACTGAATTAGCCCAATCTTGTAAAATCCACGAAAATTCTTCTTTTGTATAACGACTTGCAAAAAATTTACGAATTGCAGACATAAAAATCCCCCTAATTCAAAGGAATTTCGTAAGAGATAAAACTTAGAGTTGTCCATATTTCATCTTTTATAAATTACGAAATCCTTTTATTGTAATATAGTATTATGCTTTTAATAATTTGCCTTTTTTATTATATAATTCAGGTTGTCCTTCATTATCCACAACCGCTTTTGTCACAATTACTTTTGCAACTTCTTCCCTACTTGGAATTTCAAACATTAAATCCATCATCACAGATTCAATAATTGAACGAAGTCCACGAGCTCCTGTTTTACGTTCAATTGCCTTAGCAGCAATTGCCTCTAAAGCATCTTGTTCAAATTCTAATTGAACTTCATCAATCAAGAATAATTTTTGATATTGCTTCACTAAAGCATTTTTAGGCTCCGTTAAAATTGAAACTAAATCTTTTTGTTCTAATTTTTCTAATGCAGCAATAATCGGTAAACGTCCAATAAACTCTGGAATCAATCCAAATTTTTGTAAATCTTCTGGAATAATCATTTGCATTAAACTTTCATGTTCGCTAATGTTTTTATTTGAAGAACCAAATCCAATGACTTTAGCTCCAAGTCTCTCTTTAACGATTGTTTCAATTCCATCAAAAGCTCCACCAACAATAAATAAAATATCCGTTGTATCAATTTGAATTAATTCTTGTTGTGGATGCTTACGCCCACCTTGCGGCGGAACAGAAGCAGTAGTTCCTTCTAAAATTTTTAATAACGCTTGTTGAACACCTTCACCACTTACATCTCGAGTAATCGATACATTTTCACTTTTACGTGCAATTTTATCGATTTCATCAATATAAATAATTCCTTTTTGTGCACGTTCAACATCATAATCTGTTGCCTGAAGAAGTTTTAGTAAAATATTTTCCACATCTTCTCCAACGTAACCAGCTTCAGTTAATGTTGTTGCATCTGCAATTGCAAATGGTACATTCAATAGTCGAGCTAATGATTGAGCTAAATAAGTTTTCCCCGAACCTGTTGGTCCAATTAAACAAATATTACTCTTTTGTAACTCTACTTCATCTTCCTCGACTAAATGATTAATACGTTTATAATGATTATATACAGCAACTGCTAAAGCTTTTTTAGCATTTTCTTGTCCAATGACATATTCATTTAAAATTTCACGAATTTCTTGTGGCTTTGGAACAGTTAACTCCCCCTCAAAAAATTGTGTTAATAATTCTTCATCAATGATTTCTTTACATAAATCTACACATTCATTACAAATAAAAACATCTGGTCCAGCGATAATTTTTTTCACTTGATCTTGTGATTTTCCACAAAAAGAACAACAGACATGGTTTTGTTTATCTTTATACAACTATGTAACCTCCATTCAATTTTTGACACTATAATAGTAGATTAGCATATCTAAAGACTTAGAACAAGGAAAGTCCATTCTATTTTCAATATTTTTACATAAAAAAGAACAACCTTGTTTCCAAGATTGTTCTTAATCACTTTTAGTATTATGCTTCTACTGCAGATTCAGTAATTAAAGCTAATGCTTTCTTCATTGAGATATCGTTTTTCAACATTTCAACTGAAACAGCTGCACGAACAGCTCCTTCTTCCATACCATATTGAGCAGCTAATTCTTTCACTTCTGCATCAACGTCAGCATCTGTTACTTCAATGTTTTCATCTTTAACGATTTGTTCTAATACTAAATTAGTTTTAGTACGAACATCAGCATCTTTTTCCATCATTTTGTGTAAATCAGCTTCAGTTGTACCTGTGATTTGGTAGTACATTTCTGGTGTAATACCGTTACGACGCATGTCGTTTAAGTAGTGTTGCATTTGACGGTGTACTTCTTCGTGAACCATTTCAGCTGGTAATTCTACGATTTCAGCATTTTCAACTGCTTGACGTAATGCTAAGTCAGCTACAGCTTCGTCAGCTGCTTCAGCTTTAGCTTCTTCTAATTCTTTACGGAATTTTTCTTTTAATTCTGCTAATGTTTCAACTGAATCATCAATGTCTTTAGCGAATTCATCTGTTAATTCTGGTAATTCTTTTGTTTTAACTTCGTGAACTGTTACTTTGAATACAGCATCTTGACCTTTTAAGTTTTCTGCATGGTATTCTTCTGGGAATGTAACTTTCACTTCAACGTTGTCGCCTTCTTTAGCTCCTACTAATTGATCTTCAAATCCAGGAATGAATGAACCTGAACCTAATTCTAATGAGTAGTTTTCACCTTTTCCACCTTCGAATGCTTCTTCACCTAAGAAACCTTCAAAGTCAATAACAACTGTATCTGCTAATTCAGCAGCACCTTCTTTAACAACTAACTCAGCTGATTTAGCTTGTTCTTGTAATAAACGGTCTTCTACATCTTGTTCAGAAACTGTACGATCTTGTTTTTCAACAGTTAATCCTTTGTATTCACCTAATTTAACTT
>CAURER010000020.1:0-31649 GCA_963523795.1 uncultured Granulicatella sp.
TAATAGCATGATTAATAGTAATGAAGCAAATTCAAAGAAAAAGTCCATCACGTGTCCACCCGTTACGTAGGTAATGATCACAGCATAGATACTATATAAATATGAAACACTTAAACCTAAAGAAACGAGTGCCATCATTCCAGGTTTTTTTTGTTTAAATTCGTCAACTGCACCTTGATAGAATGGACGTCCACCATAAATAATTAATATAGTAGATAAAATAGCTACTACAATATCAGAATATGGAAAAGTCAACTGGAATGGTAGTTCAAATCCATACATAGGGGATAAGAGCATAATAACGATTCCTAGTGGCAATGACTTTAAGAAAAGTTCCTTAAAGCTTCCGTGATGATGGTGGGCATGCCCTCCGTGCCCACTGTGCCCGCTGTGATCATGCCCATTATGTCCGCTGTGGTCATGCCCAGCATGATGTACTTGATGTTGATCCTTATGGTATCCATGTTTATCTGTGATTCCATGCTCGTGTTTTAACTTATCCATGTTGTCATTATTCATTTTAAATTCCTCCTTATACTTAATGATGATGTAAATGACATTTGCATTGTCCTTCTGGACAATTGCAATCTACTTCTTCTACTGCGAAAGATTTTTTCATCTCTAATATTTTTTCTAGTCGATCTATATCATCGAAGCTTAAAACATGATCTTCAATGATGCTTCCTATTACACTTCCGACTTTCTTATTGCAAATACGGTTAAAAATATCTTCTACATAATCCCTTACAGCTTCTTTCTCTTCAATATTGGCAGTGTAAATAAAATTTCTACCTTCTTGCTCTGTATTTAGTACGCCTTTTCCAACTAATCGACCTAAGATCGTTTTGATAGTGGATTGTGTCCAGCCCATTTTTTCTTGCAATACGGAAATGACTTTTTTACTAGTTACTCGATCATTTGCCCAAACTACACGCATGACTTCCCATTCTGCATCTGTGATATAAGTATTAAATCCCATTGTGCTCATTCTCCTTTCCTCCCTAATTGTCTACAGATGTGAACAAATATGTTCAAACCAAGTTTACAACTGTAAACTAATTATGTCAAGTCTTTTAATAATAGAAATTTTTCAGCAGACAAACCTATGAAAAAATTGACTACAGATATCACATATTTGCCTTTCGGTCCTAAACGATTATATTTATCTTCCATTATGGATTTACATAATGGAGAAATCATTGCTTACACAATTTCCTCAAAACAGGATACTAAGTTTGTATTGGATACATTAAATCAAATTGATTTACCTAAGGATATTCTACTACATAGTGATCAAGGCAGCGTTTATACTTCTGCTGAATACTACAATCTATATAAAGAAAAAGGCATTATCCGCAGTATATCCCGTAAGGGGACTCCCGCAGATAATGCACCCATCGAAAGCTTCCATTCTTCGCTAAAGTGCGAAGCTTTCTACATAAAAGATCAAGTAATAACTTCATCTTTTATTGTAATTCAAATTGTAGAAAATTACATCAAATATTATAATGAAAAAAGAATCCAACAAAAATTGGACTACCTGTCTCCGATTGAATATCGGAGACGGTAGCCCTAGGGTGTTTTTTATTAAATTCTCACTTTTTGGGGTCAGTCCATTCCAACCTTCAATCCTTTATAACACTAATAATCCAGCTCCAATAATTCCATTGTCTCCTTTAATAGTTGAAGTAACTATTCTCTGTAACACATGTTTTTGTTCCGCATGTAATCGAGTTTCTAAAATTTCTTTAACTAATTCAATGTAATCAGGATTATAATTAGATACACTTCCTCCAAATACAATGACATGTGGATCTAGTAAACAAACCATCGCATGTAAACTACTAGCGATTCCACTCGCCGCTTGACGAATAATATCAGTTGCAACGGCTTCTTCTTGACGCCATTTTTCAAATACATCTTTAGTTGTCACAGAATCATCTTTGTATAATTCTTGAGCTTTCTTTTGAATCCCTACTCCTGAACAAGCTTCTTCTAAACTCATCCATTGACCAAAGAAATGAACTGGAATAAATCCAATTTCACCTGAGAAACCTGCTCCACGAAGAATTTCATTATGAACAATATTAGTTGCTGCAATTCCAGTTGATAAAGTGACATACGCAAACATTTCTTTTTCTGTTAAATTTTGAAGACGATATTCTGCATAGGCAGCTACTTTTACATCATTATCAATTTTTACTGGAATATTTCCATAAACATCTTGTAATCTTTTAACAATCGGGAAATTTGGCCATGGAATATTATTTTGGAAAACTGCTACTCCATTCTCTACATCTACTTTCCCTGGCAAACCAATTCCAATACCTTCCATCTCTTGAATTGAAAATGGATGTTCATTTAACTCTTCATTTATTAATCGAACAACTTGTTCAAATAATGTTTCAGCACTTTCGACTTCACTAGGTGCTTGCCTGCGACTAACAATTTCGCCCTTTTCATTAATAATAGCAACAGCTACTTTTGTTCCCCCAATATCAACACCAATCGATTGTTTCATTAAAAACATCTCCTTTATTTAATCGTTTTCATCGTTATTGTAGCCTGGTTTGAAGTTTTTTGCAATGTAAATTTTTAAATAAAAGAAAAGACCTTCTATAATAGGAATATTATAAAACAGTCCTTATATAGAAAGTCAAAATTTAATCATTTTTTTGAGATTTAATTTCTGTGATTAAGTCATTTAAATCATCTTCACTAAATTGATATTTTTCACCACAGAAATGACAAACAATTTCTGCTCCATGATCTTCATCAATTAAATGTTGTAAATCCTCTACACCAATCGATAATAATCCTGCACTAAATCTTTCTCTAGTACAAGGACAATGAAATTCTACAGGTAATTCTTCTAATACTTTAATATTTTCTTTCCCTAATAAACGGTTTAATAAATCAATAGGCTCTTCTTGTTGGTCAATCAATTTTGAAACAAGAGGCATTTCACTAATACGTCGTTCAATTTCTACAATCGTTTCTTCACTAGCTCCAGGAAGTAATTGAATCATAAAACCACCTGCAGCACGAACGGATTCATCAGGATTTACTAAAACAGAAACACCAACTGCGCCATTAATTTGTTCCGAAACAGCTAAATAATAAGTGAAATCCATTCCTAACTCACCATCTACAATTGGAATTTGACCAGAAAAAGGTTCTTTCATTTGTAAATCCTTAATAACAGTAATCGTCCCGTTTGTTCCCACAACGCCTCGAACATCTAGTTTTCCTTTTTCATTTAACGGTAAGCTTACATGTGGATTAGAAATATAGCCTCTCATTTGACCTAATCCATTAGCTTCTGCCATAATTTTTCCTCCAGGTCCATCTCCATTTACTTGAACCGTAATTTTTTCTTTTCCTTTTAAACTAGTCGCTAATAATTGAGTCCCAATCATCGTACGACCTAATGCTGCAGTAGCTGCACTCCAAGTATCATGTCTTTTTTGCGCTTGTGATACTGCTTCTGTTGCTACAATCGCAACTGCTTTGACTTCATCGTTAAAAGCTAATACTTTTAATAAATGATCTTTCATTCTTCATTCCTTCTTTCCTTCATAAAAGAAAAGTGGGAAAGAAAAGCGTTAACTTTCCCTTCTCACTTTCTTGTTATTATTCTAAATCATCTTTTGAATCAGATTCTTCTTCATCATCTTGTTTTGCAGCTTCACGTTTTGCTAAAGCTTTTTTAGACTCTTCAAAACTTGCTGCTTCTACTTCACTTGGATACTCTTCTTCAACATCTTCTGTTGGCATTTCTCCAGTTTCAAATAATGCCTTAATGGTACGTTCATCAAGAGTTTCTAATTCTAGTAATTTTTCAGCAATTAGAGTTAATTGATCTTTATGTTCTTCTAAAATTTGTAATGCTTGTGCGTAAGCTTCTTTCATAATAGAGCGAACTGCATTATCGATTTCAAAAGCCACTTGATCAGAATAAGCTTTCGTTTGTCCGTAATCACGTCCAATAAAGACTTGATGATTTCCTTCATATTGAACAGTTCCTAATTCATCATACATTCCATATTCTGTAATCATACTACGAACAATTCCTGTTGCTTGCTCGAAATCATTACTTGCTCCTGTCGTTTTCTCATTAAAGATAAACTCCTCAGCAGCACGTCCACCAAGTAATCCAACTACTTGTTCGAACAATTCCTTTTTAGTCATTAAGAAGCGATCTTCTTTTGGAAGCATTATCGCATATCCGCCTGCACGTCCACGAGGAACAATCGTCACTTTATGAACGACACGTGCATCACTTAATACCATTCCGACGATTGTATGACCAGCTTCGTGGAACGCAACCATTTTACGTTCTTTTTCACTAATTGCTCGATCTTTTTTCGCTGGACCCGCAATGACACGGTCATGTGCTTCATCCACATCTAACTTGTCAATCGCGGTTTTATCTCTTCTTGCAGCTACTAATGCAGCTTCATTTAATAAGTTTTCCAATTCAGCACCAGAGAAACCTGGAGTTTGTTGAGCAATCACTTTTAAGTCCACTTCTTTTGCTAATTTTTTATTTCTAGCATGAACTTTTAGAATTGCTTCACGCCCTTTAACATCTGGACGACCTACTAAAATTTGGCGGTCAAAACGTCCTGGACGTAATAAAGCTGGATCTAATACATCCGAACGGTTTGTTGCAGCAATCACGATAACGCCTTCTGTTCCTTCAAAACCATCCATTTCAACTAATAATTGGTTCAGAGTTTGTTCACGTTCATCGTGACCTCCACCCATACCTGTACCACGTTGACGACCAACAGCATCAATTTCATCAATAAAAATAATAGCTGGAGCATTTTTCTTCGCATTTTCAAATAAATCACGAACACGGCTCGCCCCTACCCCAACGAACATCTCCACAAATTCAGAACCTGAAATTGAGAAGAACGGAACATTTGCTTCACCAGCAACAGCTTTCGCTAATAAAGTTTTACCTGTCCCTGGAGGGCCTTCTAATAAGACACCTGCTGGAATACGAGCTCCTAGAGCTGTAAATTTACGGGGATCTTTTAAAAATTCTACTACTTCTACTAATTCTTGTTTTTCTTCTTCAGCCCCTGCTACATCTGAAAAACGAACCTTCACTTTTTGTTTTTGATCAGTAGCTTTTGAACGACCAAAGTTCATGACACCACGTGGTCCACCTTGTCCCATTTGGCTAGAAAATACGTTATACATTAAAAATCCAAAAATAGCAATTGGAATTACTAATTGTAAAAATAATGATAACCAAATTCCAGACTGACTTTCAGGAAGCGTCGTAATTTGAGTGCCTGCTTGTTGTGCAGCATTATTAATTTCTATTACAGTTCCATCATTTGGTAAAACGGTTGTTTTAAAACTTGATGTTTTAGAAGACCTCTTATCAAATAACGCCAACCCTTTAGAAGTTGTATTTGAATTTTCTTTTGCTTCTTTATATTCCCCAGTTATTGTATAAACGGAGTTTGCATATTGCATTTTTATTTCTTTAATGTCACCTTTTTTCAATTCTTGAACGAATTGTGTATAACTAATTTCTGTTGTTTGCCCATTGGATCCTTGATTAAACCAAGAAACTAATCCAATAATTGCCACAAAAATCATAATATACATTAGTCCATTACGAAACATTTGACGATTATTATTTGTATTCATTTTGCCTCCTGCATTTTAATAATTATACTGATTACAGTATATCAGATTTGACTATTTTTGATGAATAACTTAAACAAATCTTATCATTCATACATTTCTGGTTTTAAAACTCCAATATACGGCAAGTTTCTTAACCCTTGTTTATAATCTAATCCATAACCAACTACAAATTTATTAGGCACTTCTACCCCAACATAATCTGCTTCAATCGCCATAACACGACGTTCAGGTTTATCTAATAATGTAACAATTTTTACACTTGCAGCTTGACGGTGTTTTAATAACTCCACAATATAAGCTAATGTACGACCTGTATCAATAATATCTTCTACAATTAAAATATGACGATCTTTCACACTTTGATCTAAGTCTTTTAAAATTCGAACTTGACCACTTGATTCAAATGCATCTCCATAACTAGACACATCCATAAAATCTACTTCTAAATCACAGTCCATTGCACGAACAAGGTCTGTCATAAAGAAAATAGCTCCCTTTAAAATACAAATCACTAATGGATTTTTATCTTGATATTCTACGGTTAATTTTTCTCCTAATTTTTGAATCGTTTCCTTCAACTCTTCAGGACTTACTAATACTTCTGCAATATAATTATCTAACATGTTGACACCTCTTCTTTTCTATAGAATACTCTTATTTTATCAGTTTCTTTCATTTTGGACAATGATTGTGGTTTACGAAATCCTAATATTGCTATAATTTCTTTTGCAGCATTTTCTACAACCCATAATTTTTCCCTTTCTTCTTTAGGAATCTTCTCATTTATACAATATCGTCTTAAACTTTGATGTTGATTTGAACGAAGTAATAAAGAATCTCCAGACTTTCTTCTACGAATGGTCAATGGGAAATCCTCACACGAAACAATCATTTCCCATCCTTCTTCTTTCGTAAAGGATACTATTTCATTCTTAGATAATACAATATCTTCCGTTTGAAATTTTTCTACTCTAAATTCTTCATAAAAAATAGCTTCTATTTCTTTTTTTACAAGAAATAATTGTTGATACCTTTTTTGAAAAATCCATCCTTTTGGTAAATCTAAACTTAATTGAGAGTTATCAGACAAAATAGATTTATGAATATCTGACACATTTTTTGTGCTCAATAATCCCCCTGTTTTTTTAGATAATTCCACTAAAATAACCTTCTGCAATCCGATTGGTTGTTTGATATAACTTTCCTTATTCCAAGACCAACCATTCGGTAATTCTACTAATGCTTGCTCCATCCATTGATAGGTTACTGTTTCAATCAATTCTTGTTGTTCTTGCAACGATTTCGTAAATTCTTGAATTTTTTGATTAAATTTAGGATTTTCCTTTTTAAATAAAGGAATTATTTCCTGTCTAAATCGATTTCTCGTATATGCTACACTTTGGTTAGTAGTATCTTCACTATAAAGTATCTGATACATCGAAGCATACTCGTATAAAACTTTTTTATCCACCGTTAAAAAAGGTCGGATTAAATAGCCTTCACCAAATGGACGTATGGCTTTCATCCCAGCAATCCCGTCAAGAGTACTTCCTCTAGTCAATTTCATTAATACCGTTTCGGCTTGATCATCTGCATGATGAGCTACCACGACATAAGAAGCATGATGTTTTTGCTGAGATTCTTTTAATTTTTGATAACGAAACTGCCTTGCTTTTTCTTCAATACCGCTATGTTGACTACTACCTTCTTCCCAATGGTAAACATCTATTGCTAGATTTCTTTTCCGGCAAAATTCTCTTACCATTCCTTCTTCTTCATCCGATTCTTGTCGAAGATGATGATGAATATGGACAACCCTAATCATAATAGGGAACTTCTTATGAAGTTGAAAAAATTGTTCCAACAACACCATCGAATCTACCCCGCCAGAAACAGCTAAAATATAGAACTCTTGTTGCCAGTTTGGAATATTACACTCTAAAAATTGTTTGACTTCATTCATCGAAACACCTCCTTTAATCCTTACATGACAAAAATGAGACTGGAATACTCCAGCCTCATCTCTCCATGTTATTATGAACGGCGTCCACCACGTCCGCCACGTTTACCTTCTGTATTACGTTTTAATGATGTTAAACGATCTTCAGAATCTTTTAAGAAGGAACTCATCATCGCATCAAAATCTGTTACTTTTGCTTGCGAGGGTGATTTTTTTTCAAAAGATGGTGCAGGTTTAGATGCATAAGATGATTTCTTAAACCCTTGTCCTTCTTGATTACGTGAAGCTGATTTTTGGAATTTTGGTTTTTCCTCAACAGTTTCTTCAGAAGAATCATCAGCACTTGCACGACGAATCGACAAACTAACCTTTCCATCTCCTGCAATTTCCATTACTTTTACTTGAACTTCATCTCCGACTGTTAAGACATCTTTAATATCTTTAATATAAGAATTAGATACTTCACTAATGTGAACCAATCCTGTTTTACGGTTTCCTAAATCCACAAAAGCTCCAAAATTTGTAATACCAGTTACTTTACCAGGTAAAATAGTTCCTACCTCAATTGACATATAAAAAGCGTTCCTCCTTCAAATTCTCCTTTTATACACACGCTTGACGAGTATAAAAGATTATTTCCAACACTTGTAGCACTTGCAAACATTAATGACGAGATTGATTTTCTTTTGCTTGTTGAATTTTATTTTGTGCAGCATCATCAGGCGTATTAAAAATAATTTCTCCTGATTTACTTAAGTAATATTCACTACGTGCAAGTTTTGCAACATAATCATCTTTTTGTAACAATTCAACTTGTTGAAGTAAAGCTTTTTGTTGCTCTTTTACTTTTACTTCATCTTTCTTAGCTTCTACAATTTTTGCTTCAATCTTACTTGCTTGATTCAATTGCCCAACAATTTGTAAAATCAGTGTTCCAATAATAGCAATCACTACTGCCATAAATAATGAATGCCATACAGCTACTCTTTTCCAAATAGCTACTTTTGGTAAGTGAATATTTTTATGCAATTTTTTCTTTTTGGCTTTAAACGCAATTATTTTGCTATTTTCTTCTTGCTGTTTATTCACTACACTGACTCCTTTAATGATTATATGACGAGTATAACAAGAATATGATAACTAGTCTATGCTTTTAGGAAAATTTTATAAAAAAAGTGGTATAAGCCACACTGCTGGCTTATACCACTTTTCTGTTGGCGTCCTGTTTGCTATATCAGATAAGTCTTATTTGCTAATATTCTTCTGTCTTAAACTTAATCTTCTTCACTTCTAAATCAGAATGTTGTTTTTCAATATACTCTTGAATTTTTTCAATGACAATCTCTTCTTCATGTTCTACTCGAACAATTAATTCAAATTGACCGTCTTCTAATTCTTTTGCTTCCACTTGAATCGCCTGATACTCTTCCAAATGACAAAAATCATATAATTTTTGCATAATTGTTACATCTGGAACTAAACAATAAATACTCACTTGACGTTTTTGAGCCTTTAATGGTGATTCATGCGTTAATAATTGAATAATGACTACAACAGCAGCACAGACTATTCCAAAAATCCACATTCCTCCACCAATTGCTAAACCAATTCCTGCAGTTGCCCAAATTCCTGAAGCAGTTGTAATCCCACTAATTTTCTTATCTCGCATAAAGATAATTCCACCACCGATAAAACTGATTCCACTTACGACTTGTGCAGCCACACGAGCTGTATCAAATTTTGATGTATCTATAAATGCTTCTTTAGAAATTAACATCATTAAAGCTGAAGTTAAAGCTACGATTACATGCGTTTTAATACCGGCTTGTTTATTTCTCGATTTCCGTTCATGTCCAATGGCCCATCCACATAAGCAAGCTAAAATAATTGCCATCAAATGACGTGTTTCCAACAACACATTAAAATTTCTACTAAAAATTGTTTCTATCATACTTGCTCCTTTCATGAACATTGAATTTTTGTACTGTTATCAAAATGATAACGTGCACATTATTCTATGCTTTTCTTCTATTATTGTCAAGAAATCTTATCTTTGAATTTTGAAATCATGAATTGGAGTAAATATGATCATCATTCATTAGAAATACTCATTATTGAATCTTTATCATTCTTCACCCTAAAAATAATATACAACATCTTCAGTATGCTTCCAAATACAATCAAAATTCCAAAAGCTATCCATAACATTTGAAGATTTATCGTTCCAAGAAACACACTTCTAAACATCTGTCCAATCTGAAGTTCACTTGCATAATCCATTACCTCTACTCCAAAAGAAAAAATATCAAAAAAAACATTAATAATCATAAGCATTTGAACATTAATAAAGATAGTCTCTAGCTTCCATTCATTATCCTGTTGCTTACTTCGATTATTCATCCATAAAATCATCACTCCTACAATAGTATAAACAATCGTTAAGTCCGCAATTACACCAAAAGGAGATACCTGAAGCGTTGGAATAGTACCCTTTAAAATCATTGGAGCAAACAAAACAACTATCAACAATAATTCCGACACTAAAATTCCTTTTTTAGTTTTTAAAGGTAATTTTATCATACTAACCATTGCACATAAAAAAGCAAAACAACTTTCTCCAATCGCTCTCCACGATACAGACGTCACTTCGACAATTTCCTTTGTACTAAAGTATAAACCAAATAAACAAATGGCAATAGAAGTAATCATTGCAACAATCATATAGATTTTACTAACTTTATTCATCTTCCTCATCCTTTCTCTGACTAAATATAAAATAGTTATTTTCTTCACATATAGTATAATGAAAATAATTTTCTTTCTCAATATTTCCTCTGTTTAAGTTTTAGTAAAAAATAAGAGAGGTTGACGAATCAACTCTCTCTTCTCCGTTTTAAAACTCTTCTGTTTTTACTACTTGTTTTTCTTCTAAAATTGTAAACATTTCTTTTGCATCTTCTTTTCTAGTTGAATCTAGAATCGCATCTACTCGAACGGTTACGGTCTTATTTCCAAATTGAATGGTAATAATATCTCCTACTTTTACATCTGTTGAAGATTTTGCCACTTTATCTTGGACGGTAATTCTTCCTTTATCCGCTACTTCTTTTGCAACACTTCTTCTTTTAATTAATCGAGATACTTTTAAATATTTATCTAATCTCATCCTTTTCTCCTCTTTTCTTCCATTTTCTTGTAAATCTTAATAGTGATTTCCCTTTTGGAATCATCAACCATTCACGAATGGTAAATAATTTTATACGAATTGCACCTATTAAAAATACAATCATTCCAACACTTACTAATAAAAGAGCAATCAGCGTATCTTTTGTTCGAGAATCTCCGGATGGGAAATAGCGTTCAAATAGAATATTTAAAATTCCTACCACGACTGCCATCCCTATCGTTACAATTCCTAATTTTATAATCGTTGCCTGTTGATGATTTGAAGAAGACTTACTCTCTCCACTCAGCATCCAAATCATTCCTAACATCACAGATAAGCCTAAAATTGTCGCAATACTCGCTCCTAATGTTTGAAACAGAGGAATGAACCAAAGATTGCCGATTCCTTTAGCAATCAGTCCTACAAATAATGCTATAAGCGTAATGGAATATTTTCCCGTACTTTGTAATAGCCCATGATAAGCCATCATCATAGACGCTAACACAATACTGATTATATAAATACTCAGCACATCATTTCCTTGAATATCCCCAAAAAGCATATGATTAACTCTTGGTAAAATGACTAACAATCCTACTGTTGCCACAACTGAAAATACCATCGTCATTTTTAAGAGTGAGTGTTTCAATTGTTCAAATTCTTCTAAATGTTGTTTCGTATAACTACGACTCAATAATGGTAAATAACTTGAAGAAAATCCAACCCCAACAACCATTCCTAGTTGTACCAGTGGCTGTCCTCTATCAAAAATTCCTTTTAAATCTTTGGCAACTTCTTGACTCATTCCCTGTTCAACTAAGCCTTTAAACAAGGTAAATGAATCCATTAATTGGAACAATACTAATATTGAGCTTAATAAACATAAAGTTCCTCCTTCAATGACTAGTCTCTTTAGTAACACGCCCCATTGAATCTTATGAGGATCAATGATACGACTGCCATTCCAACTTTCAAAGGAGTCTGATTTTTTATAATATAATAACACAAATGTTGCCATCACTGCTGCAATGACCGCACTCGACATTGCCCAAGTTCCTACTGTGTATAAATCATTCGTGAGACTACCATAAAAACTGGCAGCTAATAAGATCACACTTACTCGAACAACTTGTTCCATTACTTGAGAAACAGCTGTTGGAACCATTCGATTCGTCCCTTGGAAATAACCTCTAGCAATCACCAAAAATGGCATCATTAAAAACATCCACGAAACACTTTGAATGACAGATGACAATAAAGCATCTCCCATCCATGAAGCAATGAGCTCTGACTGTGTATATAAAAGTAAAAAGACTCCTAATCCTAATCCGCTTAAAATCCAAAATAATCGTTTTAAAAGCGGCAATAGTTCATAATCCGAGCGATACTGAGCAATTAATGCTGAAACAAATACTGGAAAACCAGAGAGAGCAAAGGTCATTCCAATTCCATAAATGGGATATACTTGCTGGTAAACATAAAACCCAGTATTTCCAACCATATTTTGGAAAGGAACTCGATAAACGGCACTTAATATTTTCGCAATGAAGGCTGCTAGTGATAATACCAACGCTCCTTGCATCATCTGTCTATTCGATTGAACCATTATATCCCCCTCTCTGTTCTTATTCATTTTCCTCTTTTTGCGCTTCTACAACTTCACAACATTTTTCTAAGAAAAGTTTGATTTGCTCTAGCCATAAATCAGTTGGTTGATTCGTTACATTGAGCAACACTTGTAAGGTTGTTCCTTTTTTCGTTACTTGAGCAGGTAATTTCACTGGTCCAAGGGCTTCAAAAATGGCAACTCCTTCTAATCGTTGAGCGACCGGTTGAGCAATAGAAACAATGATTGAATATTGTTTTTTCTTAATGGAAGTAATCGACAATTGCTCTGCAAAATATTTTAACATTCCAATTTCTAATAAATAACTCACTTCATCTGGGAATTCCCCAAATCGATCAATAAAATCATCCAACAATTCATGATACGTTTCCATACTATCAATGGATCGAATCCGTTTATACATTTCAATTTTTTGACGCTCATCTTGAATATAAGTAGCTGGAATATATGCATCTACTTGTAAATCAATTTCAACAGAATCTTCCATTGTTGGAACAGCTTTTCCTTGTTTTTTCAATACTGCTTCACTCAACATTTGAGAATATAAATCAAATCCAACTGAATCAATAAATCCATGCTGTTGTTTTCCTAATAAATTCCCTGCACCACGAATGGATAAATCTCGCATCGCAATTTTGAATCCTGATCCTAATTCGGTAAAGTCACGCATCGCTTGCAGACGTTTTTCTCCAACTTCTGTTAAAGTTTTGTCTAGTTGATACATTAAATAAGCATACGCAATACGATTAGAACGACCTACTCTTCCTCGTAATTGATATAACTGTGACAATCCCATATGATCCGCATTTTCAATAAACAGAGTATTTACATTTGGAATATCTACCCCTGTTTCGATAATCGTCGTTGTGACTAAAACATCATATTCGCCTTCAATAAATTGATATAAAATATTTTCTAACGTCGTTTCACTCATTTGTCCATGAATGACTCCAACTCTTGCTTCAGGAACTAATTGACGTAATTCATCTGCTTTCTTCTCGATTGTTTCCACACGATTATATAAGTAAAAAACTTGTCCTCCACGAGCTAATTCACGTTCAATACCATCTTTAATGGTAATTCCTTGTTGTTCTATTACAAAAGTTTGCACAGGATAACGGTTTGAAGGTGGTGTTTCAATAACGGATAAATCACGTACACCAAGCATCGACATATGCAAGGTTCTAGGAATTGGCGTTGCTGTTAATGTTAAAACATCGACTTGAGATTTCAATTGTTTCAATCGTTCTTTATGCTTTACACCAAATCGTTGTTCTTCATCGACGACTAATAATCCCAAATCTAAGAAATCTACATCTTTTGATAAAACACGATGCGTTCCAATCACGACATCCACTTGTCCTTTTTTTAAACCATCGATGGTTTCTTGCTGTTCTTTTTTCGATCTAAAGCGACTTAACAATCCAATCGTAAACGGATAATCAGCAAATCTTTGAACAAAGTTTTCATAATGTTGTTCCGCTAAAATCGTTGTTGGCACTAATACTGCCGCTTGCTTCCCATCCATTAAAGCTTTGAAAACTGCGCGCATGGCAACTTCTGTTTTCCCATAACCAACATCTCCGACAAGTAAGCGATCCATTGGTTTATCTTTTTGCATATCCGCTTTTATTTCCTCAATACTTCTTAATTGGTCTTGAGTTTCTGAATAAGGGAAGGCATCTTCGAATTCTTTTTGCTCAACGGTATCTTTACTGAAGGCATATCCTTTTTCTGCATCACGCTTTGCATATAATTCAATTAATTCATCCGCAATATCTTCTATTTTAGTTTCAACTTTGCGCTTCGTTTTTGCCCATTCACTACTTCCTAATTTATTTAATTTAGGAACTTTTGCATCGGATGATACATATTTTTGAACTAATTTAATTTGATGAACAGGGACAAATAAATGCCCTCCATCTTGATAATGAATCGACATATAATCTTGGTGAACACCATTAATTTCTAGCGTTTCCATCCCTTGATACACACCAACCCCATGATTGACATGGACAACATAATCTCCAACCGCTAATTCTGTATAACTCTTCAATCTTTCCGCATTGGAAATTTTTTGAGTTCTTGGAGCACGCTTCGTTAATTTATTAAATAGTTCCTTTTCTGTAACGACTACAAACTTATCTTGTGGTAGTTCAAATCCATGGCTGAAGGAACCAACCATAATTTGAAGAATTCCTTCTTGTACTTCTTTTGTAATAATTGCTGGAATAGCAAAATCATGGAAAGTTTGTTCCACTTTTGAAGCTCTCGTTAAATGATTCACCACTACGATTACTGTAGCTTTTTGTTTTGCCCAACGATCTGCTTCTACTTTTACCATTGGCATTTGCGAGAAGAACTGTGTCATCGAACGTTCTTGAATATGATGAATGGCTTCAAACGTTAATCGCCCTAATCCTTTTTGGAATAATGAAAAATAAGTTCTTGGTAACGTCGAATCTTTTAAAACTTTCTTTCCTTCCAAAATCATATCAATCGAACTAGCAATCATCCCTAATTCTAATTGATGAATTTTCCATAATCCTGCTTCTTCATGAAGTGAACGTTGTTTTTCTTGAATACGAGCATAATCATCAATTACTAAATATCCTTTTTTAGACACATAATCTAAAATAGATGTTTTTTCTTTATAAAATAATTCAAGCCAATAAGAAATTTTAGGAGGAATCTCGCCTTCTTCTAATTGTGCTAATAAGTGATTCATTTGATTCGTTAATAATTGAGTACGCTCTTCTGATTCACTACTCTTTATATCTTTTTCATAAGCTTTTTGCATTTTCGATTTTGCCTCAAATACCACCTCATATTCAAATGGAATATCTGTTGCAGGTAAAAGCATAATACTTTTCACTATTTCAAGTGATCGTTGTGTTTCTGCATCGAAATAACGTAATGAATCTAATTCATCATCAAAAAAATCCAAACGAATAGGATGTTCTTGATCTAATGGATAAATATCAACAATTCCTCCACGAACGGAAAATTCTCCTGGCGTAGCTACCATGGCTTCTCTACGATAACCCATTCGTCCTAGTTTCGTTACTAAATCTTCTACCTCTAACTGAGTTTCTCCAACGACTAATTCAATAGTACTATTCTTCCAAACTTGTAACGGTACTAATGGTTTTTGAATTCCCGATAATGGAACAACTACAATTCCTTTTTCTCCACTTGCTAAAAATTGCAAAGCTCGAATTCGACTACTTACGACTTCAGGAGAATGAATGGAATATTCTGCCGCTAAAGATTCCTCAACTGTAAATAAATATACTTCATCCTCATACCACTGTCCTAATTCTTCATATAATTGAGTCGCTTGTAACATCGTAGGAGTTACAACGACTAATGGCCCCTTCCAATTATCATAGGCATTCGCCACAGCTAAATGCTTTGCTGCTCCAGTTAAACCTAAAACTAACTGACTTTGCATCATCGGAAGGTTTTCTATCCATTCTTTAAAACTATGGATTTGTTTTTTACTAATTCCTAACGGTAACATATCTTTTCCTTTCTTTTGATATAGGCACTAAAAAGGTTGAAACTTTCGCTCCAGCCTTTTCTCAAATTTATTTAATTATAACGATTCATGGTTTGAATAAAGTTATCGCCTTTTATCCAATCTCTTAATGCTTTTATACTTTTATCCACAGATGCTAAAATTTCTTCTTGTTCTTCCTTTTCAAAATTAGCTAATACATGATTAACTACACTTCGACCTGGAGCAGGTCGTCCTACCCCAATTTTAATACGATTAAATTGGTCACTTCCTAAACAACTAATGATACTCTTAATCCCATTATGTCCTCCCGCACTGCCTTTTTGACGCAAACGAATTTTCCCGACTGGAAGATCCATATCATCATACAGTACCACAATATCTTCAATTCCAATTTTAAAATAATTCATTAATGGGCGAACCGCTTGACCAGATAAATTCATATACGTCAATGGCTTCATTAATATTACTTTTTCTCCATTAATATGCGTTTGAGTAAAAGTTGCATCAAATAATGCTTGATTAAATTCTAAATTTTCTTGATAGGCAAATTCGTCAACGGTAATAAATCCAATATTATGACGAGTTCCTTTATATTTCGCACCTGGATTTCCTAATCCAATCATTAATTTCATACGTTCACACCCATTTCTCTTTTGAGTCCTTCCTAGTATATCACAAACTGTTCAAAAATCGAAAAATTAATCAACAGATAGAGCTGTAATAAGCTCTTCACATATAGTTTTTTATATTTTCTACTTTTTTGAAAGTATGAAAATTAGCGTTTGACAGCAAATGAAAGGATATGAAAGCGAAAACATCAACATTTGAAAAAAGTTCATTTTTTTCAAAACTTTAGATGAAGTATCACAAATCAAATCGTGCTATACTATGGATAGTTATTCCACGAAGGAATAAGGAGGTCATACAATGGAAAAAACAATTAAAGCTAGTAACAAAGTGATTTTAGTCGGAGATGGTGCTGTAGGTTCTAGTTATGCATACGCACTTGTACTTCAGGGAATTGCTGAAGAACTTGGAATTATCGATCTTGCAAAAGAGAAAACGGAAGGAGATGCTTTAGACTTATCACACGCTCTAGCATTCAACTCCCCTAAAAAGATCTATGCAGCAAGTTACGAAGACTGCCATGATGCAGATGTTATTTGTATCACAGCAGGCGCTCCACAAAAGCCAGGAGAAACTCGCCTAGACTTAGTACACAAAAACTTAAAAATCTTAAAAGGCATTATTGATCCTATCATGGCAAGCGGATTCGATGGAATCTTCTTAGTTGCTGCAAATCCGGTAGATATTTTAACGTACGCTACTTGGAAATTCTCTGGATTACCAAAAAATCGTGTTATTGGTTCAGGTACAGCCTTGGATAGTGCTCGTTTCCGTCAAGTAATTGCTGAATTAATCGGTATCGATGCGCGTAATGTTCACGGATATATTCTTGGAGAACATGGGGACACTGAATTCCCAGTTTGGTCACATGCCAATGTTGGTGGTTTACAAATTTATGAATGGGTTCGTCAAAATCCAGATACTGATGAAGAAAAATTAGTCGAAGTATTCTTCCAAGTAAGAGATGCTGCTTACGAAATTATTGCGAAAAAAGGGGCTACTTATTATGGTATCGGGGCTACTTTAGCCAGAATTACAAAAGCAATTTTAAATAACGAAAGAGCTATCTTCCCATTATCTGTTTATCTTGAAGGACAATATAACCAAGAAGATGTTTACATTGGAGCTCCTGCCGTTATTGGACGTGAAGGTATTCGTCAAATTATCGAAATCCCACTAGCAGACTCTGAACAAGAAAAAATGGACTTATCAGCCTCTGCCTTAAAACAAGTTATTCACGACGCATTTGAACGTTTAGAAAACGAATAATCAATTAAACTACTAAAAAGCACAAAATCGATGGCGCTTTCCAGTGATTTTGTGCTTTTATTTTTTACGTAAAAATTCCTCATTCTCCATCATCCAATTTTTGAGTCCGTAAATATGTGGCAATAAGCTCTTCCCTAAAGAAGTTAATCCATAATACGTCTTTTGCCCTGTAGAGGATTCTCCTTTTTTGTAAACAATATGAATTTCTATCAAGTCATTTAACGTTTGCGATAACATTTTTCTCGAAACTATTCCAATTTCACGCTCTAATTGTGCAAAATACATTTCCTCTTCAGCTAATGTTAATACAATAAATATGCTCCATTTCCCAAGTAACGGTAACGCTAACTCTCGTAAACATCTGTCTTTTTCCATAGGCACCTCAAAGTAACTTCTTTTCTAACAAGCTTAATCTGATTATTATTATACCCATAACTAGATATGATTGCTATAAAGGAGTGTTTCGATGTTTTTTAAAACTTTTGAATTCGAATTTGAAACAAGACGATTAATGTGGTATTGCCCCTATGGCGGAAGTGATTTTGCAGAAGTTCAATCTACTACAGAAAAAATTAAAGAAAAAAATTATGAATCCTGGTATGCCGAATGGTATAAACTCGGGAGTTCATTAACAGCCAAAAACTTTAACAGCTCTATTTCTACAGGGAAAGCCTATTTAAGAGCTAGTCGATATTTTCAAGCAGCTGAATTTTTCTTATCTCCTAAAGATGATAGAAAACTAGATTGCTATAAACTTTCCGTCGATTATTTTTATAAAGGACTTGATTTATTATCGATTCCTTATGAACTAAAGGAAGTACCGTTTGAAGATTATTCCTTACGAACATTATTTTTTAAAACGAATCAAACACCTAAAGGAACCTTATTCATTTGTGGTGGATTCGATGCATTATTAGAAGAACTTTATTTTACAAATGTAAAAGCATCCTTAGAGGAAGGGTATCATGTCATTTTATTTGAAGGACCTGGACAATCTCGGGCGATTCGAACGTATCAGAAAAACTTTACCCCACGTTGGGATTTAGTTGTAAAAGCTATCCTTCAGTCTTACCAAGAAGAAATTGTCTTACCAAAAATTGGAATTGGACTATCCTTAGGTGGATTATTAATCGCAAGAGTTTCCGCGTTAAATGAGCATTTATTCGATAAAGTTGTTTTATATAATTATTTTCCAAATATGTTGGATTCTTTTAAAACAAATATCCCGAAAATCCTTCATCCATATTTAAAAAGTCAATTTCCACCTTTCTTAGAAAAAATGATAGAAGGATATATTGCTCATATACCTTTTTTAAATTGGCAAATTGAACATGCAAAATGGGTTTTCGGCTGCAATTCACTCAACCAACTCATTACTCGCTGTAGAGATTTTTCAGAACTTCCAGTCAAAAATCCAGTTCTTCTTTGCGTTGCAAAAAATGATAACTATTATCCTTCTGAATTAGCAACACAATATTTTGAACAACTAGACGTTCAAAATAAAAAGATAAAAATTTTCGACAAAAATCAGGACTACAGTGATCTTCATTGCCAAAACGGTGCTGCCTTTGATACAAATGATGTTATTTTTGATTGGCTTTCGGAAGATTGATGAATATAAAACTCTTCTTTATGTTATAATAAACTCATAGAATATTAAAGGAGAACTCAAATGATTAAACTAATTGCCATCGACATGGATGGAACACTACTAAATACTAAAAAACAATTACTGGAAGAAACAAAACAATATTTCAAGGAATTTCATCAAAAAGATACTGACACATTATTGGCCCTATGTACAGGCAGACCTGAAACAGGTATTCGCCCTTACTTAAAAGACTTAGGCTATCTCGAAGAAAACCATTATATTATTAGTCAAAATGGTGCTAATATTTACGAAAGCCAAACAGGGAATCGCCTCATGGATGCCTTTGTAGATTCATCTGCTATTCAAAAATGGATTCAACTTGGAAAAGACCATGACATTAGCGTGCTAGGAGGAGGCGTTGATTATTACTACTCCTTTGATCAAGAAACGACAGAATGGATGGAATCTGATGTAAAACTTGTCAATGGACAAATCAAACGTATTACGATAGAAGCATCTCTCACAACAGATTTTTATAAAATTTTACTACTTGCAGACGAAGAACAATTAAACGAATTCGAAACAGTCATTCCAGATGCTTGGAGAGAAGAATTCTACGTTGTTCGTAGCCAAAAATATTTAATTGAAGTACTAAAAAAAGGCGTCAATAAAGCCTACGGACTAGAAAAATTAGCACAAAGACTCAACATCAACCAAAACGAAATTGCCGCTATCGGAGATGCCGCTAATGATATCGAAATGCTTCAATACGCAGGATTACCAATCGCAATGGGAAATGCCACTGAAGAAGTAAAAGGTTTAAGTAAAATGGTAACAGACACAAACGAAAATAATGGTGTTATTAAAGCTATCGAACGAGTGATTAATGAGAAATTGTAGTATTAGCGCAGGAAAATTTGAGTCAAGAGATACCACAGGTCACTACAGAAAAAATACTTTAACTAGATTCAATGATGACTTATCAAAATTACTAGAATCATAAAAAAAAATTTATTTCATGGAGAAATTAGAATGTTTAGTGTGAGAAAAATTGGGAGTTTTATACTAGCCTTTGTTCTTTTAATAATTGGCTCTATTTTAGAAGGGATAGTTCCTAAGGAAATTGGACGCGGAATTGATTCAATTCAGTCTGGTTTATCAGTGTATAGTACATTTAGTGGTATTGTATTGCTAATTTTAATGGCTTTTATTTGTAGTAGAATAGGTTTAATTGGAATAAAATTACTTACTGTATCTGCTGTAGGTGCTTTAAGAACTTATTTATATTCTTTTTGGAATTACAAAAACTATAAGAAAATTGATAACATACAAAAAGGTGAGTTTACGCAAATTATTAATGATGATTTACAAAATATTGAAAACTTCACAATTGAGTCATTTGTAGAAATATTAGTCACTGTCATTGGATTTGTAATTGCAGCGATAAATATTTACTTAATTTCTCCAATATTATTTTTAATCTTATCCATATTGTATTCAATATATTTCTTACCATTTACCAAACTCGTAAAGAAACAAAAAATGTTACACATTAAACAGAGAGAAAAAAAGAAAATTCTAAAAATTTTTACACAAGAATATTTAACCAATAAAGAGAAATTATATTTTCTTTATTCTGGAAGTTATATACAAAAACAAGTTTATTCTCTATCAGATAAAATCAATGAATTAACTGTTAAAATTAATTTATCTGCTAATCAAACTAAGTTATTACCTAGAACCATTGATTCTATTGGACCAGGACTTATTATAATTTTAGGAGGTATGAAAGTTATCTCTGGAGAAATTTCAATTGGTGAATTAGTATCAGTCATAACTTATTTAAGTTATTTTAGTTCTCCTTTTAAATATACTATGGCTTTTATTTCATCTATTCAAGAAATTTTAATGTCATATTCTAAAGTATATAATTTGATACAGCGACTAAAAGAGGAAGTCAACCAAGAAAAAACAGCAAAAATTTATCAGATAATTAATCTATTAAACAATAATGTAAATGGATACTTTCTTATAAAGGGTAAAAATGGTGTGGGAAAATCAACACTTTGTAAAGAATTATATTTTAATGATTTATATTTAAAACAAGAATATAAAATGTTTGTTCCGCAAGACTTTACATTTATAAAAGGTACTGTTGAGGCAAATTTAATGAGAGACGATCTATCTAAATTTTCTAAGTTATTAAGTATTATTCCAGAATTAAGTACAAATTTAAGCGAAGAAAGCGATTTATCAACGGGACAGAAAGCAATTATCAATCTTATTCGTCAAACCAATTTTGAGGCGAAAGTTATAATAATTGATGAGTTAGGTGCTAATGTTGACGAAAATGTCAGAAGGCTCATTGAAGAATTTTTTCTTGAGTATTTTTCTGATAGATGCATTTTTGAGGTTACTCATTTAGAAAAAGGGATAGTTCCATCAAGAATAATTACAGACATCATAGAGGTTTAGTATGAAAGAAATATCGAAGATTTTATTGAAAAGTAATATATTTAAGCTATTATTCATTTCATTGATTGTCTTACTAAGATCAATAGTGTTATTATTTCCAGCAATACTTATAAAATATGCAATAAATTATAGCATTCCTAAGTTTGATGTGTTTTCATTATTTTTCTTAGGGGGAATGGTTGCTATTATTCCTTTTTTTACCAATTATTTAATATCTTTAGACCTGAAAATTTCAAGTTTTATATTGAATAATAGTTTAAGTCTTATAGATAGACTTGTAAACAAATCATTGACTACGCCAAAAAATGACAGTGCATATTTATATTATATTTCGAAAGGTGTAAATGAAATTAGTTATTTTTTTTATCGAGATATTGGTAGCTTATTGTGGTGTCTTGCTACTATTGGATTAGGAATGATTTATATATTGATAGAGAATATCATAATTTTTTTAGTTATAGTTATAATATTTCTTAGCGTGTTTTTTTTATTTAGTATATTTTACAAAAAAATGATAGTAGTTGAAGATATGAGAATAAATAAAATGATTCATTTACAATCACTTTCCCAGAATCTGGATGATTTAGGTATAAAATCGTTTTATAATGAAAAATTAAATTATAAATTGATACATGAAATAAATAAAGTTAATGATGAGATAATTGCTTTATCTAGGAAAAGCAATATATTGGAGCATTTTATAACCTCAATTATTAAATTTGTCAACAGTTCTATGGTTGTAACTATTTTTTGTTTGGGATCGTACCTTATTGGCAGAGGAAGCATTGGTAGTATAGTTTCTATTTATCAAATAAGTATCTGGATGATACCAGCAATGACACTCTTGATTCAACTGTCTATAAAATTTAGTAGTATTAATATCAAAGTCGATACACTCGAAGAACTAGTAAATGAAAAAGAGATAAAACACAAGCATAAACCATCACTTTTACGGAAAAAAGATTATTTTGAAATAATGAGTGGTTCTTATGGTAATTCTAAGCTGGATAAAAATATAATATTAAAAAAAGGGAAAATATATCTATTCACTGGTGCAGTAGGAATTGGAAAAAGTTCGTTTCTATCTAACTTCGTAAGATGGCAGGAAGAGTATTTTAATAAAATTTGGTACAGCCAAACAAGCCCAATTATTTTTTCCGATACAATTATAAACAATATACGATTAAATCAGAATATTTCAGATCAAAAAATAATAGAATTATTGAATCTCCATCATTTCCCTAAAACAATTTGTAATCGTTTATATGAAGAGGTAAATTTTAATACTCTTTCTGGTGGTGAAAGACAACTAATTGAATTTGCAAGACTGTTAATCAGGGCTGTAGAATTTGACATATTAATTTTTGACGAGTCCTTTAGTGCAATAGATCCCGTTACATTCAGTAAAATTTGGAAAGTTTTTATAAAAAACTTTTCTGATAAGACTATTATTGTCGTTTCTCATAAAAAATTAGAGAGTATAGTTTTTGATTTTGAAGTTAAATTTAGTGATTATTTTAAGGTGAAAAAAGGTGGAAAAAATATTTTTTAATATAGAAAAGTGACGTCTTCTTTTTTTACGCATCCATGTCATTCCATAGAACAGAAAAAAGACTTCCCTTTGTAGTATGAGCACTAGAAGCCAATCTGGCTTCTAGCGCAGGAAAATTTGAGACCCAGGCTCAAATTTTAGCCATGAGACCGCAGGTCTGCTGGCGTCCTAATACTACAATTCTTGGAAGTCTTTTATCTTATTCCCCATCTACCGTGAAAATCGAAGCAAACTCGTCATTTTCTTCTGGTTCATTTTCTTGCGACTTAGGCTCTAAGAAATAACATTCCTCAATAATCACCTCTGTCACATAAACATCCTGCTGATCACGATTCTTATAATGTCTAGAATGAATACGACCCTCAATCCCTAAACGATCGCCCTTCTTCACAAAACGCTGAATCCGATCCGCCATCTTCCCAAAAGCAATCACTTGAATAAAATCCGTCTGCTTATCCCCATCATTCTGCCTATAAATACTCTGCACTGCCAAAGTATTTCGACAAACAGAATTTCCCTTCTCAGATTGATGAACAGCGACGTCCTTAATTAGACGACCAATTAATGAAACATGATTCATTTTTCCGTACCTCCATTGAATGATTAAAGAACAAATTGTTCTTCACTCTATAAGTACGAAAAAAATCTCAAAAAATATTTTTTTACGAAATATTTTTTCTTAAATTTTCAGCAAATTCAGATATTTTTCTCAAGCGGTGGTTTACCCCCGATTTCGAAATCGAACCAGAAGGAATAATTTCCCCTAAGTCCTTCAAACTAATATCCGGATTTTCTTTTCTCACTTGAGCTAATTCAAATAATTTTACAGGTAAAACCTCTAACCCAACTTTCTCCTCAATAAATAAAATATCTTCCATTTGACGAGAAGCTGCTGTAACGACTTTATTAATATTAGCATTTTCGCAGTTCACTAAACGATTCACCGAGTTTCTCATATCTCGTACAATACGAATGTCCTCAAATTTCATCATCGCATTTGCTGCACCAATAAGTGCAAGAAAATCCGCAATTTTTTCTGCTTCTTTTAAATAAGTAATAAATCCATTTCTTCTCTCAATCATTCTGGCATTGAGCCCAAAAGCATTCATCATGTCACAAATGTCTTCATTATGTTCTTCATAGTTAGAATAAATTTCTAAATGATAACGACTCGTTTCAGGATTATTAACGGAACCTCCAGCTAAGAATGCACCTCTTAAATAAGAACGCATTTTCTCTTCATTATCACGAATCTCTAGTGGAATATGTGTAATTAATTCCAAGTTTTCCATAATCCCTAAATCACTTAAAATTTCTTTAGTTCCCTGTTTTAGACGTACAATATACACATTATTTTTCTTCAATTTCATTTTACGACGAACTAGTAATTCACTTTCAATTTGATAATGTTGTTTTAATAATACGAAAATACGTCTCGCAATTGCAGCATTTTCTGTTTGGATATTTAATACAAACTGGCGATTAAATAAACTCAGAGAACCATTCATACGAATCAGTGCCGCCAATTCCGCTTTTGCATGCTCAATATGAACTTCTAATTGCGTTAATTCTTTTTTCGTTTCAGATGCAAATGACATAATAGCCCCCTTTCCCTATACAATAGGAGTGGGAAAGAACAATTGCTCTTCCCCACTTCTTTTTCATTAATCATGTTTTACACTTCGTAATAAAGTAAATAATTCATCAATGACTTTTTGTCCATCATGATAGACACCATTTTCTCTTAATTTAAGAAAATCTGTCGAAATCACTCGGCATCCTTGGTCACGTAATCCTTGGAAATCATATTTTACTTGATACAAATATTCTTCATGCTTTTGTTGATTCAAATATTCATCTGGAACAGACTCCGTATTGACTAATACTGTATCAATAAAATGTTCCCCTAAATGTTCATGCAATACACGAACATGATCACTATCTGTAAAATGTTCTGTTTCTCCTAATTGTGTCATAATATTACAAATATACACAACTTCTGCTTGTGTTTCGCAAACAGCTCGTCCAATATCTTCAATCATTAAGTTTGGCAAAATACTTGTATATAAACTTCCCGGTCCAATTACAACCATATCCGCTTCCATAATTGCTTCCACAACATCTCGAGAAGCGATTGGTTTACGATTTTCATCATAAGTATGAACACTGACATGCTTAATCTTTTTACGATGTTTCGCTAATTGAGACTCTCCATCTACAATCGTTCCATCTTCAAATTCTGCTCTTAATAATAATGGTTCTTCTGCAGCAGGATAAACATGACCTTCAATACTCATCATTCTAGATAGCAAACGAATCGCATCAAAAATATTATTTCCATGCATTTCTGTTAAAGCAGCAATAATTAAATTTCCAATCGCATGCCCTGCAAAAAATTGATCATCTGATTTAAAACGATATTGGAAAATATCTTTTTGTAAGGAATTCATTGGAGATAATGCACATAAGCAGTTTCGAATATCTCCTGGAGGTACAACGTTAATATAGTCACGAATAACTCCAGAACTTCCTCCATCATCGGCAACCGTTACAATCGCAGTTACTTCAGCATCTTGCTTTCTTAAATTTCTTAATAAGACAGGTAATCCTGTTCCTCCACCAATGACGGTAATTTTAGGACCTTTCTTTCGCTTCTTTTCTTGAGGCTCTACTTCAAAAATCACGAACGACCATTCCCTTCTTTACGTTTATCTTTATCTCGGTGAGAAATCGTTACATGATATGAATCAGACATTAATTCTCTTCCTGTACGTTCTGTTAATGCAACGGAACGGTGTTGTCCACCCGTACATCCAATCGCAATTGTGACACTTGATTTTCCTTCTTTTTTATAACCAGGAATAACAAAGTCTAGTAATTCCATAAATTTATGATAGAAAGTTTTCGTTTCAGGTTGACTCATCACATAATCATAAACAGCATGGTCTTGTCCTGTTAATGGACGTAATTCGTCAATGTAATGTGGATTTGGTAAGAAACGAACATCCATTACGATATCCGCATCAATTGGAATCCCATATTTAAATCCAAATGATACCACTTGAATTGTAAAAATATCACTATCTCCATTTGAGAAAGTATGCATAATTTCCTCACGTAATTTTCTTGGAGAAAGAGTTGTTGTATCAATGACTTTTTGCGCACGAACTTTAATATCTTGTAATAATCGACGTTCTGCTACAATCCCGTCAAATACACGTCCGTCCCCTGCTAACGGGTGAGTACGACGAGTTTCTTTATAACGAGAAACTAATGCATCATCACTTGCTTCTAAAAATAAAATTTTCGTAGTAATAAATGAAGTATTATCTAATCCACTAATCGATGTCATAATTTCATCGAAGAACGCTCTTGAACGTAAGTCGATGACTAATGCGATTTTTGTAATTTTTCCAGATTCTTTTACTAATTCCCAAAATTTTGGTAATAAACTTGGTGGCATATTGTCAACGCAAAAATAGCCCATATCCTCGAAGCTTTGCATTGCGACTGTTTTTCCAGCGCCACTCATTCCTGTAATGACCACTAATTCTAATTGATCTACCATGTGTCATTCACCTCTCCTATTTCGTTCTCTCTATCATAACATATCCGGGCGTTCCATGGGAAATTTTAAGCGATTTTCTCTCCTTTTAAGCCCTTGTATCTAACTTATCTTGCTGTAATAAAATTTTTAAAGTTGTTCCTTCTCCAACAACTGATTCTACGGATAATTCTAAACCTAAATTTTTCGCAATTTCATTGGATAAGTATAGACCTAATCCTGAAGAATGGTAATTCATTCTTCCATTAAATCCACTAAATCCTCGTTCAAAAATTCGTTGCTGGTCAGATTCTGCAATTCCGATTCCTGTATCTTGAATACATAAATAAGGTCCGTCTAAATAAATCGAAATTTGCCCACCTTTGTCCGTATACTTAATGGAATTTAATAAAATTTGTTCTAAAATCACACTAAACCATTTCGCATCTGTCACTATCACTTTTTCAATAGCATCATAGGACAAGCGAAGATTTTTATAAATAAAGAACGTTGCAAACTTCTTCAAAATTTGACGAATCATACTGTCCAAAGAATGTTCTCTTAACACTAAATCTTGATGAAAAGTCTCCATTCTCACGTAATGCAGGACAAAATCAGTATACGTCGTAATTTTAATTAACTCTTGTTCCAATGGACTCTTTTCCGGAAGAGTTGGTAAAGCTTGAATTAATAATTGACTTGAAGCAATACTTGTCTTAATTTGATGAATCCACATCGTATAGTAATCTAATTGCTCTTTATAAGCTTCTCTTTGTTGAAATTCAGCTTGTGCTAGTTGAGTAGCATACTCCTCTAAAGTCTCTAATAAAAATTGTTCAGACGTCGTCCACACTTTTTCACTTTGAAGCAATTCTTTCCAATTTGGATTTTCCTTTATTTTTTTATACTGCAGAAAATCCTTTGCACACCATGAAGTTAAAAATATGCCTGAAAAAATTACCACTAGTACTATTAAATACAACATCCATTCCAGTGCATTAAAAGCAAACCCAAAGATTAGCCATAAGCATAGAATAAAAGCGATATACCATAGAAATTTTTTATGAGTAAATAGCCACTGTTGAATAAACTGTCTCTTTTCTTTACTCATTGGAATCCACCAACCCATAACCAATTCCTTTTTTAGTCGTAATAAAATTCACTAGACCGCATTCTTCTAATTTTTTACGAAGACGGGCAACATTAACGGTTAACGTATTATCATCAATAAAGAAATCACTATTCCATAATTCCTTCATCAATTCATCTCTGCTTACGAAACTGCCGACTCTTTCAAATAGCACACGTAAAATTTGAAATTCATTTTTCGTCAAATCGATTACTTGTTGTTTATAAGTAAATTGAGTTGTTTTCAAATGTAAAGTCGCACCCTTATATTCAATCCAATCTTGAGTTCCAACAAATTCATATGCACGACGGAAAAGTCCCTGGATTTTTGCCACCAAAATCGGCATTTCAAACGGCTTCGTAATATAATCATCTGCTCCCATATTAATCGACATGACAATATCCATGGGTTGTTGGTGAGAAGATAAAAATAAAATCGGCACATTCGAGATTTTACGAATTTCTTGGCACCAATAATAACCATTAAAAAATGGAAGAGTAATATCTAATATTACTAACTGAGGATTCACTTTTACAAAGTCATCCATTACTTTATTAAAATCTGTTACACATGCTACTTGATAATTCCATTTACTTAATTCCTGAGCTACAGCGTCACGAATAATTGGTTCATCTTCCACAATCATCACCGTATGCATCCATTTCACCTCAATTTCTAATCATTCCTATACATCTTGATTGTATCACGGAATAAATAAGAAAAAAACACCTTCCTTTAGTAGCTCGGCTACAAAGAAAAGTGTTTTCCCTGCTTATTAAAAAATTATTTTATAATTGTCTTAAAGTTTTGGTTCGTTGTCGCTTCTAATACAGGATGTTTTTTCATGTAATCGGCAATTAATTCCGTCATATCAATTTGAACTTCACGTACAATTTTTTCTGGTTTAAACATAGCGTAATTTCCGCCACCTACTGCACGATATTGGTTTGTTACAACTTCTAATTCATCCGTATCTTTAACAGGAGATCCATGATAATCTAATCTTGTCACTCGTTCACCAAATGGTTTTGTAAAATCAAGCGTATATTCAATCCCTTCATACATATCATAGTTATAATATTGTGGTTTTGGCTCAATATATTTTGGATTAAATTGAACTTGTCCATCTTTTACAATAAAGTAAGTCGCTACTCTTTCTAATGCTAAACGTAAATCTTCTCCAGAAATTTTTAACACTGCTAAAGTATTTGGATAGATGTAGTTTGTAATGACGTCACGCATCGCAATTTTAGAACCAAATCCTCGTCCTTCATTATTGAATAAAGCTGTTCCCGAAATATCTGCACCAGTTGCTTCCATTTGAACTTTATTAATAAATTCAATATAAGGGTGTTCGACTAATCTTGCTTGTTGAGGATCTGTAATCGTCATATCACCAACAACAGTTCCTACTGGTGTGTCTAACCAATCTTCAACATCTGCTTGTAATTCTTCAAACATTTCTAACACTTTAGGATCTGCTTTAACTCCCGCTGTTTCATGTAATTTCGCTTGGCTATTAACCACTACATAACGGTCGCCTTCTTTTTCAACTTGTAAGCTAATCTCACCTACATAAGCTCCACGGTAACCAGGTTGAATAACTGGTACACCATTTATTTTTGTTGCAATAACACGGTGTTGGTGTCCTGTTACAAGCGCATCAATTCCAGGTACTTTAGTCGCAATCGCATACCCTTCATTTTCTCCTGTTAATAATTCTGTAGGTTCACCCGTTTCTAAATCTGATTCAAATCCACCATGATAGGTTACCACTACGATATCCGCTTTTTCACGCATTTCAGGTACATATTTTTGTGCAGTTTCTAAAGCACTAATAAAGGTTAAATCTTTAACGGTTGCAGGTTGTTCCCATTTTGGAATATATGGAGTTGTTAATCCTAAGACTGCGATTTTAACGCCTTCTTTTTCAATAATACGATACGGTTCTCCAAATACTTGTTCACCAGTTTTAGAAAGAATATTCGCACAAATAATTGGATGATTGTAGGATTCAATGGCTTCACGTAAATAGTCTAATCCATAGTTGAATTCATGGTTTCCTAAAATTCCTAAATCATATTCTAAATAGTTTAAAACTTTTGTTAAGTCATGGGCAATATGATGACCTTGTTTACGAACATAATAACTTAATGGAGAACCTTGAATAAAGTCACCATTTTCAATTTGAATAACTGGTCCTTTTGCTTCTTTTTTGATTTTTTTAATAATGGTTGCAGCTTTAGCTGTACTAAATCCTAAATCTAAATTTCTTTCAGCATAGTTTGTAGGTAATACATATCCATGCATATCACTTGTTTCAATAATTTTGATTTCCATTTTATCCCTCATTTCACTCTTTAGTCACAGTTCATTGTATCATATAAGCATTAAAATATATAGCTTGACTCCACTTTGATTCTTCCTCAAATATGAAAATTGGACTTCAATCTTTTCATTATTAAATTATATTTCCAAACATTTGTTTCTATTCTAACTTTCCTGTATACTAGAATTACTATCATGAAAGGAAATAAAGAATGAATTTTAAAAAATCTATTTTACAATTTAGCATTCGAAAATTAAGTATCGGAGTAGCTTCTATTGCTATTGGGTCTATTTTTATGAATGCTTCAATAGCTAGTGCAAATACAAACACACTCTCTCAAAGAGTAAATTCTAATGCAAATACTTCGACTATTTCAACAGTTCATTCAAAAGAAATCAGTCAAAACAATCCAATTCAGTCAACAACAGAAACAAAACAAACACAAAAAATTGAAAAAAATAAACCTACTGCTCCTGACATTTTAACACTAACAGGAAAATTACCAAATGACACTTCTTCTATCAAACAAAACCAACCCATGGAAAAAGTAGAAGTCAAAGAAACAGCAAAAGAGCATCAAGCTGTAAGAAATTTAACACAAGCAGATGCCATAAAAATTTCTAAAGGAGAACTTCACTCTGAAAATCATTTAATCGATCAATCCCTTTACGGAGAAAAGCCTTTAAATCCTGAAGGGGATGATGATCATGATGGTATTAAAAACAAAGATGAAATTTATATTTATCGTAAAAATAATAAAGAATATGTAGGATACCATAGTCATCCACTTTTAGAAGACAGTGATGGAGATGGCTTACGAGATAACGAAGACGATCACAAAAAACAATGGTATATGACTGATAGAGATGCCATTTTCTTTATGAATCTTGCTTACTATGACGAACAGTACATTAATAAGGTGTTAGATCACAAAAATCCTTTTCCTAGTCTATTTCTTAAAGAACAAGAATACAAAATGATGCACAATGAATTAGCACCATTTTGGAAATTAAAAAAATCTTTTCACACAACAAGTGGAATGGATGCATTTTTATTTGAAACAAAAAGTGATTTAGCTTATCTAAAAGATAATACGGTTCAAATGTTAGCAATTCGTGGTACAAATCCTGATGATATGAAGGATTTAACGACTGATTTAGTATTATTTGGTGGAAATAAACCTG
>CAURER010000021.1:0-28205 GCA_963523795.1 uncultured Granulicatella sp.
AATAAGTTGAAATCTAAACTAGCTGAAGCAGCAAAACTTCTTAAAGATATCGATAAATCAGCAGCTAAGAAAGAAGTTGAAGATGCAGCTAAGAATGCAAACGATGCTATTGATGATAATGCAGATTTAACACCAGAGAAAAAATTAGAAGCAAAAGCAAAAGTAGCAGAAGCAGCGAATAATGCAATTGCTGCAATTGATCAAGCAACAACTGAAGAAGATGTTACTGCAGCTAAAAATGCTGGAAAATTTGCAATTGAAAAAGAAGCAGCGAAAGCAGAAATAGAAGCAACGAAAGCAGCAAAAGAAAAAGCAATCGAAGCTAATGAAAAACTTTCTGATGATGAAAAACAAGCAGCAAAAGATGCTGTGGCAGAAGCAGCAACAAATGCGATTCAAGCAATTGATGAAGCTCAAGATCAATCTACAGTAGATAGTGCGAAAATAACTGGTAAAGAAACTGTAAATGCAGTAAATCCAGTAGGAAAAGAAAAAGCCTTAGAGGCTGTAGAAAAAGCTGCAAATGAAAAAACAAAAGCAATTGATGCTAATGAAAAACTCTCAGATGCTGAGAAAAAAGCAGCGAAAGATTCTGTAGCGGAAGAAGCAAGTAAAGCAGCAAAAGCAATCAATGATGCACAAAATCAAGAAACAGTAGATAATGCAAAAAATGCCGGAACAACAGCAGTAGAAGCTGTAAATCCAGTAGGAAAAGAAAAAGCATTAGCAGCAATTGATAAAGCATTAGCAGAAAAAGAAAAAGCGATTGATGCTAATGACAAACTTTCAGATGCAGAAAAAGAAGCAGCTAAAGAAGAAGCTAAGAAAGCAGCGGATGAAGCTAAGAAAGCAATCAATGAAGCAACAGATCAAGCAGCAGTGGATGCAAAACAAACCGAAGGAACAACAGCAGTAGAGGCAGTAAATCCAGTCGGCAAAGAAAAAGCATTAGATGCGATTCAAAAAGCAACTGAAGATAAACTTGCTGAAATTGATCGTGATGATAAATTATCAGAAAAAGAAAAAGATAAAGCGAAAGCAGAAGTTGCTAAAGCAGCTATAGAAGCAGTGAATGCAATTAATGAAGCAACAGATCAAGCCTCAGTAGATGCGAAACAAACTGAAGGAACAAAAGCTGTATCAGAAGTAAATCCAGTAGGAAAAGATAAAGCGAAAGCAGAAATCGAAAAATCATTATCAGAAAAAACAAATGCAATTGATGCAAATTCAGATTTAACAGATGAACAAAAAGCCGAAGCTAAAGCGAAAATTGCGGAAGAAGCTAAGAAAGCAATTGATGCAATTGACAAAGCAACAACAACAGAAGATGTTGCCTCAGCTAAAGAATCAGGAAAACTAGCAATAGAAAAAGAAGCAGCAAAAGCAGAAATCGAAGCAGCAAAAGCAGCAAAAGAAAAAGTAATTGATGCAAATCCAGATTTAACAGATGCTGAAAAAGCAACGGCTAAAGAAAGAGTTGAAGAAGAAGCAGAAGCAGCGAAAAATGCAATTGATAAAGCAACAGAATTATCTGATATTGATAAAGTAACTGAAACTGGAAAAGATGATATCAAGAAAGTAACTGTAACAAGTGCTAAAGAAGAAGCTAAAAAAGCAATAGACGAAGCCTTAGCAGAAAAAGAAAAAGCAATCGATGCAAGAACTGATTTAACTCAAGAAGAAAAAGAAGCAGCTAAAAAAGCGGCAAGAGAAGAAGCAGAAGCAGCGAAAAATGCAATTGATAAGGCAACAACTTTAGAAGATATCAATAAAGTGTTAGAAGATGGAAAAGAAAATATTGCGAAGATTAATCCAGTAAGTGCTAAAGAAGAAGCTAAGAAAGCTGTAGAAGAAGCATTAGCAAATAAAGAAAAAGAAATTGATGCAAGAACAGACTTAACTCCTGAAGAAAAAGTTAAGGCAAAAGAATTGGCAAGAGAAGAAGCAAAAGCAGCTAAGGATGCAATCGATAAAGCAACAAGTATCGAGGGTATTGAAAAAGCTTTAAGACCATTCTTATACCAAATTGATCAAGATGCGTTAGTATTTGATAGACCAGAATTGGCTATTGAAGATGCCTTACAAGCATCTGTTACTGGAGTCGTACAAGTTGAACTTGGAAAAGCAATTACTCAAGCTGATATCATTGCTAAACTAAACTTACCTGAGAGTATTACGGTTATTAGCATAGATTTACCTGATACAACTATATTAGGTAGAAAATTTGCTAAAGTAACGTTAAGATTAGCAGATGGAAAAGAAACAACAGTATTTGTTCCAGTTGAAGTTGTTGAAAGCTCTAAAGAGGATAAACAACAAAATAATACTCAAGAAGATTCAAAACCGACAGTAGTACCTTCTAATAATTCAGAACAACCTACTGTAACTCAAACTGAAGATGTAAAAGAAAATCCTTCAAATACATCTCAAGAATCAAAAGGTTCAAGTCAAAAAGTATTACCAAATACTGGTACGGGTAACGAAGTTTCAATCTTTGGTTCAGCGGCAATGACTGTTTTAGCAAGTCTAGGTCTTGTAGCTACATCAAAGAAAAAAGAAGAAGAGTAATATTAGAATAAAAGTTCTATAACGATTCGATAAATCCTGTTGGTGAGAAATCACTGACAGGATTTTTTGTATAAAAAGTAAGCATCCAATAACAGAGTATCTGTTATCCAATGTGAACTACCTCTATAGTACGAGTAGAAGTAGAAATGGAAGAAGTAAAATGACAAGAAAAATTGTGCCACTAAACATTCATCAAAAAACAACAAAAAGAAACATACGTCTATCTTAAAACTTAGAAAAGGAAATTTAGAATATATCCTTTAAGATACAATGGGGAAAGAACAACTAGAATGGATATTACAGCAGGTGCTTTTTTATCTAATAGAAATTTTTGTAAATAAAAAATATTTTTCCGCCTTTTTTTCGTATATATAAGTGAAGTGTAATTTCTAGTGAAAAGTCACGGGAAGATACGTTCAAACAATAGAGAAAGGAAGAAATAATATGAAAGAACGAATATAAAAATAAATAATCTGCAAAATGTTCTCTATACTAAAGTAATTTAAATGAAAACATAAGATGTAAAAATTCTTGTTTTTGTGCGTTATTTAAAATATAAAAAAGCACAAAAGGAAGTGTTGACGGTGAACCAAGATAAAATGAGAGAAATTATAAAACAAAATAACGGTATAATAGCAGCAAAGGAAGTATCAGATAATAAAATTGACTCATGGTATCTTACGAATTTGGTGAAAAAAGGAGAGCTTGAAAGAGTAGTAAGAGGTGTTTATTTTGATCCAAATTTTGATAATTATGATGAACTTTACTTCTTTCAACTTCAAAATAAGGCTTGCATTTATTCATATCAAACAGCACTATATTTGCATAGATTAACAAATAGACTGCCTTTTGTTAACGAAGTAACAGTAAAACAAGGCTACAATGCATGGCGTATTAAGGATTCGGTAATTGTCCATCAAGTAAAAAAAGAATGGTATGAATTAGGTAAAGCTGAAGTTAAAACGGAAATGGGAAATATTGTGTGTGCATATGATATGGAGAGAACGATTTGCGACTTAGTAAGAGATAGAAAAAATCAAGATCCAGAGATATTTTCAAAAGCTTGGAATTTGTACATTAAGAAAGATTCTAAAGATATTTGGAAACTGAGAAAATATGCAAAAGATTTTGGAATAGCAAAGAAAATAGAGGAAATACTTGAGGTGATTGTATATGAATAAAGATAGTATCACTCAAAAACTAAGGAATAAAGCAAAAGAACTAGATTTAAATTATAATTTAGTATTAAGTAAATTTTTCTTTAAAGACTTTATAGAGACAATATACAGGGTAGGAAATAAATTATAGATAGCAGATGTCGATAGGAGAAAGTTATGGATAAAGAAAATATTTTTTTGCAAAATATAAACACAGAGAAAAACAACAATCAATTTGAAGAGATTGTTATGATTGTAGAAAATGCAAAAGATCGTGCATATAGAAAAGTTAATGAAGAACTGATCTTAATGTATCAAGAAGTAGGGAAATACATTAGTCAAAATACTAAGGAGGCATCTTATGGTTCTGGTTTTGTTGAAAATTTAGCTAAATTTTTCTCCTCTAATTATCCTGAATTAAAGGGATTTAACCGTAGAGGACTTTACAGAATGAAACAATTCTATGAGTTGTACAGAGACGATAAAAAAGTGTCAACACTGTTGACACAATTGAGCTGGTCTAATCATTTGAAAATAATGTCTGGATCTAAAAGTAAAGAAGAAAGAGAATTTTACATTAACTTAGCAATTAAAGAGAATTTAACTCATCGTGAACTGGTAAGACAGATGGATAGCGGATATTATGAACGTTATATACTTTCAAACGATAATAATTTACCTGCTATACAAAGAGCAAAGCAAGAAACACATCATTTGTTTATGGATAGTTATGTGTTGGAATTTCTAGATGCTCCGAAAATAGATAACGAAAGAGACTTTCAGAAGTCAATTCTTGAGAATCTAAAGAACTTTATCTTAGAAATAGGAAAAGATTTTTCCTTTATAGGTAATGAATACAGGATACAGGTTGGAAATCATGACTACTATATAGATTTGTTATTCTATCATAGAGGATTATCCTGCATGGTTGCTTTTGAACTTAAAATTGGAGAGTTTAAGCCGGAATATGTTGGTAAAATGAACCTATACTTAGAGGCACTAGATAGAGAAGTTAAGAAACAAACAGAAAATCCAAGTGTAGGTGTTATCCTTTGTGCATCTAAGGATGATGAGGTAGTAGAATTTGCGTTAAGTAGGATACTTTCACCTACAATGGTATCTGAATATAGATTAAAATTGATAGATAAGAATTTGTTGCAAAGAAAATTAAAAGAATATATAGATAATGTCGAATAAACAAATTCTTGTAACAAAAAAGCGGAAATAGTAATAAAACTAATAATTCTAGCAACTGCAATTGCTAAAATAGTTTTAAAACTAGTCCGCTAGTATACTTTTTACTTAGGGGGAACTGTCAAAGGTTTCCCCTTACTTTTAAGGTCATTATAACAGAAAAATGAAAAAATTGAATTTAAGAATTAATAAAAAAGGTAGTATGGGATAAGGAGTTAATGATTGAGGAGTTTATTAAACAAAAGAGACGAGTAAAATCGTCTCTTTTGTTATAGTGTATTCAACTTTTCAAGTATCATTTGCCCAATTCGTTCAACATCTCTTTGACTTCCTCGTAATTCGAATTCATCTAGTACAGGGAAGTGAAATCTCTCAGAATATTGACGTGCGGTTAAACAGAATTGTTTATTAAAGTTTCGATTTCCACTACCGACAATGCCAAAACATTTTTTGTAATTATCATGATAGGCAAGGAAATCTCCAAGAGGATTAGTTAGAATTTCAGTATCTCCGTTATCTACACCATTTCCCCCTTCTAAATAAGTAGGTAAGAAAGCAATAGTAGGATGCTCTAATTCAAAAAATTCTGTATGATCCCGAATGATATCTTTAACATTGATTAATTGGATTTGTAAAGAGGATTGTTGAAATTTAAAATACTCGATTAATTTTGTAACAAAACTATGAGTGTTCCCTGTTAAGCTAATATATGCGATTGATAATGATTGAGTCATAAAATCCCTCCCTTTTATACTATCATAGCATAAATAAATGAAAAAACAATGGAGTTTCTTGAATGTTAGAAATGAGAAAATGCATAAGACCTTGCTTTTCAAAAGCTGTAAAATCGGCTATAATACTAAAGAAACGTTTGGAAAATATAGAAGTGGAGTTATTAACATGTAAAATCAGCTATAATAATCAAAAACGAATAGAAAAAATACAGAAGTGGAGTTAAATACATGTCAAATCAATTAGCTGCAGAAGTTTCTTCACGTAAGACTTTTGCCATTATTTCTCACCCGGATGCGGGTAAAACAACGATTACTGAACAATTATTATTATATGGTGGTGCCATTCGTCAAGCAGGTACGGTTAAAGGGAAAAAGACTGGTAAATTCGCAAAATCAGACTGGATGGAAATTGAAAAACAACGTGGGATTTCTGTAACAAGTTCTGTAATGCAAGTGGAATATGATGGGAATCATATTAATATCGTAGATACACCAGGACACGAGGATTTCTCTGAAGATACGTATCGTACATTAATGGCGGTAGATAGTGCAGTCATGGTCATTGATAGTGCTAAAGGGATTGAGCCTCAAACGAAGAAATTATTCGAAGTTTGTAGTATGCGTGGGATTCCAATTTTTACATTTATTAATAAATTAGACCGTGATGGTCGTGAACCATTAGAGTTGATTGCCGAATTAGAAGAAGTATTAGGTATTGATGCTTATCCAATGAACTGGCCGATGGGGATGGGAAAAACATTTTTAGGGCTATACGATATTTATAACAAGCGTGTAGAATTAATGCATCCTGAAGAAAATGGGGACAATGACTTCTTACCATTGAATGCAGATGGAGAAGTTGAAGGGGATTATGCTTTCAAACAATCGACTTTATATGAACAAGCGATTGAAGATGCTCAATTATTATTAGAAGCAGGAAATGACTTTAGTGAAGAAGCGATTGCGAATGGGAAATTAACACCAGTATTCTTTGGTTCTGCCTTAACAGGGTTTGGAGTACAAACATTTTTAGATGCCTTTGTTGATTTTGCGCCAAGTCCTTCAGCTAAGAAAACAGAATCTGGAGATAAAGTAGAACCTTTAGAAGAACAATTTAGTGGATTTATTTTCAAAATTCAAGCAAATATGAATCCGGCACACCGAGATCGTATTGCCTTTGTAAGAATTTGTTCTGGGGAATTTACTCCAGGAATGGATATTACCGTGAATCGTTCTCAAAAGAAAATGAAATTATCTCATACAACGCAATTTATGGCGGATGCTCGTGAAACAGTAAAAGCAGCGGTTGCTGGGGATATTATTGGTTTATACGATACAGGGAATTTCCAAATTGGAGATACGATTTATAGTGGTAAACAAGCAATTCAATTTGAACCACTTCCACAATTTACACCGGAATTATTTAATAAAGTAGCTGCTAAAAATGTGATGAAACAAAAATCATTCCATAAAGGAATTGAGCAGTTAGTACAAGAAGGAGCCATCCAATTATATAAAACTTATCATACAGGAGAATATATTCTTGGAGCTGTTGGTCAATTACAATTTGAAGTATTCCAATATCGTTTAATGAATGAATATAATGCAGAAGTTGTGATGACTCCAATTGGTAGCAAAATTGCACGTTGGATTGATGAAGCAGACTTAGATCCAAATATGTCTTCAAGTCGTAACTTATTATGTCGAGATAGATTTGATCAACCAGTATTCTTATTTGAAAATCAATTTGCTTTGAATTGGTTTAAAGATAAACATCCATCGATTGAATTAAAATCATTATTCTAATTAAAACTGCCGTAGAGGAAGAACTACAATGTTTCTTTCTCTACGGTTTTCTTTCGTTTAAGGAATGTTTTAGGGAAATCTAACTGATTTTCAAGTGAAAATATGATACACTAATGCAGTAGGAGTTGGAGATTATGAAAAAGAAAGCAAATATTAAAACAAATGCCATTCGTATGGTAGAACGTCAAAAGGTTCAGTATCAAATTTTTGAATATGAATGGGATGAAGAACATTTAGATGCCGTTCATGTGAGTGAACAAATGGGTATTTCAGTAGATCAAGTATACAAAACAATTGTATTACATGGAGATAAAACAGGTTATTTAGTAGCCTGTGTTGCAGCTGATCATGAATTGAATTTAAAGGCTCTAGCGAAAGCTTCTAAAAATAAAAAAGTAGAGCTAATCCCAGTATCTCAATTAGAAAGTTTGACAGGATACATTCGAGGTGGATGTTCACCTGTCGGAATGAAGAAAAGTTTTCCAACTTATATTGACTTACGTGCTAAAGAACAAGAGACGATTCGAGTTTCAGCAGGTAAGAGAGGAATTCAAATGGAATTAACACCAGAAGATTTACAAAAATTAACTAGAGCAGAATGGTTTGATAATCTAGAAAATTAATGAGAAAGGAATTTATATGAGCGAAGTAAAAGAAGAAACAACTGTAACAGAATTAAATGAAGTTTTAGAAGAAATTGTCGCACCACAAGAACAGGAAGTGGAACGTGTTGTATTTTGGGTAGACGAAACTCATGTGAAAATTAAAGAAGTACATTATGAAATCGTTGAAGACTATCGTGAAGGCTTTGAATTAGATGCCTTTAATGCACGTTATCAAGATATCTTTGATAAATATGAATATATTGTTGGTGACTGGGGACATGAAAAATTACGTCTAAAAGGATTTTACGAATCTAAAAACCGATTAGCAACGCCAGATAAAGATATTGCATTCTTACAAGATTATATTTACGAATTTTGTAATTTTGGTTGTCGTTATTTTGTACTCCAGAGAGATCCAAATGTAAAACCAGTAGCGGTAGAAGAAGAAGGAATTCCAAAACGTCCAAAAAATAAACAACAAAAGAGAAATACAAAGCGTTTTAACAATGAACGAGTAGAAGAAAAAACGTTTAAAGGAAATTCGCAAAAAAATAATCGTTTTAATTCTAAAAAACGTAATTTTGATCTGAAAGAAGCACCAAAGCAAGATTTTGGTTTGAAAGAAATGACTCACAAAGAAAGTTTACATCTGGAGAGTCAATCTTCTCTACAACCAATGAAAAATAAACGTCAAAATCGTAATTTTTCAATGAAAGAAGTCGATCAAACAAAATTTCAAAAAAATGCACCAATGAAGCAGAAAAATAATCATCCTAATAAGAGATTTGATATTCGAGAAAAACCACAAAAAAGAGGGAATTAGCATGTATAAAGCATATTTTATTGATTTAGATGGAACAATGTACAAAGGGAAAGAACGTATCCCAACTGCAGAAGAGTTTATTCGTCGCTTGCAAAAAGCCAATATTCCATTTTTATTTGTAACAAATAATGCTACAAAAACGCCACAACAAGTCGCTGATAATTTGAGAGCGAATTATGGAGTAGAAGTGACTAAAAATGAAGTGTATACAAGTGGAGTTGCTGCCATGGACTTTTTAGAAAGTCAAAACTTTGGTAAAAAATTAATGATTGTCGGAGAAGAAGCACTAAAAACTCAAGCAGTAGAAAGAGGATATGAACTTGTAGGAGAAAATCCAGATGTCGTTTTACAATCGCTAAATCGTGATACAACATACGCTGAATTGGAAGCTGCCACTTTAGCCATTCGTGCTGGGGCAAAATTTGTTGTAACAAATATAGACTCTAATCTTCCAAGTGAAAAAGGATTTATTCCAGGATCAGGTTCTATTACAGCATTTTTAAAAATGTCTACACAACAAGAGCCAATTGTGATGGGAAAACCTAGTAGCATTATTATGGAATCGGCTTTGAAATATTTGAATCAACAATATCCAGAGCAACACTTTACAAAAGAAGATATTGCAATGGTGGGCGATAACTACCAAACGGATATTCAAGCTGGAATTCAATATGGAATGGATACTTTAATGGTTTTAACTGGCTTCTCTACAAGAGAAGATTTAGAAGGAGTAGCACAACCTACGCATCTAGTGAACAATTTAAGTGAGTGGAAGGTATAAGAATGTCAATAACCATTAGAAGATGGAGTTTTTCTATCGTTTTAGCACTGTTCTTATTAAGTACAGCGATTACCTTTGTCATCTTTTTTGAACCATTATTTCGAGGCGTCATTCTATTATTTGGCTTAGAACAACATAGTGGAATTTCTACGACAAAATTAATGGAGAATTATCATGTGTTAATTTCTTATTTAACAAGACCTTGGATTAAGGAATTAGTGATGCCAGATTTTCCAAGTTCTCCGCAAGGACTATTCCACTTTGAAGAAGTGAAACGATTATTTATGATTAATTTTGTCATTGCAGTTCTTTCTACGATTGTTTCTTTCGTTGGAATAAGAGGCTTTAAAAAAGAGAGAAAATTATTCCTATTACTTACTCCATTAAAAGGAATATTATATGCTTCACTATTATTTGTTGTCTGTTTAGTGAGCTTTTTCGATGTTATTTTTGTAAAATTCCACGAATTATTTTTCCATAATTCAGCATGGATTTTTGATCCACGCTTAGATCCGATTATCGAAGTCTTACCAGAAGAATTTTTTATGATTTGCTTTTTAATCGTATTTTTATGGCTTGTCTTTGGAATTATGGGGATTCGGAGATGGATTCGAAAGCAAGAACAGATGTAAATATTTTAAGCACTTAGTTCAAAGAAGCTAAGTGCTTTTTGTATGAAATTTGACATAATAAATGCAAGTTGAGACTTGTTTGAAAGCGGTTAACGTTTTATAATAAAGTAAAAGAAAGAGGTATAATCATTAAATAATAGAATAAAAGGTAGGTGTGCACAAATGAAAGTTTATTCAACTGGAATTTTGTCAATTTTGGGTACGGTTATTGCGCTTCTGACAACTACACAATTAAGACAGAATTTCAATATGGAATATCCTATTTTATTTATTAGTGGACAAGTATTATGTTGGAGTTGTTTTTTAGTTCTTACAATATATATTTTTATGAACTGGGGTAATGATTCTTCCAATTCTAAATGGAATTTATTTCGTTCAGTTATCATATATGTATGTATCTATTGTATCGCCTATACTAAATTAGATTATGCTTTTCTAATCATTCTCATTGTGGGAATAACTCATATCTATTTTGTTCGAAAAAAATTTGATAAAATATAGAACCTGAAAAATCCAAAATAACTAAGTAGCAATGTGTTACTTAGTTATTTTTTATGGATTTTATTTGTTAAATACACTTTTCTCATACTAAAAAAAATTAAAACATGGTATGATAACGAGGAAGAGAATTGGAAATCGAGGAGAAAGTATGAAAATATCAGTAGTGATTCCTTTTTATAATGAGGAAAGAATGATTGAAAAAATGTACAGTGAATTAGTTCATGTATTAAATCAACAAACAAAAGAAGAATTTGAAATTATTTTAATTGATGATGGTAGTAAAGATAAAACTTTTGAAAAAATATTAGAAATTGCCGAGAGAGATGAAAGAGTTCGTTATTTAAGCTTTAGTCGTAATTTTGGAAAAGAAGCAGGAACAATTGCTGGATTACAATATGCAACAGGTGAAGCAGTGATATTAATGGATGGAGATTTACAACATCCACCTGCACTTGTTCCACAAATGATTGAAGCTTATCGAGAAGGATATGATGTCGTTAGTGGTCGTAGAACAAGAACGGGTGAAAGTCAATTTCGTACCTTTTTAGCGAATCGTTTTTATAAATTAGCGAATCGACTAATGGATACACGTTTAACGGATGGAATTTCTGAATTTCGCTTATTTAGTCGAAAAGCTGTACGAGCAATTTTATCATTGAATGAATACAACCGTTTCTCAAAAGGACTGTTTTCATGGATTGGTTTTAAGGAAAAAGTCATTGAATATGAAAACCATGTTCGAGAAATTGGCGAAACAAAATATTCGTTAAAATTCTCATGGAATTATGCAATTCAAGGGATTTTATCGTTTAATGACAAGCCGTTACGTGCGTGTATTAATTTAGGATTAGGTTGTTTATTACTATCTGTGCTTTATATTGTGTGGATGTTCATTAAATACCTCATTGATCCAACTTCTTTAGTAAGTGGTTATTTCACAACGATTTTTGCCGTTGTCTTACTAGGGGGAATTCAATTAATTTCGATTGGAGTTTTAGGAGAATATATCGGGAAAATTTATTATGAAGTGAAAAAACGTCCTCACTATTTAGTGGATAAAACGAATTTTGAGGAGGAGAAAGATGAGTAAAAAGAAAATAGTCTACTTAGCGAGCTTCTTCCTACCGATTGTCATTATGCTTGTTTCGTGGATCATTAATGGATTTTTCCCATTTGGTGCAAAATCATTGATGGCAGTAGACTTTAATGCGCAATATATTGGTTTATATGCTTATTTGAAACATTTCTTCTTAAATGGAGATTGGAATAGCTTTTTCTATTCCTTTTCAAAATCGATTGGTGGAGGAATGCTCGGAATTTGGGGATTTAATTTAATTAGTCCATTTAATCTATTGTATTTCTTCTTTTCAGAACAAAATTTTCAATGGGCAGTTATGTTAACCATTGGTCTTCGATATGGAGTGATGGGACTTACTTGGACATATTTTTTTGTGAAGCGATATAATGGATTAGAGAAAAATCCAGCATTTCTTCCTATATTCGGAAGTTTATATGCTTTGAATGGTTTTAATGTCAGTTATCAAATGAATCCTATTTTTTATGATGGGATGATTATGTTACCACTCGTATTAATGGGTGTGGAAGAAGTATTAGATAGAACAGGTGCGAAACGATATATTCTGTTGTTAGCTTTAGCTTTATTACTCCATTTTTACATGGGATATATGATTTGCATTTTTGTGGTCATCTATGCCTTGTTTTACTTGTTGAAATCAAAAGATAGAACGTTTAAGCAAGGATTTCTTCAATTGCTTCAACTAGGATTTTACTCGATTTTAGCAGTTGGCTTAGTTGCCTTTATTATTATTCCAATTCTGATGAGTTTAGTTTCTACAAAAGGTGGACTGGAAAGTAAATTATTATTTGAATGGAAATTACAAATTGATCCTTTAGATATTTTTTCTAAATTATTTTTAGGAGCATTTGATAATTCTTCATGGCCAGCAGGTCCAAATTTACCAAATATTTATGTGGGTTCACTTGGAATAATGGGGACGATTTATTATTTTATCAGTCCTACTATTCAACGGAGAGAAAAAGTAGCTTCACTTGCTGTTTTAGCTATTTTTATTCTATCTTGTGTCCATGAATTTACGAGTAAATTATGGCATATGGGACAAAATCCGGCAGGATTCTTCTATCGATTCTCTTGGATTATGGCGTTTTTCTTCGTTTATCTAGCGTATTTAGCCTTAAGAGAAGTAGACCAATTACATTGGAAACCTTCCATTGTTATTGCAGGAGCAACACTAGGAATGTTTGCTATTGTAATGACAAGACAATATTCCTTCCTAATTGTTCCACAAAAAATTGCGACAGTGGCATTAATATTTGTGATGTTATCGATTTTAGTATGGCCTCAAATCAATAAAAGATGGGCATTTTTAGCAGCAGTAACAGCAATTGAATTAATGATGAATGCAACGATTGTCCAATCGAGAGTGGGTTATACGGATGCATATAAATATCAAGATGCGGTGAAACAACTCCAAACAGCAGTAGCACCTATTCGACCAAATGATAAGGAATTTTATCGTATTCAAGGAAGTTTCCATTTAAGTAAAAATGATCCATTTATGGCGGATTATCCAGGAATGTCTGTATTTAGTTCTAATTTAGAAAATGCTACAAGAGATTTATTTGAACAATTAGGCAACACCGGTATTAATGCGACGACATATTATTATGGGACGCCGTTAAGTGATGCATTGTTTAGTTTGAAATATTGGATGACACCAAAGCCGGTCTATACGAAGGATTATCCAGATACAACTAAGATGTATGTATTTGGAAAATATGCAACTCGTTTAGATATTACAGAAAATACTCCTGTAGTTTATGAAGAAGAGAGAACAGAAGTATTTCAAATTCCGCAAACTCTTCCAATAGCATTTGGAGTGAATGAAAAACTAGCTTCACTAGAATTAAGAATGAATCAACCTATTCAAACATACAATAAAATTACAATGGCTCAACTAGGAGAACAAGAGAAATACTTGGAAATGTTAGCAGCAAATGATATTACGACAGATAATTTCCAAGCAACCGATCGAACAGAAACGTATCGAAGAATGGATGCAACTAAACCAGCTAGTATCACATATCATTTAACGCCACAAACAGATGAAGAATATTGGGTTACATTACCAACACGTTTTTCAAGAACGGATACAAATCTGATCCGAATTTTTCTAAATGGAGAAGAATATCATTTTTTGAATAATTATCAAGCGACTCAATTCGTCAATATTGCTTCGCAATCAATGGACAAGCCTATTGAATTTAAAATCGAAGTGAACACAGATGAAGATTATTCCTTTAGTGGAGTTCGATTAGCAAAATCGAATCGTGCTGTTTCGAATCGTTTTATCCAAGAACGTCAAAATCAAGCATTGAAGCTAACTCATTGGGATAATTCCCATATTCAAGGTATAGTTACCATTACAGATGATAGTAGTGTTATGTTTACTTCAATTCCATACGATAAAGGATGGAATGTAAAAGTTGATGGAAAAGTCGTTGAAACAAGAAAAATTTGGAATAGTTTACTAGGTTTTGAGATTAGCAATGGAGAACATACGATTGAATTAAGCTTTATACCAGAAGGATGGAAGATAGGAGTAGGAATTTCTATCGTTTCATTTATTGTATTCCTCGGTTTGATTTACAAGAAGTGGGTATAGAATAAGACTTTAATATATGTAGCAATGGACGCCAGCAGCTTCGCAAAGCGAATCTCATGGCTAAAATTTGAGCCTACATCTCAAATTTTCCAGTAAAAGAAGCCACAAATCGTTGTGGCTTCTTTTACGTTTGCTACTAATATAAGTCTTTTCTTTATTTGTGACTCTTAAAAAATTCTTTGAGGTCGTTGAGGCTGATATCGCTACTGTTTGATAAAGTCTCTTGTAATTGACCATCTTTAAAGACTAATAAAGTAGGAATAGAATCAATATGATATTGTTCTGCAAACTTCGCTAATTCATCCGTTTTATTTTCCGTATCGATATAATAAATTATAGCATTAATACTTTTTGCAGCCTCTTTTAATTTTGGAGCAAATTCCCTACAATACGGACAAGTTTCACGTCCAACATAAACAAAACGAATCTGTTTCTTTTGAGTATCCATTTCATTCTGAATAGTCGAATTGTCTAGTTGTACAAAATGACGTGTTGCTTGCACATATTCACTGGAACGATACACCAAAGAATTGTCATTTGAAACAAAAATACGAGGATTAACGAAACATAACATTATAATGACACCAATATAAGATGCAATTAATTTTTTTCGTGGAGTCCAATTTTTAAAGAAATGATCTTTTAGGAATAGAACATAATATCCAAATGCTACAAGAAATTGCAAGAAAATCCATAGTAATGAAAACTCACTAACAAAATAATTAAATATCATATAGCCTAAGAGAATAATTAAGAATATACAATCTCCCTTTGTTAAACATTTAACTTTAGACATTACACCCACACCCTTTACTTATTTATGATTAAAGTATAGCACTTTTTTAAATTTTTGAAAGAGGTTTCTTATGCTTGATGAAAATATTATTAAGCGAAAAATAGTTTAGTAACGAGAAAAAAATATTAAAGAAAAAATTTTGTACTAGCAGTAATAAAATCTGATACATCAGATTTTATTAGAGGAAAATTTGAGACCAAGGCTCAAATTTTAGCTAAGAGACCCGTAAGGGGCTACTGGCGTCCTTTGCAAGCCACAAAATTTTTTTCTTTAATATTTACTTATAGTCGGTTAAAAATTCTTTGAGGTCGTTGAGGCTGATATCGCTACTGTTTGATAAAGTTTCTTGTAATTGACCGTCTTTAAAAACTAATAAAGTAGGAATAGAATCAATATGATATTGTTCTGCAAACTTCGCTAATTCATCCGTTTTATTTTCCGTATCGATATAATAAATTATAGCATTAATACTTTTTGCAGCCTCTTTTAATTTTGGAGCAAATTCCCTACAATACGGACAAGTTTCACGTCCAACATAAACAAAACGAATCTGTTTCTTTTGAGTATTCATGTCATTCTGAATAATAGAATTATCAAGTTGAACAAAATGACTAGTTGCTTGTACATATTCACTTGTTCGGTATATCCAAGAGTTATTTTTAAAAATAAATAAAGGAGGAGCGATTAAAAGAGTAACTAAGCAAATACCTATTATATTCTTGGTTAGAGTAGAAAATTTATTACTTAGGGGCGATTTAGATACTAAATAGTAAGCTCCTGTTGCTATGACAAATTCATAGAGAATCCAAAGTAAGGAATGTCCAATAACAAAATAATGAAATAGCAAAAAACAAATAAGAAGGATTGAAAACAATTTGTCATCTTTCGTCAAAGACTTAATCTTACACATTAAAACCAACTCCTTTATTATTTTATACGTTCATTATACTATAAATTTATTTTTTTGAAAGCGGTTTTAGTGCAAGGTTACAGAAAATTGTTTAGTAATGAGAAAAAATTTTTTCTATAGTATTTATTTAGAGAAATTACGAAATCATACTTTTGTCCCATTGTCGTAGGACGATAATATGCTATAATTTTCCTAAGAGAGTTGATAAAGGAGAAGTCTTATGAAGAAACATATTATTCAAGCTATTAAGTTATTTTTCTTTGTAGCCGTCAGTTCAAGAGTTTTTGTAAGAATGCATAGTTCTGCAGAAATGTTTCTATTTATTCTATTATGCTATGGAATATTTTTCTACGTATTATTCCGCAAAGAAATGAATCCACCAAATTGGAAAAAATACATCCATAAGGAAAAAGAATTCCAAGGTCCATCAGAGAAGCAACAAGAGATTTATGAAAAGGCAGGTCTATCAGAAAGTGATGTTGTCTTCTTTAGAGAAAAAATGAATCGAGCAAAAACTCAAATTCAACAAATCGAAGCTTATACAAAACAAAATAATAAAATCGAAGCCATTGCCAATCGTTACCAACTATTAACAATTTTAAAAGATTACTTTAAAGAAATTGTGCAACATCCGGAACGCTTACATGCCGTTGATAAGTTTTTAAATACGTATTTACCAGGTTTAGAAGAAATTATGGGGAAATATATTGAAATAGAGAAACATATTTCTAAAACTCAAGAAACTTATCAAGTGTTAGATCAAACAATGGAATTATTAGATGATTGCTGTCTTCAAGTGGAAGCAGATTATCAAAAATTCCAAGCACAAGATTTTAGTGATTTAAATTTAGAAAGAGAACATCTTCAAAAACAATCTCAAAAAGAAGAGTTTGAAGACTTTTAGGAGGAAATATAGATGACAGAAAAAACTTCAACAGTAGAAGATTTAATTCAAAATCCATTTGGGGAACAAGTGAGCGTCACACCATTATCAGAAGTGTCCCACGATTTTCCAGCAACACAAACTGAAGCAAGTCCGAAGAAATTAATCGATACATTGGATGAAAAACATCAAGAACAAGCACGTGCATTAGCGAAGCAAATTGATGAAAAAAATTTACAAGCGATTATTAGTTATGGGGCTGCAGCTCAAAAACAATTAGGAGAGTTTTCTCATCAAATGCTTTCTCATGTACAGGCAAAAGATACTGGAGAAATTGGGGATATTTTAAACGACTTAATGGAGCGTTTAAATGAAACTGACCCAAATGATTTAGTAGCTGAAAATCAAGGATTCTTCCAAAAATTCTTTGGAAAAATTAAGAAGAGCATTTATGAAATGCAAGCAAAATATCAAGAAGTTGGCTCACAAGTTGATAAAATAGCAATTCGTTTAGACCATGAGAAAAATGGTTTGTTAAACGACAATTTATCATTGGAGCAATTGTATCAACGTAATAAAGATTTCTTTGATGCATTAAATATTTATATTGCGGCTGGAGAATTAAAATTAGCGGAATTACAAGAAACATTAATTCCTGAAGCTTTAGAAAAAGCACGTGTAACAGGAGATCAAATGGATGTACAAGTCGTCAATGACTTAGAACAATTTTTAGACCGTTTAGAAAAAAGAAATCATGACTTGAAATTAACAAGACAAATGACGATCCAACAAGCACCACAAATTCGTTTAATTCAAAATACAAACCAAGCATTAGCTGAAAAAATTCAATCATCGATTACTACAACTATTCCATTATGGAAAAACCAAATTGCGATTGCTATGACATTATTACGTCAAAAAGATGCTGTAACGGCACAAAGACAAGTGTCAGAAACAACGAATCAATTAATTCAAAAAAATTCAGAAATGTTGAAAATTTCTACGATTGAAACTGCTCGTGAAAATGAACGAGGCATTATTGATTTAGAAACATTACAAAAAACTCAAAAAGATTTAATTGAGACATTAGAAGAAACATTGAAGATTCAACAAGAAGGTAGAGCAAGAAGAAGAAAAGCTGAAGTTGAATTAACGAATATGGAAGAAGATTTAAGACAAAAATTATTAGTGTTAAGTCATAAAGAAAAACAAATTCATCAAGATTAATATCAAGAAACGTGGAGTAATCTTCTTATTTTTAATAGTATTTATGATTCAGTAGTAAAGATGTAATCTGCTTGTAATAAAATAAACTTGCGATTTTTAAAAACATTCTTTACAATAGTAGTAAATATATTTTTAATGAGGTGAGAAAATGCACGTTTGGATCGTAGTAGTAGCATTATTAGCTTTAGCAGTATTTTTCTTATTCATTTCATTGTTCTTAAAAGACAATCAATATGAAGATGAATTAGATGAATTAAGTGAAGGCTTATTAGAATTAAATCGAGAAGTGTATTCTTTAAAGAAAAAAATTCAAGAGTTGGAAGGAACACCAATTTATCGTGCTCCTGTTGAACAAGCTCCACAACCTGAACCGGAATTTACATTTATTCCTCAACCAGTTGTTGAACCAGAACCAACATTCACTCCAAGATTTACAGCAGAAGAAGAAGTGAAACCAGTATTTGAACCACAGCCAACTTATACTGAATCAACTATTTCACAACCAGAACAACAAGAAGAAGAGTTACATAGTATTACACGTAAACATATCTTGACTTTATTTAGTCATGGTGGTTCATATGAAGAAATTGCTGAACAATTAAATGTTCCAGTTTCTACAGTTCAATTAGTGATTGATAGCTATTTTGAATCGGATTCACATTAAGGAGGGGTAATATGAGTAAAACAAAATTTCGCTCTTTAGGTGTTGCGTTTCTTTTATCAGCTATTATTTTGGCTTTAACAACTGTAGCTTGGCCATTTGTTCCAGATTCTTTAAAAAGTCATTTAGATAGTGTTCATTTACCATTAGTAACAGACACTGTTAAAACAACCGAAGAAACAACAGTAGCTACAACAGTGGCTGCCAAAACAACGGAGTCAACGACAAAAGAAACTGCAAAAGTTGCGGATAAGCCTATTTCTATTACAGTTGAAAGTGGTGAAGTTTCAAGTGATGTTGCTCGTAAATTAAAAGAAGCGGGAGTTATCACTGATTCGAAAGCTTTTGTAGATTATTTATTAGAAAATAATATTGCAGAAAATATTTTGGCAGGAACATTTGAAATTAAACCAAATAGTAGTTTTGAAGAAATTGCTCGTACATTAGGAGCTTTACGTTAATAAAAAAATAAGAGGTAGACACTTGAAAATAGTGTTTACCTCTTTTCTTGTTTTAGGTTGAAGATTTTTTCATCCATATTAGATAACTAAATAAGACAAAAATTAAAATCGTTAAGCTAATAAGTGTTTCAATCTTAACGAATACATTCAATAGAGAATGTTGGAGGATTCCTTGAGCCATTTTTAGGGAAGTTGCTGTAACAATTGTTGGGAATGTTAAAGCTGAAAATGCAGGTTGGAATCCTTGTTTTAAAATTTGTGGTAAGCGACTTAAGACTAAAAAGAAAAATATTTGAGATGAGATGATCATCATGATGATAGAGTATGTTAATAATTGATGTCCACCTACACGTACTAATGAAGCTAGTAGTAAGGAAAATGGAGCACAATAGATTCCTTCTTGTCCTAATAATTCAACTGGAAGTGGCTTTTTCTTCAAATCTAAATAAATACGTGGATATAAATAAAATGTTAAGATAAAGCCAAAAATAATTGTTGCATAGGCAATTTCAATGATTCCTACAACAGGATAAGTGAGCGCTGCTACTGCGATACCGACATATAATACTGTCCAAGATGGAGTAGCGTAAATTTTTTCTTTAGATTTCAATAATAGAATCGTAAAATAAGTAATTAGTCCAATGTCTAATAGGAACGAGAACCACCAAAGAACTTGTGCTAAGAGAGGTACACTTGGAACGGTACGTAGTAAATAAGTAGCTAAAATCATTCCTGACATAGGGAAAGTAGCCATTCCAGATAAAACCGGTGGTTTCTTTAATTCTATTACAGTGTTTTGCCAATCTACTAAGTGAGAGATTAAGAAGATAATCCATAATCCTAATCCGAGTACACTAAACAGATGCGATAATTCAGGCAAGGTGTCTGAGATAAGATTTCCAGCGCCTGCTAACCCAAGAAGGCAACCAGAAAATGCTAAAGGTAACTTTTTCATAAAATCCTCCAATAAACTTTTTGAGAAAAGTATAACATAAAAATGAATGAAGGAAAAATTTTTCTGAGTGCAATGAAGGTTAAATAATTTTAAATTCTGATAGAAATAGTACGAAACCCATTCTAAATTATGCTATAATGGAGCAGTGAATATTAAAAGATGGATGTGAATACATGATTAATAAGAGAAAGAATCGTCCTATAAAGAAAAAATCACATATTCCATTTCGATTAAATTTATTATTTTTTATCGTGTTTTTTTCATTTATGGCTTTAATCGGGCGATTAGCGTATGTTCAATTAGTGAAAGGCGATGATTTTATCGCTTTAGTGAAACGTACTGAAACTTCTACTGCAAAAAAAGCAGTGCCAAGAGGTTCGATTTATGATAGTAAAGGGAAAGTATTAGTAGGAAATAAACCAAAATTAGCAGTTAATTATACACGTTCTTCAGATGCTACAACAAAAAGCATGCTTGAAACGGCTAAAAAATTGACAGAGTTTATTACAGTAGATACAAGTAAATTAAGAGACAGAGATTTAAAAGATTATTGGTTTGCGACTCATCCAGATGAAGCGAGCAAGTTATTAACTGCAGAAGAGAAAAAGAAAGCTTCAAAAGAAGGATTATCAAATAGTAAAACATATGAAATGCAATTAGAGCATATAACGGATGATCAAATTAATTATTCAGATAGTGAAAAACAAGCGATTGCTATTTTTACGAAGATGAATAGTGCTTATGCCTTATCCACTGTTACGATTAAAAACGATTCTGTAACAGAACAAGAAGTTGCTCGTATTAGTGAACGTCTTGGAGAATTAAAAGGAATTGATATCGATTCAGATTGGGATCGTGAATATCCAATGGGGGATATGTTAAAAACAATTTTAGGTTCAGTATCTTCTGAAACAACAGGTTTGCCTTCTGATCGAGTTCGTTCTCTATTAACACAAGGGTATTCATTAAATGACCGTGTAGGAACTAGTTATTTAGAAGAACAATATGAATCTGTTTTAAGTGGAACAAAAACAGTCGTTCAAAGCCAAACAAATAATCGAGGGGAAGTAGTTAACTATGAAGAACGTTATGGTGGAAAAGCTGGTTCGAACTTAGTGATGACAATTGATACAGATTTCCAAAAGAAATTAGAAGATATTGTTACTAAAGCTGTCGAAGGATTATCAGATGCCACTGCAGACCGAGTGTATGTTGTAGCAATGAATCCAAAATCAGGAGACATTTTAGGAATTACTGGTAAAAAGAAAAAGTATAATGAAAGTTATCAAGTAACTGGAATTGAAGATGATGCCTTAGGTGCTATTAATGGAGCCTTTGGGATGGGGTCTGCTGTAAAAGCAGCAACGGTTATTTCTGGTTATAAGGATGGAGTTATTACAAGAGAAGATAATACAATCGTCGATGAACCAATCGAGTTTGAAGCGTCTGAGCCAAAAAGTTCGGTATTCAACCGTAATGGTAGTATTCCATTAACGGATTTAGATGCGATTGAGCGTTCTTCAAACGTTTATATGATTAAGTTAGCCATGAGAATGGGCGGACAATATGAATATAAAAAAGGCGGAAAATTAAATATCAATCTTAACGTATTTGATAAATTACGTGAGTATTATGCTCAATTTGGTTTAGGGGTACGTACTGGAATTGACTTACCTAATGAAGGAAAAGGGTATAATGGTGGTACAGGTGCTGCTTTCTCTGCACTGGACTTTGCGTTCGGTCAGTTTGACTTATATACGCCATTACAATTAGCTCAATATATGGCTACTATTGCCAATGGAGGAACACGTATTGCTCCTCGTTTAGTTAAAGAAATTCATACAACTGGAAAAGATGGAGGAATTGGTGATTTAGAGACAGTTGTTCCAACAAAAATTATGAATTCTCTCCAAGTAGAAGCAGGATTAATTGATCATATTAAAGAGGGATTATATCGTGTAACACATGGAGCAAACGGAACTTCAGCTTATACGTTTAGAAATTATACGCCTTCTGTTTCTGGTAAAACAGGTACAGTAGAAGCGTTCTACGATGGACCATTACCACAATTTAAACAAAAGGAAGTAGAGAACTCTACATTTGCTTCTTATGCTCCTTCTGATAATCCTGAAATTGTTGTATCAGTAGTTGCACCATATTTTTCAAATGGACTTCCTGCGGACTTTGCAGCTGGAATTACAAAACAAGTGTATGATGCATACTTCCACCAAGAAAGTTCAACTTCATCAACAAATTCTACAACTGCTAATGGACAAACAAATACTCAAGCAGGAAATCGTCCAGCACAACAAGCAGCGAATGCACAAGTCCAACAAAATACTCAAGCTGCAACAGTACGACAACAACAAAATACGACTGTTCCTGTAGCTCCAGTAAGAAGACAAGGACAATAATCAATAAAAAAGGTTTTTGAGTTTTCAAAAGCCTTTTTTTATTGCTAAATTGAATAGACAAGATATAATACTATTAAGGAGGCGTGATTATGAATGATTTTACAGAAGTAACCGTACAAAAAGAAGTGAAGTACAAAGGTGGCATTTTTACAGTTGAACACCATGTAGTGTCTCTTCCAAATGGTAAACAATCAACAAGAGACATCGTATTGCATAATGGAGCAGTAGCAGTTCTAGTAGTTCACGATGGAAAGATTTTATTAGTGCGTCAATATCGCAAAGCTATTGAAGCTCATACATTAGAAATTCCAGCAGGAAAATTAGATCATGATGGAGAAAGTCCGTTAGAAGCCGCAAAAAGAGAGTTAGAAGAAGAAGCGCAATTAAGTGCAACTGAATGGAAAAAAGTAGTAGATTTAGTACCAACTCCAGGATATTGTAATGAAAAGATTCATCTTTATGAAGCTAAAGGAATTCAGCAGTTAACAGATGCAGCACCATTAGATGAAGATGAATTTGTATCTATTGAATGGATTCCAGTGGAAGAAGTCATTCAGAAAATCCATAATGGAGAAATCACGGATGCCAAAACGATTATTGCTGTTCAATATGCAGCATTGCATCAATAGGAGAAAATATGTCAAAAGAACCATTATTAACACGAAAAGCTTTGAGAGAACACGTTGTAGAGCAAAGAAGGTCTCAAGATAATGAGGAATATGAATTTAATGAATCTCCAGTTCCTAAAAAGCCATTATTAGAAAGATATAATCGCTTCTTAACGATTTGGATGATTGCTATGATTTTACTCATTATTGTAGCAATTGGTGTTCAAATCTTCTTATAATGGATTGTTGTTCTGAATGCTAGGTTAGGGCTAGACAATTCATGAGAGCTTTGATAAAATAACACATATATTTAAAGACATTGATGGAAAAGGGTTATAGAAAATTTCATTATTAGGGAGAAAGGTCAGCGACTGAAAGCCTTTCATGAAAATCTACAACTTTTCACTTCCGAAGTCGCCATTGGGATTCGATAGATGAATAATGGATCGGTTCGTTACCGTTAATAACGCCGAGTGCCTGCAATGCAGGAATGAGGGTGGTACCGCGATAAATTTCGTCCCTTACAATTTTTAGGAATTGTAAGGGACTTTTTGTTTATAAAATGATTTATAGGAGGAAACAAAATGAATTTAGCAGAAATGAAACAACAATTTGATGCGATTCGTCAAGATGTATTAGCTGCATTAGAAACAGTTCAAACGTTAAAAGAAGTTGAACAAATTCGTGTGCAACAATTAGGGAAAAAAGGACCTATTACGGAAGTTCTAAAAAATATTAAAAATATCGTTCCAGAAGAACGTCCACAAGTAGGAGCGTTAGCGAACGAATTACGTAGTGTAATTGAAGAAAAAATTACAAGTATTAAAGCTGACTTAGAAGCAAAAGCATTAGTAGAATCTTTACGTAAAGAAACAATCGATGTTACAATGCCAGGTCGTCCAATGACTGTAGGAACAAAACACGTATTAAGTCATGTTAGTGATGAAGTAGAAGATTTCTTCATTGGATTAGGATACCAAGTAGTAGAAGGCCCAGAAGTAGAATCAGACCACTATAACTTCGAAATGATGAACTTACCAAAAGATCATCCAGCTCGTGATATGCAAGATACATTTTATATTACGCCAGAGTATTTATTACGTACGCAAACTTCACCAGTTCAAGCTAGAACGATGGAAAAACACGATTTCTCTAAAGGACCATTAAAAATGATTAGTCCAGGGCGTGTATTTAGACGTGATAATGATGATGCAACTCACTCACATCAATTCTATCAAATTGAAGGATTAGTAATTGATAAACATATTACAATGGCAGATTTAAAAGGGACATTAGCTGCATTTGCCAAAGAATTATTTGGTCAAGAACGTGAAGTTCGTTTACGCCCAAGTTACTTCCCATTTACAGAACCTTCTCTAGAAGTAGATATTAGCTGTTTCAAATGTGGTGGACAGGGTTGTTCGATTTGTAAAGGAACAGGTTGGATTGAAATTTTAGGTTCAGGGATGGTTCATCCAAACGTATTAGAAGCTGCTGGAGTAGATTCAAGCGTTTATGGTGGATTTGCCTTTGGATTAGGACAAGACCGTATTGCAATGTTGAAATATGGAATCGAAGATATTCGTTCTCTTTATACGAATGATGTTCGTTTCTTAAATCAATTCACGAAGTAAGGAGAAGAGAATATGAAATTATCGTATGAATGGTTAAATGAATATTTAGATTTAAGTTCAATTACTCCTCAAGAATTAGGGGAAAAAATGTCACGTACTGGGATTGAGGTAGATAGTGTATCCGTTCTAGGTGAAGGACTAAGTGAATTAGTCGTAGGTCATGCATTAGAAGTAGTGGATCATCCAGATTCAGATCATTTACATGTTGTAACCGTAGATGTTGCTGAAGAAGAACCCTTACAAATTGTTTGTGGTGCACCAAATATTGCTAAAGGACAAAAAATTATCGTAGCGACTCATGGGGCACGTATTGCTGGTGGTCATAAAATTAAACGTGGAAAATTAAGAGGAGTAGAGTCTCAAGGAATGATTTGTTCTCTTCAAGAGTTAGGATTACCTTCTTCATTAGTACCAAAAGAATATGAGCAAGGCATTTACGTATTTGAAGATGATGCCATTGAAGTTGGAATGGATGCTGTTAAAGCATTAGCATTAGATAGTGCGATTGTGGAATTAGACATTACAGCAAACCGTGCAGATGCTTTAAGTATGAGAGGTTCTGTTCATGAAATTGGTGCCATTTATAATTTAGAAAATACATTAACACCAGATGAATTTTTAGAAGGTGGTTCGTCTTCATTAGATCCATGGATGACAGTATCGGTTGAAGATGAAGTAGATGCTCCAGCTTATCATTTACAAATTATTAAAAATGTTACTGTAAAACCAAGCCCACAATGGATGCAAAATCGATTAATCGCTGCAGGTGTTCGTCCAATTAATAATATCGTTGACGTTACAAACTATGTTTTAATGGAATATGGACAACCGTTACATGCATTTGACTATGATCGTTTAAATTCAAAACAAATTCATGTTCGTCGTGCTAAAGAGGGCGAAACATTAGTAACATTAGATGGTGTTGAACGTACATTAAGTAATGAAATTGTCATTACTGATGGAGAAAAACCAGTTGCTTTAGCTGGTGTAATGGGTGGGTTAGATTCAGAAATTATTGAAACTACAACAACTGTTGCATTAGAATCAGCATTATTCGATCCAAAATCTATTCGTTTAGCTTCTCAAAAACATAATTTAAGAAGTGAATCAAGTAGCCGTTTTGAAAAAGGAATTAATAAAGCGACTATTTTACAAGCTGGTAAGAGAGCTGCAGTATTAATTGCCGAATTAGGAGATGGTGAACTAGTCGAGGGAGTTGCTTCTGCTCAATCACTAACATTAGAGTTACCAGTAGTTTCTATTTCATTAGAACGCTTAAACCATGTTTTAGGAACGAGTCTTTCAACAGAAGAAGTATTACAAGTATTTAAACAATTAGCTTATCCAACAAAAGAAGAACAAGGAGTATTCCATGTAACAGTTCCTGCGTGGAGATTTGATATTTCGATTGAAGCAGATTTAGTTGAGGAAGTAGGACGTATTTATGGATATGATAAAATTCCTTCAACATTACCAACAACTGCGAGTACACAAGGTGGATTAAATGAGAAACAACGTTTTGTACGTTGGACTCGTCAATTTATGCAAGGAGCAGGTTTATCACAAGCTTATTCTTATGCATTAACAACTCCTGAAAAATCTCATTGGTTTACAGTAGAAGAAAGACCAAGTATTCGTTTAGACTTACCAATGAGTGAAGAGAGAAGTGAATTAAGACAATCAATGCTACCAAGCCTACTTGAAGCATTACAATATAATGTCGCTCGTTCACAACAAAATGTTCGTTTATTTGAAGTTGGGAAAGTATTCTCTATTGGTAAAAATGGTTCTGAAGATTTCCAAGAAAGAGAAGTTATTGGAGCTGCAGTAACAGGAGAATGGGGACATGCTTCATGGCAATCACCAGCACAACCTGTTGATTTCTTCGCATTAAAAGGAGTATTAGAAGCTTATTTTGCAGAATTGAACTGTAATAATCGCATTCGTTTTGTTGCAACAGATGCAATTGAACAATTACATCCAGGACAAACAGCTTATATTTATTTAGGTGAAGAATTAGTTGGATTTATTGGAAAAATTCATCCAGTGATTCAAAAAGAATTAGATTTATCTGATACATTTGTATTTGAATTATTAGTGGAACCATTATTAGCAGAAGGATTACAAGAACGTGTAATTCAATCTGTACCAAAATTCCCATCTATGACACGTGATATTGCGTTATTAGTTCCTGTTACAATGGCACATGCAACATTAGAGTCAGTGATTAAAGAAAATGCAGGTCAATATTTACAGTCAGTTACTTTATTCGATGTGTATAAAGGGGAACATGTACAAGAAGGGTACCAATCATTAGCTTATTCGATTCGTTTCTTAAATAAAGAAGCTACTTTACAAGAGGAAGAAATTAAACAAGCAATGGATCGTATCCAAACAGCCTTAGTTGCATTAGAGAATGTAACCATCCGTTAAGGCGCTACGGAATAAAAGAATTTTCTTCGTTAGTAAGGTCGCCAGCAGCCTCGCTTTGCGAGTCTCATGGCTAAAATTCGAGCCTCGGTCTCGAATTTTCCCTACAAAAAAAGCCAGAAATTTTCTGGCTTTTTTTGCTTTTACTACGAAGAAAATTCTTTTATTCCTACGCTTGGAACGTTTAAAATAAAAAACTTTCTTTGGTTGGGTCTTTACATTTCTTTAAATATAAAAATATTTTCGTCCTTTTTCTCGTATATATAAGTGAAGTGTAATTTCTAGAAAAAGTAGGAACATAGCCTATCCCATAATGATGACTGAAATTAAACTCTCTGAGTGTTTTAAGAATTTGAGGACAAGTAAATTGATGTTCTAATTTGTGTTCTAACACTCGATAAAGTGTTAATGCCAAGAAACACGTCATAAAGTGACCTTCAATGCGATTTTTACGGCTAAGATAAACCGGTCTAGACTTAAATTCACTTTTCATAATACGGAAACTTTCTTCAATTTCCCATCTTCTTTGACCGACACGAATAATATGTTCAATAATACCAACGATTATCGCAATTTTTTTCTTTTACAAGTGTCAGACTTCCAGCCCTAAGCTTTACACTAGCTTGAGCTGTTTTTTTGATTGATATTATTCGTGGTTTGGAATATAATCCGGAGTTTGACACTTTACAGAAGTCAAAAGGCTCCTAAACGTTGATATAAC
>CAURER010000022.1:0-26874 GCA_963523795.1 uncultured Granulicatella sp.
CTGTAGCAATTTTTTCATTGGCTAATCTCTTATATGTTTTTAGAACAATTTGTAAGGGTTCATTTTGTGCATTCACTAAAATACCATCAGCATTTTTTGTTTGAAAGCCAGCTTCTGCTAATAATTGTTTCGTCATTTCTGGTTGGTATTGTTTATTAGCAAATGTACCACTTGAATAAATACTAGAATCTAAAAAGGCACCGTCTGCAGGAGTGACATGACCTTTTAAGAAATCTTGTGTCAATTCTTGTTTATTAATCGCATGTAAAATTGCTTGACGAATTTTTTTGTCTTGTAATCTTGCTTTATTCAATTCTAAATGGTAAGTTCTCGTACTTGGTTGATTATACACTTGAACAGAAGAATCTTTCATTAATGAATCTGCTACATCATCATTTAAATCTAATCCACCATCTACTTCTTTTGATTGAATCGCTAATTCCAATGTTTTTTGATCTGGGATTAATTGATAATGAACTTCTTTAATCGAAGCATTGCCATCCCAATAATGAGTCGAAGCCGTTAATGAAATGGAATCATTTGGTTTAAATTCTGTCACTTCATAAGGGCCCGTTCCTATAATTTTGTCGGTACTTGTTACATCTATAATAACTGTTTTAGCATCCACTAATTCATGAATAAACTGCGCACTTGGTTTTTCAGTATGAATTGTAAAAGTTAGTGAATCATTAGCAGTATAAGTAGCCGTTTTGAAAATTTTACCCGACTTATGGTTTTCTCCTACTCTTTGAAGGCTAGCAATAACTGCATCACTAGTCACAGGTTTTCCATTAGAAAAAGTAAGGTTTTCTTTTAAATGAATTTCCCATGTTTGATCATCAATCTTTTTATAAGAGGATGCTAACCATGGTTCTACATCAAAGTCCTTTGTTAAACGGAATAATGTTTCTCCAATTCCAAATCGAATCGTATACCAACCTTCCCAATCTTTTGCTGGGTCAATTCCGGCTGTGAATTGAGAATATCCAATTTTAAATGTTGAAGGTTGGCTACTTTCTTGTTGTTGAGATGCTGGCTGTACAGGTGCACATCCCACTAATACTACTGCTGCAATGGTTAATAACATATTTTTTAATTTCATAAATTTCTCCCTTTCTTCTGTTGAATCCAATTATGACTTCCGTTAAATATAATAATCGTTATCGTAATCGCAAGTCCTGGTGCAATCATTAACCATGGCGCTTGTTCAAACGATAATCTTCCCTCATTTAACATTGCCCCCCATTCTGGTTGAGGAACTTTCACTCCTATTCCTAAAAATGATAAAGTTGCTAAGCTTAAGATGGTACTTGAAATATTGACGATCATATACGTCACTAATGGGAGTTGAATATTTTTTAAAATCGTCAACATCCGATACCATAATGGAGCTCCTTGCATATACATTACACTCACATATTCTCTAACTTTTATTTTACGAATTTCTCCTCTTGTTAATTTGGCATAATATGGTAAATAACTAATGACAAGAGCCATGACGCCATTTCTTAATCCTCCACCTAATACTCCAGCTACCGTAATAGCTATCAGTAAACTAGGAATGGCTAACAAAATATCTAATATACTTGTTACGATTCTGTCGATCCATCCACCAAAAATACCAGATACTCCTCCTAGAAGAATACCGCCTAAATAAGATAATCCAACAACGAACAGAGAAGCTCCAATTGAATATCTAGCTCCTACAATCACTCGAATAAATACATCACGACCAAAATCATCCGTACCAAACCAATGACGATAACTTGGTGGACTTAACAAATCATTGGCATTCATCGTTTCGTAATTTAAGAAAATTGTACTCCACAATAGTACTACAACTACTAAAATAATAATTCCAATTCCCCATTTTTCCTTTTTTATCATGGGAAATCACCGCCTTTAATACGAGTATCTGTCCTATTTTGTAATCCATCAGAAATTTGAGTAAGTACTAAATATAAAAAGCTAATTGAAACTACAATCATTTGTACAAGTGGATAATCTCTCGAACTAATACTATCCATTAATAACTTCCCAATTCCTGGCCAATAGAAAATGGTTTCTACTACAACAACACCCGCCATCAGAGAACCAAATGATAACAAGATAATTGTCACCATTGTAGGAAATATATTTTTCAATAAATGTCGTTGAAAAATTTTTGACTCTTCCATTCCACGGTAATAAAGCACTTTAACATATTCCTGTTGTAATTCATGTTCTAACAACGCTGAAAATTGTTGAATAAATTTTGCACTCACAGGAATAACAATCGTAATAATCGGTAAGATTAAACCAATACCACCTTGTTTAGCTAGTAAAGGAAGCCATTTTAATTGAACACTAAATATATACATTAGGAAATAACCAATCACAAAAGATGGCAATGACATTTTAAAAAATAAAATCATTTGAAAGAGTGATTTTACAATCTGATTTTGACATCGTACAAAAAATATCGACAATGGAATTGAGATTCCTAGTGAAATTACTAGAGTTATCACTGCCAATTGAATTGAATTCAAAGCTGCTGGAATGATTAATTTTTCAGTAGGAATATCTGACATTAAACTCTTTCCAAAATCACCTTGGAGAAATGTAAAGAACCAATTCCCATATTGCACAAGTAAAGGTTGATTCAGTCCCATTTCCTCACGCATGAGTGCAAGAGCTTCAGCAGAGACTCGACCCGTTCCTGCAGACATTTTCACAGAAGCTGGATCACTAGGTGCTAGATGAATAAGTAAAAATACAAAAAATGAAATACCGACAAACAATATAACTATGTTAAAAATTCTTTTCAAACCTTTAACCATTCCTACCCCTCCTTACTTTTTTGCACAAAGCAAGAATAAAGGTATGGGATTATAAAATTCATCTTTTTCTAAATAAATTCTTTGGCTAATCGTTCGATCAATTTTAAGAGAATCAACTTCTTGATTTAATAAATATTGCACATCCCATTGAGGTCTTACTTCACTTGAAATGGATAGACTTCTTTGAATCATTTCGCATTCTGATAAAGTAGCTTGACTTAAATGATGATGCGCATGATGCTGTGGCAAATGACTCGTATCCGTCATACTCGAAGCACCATAATTTCCATCAATATTAATGAGTAATCCACCTTTTTTTAATACTCGAAGCCATTCATCATAAGCTTTAGGAACATCTGGTAATGTCCAAGTCACGTTTCTAGCAATGACGATATCAAAACTTGCATCTTTAAACTCAAGATTTTGAGCATCCATCACTAAAAATTGTGCATCGAACTTTTCCTGTTTCGCAAAAACAGTCGCTAAATGAATCATTTCCTTTGTTAAGTCAATTCCAATGACTTCATGCCCCAATTGACTTAAAATACCTGTAAAAAATCCTGTCCCGCAACCAATATCTAAAATATTTAAAGATTTCTTGTGCGGTAAATATTTGTTAAACTCTGTAATCCAACGAGATTTCAATGGACTGTGAAATTCTCTTGTACGTTGCTCTAAAAAAGAAGAGCTTCGATTTGTCCAATAATTTTCAACTCTCTCATGAATAGTTTGTTCTTGTGTCATCACGTATCCCCCTTTACGACTTTGATACAAAACATGGGTGTTGCACCATAATTTAATTGTTCTTCATAATCCCACACTAAATCTCCAAAATTCTCTTCCGTTTCTACTAAAATATCTTCCCGTGAAGAAAAATAATCGATATCCCATTGTGGTCTTTGTTGATAGGTCAAAGGTAATTGTTGAACAATCCAGTCCATTTTTTCTTCATCAACACCTTCACCTTGCCAATAATCTTCCAACTTCTCTTCTATCGCTTGTTGGCGCTTTGCTTCAAATTCTTTTTCTAATTGTTCATTTTGAAGAAAAGAATACCAACTCGCATCAAAAATGAATAAAGCTCCATTCGGTTTCAACACTCTTAACCATTCTGAATAGGCTTGTTGTGGATTTTGTAAATTCCAAGTTAAATTTCGACTAACAATAATATCAAAACTTTCTGGCTCAAACTCTAAATTCTGGGCATCCATCTGCAAGAGCTGAATACTTGAATTTTCTTTGCCATATGTTTGTATATTCTCTCTGGCAACTTCTAGCATTTTTTCAGAAACATCCACACCTGTTATACTGTTATATCCTAATTCTTCTAAAATAATTGTAAAAAATCCAGGTCCTGTGCCTATATCTAATACATTATGTTGTTTATTAGCTGGTAACAATCTATTGAATTGTTCTTTCCATCTTTCTCTTTGAATTCCCTCTAATTCTTTTTGATTCACCTTGGAATATCCTGTATAACGATGATTCCAATAATATTGTATTTCTTCTAATAAGTTCACATTTCTTACTCCCTTAATTCCTAACTCGACGCTAATCTGTTACAAGTTTATCAAAGTGTATTGGAATTTATGTTAACAAATAATCACAAAATCAGAATTTTTCTGTATTTTTTTGTTTGTTTTTTAATAAAATTCAATAAAAAAAAGAATTTCAATACCTCTGAAATTCTTCTTAATTCATCACTTTTATTGTAATTTTTTGTCTACCAAAATCCATTGCTTGTTGTACTTCAGGAAAATGTAAGTCAATTCGATTTCCTTTAATGTCTCCACCAGTATCACCAGCAATCGCAATTCCATATCCTGGCACTTCCACTAAAGTACCTAAAGGAATTTGCGAAGGATCTACTGCAATAACATTAGGATTCGATCTTAAATCAATCCCCATTGCTGTAAAATTACTTAACCCAGGTTGTTTATAAGAATATGCTGTTGCTTCTGCTTCGAATTCTTTCCCACTCGATGTAGATTTTAATTCATTTGAAACGTTTTGACTCTTAGAGGAAGTCTCTGTAGTCCCTTTAGATTCAATATTATTTGCAGCGTTTGAAGCTTTGATTTCTATTGAACTAACTTGTTTTGTTTCTCGAACTACTTCTTCTGTTTTCTTCTCCTCAGTAGCATGATGTGTCGTTGGTTCAGGATTGTCACTTAATTGTTGAACTTTACTTTCTTGTTCATGAATGGCAAACAAGGCTTCTTTATTATTCGCAAGATTTTGTTTTAACACTTGAATACTATCCGCATAAAGTGTAGATTCTGTTTGTAAATCTTCTTGTTTTTTTAATAAAGTCTCTTCTGTATCTCTTAATTCATTTTGCGAATTTACTAATGTTTGAACTTCTTTATGATAATTTTGAATCGTTAATATATCCGATTTGAATAATTCTTGAATCACGATTAATCGATGAAAGAAATCCGAAATACTTGTTGCTTGAAGCAGTTGAACAAATCGTTGATAAATCACTCCACTTGATTGCAAAGCGACCATTCTTCCTTTTACAACCGTTTCTTTTTCTGCTAATTTTTCTTGTTGTTCATTTATTTGAAGTTCTAATTCTTTTTGATTGGATTTCAATTCGTTTAAATCTTGTTTCAAACTTTCAACTTGTCGATATTTCTCATTTGCAAAATTTAATTTTTGAGAAATTTCTTGTTCTAATTGTTGAATCGATTCTTGAGAAATTTCTTGCGCATGAATGGACATTGGAAAACTAGTCCATAATAAACAAGCTATTCCACTAATAACCATGCTTTTTCTTAATCGTTTATCCAGTATCCTTCACCACACTTTCTCCATCGTATTCTCCATTATATAATTTGGATATAAAAAAAACGTAACAACCGTATTACAGTGTTGTTACGTTTTACCCTTGATCTTTATTGATTCGAAACTTTTTTGAACGAGAAACCATTTACTTTCTCTAAAAGTAAAATAAACACAAATAAAATTATAATAAGAATAGGAAGGACAATTATTCCCATACTCCCACTTAATTGTGCATTATGAATATTTTGAGGCAAGCTTCCTGTTAAAACCTCAACTGAACGTAAATAAGTAAATGGAATAATATGTGCTACTCTCTGTAAAGGTTCAATTACATTTATACCAAAGACGAATCCCACAATTAAAATTAATGAGATAAATAAAGCAACTGTTTTTTGTTTGAAAAAGAAACTAATTAAATAGACTACTTCAACAATAACGATAAATACTAAAAATTCTAAAACTAAACTCTCCAATAATATATTCTGTATTTTAACAATCACTATCTCTTGCTTAGCAACATCAAAAATTGGATATGGATATTCCAAAGTTCCTAACCCTTGATTGAATAATCCTAAAAATAAAGAAATAGCACAGATTACTAGAAACACAATGGTTACATACCCAACTCCTACTCCAAAAGAGCTAATGGCAAACTTCACTTTTGAAAAAGGAAGTAACTTAGCGGTATCCAAATTACCTTTAAATCGATCTGTAAATAGTTGTGTTAACATAAAAATTATCGAAATTAAAAATAAAGTTGGAATAATAGTACCCAGCGTCCATACTACTTGATCAATGCCATAAGTTGGGAAACCTAAATGATGAGCCTTAATATTCAATGGGGATAAAGCTTCATATACCTTCCATTCACGATATACTGCCTGTTTTAATTCCGCACTAGAATGAGCCTCTTTTGAAACGATTCCAAAAGTCTTTTCTTCATGTTTCGCTTGTAAAGCATAAGCCTCTTTCCACTTTTGTTGTTCTAATAAAGATAGAATATGTTTTCTTTCCTCTAATTGATTCTGATTCATATCTAAATTATTCTTTGTAGACTGATATTCTTCTGACTCAGTATCTGTCGTTTGAGATAATTTATCTTCATTTTCTTTAATAAGTTGTTCATTTTTTACGATGCTACTTTGTATTTGACTTTCTAAACTAAGTTTCTGTGCCGTTCTACTATTCATATAAAATGCAATACTAATTACAATTGCTAGCAGCGCAACTATAATGACATTCAACCGACTTTTTAAGGCTTTTTTTACTAAAAATAAACTAAAATGTTTCATCATTGCACCTCTTCTATTCGACAATTTTCAATCTTTACAATTTTGTCGCAGACATCCATTAATTCTTCTTTGTAGTGAGAACTTATAATAATCAATTGTTGTGTTTGGATTTCTTTTAATCGATTGAAGAACTTAGTACGATAATACTCATCTAAGCCATTTGTAATTTCATCCATTAACCAACAGTCTGCTTGGCTCATAAAATACATTGCGATTAATAATCTTTGTTTCATGCCTAGTGAATACTTCCGAATAGGTAAATGAATATAGTCAGACATTTCCCAATACTCAATTTCATTCTCTAAATTTTGAGATGAATTCCAAACATTTTTGATATAAAGTAAATAATCTATTCCACTCAGATTTCCATCAAACCATTCAATCGTTTCATAATAAAATAGTGAAGAAGGAGCTATGATTTGTCCACTATTCACTGAAATTAACCGACTTATTGCACGAAATAATGTAGTTTTTCCAGAACCATTAATCGCAACCATTCCATATATATTTCCCTTTTCAAAGGTAAAATCTATATCTTTTAAAATCATTTCTCTTGTTTTTAGACGAACTTGATTCAGTGTAATCATACAAATCCCCACCTTTTAACTAATTTATATTTTAACATTGATATCGTTTTCATTTTATCATTTAATATTATTTTTTACAATATAGAAATGATTAGTGCAAACTAAAAATTCGACACTCTTGTTGTCATTTAGAGTGTCGAATTTGTTTTAAGCCATAATATAAGCAGGTAAAGCTTCTAATAATTCTTGTGTACTTGAGAAGACTTCCCCTCTTAATTTAATCAGACCTACTGTATATAAATTTGCATATGGGAATTGAGATTCAGCAACTTCTTGTAAGGCTACTAATTTTTCTGCATTTTCAGCACCATATTGACGACTATCACTATATAACGCCAAAATTGGAATACCAGCTTGATACGCAATTCCAATCTCACTAGCAACACCTGCATCAATAATGGCTCCATCTAAAATAGCAATGACTAAATCTGCATCTAGCAACGCATCGGTATCATATCTAGCAATCATCGTTGAATCTGCAAAAGAATTTTTATCATTAATCGCCATTTGTTCTTGAGGAAGGTAAACTTCCAATTGCGGATATTCTTCTCGAATTCGTTTGACAAAACTTTCGTTAAAAGCTAATTCCATTTCTGAAAATAATGGACTGGCAAAATAAATTTTTTTCATAGCGCTTCTCTCCTATAGCAAATTAAAGTCGATATTATTGATATAAAGCATCTACACGTGCTTGAACTTCGTCATTTTCTAAGAATTCATCATAAGTAGATTCCATACGATCCACAACACCTTTTGGTCCGATTTCAATAATACGGTTCGCTGTTGTTTGAATAAACTCATGGTCATGACTTGAGAATAATAATGAACCTTTGAAGGCAATTAAACCATCATTTAATGCTGTAATAGATTCTAAGTCTAAGTGGTTTGTTGGGTCATCTAATAATAAGACATTTGCTTTTGATAGCATTAATTTAGATAACATACAACGAACTTTTTCTCCCCCTGAAAGAACTGTTACTTGTTTCATAACATCGTCTCCAGAGAATAACATACGACCTAAGAAGCTGCGTAAGAATGTATTATCTTGTTCTTCAACAGGTGCATATTGACGTAACCATTCTAAAATGTTTAATTGTGGATTTGAGAATTCTTCCGTCATATCTTTTGGTAAGTAAGCTTGACTAGTTGTTACTCCCCATTTGAATGTACCGCTATCTGCTTCTATTTCCCCTGTTAAAATTTTGAATAATGTTGTAATCGCAATATCTGAACGACTTAAGAAAGCAACTTTATCGTCTTTTTTCAATTGGAAACTTACATTTTCAAAAATCACTTCGCCATCAATTGTTTTTGATAATCCTTCTACGATTAATAAATCATTTCCGATTTCACGAGCAGGAGTAAATCCAACGAATGGATATTTACGGCTAGATGGTTGAATATCATCTAATGTAATTTTATCTAACATTTTCTTACGAGAAGTCGCTTGTTTTGATTTAGAAGCATTCGCAGAGAAACGAGCGATAAATTCTTGTAATTCTTTAATTTTTTCTTCTTTTTTAGCATTTTGGTCTGCTAATAATTTAGCGGCTAATTGACTTGAATGTAACCAGAAATCATAGTTTCCAACGAATAATTTAATTTTACCAAAGTCAACGTCAGCCATATGTGTACATACTTTATTTAAGAAGTGACGGTCATGGGAAACAACGATAACTGTATTTTCAAAGTTAATTAAAAATTCTTCTAACCATGCGATTGATTTAGCATCTAAACCGTTTGTCGGCTCGTCTAGTAATAGGACATCAGGTTTTCCAAATAATGCTTGAGCTAATAATACTTTTACTTTTTCAGCTTCCACTAATTCACTCATTAATTTGTAGTGTAAGTCTTCTGTAATTCCTAAACCTTGTAATAATTGTGAAGCATCACTTTCCGCTTCCCAACCATTTAATTCTGCAAACTCTCCTTCAAGTTCAGCAGCACGAATACCATCTTCTTCTGTAAATTCTTCTTTCATATAGATGGCATCTTTTTCTTTCATAATATCGAATAATTGTTTGTGTCCCATAATAACTGTATCAATTACTCGTTCTTCTTCAAAAGCGAAGTGGTCTTGTTTTAAGACTGTTAAACGTTCATGAGGATCTAAAATAACTTCCCCAGTTGTTGGTTGTAATTCACCAGATAAGATTTTTAAAAATGTAGATTTACCCGCACCATTTGCACCGATCACTCCGTAACAGTTGCCAGGTGTGAATGTAATATTTACTTCATCAAATAATTTACGATCTGAAAATAATAAACTTACGTTTGAAACTTTTAACATGAAATTCTCCTTTTATAACATTTTTATCCTTATTGATTGTACTATAATTATCTATAAATAACAATTAATCACTAAAAAAGATGACACCAAATGGCATCATCTTTTACTTGTTTTATTCAGTTACAACTACTGGACGTCCTAATCTTTGAACGGTCTCACCAATATTTCTAAAGTGGTCACTAATACGTTCTAAGTTACTTAATAAATCCATGACAAAAATACCAGATTCAGCACTTGCAATGCCTTTATTCATACGTTTCATGTACTTATCACGAATTTCAATTTTCAATCGGTCGATTTCTCGCTCAATTGTAATCACTTCTTTAACTTTTACTAAATTACCTGTTGATAATGTATCGATTGACATCGCAAATCCTTTTTGTACTAGTTCAAATACATGTTCTAATTCTGATAAAGTCTTTTCATCTAATACAATATCACGTTCTAATACAGCTTTCGCAAAGTCTGCAATATTTTCAGCATGGTCACTAATACGTTCCACGTCGTTAGCTGTACTAAATAATTCGTCGATCGTTTCTTGGTCAGTTGTTGAAACATTTTGTTGAGAAATTTCGATTAAATATTCCACAATGGCTTTTTGGAACTGATTTACTTGTTGTTCACTAGCAAATGCTTGTTCAATCTTTTCTTGACTTCTTAAACGAATCGCATCAATCGCATAAGTTAATGTTTGATCAGCAGCATGAGACATAGAAGCAAATTCATACATTGTATTTTGTAACGCAATAGATGGAGTTACTAAAATACGTTTGTCTAAATAACTTGTTGGTTTCTCTTCTACTTCGATTAATTCTACTTTTGGTTCTGGAACAATGATGTCCGCTAATTTCACTAATAGACTTGCAAATGGGAATAACACAATGACATTTACAATGTTAAATAGTGTATGAGCATTCGCAATTTGTCTTGCAACATCAGTAGCATCCATAGATGTTACGATATTTGTTAAAATTCCTGTTAAAAACAGCATGAAGTAAATAGTACCGATAATATTAATACTTAAGTGAATCACTGCAACTTGTTTTCCTCGTCTAGATGTTCCTAAACTACTAATTAATGCAGTAGTACACGTTCCAATATTATCTCCAAAAATAATATAAAGAGCTGTTGAGAATGGTAATACACCTTGAGCTGCTAATGCAATCAATACCCCGATTGTAGCAGAAGAACTTTGAAGCGCTAATGTCATAATAAATCCAAGCGCTACCCCAAATAGTGGATTATGTCCATAATTAACAATCCATTCTGTAAAGGCTGGTAAATCTTTTAGTGGCGCTAAAGCGTCTTTTAAATAGTTCATACCAATGAACAAAATTCCAAACCCTACTAAGATTTCAGCTAATTCTTTCATCTTAGGATTCTTCACAATTGCTCCCATTAAAATTCCTGTACCAATTGCAATAGGCGCCCATTGAGAAAGATTAAAGGAAACCATTTGACCTGTAATTGTTGTACCAATATTGGCCCCAAAAATTACACCAACTGCTTGTTGAATCGTCATAATACTAGCATTCACAAATCCGACTACCATTACTGAAGTAGCACTTGAACTTTGAATGACCATTGTGACGAACATCCCAACTAAAACAGCCATCAAACGATTTTTTGTTAATGTACGAACGATACTTTTTAGCTTATCCCCTGCAAATTTTTGCAATCCATCCGCCATTAATTTCATTCCATACAAGAACAAACTTAAACCTGCAACTGCGCCTAAAAACATCTCTAAATACATGGTGTTTTTAACTCCTTTGTTGTCTATTAAATTTTAAACGTTTATGTTCTATAAACAACACGATTGTAACATAGCCAATAACACTTGAAAAGAGAATTTTATGTAAAAATACAAATAACTCCAATCTCTAAATAGGCAGAATCTATCTAGAAATTGGAGCCGGTAAATTGTAACAGTTATTGTAAATCTTTTATCAATTTTTCTAAATTACTTGACGCATAAAATACTCTAAGTATGGTAACTATATTATTTTCATATTTATAAAATATAGCATGGTTGTTGACATTAAGACGTCTAATTTTAATTCCTAGTTTAATAAATTCTTTAACTATAGGACATCTCTCAGGAAATAAATTTAAACTATTTATCGAGGACGCTAATTGATTGAAGTACTTTAATGCAGTTTGTGGAGATTTCAAGTCATTTAAAATATATTCATAAATTAACATCATATCTTTTTCAGCATTTTTAGTAATTTTTACTTCTATTTTAACCATCAATTTTCATCCTAAACTCATTAAAAAATTCATTAACTGGACGAACATTATCCCCTTCAGCATTATGATATTCTTGAATCATCATTTTACCGAATTCTTCAGAAGTCATATTTTCAATACTTTCTGAATAAGGAGTCACAGGTAAAGAAATATTAAATGGTATACTCTTAGTTAGCGAAACTTGCTTTAAAAGTAAAGTAACTAGCGTAGACATTGGCATACCTAGTTGATTTAACACAAATTCAGCAGATCTTTTATCATCTTCATCAACTCTTACATTAATGGTAGCAGTTTTTCCCATCATCACACCTCCTTAAAATGTAATGCAATTGTATTGTAAATTACTACAAATGTCAAATTATATAGAATCATTTCTTTACTCCACAATTAGTGGGCTTGTATAAGCGTCTTAACACCTCTTAAAAAGCTACATAGCATTTTTTCAGTACATCATTCTTCCATCAACCCTATCTTATATCTACAAATTTTTTGAGTAGATAATTCATAATGTAAAAAGTCAACAGCATGCAAATACTCAATATCAAAAATCCTATAGTAACAGACTGATTATTTTGAAGCATCGGTAATACTATCATCATCCCAAATGGGGTATTAAATAGACCAAAAATAGTACAAGTAACGATTAAAGTGAGAATACAAATAATCGATAATATTTCGTCTTTAAAAAGAAAGAAAAGAATTTTTTCAAAAATATAACAAATATAAGTTGACACTACTGGATAAAAGATTGATATAAACAACAAATGATAAGCTGAATAGATCCTAGTACCTTCTAACGTTGCAATAAGAAATGGATAATTAAAAAAATTAACACCAAAAGCTATACAATATAAAGAAATTCCAATCAAAACTATAATTACTGGTAAGAAATAAAACAATCCCAGCGTATAAAACCACTCATCTATATTTAGACGTGCAACCGAAATAGGTAACGCTTTGAGTAAACTTTTATGGGATAGTTTTCGCTTATGAAAATTAGCAACCATGAGTATATAAAGAAATAAAAATCCACCAAAAGCTGAAAAATAAAGAATAATTTTTATCACTACATAAGTAGTTTTATAATGCATATAATCTTGATTACTATCACTTAAATATTCTAATATGAGCTTTTCATCTTCCAATTTACTAATATCAGGCAACTTATCACTATAATTAGGCAACAAGACTTTAAGAGTATTTAATAGCTTAATACGTTCTGTATAAATAGACAATAATTTTTTGGAAGTAACAGACTTTTTATAACTAAAATTTTCTTCAGACAAGTTTTGATATATTTGAGCTATTTGCATTTCCGACTCTTCTCGAACATCACTTGCTATACTATAGTCTTTAGCAAGTAATGCCTTTAAGTCATCCATCATCATAAATTGAGTATTTAATACCTTTTGCGGAGTTTCTGTAGGAACCCATTTGTTGTAACCTATCAATAATACAAAAATTACAAAAAAAATAACAGGAAGCTTAATAAAGTAACCAGTTGAAACTAAATATTTATAATCTAATTTAATTGAAGAAAATTTTTTCATAACGCTCCCTCTTTTCCTTCAAAGTCATAATCCCAATAGAAACTATAAAACAAATTACACTAGTAACGACAAGTACTAATACTCCTTGAAACATTGAAAAGCGTGCATTTAAATAGAACTCATTTTTAACACCATAGATCACTGGTCCAAAACTAAAATAAGAAGAAGGATTAAAACCAATATACGGCATTTCAACATTTAGAACTTTCATGACCGTTTCTAAAAATATAACGATTATTCCAAAAAGAAATGTTAAGATTTGATTATTAAATAGTTGGTTTAATAAACTACATAAGCTTACGATCAATAAATTCAATAACATTACAACGCATAGGATAATGAGAAACAGACTGAAATAAGAAATAGTTATAGGCGTATCATTTTCAAATATCACCGTTTTTAAAGTAAAATCTCCTATTCCATTTTTTATAGAAATTATCCCAAAATAAATTAGAAATGCTACAAATTGAACAAAACTTATAACAATCCATTTACTAATCATTTTTTGAATACTATACCTAAAATTACTAATTGGTTTTGCATTCAATAAACTTCTATGTTTAGAATCTGATAAAAATATAGAATTAGACATCACCAGCGTAAATAAGAAAAGGAATGGTAAGAAAAAAATATTTGGAATTTTATAATCCAATAATGGTAAGAAAGACTGAACAGCAGTTATACCTATCAATTCATTCATTACATTCTTATCATCAAAATTTTTGTCTTCTAATTGTTGATAATGCAACATTGACTGTTGTGTTTGCTTTTTAAATAATATTCCATTTTTAGATGCAGTAGATCCTAAAGTATTTTTATTTGTAATCGTAATCCTATACTTTTCACGAATAGAGTCTTCTAATTCCCAACTTTTAATCATTAATTGAATATATTTTCTATAATCTCTATTCTGAAAAGCATTTCCAGCATCTATATATGCATTATCAATCTCAACGAATAATTTTTCATCTTCATGTAAGTCTCGCTGTGACATTTTGCTATCCATTAATAGACTATTTTTAGATTGTTCATGGATTTTTATGTTTGTGAGAGTAAATTCATTCATCAATTGATACTGATGATTTAGCTCATAGAAACGTAAAATTGAAAAAATAAATACAATAGAGAGAAAAATGATTACCTGAATTCTTACCAGTCGATTCGTCAATACCATGATAATCTGGCTTTTCATATTACTCTCTCCCTTCGTCATTTGAATGGAACAGTTCTTGATAAATGATTTCGCAACCTTTTATTCCATAAGTCAAACTAGATATATCCTTCAAATTTGATTGAATCCACGAAAATATAAGATCTAGCTCATTCAAATCTTTCATACTGATGGCCAATTCTGATGGATTAGATAGTATATTTATATTCATAAATTGTTCCGTAAACTCTTTATAACTATCCACTGATGAAAATTGTATTTCAATTGATTGATTACACTGATCTTCAAGTTGATATTTTAAAGCAATCTTCTTACCTTTTAAGAAATACACCTCATCAGCAATACTATTTAGATTATTTAATAAATGTGACGCAATGATAATAATTTTACCTTCATTTTTTAAACTTTGAAGTACTTTAGATATTAATTGCACGTTATCTGGATCTAGTCCATTCATCACTTCATCTAATAGCATCACTTCACAATTTGTTACAACAACTAATGCAAAACAAAGTCTCTGTTTCATTCCTAACGAGTAACTAGAAACTTTATTGGAGATATATTCAGTCATTTGTAATTTTGAGATAACTTCATCAACAAATGATGGTTTAATATTCCACATTTCAGCATAAAATTTTAAATGTTGTAGGCCTGTCAAGTCAGAATACAAATCATCTTGATTACACATTCTCACGATTTTTCGTTTCATTTCCAAATAATGATTCTTATAATTTTTATCATCCAAGAAAACACTGACATCTCTATTATTGAGATTACCGGCAATAATTTCTATTAGTGTAGATTTCCCAGTTCCATTTGGTGCTACTAATCCAATAATTCTAGGCTTGTCAATTTGAATATGAATATCTTTTAGAACTTCTTTTTCCCCATATGAAAACTTAGATATACTAATATTTAACATTTTAACCCTCCTCATTATACCCACCTCTTTAAATAATTTAGCCACACTTTTTTACTTAACAGTTCGCAAAAACTCCCAAATCTTTTAATACTTTTTTAAATTATATTCTTCCTATCAATTAATGTAAAGGCTTTATTTATAAAATCAAGAGCTTTCCGACTCTGTACTACACGCTATTTGGCATGTTTTTTAATGAAATTAACTTATAACAATAGAATAGAAATTTATCAAATAAGGAGTTATGATTTTAGGTTAATGAATCTTTTAAATGGGACGTAAGCCAAAGAAAAACGCGCCAAAAAATTTGGCGCGAATCCCTAGATTTTATAAAAAATAAATTTTATCTAATTTTGAGCTTATCTTATCATCTAAATGATGTGAAATAATAATGACCGTTTTCTCAGAATCTTCTACAATTTGCTCTTCTATAGCAACCGCCGTTTTAGCATCAATAGCTGAAGTTGCTTCATCTAAAATAATACATGGTGTATTACGTATTAATGCTCGAGCTAATGTAAGACGTTGTTTTTCTCCTCCTGATAAATTATTTCCATCTAAAGAAATAATCGTATCTAATTTTTCAGGTAAGTTATTTACTAAATCATACAGTTTAACCTTTTTCAAAATATCAAAAATTTCTTCATCAGTTTTCTTCATACCAAGTAGAATATTTTCTCTAATTGACATATTAAAAATTGCACCTTCTTGACTCACATATGCAATCTCTTTTGAAAAAAGAACATCCTTATTCTTTTCTTTAACAATGCCATTTACTTTTAATTCTCCATCAAAATTATTTATTCTACCTAAAATAATTTTGAGCAAAGTAGACTTTCCACTTCCACTAGGACCTAAAATTGCGTATTTTTTACCTTTTTCAAATTTAAAAGATAAATTATCAAAAATCTTTTTCTCGTCAATAGAATATGTTATATTGTTCCCTTCTATTAAGGATAAATTATCATATTCTATTGTTTCTGCTATCATTTTAGTTTCTAACTTCTCAATAATATCATTCATACCTTGCATTTGTATAACTATTTCTAGGAACATACCAGTAGAATTTAAAAATAATGCTAGAATTGCTGGAACTGATAGTAACATTCCAATACTGATTTCCTTTTGTAATACTAAATAAAGAACAAACATAAACATAATACCTTCAAATATTCTTTGTGAACCATAAAATGCCAAGGTAGCAAAAGAAGTATATTTCTTAGCTACAACTCTCTGATTCTCAAGATCTGTTTGAGCTTGTTTGATTTTTTCTTTTAATATAGAAAGTGCATTAAAATTTTTTAAAACATCATAAGCAGAAGTGTATTCCTGTAATGTATTAGTATATATACCACTTAATTGAGAAAACTTCTGATATGCCATACCTATTTTCTTTCCAAATCGAGTTCCTACTATCATTAAAATTATTAGTAATAAAAGTGACACAGATCCTATCTTCCAATTAATAGAAAATAATATAATTAGAGATACAATTGATAATACTACATTACTAAACAGATTTAAAAACGGTTCAAAATAACTTGTTGAAATACGCTCTAAGTCAGTTGTGTACCAAGATATGTACTCTCCATGTTTTATCTTATGATAGTTATCGTATCCCATTTTTTCAATATTTTCACTAACGCCACTGCCAATTGAAACAATCCAATCTTTAATCAACTTTGCATTATTTATTGATAGACAAGACTTTAGTATTTCAGTAATTGCCATTACTAGAATTAATACAATACCATATAAAAAATAATTATGATTATTTGCTAAAAAATTATCGAGTATCAGAGTTCTTCCATAACTACTAAAGATTGTTCCTAATGCAATTAAGATAGTAAGAATGATTGTTCCAAACCACCGATATAAATTTATTGTAATATATTTTTTCATAAGTCCTCCTTTTTAAAAATATTTTATTTTGTTATTTTCATTTATGCTTCTTCCTATGGTCATATATTAACATATCTTTTATGTTTTTTCATCATTTTTTAATTTAAAAATATTTTTTATTGTTTTATCAATTTTTAACAAAGATAATCTATAACCAAAATTTAATATTTATACTATCATAAAATAATCTTTTAATAATAAAAAACTCTCCGAATCACTCGGAGAGTTTTTTGTTATTTACAACTTCATTGTTAGAAGTTACTTTATAATCAAAATTCACTTTAAAACTTCTAACCTTACGACAACTCTCGCTTAAGAGGTTGACTTTCAAAATTTTTCACGTATGGTGCAATATTTTGGACATATTCTAACACGCCCATATACTCTCCTTGAGCATTTCGTACCGCATGATACGTGACATGAATCATTTTATCTTCTTTTTTAAACCACATTTCTTCTTTTTCTTTTTGTCTAGTTCGTAATTGTTCAAATAATTGTGTCACAATGGCGTGGCTTTTTGGTGGATGACAATTAATAACATCTCGACCAATCGCACTCTTTGTGCGTTGGAAGATTTTTTCTGCTCCGTTGCCTTCGTTGTAATATTTAACAATATTATCCTTATCCACAAATGACAGTTCCATTGGAAGTAAGTTTAATAATAAGTCTAATTGTTCTAAGGATAAGGAACCAGTCGATAATGGGATATCTCCTGTTTCTTGAATTTCTTCTTTAGACTGAATTGGAGATGGTTTCTTTTCTACTTTCCATTCTGCTTCAGGAGTAACAATGCAATAGCCGTATTGTGGGGTATCTTGCGCCATCTTTTCCCAATCATCCACATGAAAAGCTTGCGCAACCATTGGAATCAAAATATTTTCCTCTTTAAAAATCATTTCTAGCAATTCTTCTTTAGCTACTAGAAACTGTTCCATGACATCATCCGTCTGGTTATGAAAAGCTTGTTTGAAATTTTTATAAATTTCCCGTATTTCATCATGAACTCCCCACATAACTTTCGGTGGAGCTGTAATTCCTTTTGATTCCATAATCGGAAATAGGGCATATTCTTTTCTTAAATAATGATTTTCAAACTGATCGAGTAAACCAATTTGACGTTTTAGACCTTTTAATAGTTCTTCATCTTTTGAAGATAAATAAGCCTGTAATAATCGTTCAATACGGTCAATCGCTCCTCTAAGAGCTAAATTCTCTTTTTTTAGAACCATTACTGGATGTCCTTCTTTTTCAAAATCAGGCATTCCTTCTCCAGCTTCCACTTTTGTACTCATTAAGGAAGCATGAATCTTACAAAGTCGCATAATTTCTTCATAAGTAATTCCTTCTTGCATCAAGTTGCGTTCCATTACTTGAATTTCATAGGGAGAAACGGAATCAAAATGTTTGTTAAATTCTTCTTGAATAATTTCTTCTTTTTCCCCTTGATGTAATCGGAGCATTAATTCTTTTAATTTTTCTTGACGTTCTAATGGTGTCATGGCATCATTACTCATTGCTCTCCCTGCTTTCTTTTACAATATATCCATTCAATTCTAATTGACGAATAATTGAATCCAGTGGGATTTTAGCAATTTTAGATCCTTTTTTTAAGCTTGTAATTCTTCCAACTGTTTGAACCATCTGAGGCTGAGATAAAGGTTTAAATCCTAACTCAATGAGTAACTCTTTCACCTCCGGATGATTTTGTAAAGTTTTATATACTGAGTCTTCTAAATAAATCGTATTCATCGAATCTCTCCCATCTTATAATCGTTGCAACCCTAATAACCCAACTAATAAACAAATTCCAAAATAAATCCATACAAGCAATGTAGTAACTACTACACGATAAGTCCCTTTTGGTGTACGATTTAATTTGATATAGGATTGGATTTCCTTACGATACATGACTAGCAAAATAATTGAAATACAGCTAGTAATCATTAATAACATAGTGGACAAAGTATCTGCCATTTCCTGTCCAAAAAATAGAGGAAAACCACTATCGATCACCAAACTAAAACCAAAATTATTTAATATATGGAAAAATACTGCCCATAAAAAACTATATTCAAGAGCAATATACGCAAATAAAATACCAACAAAGAAAGCAAAAAATCCTTGAATTAAATTCATATGGAAAAATCCAAATACCATTGCAGAAAGAAGGATACTAAAAAGTTTACCATAATTTTTTAAACGATAAACTACTCCTCCACGAACTAATAATTCCTCAACAAATGGACCAATGAAGCTTGCATAAATGACTAACATAAATGAATCATCTCCACTTGTAGCAGCTTCAATCGCCCCTTGAGTACTTAACCCAAATGTGTTCAAAAAGCTCTCAAACAAATGAGCACTTTGAGTAAATAGAAATTGACATCCTAAAAACAAAATAAAAAATACTGAAAAATGTTCTAAGGTCATTTTCTTTTTAGAATATAAAATGGTTTCTTTAACATTTATTTGTTGTTTTTTGTAAAAAATAGTAATGCCAACAATTACAGCTACTATATAACCAAAATCCGAAAGATTTTGAAGATGTGAAGATGTGATCATTGGTAAAAATTCTGGATTTACCTGTTTAACCATAGTGATCAATTCACTACTAATAACAAATACAGCAATAATTGCAATAAAAATCGCAGAATAAATTAACAAATGTTTAAAGATTTGCTTGATGAGCGACTTCAAAGGTGTTTCAAGTGTTTTGGAAGGTGTCTCCTCCACTATTTCAATGTGATTTACAGTATTATTATCCATTTAAAGATTCCCTTCTATCAAATTTTATTTGAACTTTTCTTAATCGTAACATTAATAAGAAACAGTTTGCCATTAATCCTGCAATTAATGCAATCCAATAAGCATACGGCCCTAAATCGGTCATCCAATCTAACATAATCCCTACCGGAAGACCAATCACCCAAAATCCTAATAAGCATAAAATAAATGGCATTTTTGCATCTTTATATCCACGTAATATTCCTTGAATTGGTGCTGCAACGGCATCAAACATTTGGAATAATAAACTATAGGATAAAAATACCATTGTCAATTGAATAAAACTTTCTGAACTTCCATATAAAGCAGCAATCATTGGACGGTTAAAATATAACCACACTAATGTAAGTAATGCAATGAATACGGAAGTAGAAATTCCTAAACGAATATATTCTTTTGCAGATTGTTGATTTTTTTGACCAATTTCATAAGAAACAATAATGGTTAAAGCATTAGAAATACTCATTGGGAAGGCATACGCCAAATATGAAAAATTCATCGCAGCTTGGTGTGAAGCAATGACATGAGAACCAAATTTTGCCATTAATAAACCAACTAATGCAAAAATAGCAACTTCACCAAATACATTAAACCCAATTGGTAACCCTAATGCAAACGGCTCTTTCCATAATGGCAAATGCGGTCTTTCAAAACTTAATATATGATAAGATTTCAACTTTGGATGTTTTTTTACTACCAAAATGGCAACCATTAATAACACCCAATATGCCATCGCCGTTCCAAGACCTGCCCCTGGACCTCCTAGTTCAGGTAGTCCAAATTTTCCATAAATTAATGAGTAATTAAAGAACATATTTAATGGGACAAGTAAAATCATTAGAAACATCGATACTCTTGTTAATCCTAAGGCATCAATGAAGGATCGAATGACACTAAAGAGTAAAAATGGAATAAATCCAATCGATAAGAGTAATAAATATTCTCTAGCAATCGTAGATACTTCTGTTTCTAAATGCATTTGATCTAATGCTGGATTCAATCCGATTAAGCCGATACAAAATAAAAGAACCGCTAATAATATTCCAATATACAAAAATTGAAACACTATTTTTTGAATACCATTTTTATCGTTCTTTCCAAGTAATTGCCCTACTATTGGAATTAGTGCTGCTACAATCCCATTTAACAATGTAAAAAATGGATTATATAAACTTCCTGCAATGGAAACACCTGCTAGGTGCATTTCATGATATTGCCCTGTCATAACCGTATCAATAAATTGCGCCGAAAAATTTGCTAATTGATAAATTAAAACAGGAATTAAAATTTTAAATAATAATTTCAAACGTTCACTTGTATGATTGGTTTCGTACATATTCACTCTCCTATTACAAAATCTAGTAGTTGTTCTACAGAATCTAATACTAATAAAGATTGTTCTTTCATTTTTTGAACATCACTACTACTCGTTAAAACAGCAATTCCTCCACCACAATGTTTGGCATATGCCATATCTAAATAGGAATCACCTACATAAAAAATTTCATGTAAGGGGACTGCTAAATGCTCACTTGCTCCAATTAAGGAATCTGCTGCTGGTTTAGCAGGATAATCATCTGGAGTAGCTACAAAATCAAATAAATGCCAAACCTTTAAAATTTCAAAAATCGTTTTTGTTGGAATATAACTATCATTCGTCACAACTCCTACTTTAATTCCTTTATGTTTTAATTCAGAAATTAAAAAAGCTACATCTCCAATTGGAATAATCATGTCTGGATGCGCTAATAAATACTGTCTGAAATCTTCAAGTACTTCATCATATAAAGCAATTTTATCAATGGGAAAATATTTTCCAATCTCATCTAACATATCCTCAACTGTTCCTGAAGCGATGACACTATTTGGAACAATTTCTCCTTGAACAATGCCTAATAATTCTAGCATTTGCTCAATCGTTATGGGTGAATCTTGTTTAATATACTGTTTTAAAATGTTACGAATGACCATTTCTGTTGGTTCAACCCACATATTATCTATATTCGTTAAAGTACCATCCTTATCAAATAAAATAGCTTTTACTTCTCGATTTCCTTTATTTGTTTGTAATTTCATCATGAGACCTACTCTACATTTTGTAATTCAACACCGATAATATTCTCCATTTTTTCTAATTGTTTTAAAATGGCGGATAAATCAGTGGTTGATTCAGAAATATCTAACATTAATTGCACAATCGCTACACTATGAATAGCTAAACCTTGGAAAATAGTTAATACATTCATATTATGACTTGCAAATAAGTCTAATGTTTTCGATAAAGTTCCTCTTTCGTTTTTCATGTGAATATTTAGAGAAGCTTTTCGACCATAGGTAACAGAAGAAAATCCTTGAACTTTTCGATAATATTTATAATAAACACTACGAGAAATGCCTACTAATTTTACCGCTTCAGTTACATCCTTCGCTTGGTTTGTTGCTAATAATTCTTTTGCTTTTAATACTTTAGAAAACACTGGTGGAACAGCATCTGCTGATACTAAAAAATGTTTTTGGTTTTCCATTAATTTTCACCTCGGTTATATTGTATACGATACAAGGACAAAATACTAGATTGATTATTATTTTTTTATAAAAAATAATATAAAAAACACTTATTGCACAGACAACACAACAAACAGACAATAATCTATATCTATTTGCTATTACGTGAAATAAGTGTTCGTTATAATACAATAAAAATCTACTTTTATCATGATTTTGTCATAAAATCATATGGCGTTAATTCTTCCATTCCAATCATCGGATCAATACTGAAAGACTCAATTAATGCCATTGTTAGTACAGATGATTTTGTCTTCTTTTCAAGGACACTTTCAGATGTAACTTGATAAGTTTCATCTACTTCTTGTACTGTACTAACTTCCATTATTTCTTTAGAATCCGTTAGCACAGCATCAATCGTATCTTTTTCTAGCGTTAGAGGTTCGGATGGATTTTTATCTATTTGATGATCAATCTTCGTTTCCATTGACGACTCTTCCTCAATAGATAAACTTTCAAAGCTATTTCCTTGTAATAAATCTTTTAAGCACGTTTGACGTCTTGCACTTTGACGATTTGCGGCTTCTTGGAATGCTTCGTATTGCCCACACATAATTAAGAATTTTTTACTTCTTGTTACTGCGGTATACAGTAAATTTCTCTGCAACATTCGTTGATATTGACCTACCATTGGTAAAATCACCATTTGGAATTCACTACCTTGTGCTTTATGAATCGAACAACAATAAGCATGCGTCAATTGAATAAAGTCATTCCGTTTATATTCTACTTCTACGTGATCAAAAGAGACATAGATTTTATCGACTTGATCTTCATTTTCTTTGGCAAATATAATCGCAGTAATTTCTCCAATATCACCATTATAAATATTTTCTTCAGCAACATTGACCAATTGTAATACTTTATCCCCCACACGGAACACTCGGTCGAATGATTCAATTTCACGAACTGAATTCCCGATTTTTGGATTTAATATATTTTGCATCATTTTATTAATTTCATGAATACCAGCTTCTCCCTTATACATCGGAGCAAGCACTTGAATATCTTTCTTTTGATATCCTTTTTTAATAGCTTTCACCACAATTTGTTCAATCACATCTAAAACCTGAGTCGAACGACATGGAATAAAGGTACGATCTGGTTGATTTTGAGTAAAGTCCATTGGCAAATGCCCATCTTTAATGGAGTGCGCTAATGTTACTATACTTGAAGAATCTTTTTGTCGGTGAATATGCGTTAATTCAATGGATGGAATTTGATTCGATAATAGAAAATCCGTCAACACTTGTCCCGGTCCTACAGAAGGTAATTGATTTTTATCTCCTACAAATAAAATCTTCGTTTTAGCAGGAGTTGCACGAAGAAGACGGTTCATTAGCCAAGTATCGACCATCGACATCTCATCAATAATTAAGAACTCGCAATATAATGAACGACTTTCATCATAATCATCCTGTTCTAATTCAGAATTTTCCTCTGCAGAAATCCCTAACATCCGGTGTATAGTAGAAGCAGAAATTCCCGTTAACTCATTCATACGTTTCGCAGCTCTTCCTGTTGGAGCTGCTAATTGAATGGCATCAGAATCTAAATCAATCTCTTCTAAATATCGATACATTTCTACGACACCATTAATAATCGTTGTTTTCCCTGTTCCTGGTCCTCCAGTTAAAATAAACAAGGATTCTTGCATAATTTTAATGAGTGCTTGTTTTTGAGAATCATCATAAATAATGCCAAATTTCTTTTGAACATGCTGAATGGCTTCTTCAATATCTTCTTTTGAATAGAGAGATTTCTTAGAAAGTTCCAAACGATGTTGAATCGCATTCACAATACCAATTTCCGCATAATATAACGAAGCTAATGATAAATGATTTTCTTCAGAAATAATAATTCCTTCTCGAATTAATTCATTTAACGCATTTACAATTTGATCGGGTTCAATTAAAAATGAACGAGTTTGCTCCAATAATTTTTGAGCTGCAAGAACTACTTCTTTATCGATTAAATACGTATGCCCTTCTTGATAAGATAAATCCCTTACCACTACATAAACGGCACCTTTAATACGATATAAACTATCTGCTGCAATCTCTAATTGTTGCGCAATGGCATCAATTCTTCTAAAACCAAGTCCTTCAATGGACTGTAATAACACATATGGATCTTCTTTAATAATATCCATTGTTTTCTCTTTATAGAGCATCATAATTTTCTGAGCAAATACTGGAGTAAATCCCATGTTCGTCAATTCAAATAAAATACGTTCTGTTCCTTGATTTTCAATAATAATGTTTCGAATACTCTCACATTTTTTGGTTGATAATCCTGGAACATTTTTTAAGCAATCTTCATCTTGAATAATTTGCTCAATCGCATTTTCACCTAAGCAGTCCACAATTTTTTCAGCGGTTTTTTCTCCAATACCAGGAAATCGTCCACTAGAAAAATAAGCTATAAGTCCTTTTTTTCCAGTAGGTTGATGTTGTTGATAACTTAAGACTGAAAACTGTTGCCCATATTTTGGATGCGAAACAACTTTTCCATTAAAACGATAAGGGGAATTATCATGAATCGTGCCAATAATTCCTGTTACAACAATCTCATCTGAGTTTAGTTGTACACTACTTTCTTGCACTCGAATTAATAATACTTTGTAAAAATTTTGCGGATTTTCAAAAAATGTCGCTAAAACTTCTCCTACAATGTATTCTTCACTCATGACTTCCCTCTTTTCTATCTATTTTAAACGTATTGACGTTCATTTCCTTCCATATAAGCTTTATCAATAATGCCTCCACCTAAGCAAATGTCTTCATCATAAAATACAACTGCTTGTCCAGGTGTAATTGCACGTACTGGCTCTTCAAAGTATACCATAGCTTTTGTCTTATCGTCTTCTTGGAATACAACTTTAACTTTTGTATCTTGTTGACGATATCTGAATTTGGCAGTACATTCAAATTCATTTGGTTTTTCTTCATCTGTATTAAATTGCAAATCTATCGCAAATAATGAGTCAGAATAAAGGCTTGGATGATGGAATCCTTGTCCAACATAAAGTGTATTGGTACTTAAATCTTTTCCTACAACAAACCATGGATCATTCGTTTTACCACCGCCACCGATTCCTAATCCTTGACGTTGTCCAATTGTGTAATACATTAACCCAGCATGGTCTCCTTTAACCTCGCCATCCAATGTCACCATTTTACCAGGTTTAGCTGGCAAATAATGAGACAAGAATTCATTAAAGTTTCTCTCTCCGATAAAACATACACCTGTTGAATCTTTTTTCTTAGCGGTTGCTAAGTCGAATTCTTCTGCAATTTTACGGACTTCTTTTTTCTCTAAATGCCCAATTGGGAACATTGCTTTTGATAATTGCTGTTGATTTAATTGACTTAAGAAATACGTTTGATCTTTATTATTATCCACTCCACGTAATAAACGAACTACTCCATTCTCGTCTTTTTCCACACGAGCATAATGTCCCATTGCTACATAGTCTGCTCCTAATTGAAGGGCATAATCTAAGAAAGCTTGGAATTTTACTTCTTTATTACACATTACATCCGGATTAGGAGTTCTTCCTAATCGATATTCTTTTAAGAAATATTCAAATACACGATCCCAATATTCCTTTTCAAAATTTACAGAATAATATGGAATTCCAATTTGTTCTGCAACAGCTGCTACATCTTTATAATCTTCTGTAGCAGTACATACACCATTTTCATCTGTATCATCCCAGTTCTTCATAAAGATTCCGATGACATCATAGCCAGCTTGTTTTAATAAAAGTGCTGTTACGGAAGAGTCTACTCCTCCACTCATTCCAACAATTACTCGGATATTTTCCTTATTCATTCAATCACCATCATTTCTAATTTTTCTCTGTTTTAACGATTTGAAGGTCGCTGTATCATTTTTATATCACTTTCTAAAAATTTTTTCAAAAAAATTTACTCAAAATCTTCTTAAA
>CAURER010000023.1:0-26346 GCA_963523795.1 uncultured Granulicatella sp.
AATTATTTTTCTAAACCTTCAATAATTTTTGTTAAGTTCCATTTCATCATGCTTAAGTAGCTATCTCCATCTTTACCTTTTTCAGCAACTGAGTCAGTAAAGATTGTTGAGTAAATTGGCTTACCTGATTCTTGTGAAACTGTCTTCATCGGACGGTCATCAACACTTGATTCAACGAATAATGAAGGAACTTTAGATTTTTTAAGAATTTCTACTAAACGAGTTGTTTGTTCAGGAGTACCTTCTTCTTCAGTATTAATTTCCCAGATGTAAGCTGATGGAACTCCATAAGCTTTAGAGAAGTACTTGAAGCATCCTTCACTTGTAACAATTAATTTTTTCTCTTCTGGAATTTTAGCAAGACGTTCTTTTGCGTCTTTATCTAATTTATCCAACTCAGCAACATATTTATCAAGATTCTTTTGGTAAGTATCTTTATGTTCTGGATCTTTTGCAATTAATTGTTTTGCAATGTTTTTAGCAAAAATCACACCATTTTCGATGTTTAACCATGCATGAGGGTCTTCTTTACCTTTTTCTTTTTCCCCTTCAAGGTAAATTACATCAACGCCATCACTTACTGCAAAGTAATCTTTATCTGCTACTTTACCAGCATTTTTAACCATTTTTGTAAACCAAGCATCATCTGCATTTTCTAAGTTAATTCCATTATAGAAAATTAAATCTGCATCATGAATTTTTTGTACATCTTGTGGTAATGGTTCATATTCGTGTGGATCTTGTCCAACTGGAACAATACTGTGAATGTCCGCTAAATCCCCAGCAACATTTTTTGTAATATCATAAATGATAGAGTTTGTTGCTACTACTTGTACTTTTTTAGGTTCATTACTTTTTGTTGTAGTTGATGATGTTGAGTTTGTTGAACATCCTGCAAAACCAACTAATGATAATAAACCGACTGTTAATAATTTCCCGATTTTCATGCTTTTTTCCTACCTTCCCTTTGTTTTGGTGATACAATAAAACTAATCACAAAGAATGCTGCGGCAGTTAATACAATGGTTGAACCTACTGCAATATTAAACGTATATCCGATTACTAAACCAACAATCGAAGAAAGTGAACCAAACATCGCTGATAAAGCTAACATGGTTTTTAAACTCTTCGAATATAAATATGCTGTTGCTGCTGGTGTAATCAGTAACGCTACAATCATAACTGTTCCGACACTTTGCATTGCTGTAATCGAAACTAATGCTAAAAGAAACATCAATAAGTAATGATAGAATGATACATTCAATCCCGCCGAACGAGCAAAGACTGGATCAAAACTCGTTACTTGTAATTCTTTAAAGTAAGAAATAATCGTTACAAAAACAAAAATTCCTACAATTGCTGTAATTACTAAATCAAAATCTTGTACCGCTAAAATATTCCCAAATAAAATATGGAATAAGTCTGTTGAACTTTTTGCAACACCGATTAAAATAATCCCTAAAGCTAAAAACGAACTAAAGGTAATTCCTATCGCGGTATCGCTTTTTACGACACTATTTCGATTAATAAAAGCAATAATAAACGATGCTAATAATCCAAATGCTAGTGCTCCAAAGAAGAAGTTAATACCAAGAATAAAAGATAATGCTACCCCTGGTAACACCGCATGAGAAATCGCATCTCCCATCAACGACATTCCACGAAGAATGATAAAACATCCAATCATTCCGGCAACTGCTCCAATTAGAACAGAAGAAATTAAAGCATTTTGCACAAAATGATAGTTCATTAATCCTTGTAAAAAATTATTCATGAGCCGCTCCTCCTTGTGCAATAAAAACTTCTCCACCGTAAGTTTTTCTGATTTTTTCAGGAACAAAAGTAGTTTCTGTAGAACCACTATCCACAATTCCTCGATTCACTAAAATGACTTGATCAAAATAATCACGCACTTTCGATAAATCATGATGCACCATTAAAATAGTCTTTCCTTCTTCTTTCCATTGACGAATTAAAGTCATAATGACTTTTTCACTCATCATATCAATCCCTACAAATGGTTCATCTAGGAAAATATAATCAGCTTTTTGCACTAAGCAACGTGCTAATAATACCCTTTGGAATTGTCCTCCAGATAATGCTCCTATCGGGCGATGCGATAATTCTGTTAAGCCAACTTCTTCAATCGCTTCATCTACATCTTTCCAATCTTGAACGTTTAAACGCTGAAATGGTTTCATCTTAACGGTTTTCCCTAACGCTACACATTCACGAATCGTAATTGGAAATGTAAAATCAAGATTACTCTTTTGTTCTACATAAGCAATTCTTTCTAATGATTGACTTGCTTCCTTCCCATCAAATGTCACTTTTCCCGTATGAGTAATTAACCCTAACATTGCTTTTAAAAAGGTAGATTTACCTGCACCATTAGGACCAATAATTCCCAAAATCGTTGGGCCGTTCACTTCTACATGACAGTCTTTTAGTACATCTGGTTGCATTGCATATGATACACCAAGATTTTCAACTTTAATCATGACTATCTCCTTTCTTTTTCTCATATTTCTTATGCCAATAATTAGGTTACCGTAAATACTTTCTCTCGTCAAGAGTTTTTTAGGTGTTCCAAAATATTTTTGAAAAATTCCCATTTTTATATAAAAAAAGATAAAGAACGAAACGCTTCCATGTTCTTTATCTTCTTTATGCCTATTCTTTTTTATCTTCTTTTGCCCCTAAAGCTGTTAATGTGTTCGAGAATAAATGATGTTTATAATCCTTATCAATTTCCTTATAATAACTATAAAATATATCAATCATTACTAAAATCGGAAATTGTGGCGAAATTAATCCGCCTTGATCTAATGCATTTTTCATCGCTATTAAAACTAACTCATCACAGGCTTTTCCACTCTCTTCACTTCTTTTCGAAGTAATTAATACCGTCTTTGCTCCTTGTTTTTTTGCTTGTCGAACTGCTTCTACAACACTGGCATTAGCAGAAACCGAAATTCCTATGACTAAACATTGTTCATCTACAAGAACCCGATTCATTAACATCGTATGCAAATCCGTAATCGCCTCACAAATCATTCCTAATCTCATAAATCTAAATTTCATTTCATGAGCGGCTAAACCCGAACTTCCTTGTCCATAAATATATACTCGTTTAGCATTATTCAACAAACTACAAACTTTAATAACTTGTGATTCATCGATTAACGAAAATGATTTTGATAATAATTCTTCATAATCTGTTAACACTTTCTTTGTTAAATCATTATGAATCATTTGTCCTTCTTTTTTACTTTCTTGATAATCATAAATAAATTGACGATATCCTTTATACCCACATTTTTGAGCAAAACGAGTCAATGAAGGAATAGACACAAATAACCGCCCCGATACTGCTCTTGCTGATAATGATTCATCTGTTACATGTTGTTCTAAAAAATATTGAGCAATCGTTTTTTCATTAGGAGTTAGTGTGTCATAGATGGATTCAATTAATGGTGTGACTTTCTTTTCAAACGAAATCATAAATGTTACTCCCTTACCTTTTCGATAGTAATAGTGTATCACATTTTACATCTTTCGTGTTTTAAAATAAAAAAGCTAGGAGAAATTTATCCCCTAGCCTTTTAAATAGTGTTGATTGATTAATCATCTACACCTAAAATTTCGTTAATATTGTTTTTATAAAGAATAGCTTTTGCACCGTAGATAGCTTGAACTCCACCTTTAACTTCTAATACATCTACCGCACCAATTGCTTTTAGAGTAGCTTTATCCACTTTATCTACTGAACGAACAGCTACACGTAAACGAGTAATACATGCATCAACATCTTCGATATTTTCTGATCCACCTAAAGCTTCGATAATACGAACACTATCTTGTTTTAATGAATCTTTTGTGTCTACAACAGGTTGTGCATCATCTGCTAACTCTTCATCTAAACGACCTGGAGTTGCAACGTTAAATTGAACGATAAACCATCTAAATACTACATAGTATAGAACGCTCCATACTAAACCAAATGGAATTTGTAATAACCAATTTGTTTTATCATTACCTTGTAATACCCCGAATAATGTGAAGTCGATAACCCCACCTGAGAATGTATTACCGATTGAAATATTTAAGATATCAGCAATAAAGAAGCTTACACCATCTAAGAATGCGTGAACAACATAAAGTACTGGACTTACGAATAAAAACATAAATTCAATTGGTTCTGTAATACCAGTAATGAATGAAGTTAAAGCTACCCCAAAGAATAAACCTGCATATTTTTTACGACGATCATTTGGAACACAGTGATACATTGCTAAGCAGGCTGCTGGAAGACCGAACATCATTGTTGAGAAACGACCAGCGAAGAAACGAGTTCCTTCAGTAAATAGACCAACATGTGTTGGATCTGCTAATTGAGCAAAGAAGATTTTTTGAGCTCCTGCTACAGTTTGTCCTGCAACTACTTCAACACCACCTAATTCTGTATACCAGAATAATGGATAAATCATGTGGTGTAAACCAACCGCACCACATAGACGCATTAAGAATCCATATAAGAATGTTCCAAATGGTCCAGCTTGAGAAATATAACCACCAGTTGATACTAATAATTGTTGGAATGGAGGCCAAATTACAAAGAAAATACCCCCAACTACAATTGAAGCAAATGAAGTAACGATTGGAACAAAACGACTACCTCCAAAGAATCCTAAGAATTGAGGTAATTGAATATTGCTATAACGATTATGTAAATACACCGCTACAGAACCAACTACGATAGCACCAACTACACCTGTATCAATTGAAGCACCTTCAGCCATATATAATTTAACAAGTGCTTTGATTGTTGCTGTCATTACGAAATATCCAGTAACACCAGCAAGTGCCGCTGTACCTTTATCACGTTTTGCTAAACCAATACATAAACCCACGCAGAGTAATAATGCTAAGTTCGCAAAAACTACTTCCCCTGCTGAACTCATCACTGTGAAAATAGCTTGTAATGCACTATTTTTTAACACTGGATAAGTAGCTACTGTTGTTGGATTTGACAACGCACCACCAATCCCTAATAACAAACCAGCTGCCGGTAAAATAGCAATCGGCAACATAAAGGCTTTACCAATTTTTTGTAATACTTTAAACATATGGTTTCCTCCTAAAAATTTAATTTTCCTTTTATGAATGAATTGCCTCTACAAATTTCTTTGTAATTAATTGAGGTCTTGTAATAGCTGAACCAACTACTACACTATATGCACCTAATTCTAGTACACGCTTCACCTTTTCAGGTGTATCAATATTTCCCTCTGCAATGAGAGGATGTTTAATGACTTTTAAAACTTCTCGAAGAATTTCAAAATCGTTTGCTTCAATTTTATCTCCTTCACTTTGTTTCGTATATCCTACTAACGTACTACCAATATAATCAAAACCTAATTCATCTGCATGAATCATTTCATCTACCGTTGAACAGTCTGCCATTAATTTTTGTTCTGGATATTTTTGACGAATTTCATGATAAAATTCATCTAAACTTTGTCCATTTGGACGAGTAGAAATGGTTGCATCCAACGCAATAATCTCTGGTTTTGCTTCCATTAATTCGTCTACTTCTTTAATAGTAGCTGTAATATAAACATCTGCATCATTATAATCTCTTTTAATAATTCCAATTACTGGTAAATCAACTGCTTGTTTGATTGCTTTGATGTCGATAACAGAATTTGCTCGAATTCCTTTTGCTCCTCCTTCCTTCGCTGCGACTGCCATACGAGCCATAATAAAATCGCTATGCAACGGTTCATGTGGCAACGCTTGGCAAGATACGATTAATTGCCCTTGAATACTCATATTCAGCCTCCTTTATAGTTTTATAAAAGCCTTTACAAGAACAGTATACTTCTATAAGAAAACATTTTCAATATCTACTCGTTTTTTTGAAAGTAATTTCAAAAAATCCGATAATCTATTCTTATTTTCCCCTTAAATTAGAAATTACTTTCATACATATTAAAAATAAACGTAATAAAAGAGCTTATTTGCACTACGTACAGTTATAAGCCCTTAGGGTATAATTCATTCATTTTTAAAACTTTGGAAGAACTTATTGACCAAGAAAATATTCTGACACTACTTGTAACTTCTCATCAAACTCAAATACTAATGGTGGAAAATTAGGAATTTCCACTCCCATTATCTCATCATCTGACAATCCTTTAATATGTTTTACTAGTGCACGAATCGAATTACCATGTGCACCAACAAAAACATTTTTACCGTTTTTTAAATCCGGAGCAATCTTATCTTCCCAAAATGGAAGCACTCTCTCTAATGTCACTTTTAAATTTTCCGTATCTGGAATAGCAGAATCATCTAACGATTCGTAACGACGATCCCCATGCGCTGAATGTTCATCATCACGATCCATTTTTGGAGGTAAGACATCATAAGAACGACGCCAAATATGAACTTGTTCATCTCCAAATTGTTTTGCAGCTTCTGCCTTATTCTTCCCCGTCAAGCCACCATAATGGCGTTCATTTAACCGCCATGATTTTTCTACTGGAACCCATAATTGATTACAAGCTTCCAGAGCTAAATTAGTTGTTTTAATCGCACGTTTTAATACTGATGTATACGCTTGATCAAATTCAATTCCTGCTTTTGCAATTAATGTACCAGCATCAATTGCTTGTTGAATTCCCTTTTCAGACAAATCAACATCTGCCCAACCAGTAAATAAATTAGCTTTATTCCAAACTGATTCACCATGGCGAGCAAAAACTAATTTTACCATACCACCACATCCTTTTATCCTTCAAACCTTTTCCCGAGTCTTTTTATACCCTATTTTATTACCCTTTATAATAATGCAGCTGCAGCTTCATCAACGATAATTGTTACATTAGGATGTTTTTGTAAAATACTTGCAGGTACATCCGTAGTAATTTCCCCTTTAACCGTATCTAAAATTGCTTTTGCTTTCTTTTCCCCGAATGCAATTAACACAATTTGTTTTGCATCCATAATGGATTGTAGTCCCATTGAATAAGCAAATCTTGGTACATCTTCTTCACGTTCAAAGAAACGTTTATTCGCTTCAATTGTTGCTTGTGCTAAAGCTACTTTATGTGTTCTTTGTGTAAAAGGTGTTCCCGGTTCATTGAATCCAATATGGGCATTACTCCCTATCCCCAACAATTGGAAGTCAACTGGATTATCTTGTAAAATTTTTTCATAACGCTCCACTTCAGCATCAATATCTTCTGCAAGTCCATTTGGTAAATAACTGTTTAAAAATGGTTTTGCTTCAAATAATTGTTCATTCATAAAATAATGATAACTATGTTCATCTTCATTTGATAATCCAGCGTATTCATCTAAATTTACAGATACTCTATTCGAAAAATCTAATGAACTTTGACGAATTTTTTCATATAAACCAAGAGGACTAGAACCTGTTGCTAAGCCAAAAACTTTTGCTCCCTTTTCATAAGCTTCTTTAAAAACTTCAAATGCAACTAATGCGCCCTCTTCTTGATTTTTTACAATTTTTATGTCCATACTGCTTCCTCCTTCAACTTGTCATTACCAGTATTGTAACAGATTTTTATCAAAATGAATATAGCTATTTAATGATTTTCAATTTTGCCTATAAAAAAATTAGGCAACACGAAGTCACCTAATTCTATCATCCTTTTATTCTATAAATTATTACACCCATTCACCATTTCCATTGACAGTATATCCATCAATAGTTGTGTTCACAGCTAATTCACCTGAAGCATATGAATAGTACCATTTTCCATCAACTTCAAACCAACCTGTTTTCAATGCTCCAGATGCATCTAAATAATACCAGTTGCCATTATCTTGTACCCAACCAGTTGCCATTACTCCTGAAGATTTTAAGTAATACCATTTTCCATCAACTTGAGCCCAGCCAGTAACCATCACGCCATTTGTGCCTAAATAATACCAATTTCCTCCATCTTGAATCCATCCTTCAGCAACAATTCCAACTTTTCCACTTCTACTCATCCATGCATAGACCCAACCTTTTTCAGTTTGTTGCCAAACCCCTTTTCTTTGAGTTAATTTATCAATCTTCTCAATACCTTTAAGTCTAACTTGTTCTAACATTTCCTTACTAAATTTAAAAAGGTTTTCATATTTTGAAAGAGGCTCACTCTTTAACTTTTCTTGAACCGTAACAACTTTATCTTTATACTCTATATAAGCATCTGGATTTGTTTGATTTTTATACAAAAAGGCATATTCCAGTATTAGATATTTTTTATTATCTTTATTGACAGCATTATAAATTTCAGTTGCATCAAAAATTTCCTCTTTCGCAGAAACACTCGACATATTTGATACTGCTAAAATTCCAGTTGTTGCTAAAGCAACTCCTAACATTGTTAATTTCTTTTGTAATTTCATAAGAAATCATCTCCTTTTATTTTGATAGCTGAAGTATACTCTATCCCTTCGAAAAAATTTAAAAAGCGTAACTATGTTTACCCTATTAAAAATAGTTTTCACATTTTTATCCCTAAAAAGAAACTATACATACGTTTTCTTTAAAACCACTTTAATTATTGTTATAATCACATTAAATAACGGATACATATAGGAGGAATAAGTATGAACGATGAAAGTATTTATGGATTAGTTTTTAAAAAAATTCGTGAAGATAGAGGGATTACTCAAAAAGAAGCTGCAGGAACAACAGTTACTCCACACTTCTTGAGACAATTTGAACAAGGAAAATCCCGTATTACCATTCAAAAATTCGAAGAAATCATTGACAATGTTGGAATTGATAAAGAGACTTTCGATAAAATTAGAGCTCAAATGTTTCCTTCTGAATTTCATAAACGTCAAGTTGAAGTAGCTAATTTAGTTTCCAAATGAGAATATAAAAAGGCCCTAGATCTTCTAAACCAACCTTTAGAAGATTCTGGTATTGCAGAACACTTCATTATTGCCAATCGTGTTGTTAGTAAATTTGGAATTGCCTCTATTGTTGGAGACTCTCTTTTAACACCAAAAGACTATGAAGAATTGGAATATATCAAAGCTTATCTTACTAAAGTTGAGTACTGGAACTATGTTGAGGTGAATGTATTTTCTGCTATTATTTCCCATTTTTCGATTGATTTTTTAGATTACCGGCTTTATCATTTACTAGATGTTTTAAAAAACCAAACGGAATACCATTATACTCGTGCTGCTGAATACTATCTCTCCGCTCTACGAGCAGGAGTTAAAAACTACTCTATCCAAGGTCATTATGATAAAGCAGAAAAATTAGCACAAAAAACGCTCGAAGTGATGAATGCTTTTCCAGAGCTCAGCATGAAATTAACACAATTTATTACTCTTTCTATGGAACGTTCCTGTAATTTTCTTCGTCAAAATGATGTTTATGGTTTAGAACTTGCTAAACATATCTTCGCAACTCTAGATCATCTAGAAAAGACGTGCCAAAATCAATTATTAATCCGTTTAAGAGAAGATTTCTTTTCAAAGGTTACTCAATTGAATAAAACAGGTCAACCTTTAGAACAATAAAGCAACATACAAAAAACTCTATTAGATTGGGAATCATCCTATCTAATAGAGTTTTATTTTTTAATTATTTCCAAAAATCATCGTAAATCGTAATCGGTAACCGACGTTTATGTTCTGATTTAATATACCAATTTTCGATAGTTTGAGCATCTTTTTCTGAAATTTCTTTTCCTTCAAGATAATTATCGATTGCTTCATAAGTCACGCCTAAAGCTACTTCATCTGGAAGTGATGGGCGTTCTTCTTCTAAATCTGCCGTAGGTTGTTTTAAATATAAATGTTCTGGAGCTCCTAAATATTCTAGCAACTGACGTCCTTGTCGTTTATTCAAACGCCATAATGGTAAAATGTCTGCTCCACCATCACCGAATTTTGTATAAAATCCTGTCACAGATTCCGCTGCATGATCCGTACCGATTACCGCACAACCTGTTTGACCTGCAATCGCATATTGGGCAATCATGCGCTCTCTTGCTTTAATATTTCCTTTATTAAAATCACTAATCGGTAAACCTAAGCTTGTAATACTATTTGTAGATGCATCCACGGCTGGTTTAATATCCACTCTTAATACATCTGATGCTTGCATAAATTCAATGGCATCCATTGCATCTTGTTCATCTGCTTGAATTCCATAAGGCAGACGAACGGCGTAAAAATGATACTCTTTTTCTGGATATTCTTGATTCAATTCATCAATCGCTAACTGAGCTAATTTACCCGCCAGAGTAGAGTCTTGTCCACCACTAATCCCTAATACATATCCTTTTAAAAAAGGATATTTGACTAAATACTCTTTTAAAAATTGAATCGTTCTTCCAACTTCTTGTTGAACATCAATTTTCGGTTGTACTTTTAATGTTTCAATAATTTCTTGTTGTAATGGTCTCATGATTATTTCCTTTTCTATCTGGCTACCCTAAGCGACTAGATTTTTCTTTCACTTCTGCACGAATAGCTTCAATACTTGCTAATTTTTGTTGATATGTTTCTGTAGATAAGTCAACTGGATATTGTTCTGGATTTAAAATACGTTTATATTCATCCCATAACGCTTCTACTTGTTCATCTTTATACGCTTTAATTTCTTTTAATGAAGGTAATGTATAGACTAATTTTCCTTGTTCAAAAATCGATTGTAAAATTGGACGAGCATCAAAATCCGTCACTGTTTTATTAATGTATGTGTAAACTGGATGGAACATATACAACTCTTCTAATTCATCTGGACGTTCATGCCATAGTGCAATATAATCCCCTTCAGATTTTCCATCACTCTTGCGTGTAATACGCCATACTTGTTTTTTACCTGGTGTTGAAACTTTTTCAGCGTTATTAGAAATTTTCACTGTTGGAACCATTTCACCATTTTTATCTTCAATCGCTACTAATTTATAAACACAGCCTAACGCTGGTTGATCATAAGCTGTAATTAATCGTGTTCCGATTCCCCAAACATCAATTTTAGCACCTTGCATTTTTAAGTTTAAAACTGTTTTTTCATCTAAATCACTTGAAGCATAAATTTTAGCCTCCGTAAAGCCTGCATCATCCAATTGTTGACGAACTTTTTTCGACATATACGCCATGTCCCCACTATCAATACGAACGCCTAAGAAATTAATTTTATCTCCGAATTCCTTCGCTACACGAATCGCATTTGGAACACCTGAACGTAAAATATCATACGTATCTACTAAAAATACACAATCACGGTGAGTAGAAGCATAAGCTTTAAAGGCTTCATAATCGTCGCGATACGCTTGGACTAAAGAATGTGCATGAGTTCCTGAAACAGGAATTCCAAACATTTTTCCTGCTCGAACATTACTTGTTGCATTACATCCTCCAATATAAGCAGCTCTTGTCCCCCAAAGAGCTGCATCTAATTCTTGAGCACGTCTTGTTCCAAATTCTAAAACAGGATCATCTCCAGCAACCGTACGAATACGAGAAGCTTTTGTCGCAATAAGTGTTTGGAAATTAATAATATTTAATAGAGCTGTTTCAATTAATTGGCATTCTGCAAGCGTTCCTTCTACTTGAACTAATGGTTCATTTGCAAACACTAATTCTCCTTCAACAGCAGAATGAATATTCCCTTTAAATTTAAAGTTTTTCAAATAATCTAAAAATTCTTCTGGATAAATGTCTAAACTTCTTAAGTAATCTAAATCTGTTTGGCTAAATGTTAAATCTTCAATATAGTGAACTAAACGTTCTAAACCTGCAAAAATAGCATATCCATTTTCAAAAGGTAACTTTCTAAAATATGCTTCAAAAATTGCTTTTTTCTCATGAAGACCTGTTTCCCAATAAGTCTTCATCATATTAATTTGATACAAGTCAGTATGTAGCGTTAAACTATCATCATGATAACGGAATTTCATGGTTCCATACCCCTCTTTTCATTGTAGTTACATTCATTGTACACCAGTTTTCATTGTTTGTACAAACTTTCCAAACTCTTTTTTTTACGGCAAAAGAGGCTAGTTACCTAGCCCCTTTTTCAACCATCATTTCCACACTTAAATACCTTCAAAATGAATAAACTATTTTATCTAGTCTCTTTATTTATCAATGTATTCTTCCTACTATTAGTTTACTCCTCTTTTCACAAAGTAGCAAGAGAATTTGAGAAAAAATCCTAAAAATTTCATTTCTATGAAATGTAGGTGTCGTACATAAAAAGACTTCTCACAGTAGCTTTAAACTCAAGGCTATAAAACCTACCGTCTCTTGCTACTTCAGAGAAGTCTCATTCTAATTTTTCACTTTAAATATAAGCATCCAAGTCTTTTTGGAATTTTGCTAATTTTTCTTGCGCTTCTTCTTGAGTCACAGCTTTCACACCCATATAGAACTTAATTTTAGGTTCTGTTCCACTTGGTCTAACTGCAATCCATGAACCATCTTCTAAAATATATTTCAATACATTTGAAGTTGGTAATCCAATTTCAGAAACAACACCTTCTGCATCTACTTGTTGGTTCACTGCGAAATCTTGTGCTACTGATACTTTAATCCCACCAAAGTTAGACGGAACTTCTTTACGTAATCCATCTAATAAAGCTTTGATTTTAGCAGGTCCTTCTAATCCTTGAACAGTTACAGAAATTGTTTTTTCTAAGAAATAACCATATTTTTCATATAAGGCTTGAAGCCCATCATATAAAGTTTTACCTTCACTCTTGAAGTGAGCTGCTACTTCTGTTAATAACAATACCGCTTGAATCGCATCTTTATCACGAACAAATGGTTGAACTAAATACCCATAACTTTCTTCAAATCCAAACATAAATGTATGAGCATTTGTTTCTTCATAGTTTTTAATTTGTTCTGCAATAAATTTGAAACCAGTTAATACGTTTACCATTTTCGCACCATAATGTTCTGCAATGACTGTTGGTAATTCACTAGATACAATTGATTTTACAGCAGCAGCATTAGCTGGTAATGTCCCTGCTTTTTGATGAGCAAATAATAAGTAGTCTAATAAGATTGCAGCAATTTGATTTCCTGTAATAACTTGGTAAGTTCCATCTGGTTGGCGTACTGCTGCACCCATTCTATCTGCATCTGGGTCTGTTGCTAATAATACATCCGCTTTTGTTTCTTCTCCTAAACGAATCGCATATTCAAATGCACCTGCTTCTTCAGGGTTAGGAGATTTCACCGTTGTAAAGTCTCCATCTGGAACAGCTTGTTCTGATACAACATGTAATCCTGTAAATCCAGCTTGATCTAATGCACGTTTTGTTAACATTAATCCTGTTCCGTGTAATGGAGTATACACAACTGATAAATCTTTTGTATTTGATAATAAGGCTGGATTTACAGAAACTGATTTAATTTCTTCTAAATATGCTGCATCTACTGCTTCACCAATCCATTCAAATAATGCTGATTGTTCTAATTCTTCTTTTGTCACCACTTCTACTACTAATGGATTTTCAACTTGACGAACATATTCTGTTAAAGCATCCGCATCTTTTGGTGGCATTTGTCCTCCATCTTCACCGTATACTTTATATCCATTATAAGCAGCTGGATTATGACTAGCTGTAATCATAATTCCTGCAAATGTATGCAAATGACGGACTGCATAAGATAATTCAGGTGTTGGTCTTAAGTCTTCAAATACATAAGCTTTAATGCCATGTTTTACTAAAACTTTTGCAGATTCTAATGCAAATTCAGGAGAAAAATGACGTGAATCATGAGCAATTGCCACCCCACGTTTTTTCGCTTCTTCTCCATATGTTTCAATCAATCGTGCTAATCCTTCTGTGGCTTGACGAACTGTATAAATATTCATACGATTAATCCCAGGACCAACAATTCCACGCATTCCTGCTGTTCCAAACTCTAATGGTGCATAGAACGCTTCTTCTTTTTCTTTTTCAGAAAAGTTTGTTAATTGTGTTTTTAAATAATCTTCTAATCCTTCAAACTTTTCCCATTTTTCTACTACATTTTTCCAACTCATATCATCAATCTCCTTTGTTTTATTCTAGTACTGTGGCAACTTCAAATCCATATCCACGAATGTGTGTAATTAATAATTCTAAAAAGATATGGGCTACTGGTGATAATTCCATTTGATGATGTTTTAAATAGCCAATTTCTAATTCATCTTCAATCGCTAATGGAATTGCCACAATTTTATCATCATTTAGTTCACTACTAATAATTCCCGAACTAATCGTATAACCATTTAGCCCGACCATTAAGTTAAAAATCGTCGCACGGTCACTAACTTTAATACTCTTCTTATGTTCCATTGTACTTAAAATCTCTTCAGCAAAATAGAAGGAATTTTCTTCTCCTTGTTCATAAGATAAATAAGGATAGTCTTCTAATTCTTCTAGTGTAATACTTGATTGAGAGGCTAATGGATTCTCTCTACTAATAAACACGTGCGGTTTTGCTGTGAATAGTGGTTTAAATTCTAAGTTTTTCTCTTTAAATAATTTTTTCATCACTTGTCGGTTGAAATTATTTAAATATAAAATTCCTAACTCACTTTTGAATTTCATTAAGTCTTCTAAAATATTTTGAGTTTCTGTTTCTCTTAACGTAAATTGATATTCATCCCCAGCTTCTTGTCGTATTAATGCAACGAACGCATGAACAACAAACGCATAATGTTGAGCTGAAACTGAGAAATCACGTTTCCGTTTTGTTTTACGTTTATATTTTTCTTCCATCAAGTTCACTTGATCCAATATTTGTCTAGCATATACTAAAAATTCTCGTCCTTCTTCTGTCAAAGAAACTCCATTTTTATGCCGAACTAATAATTGAATATTCATTTCTTGCTCTAAATCTTTCATGGCATTTGATAGACTTGGTTGAGTTAAAAATAAATCTTTTGCGGCTTCATTAATGGATCCTTTTTCTGCAATTTTTTCTAAATAAACTAATTGTTGAATACGCATATTTTTTCTCCTTTTGCCATCATGTACTTATTATAAATGAGTTTTTAATTTCATGCTAGCTAATAGTTTTCGCAAATAAAAAAAACTGAGCTTAAAGCCCAGTTCTTTTATAGAATTCATATTATTGTTGGAATTTAAATACCACATTAGAATCGTATAATTTTAATACTTTTTCATAAACAAATTTCGTTGCTAATGCTGCAATAATTGGTACAACTAACCAAGCAACAACTGCTAAAGCAACACTTAATCCTGCATCAATAGAAGCTAGCGGTCCTACTAAACCTACTAAACCAAAACCAGCAGATTGTGGAGTACCACTCACACTGAATAATGCAACTGGAATTGCAGAAATCACAGCTGTTGTTAAAGTTGGTACTAAAATAATTGGATACTTGAATAAGTTTGGCATCATTAATTTCATTGCTCCTAAAGCGATCGCTAAAGTAACTCCTGAATTATTTACTTTCCAAGAATGAACTACTAATACTACTGCAGTTACAGCAACACCCATCGCAGCAGCACCTGCAGATACACCATTTAATTGAATTGCTAAACCAATCGCAACTGTTGAAATTGGTGAAATAATTAAGAATGCAAATGAACATACAATTAAAATAGACATTAAAATTGGTTGTAAATGAGTAAATTCATTAATGATTGCTCCGATTCCTGCTGTTAATTTCGCAACGAATGGTAATAATTGTAATCCGATAAATGAGGCACCTACACCGACAACGATTGGCATCGCAACTACAGCTGTAGAACCGAATTTATCTTTAATCCACATTAATGCTAAAACAGCAATGGCTGCTGTTAACATTGTATTAATTAAGTCCCCAGTACCAGCTCCAACATATTTTCCTAGTTCTGGATTGAATTTCACAACACCTGATGCAACAAAACTTGCTCCTGCAGTAACCATCATCGGCATTGGTTTAAAACCAAATTGTAAAGCAATTAAAGCACCGATAATTAATGGTGTTGCTAATTGGAAAATCACAGCAATTTGTGTGATTTGAACTGCTAGTGGATATTGACTAAAATATTTTAAAATTGCAGATAATACAGCGTTTGGAATTAAACCGATAATTACCCCTAATGCAGTTCCTTGTAAAATTTTATTGATAAAGACTTTTGTAGTCATTTTTTCTTGAGCTTCCATATAATCCCTTCTTTCTTTTTGTCTACTCTTTTATAAAAGCTTTTGAAACTTTTTAGAAATATTTCACAAATAAATTTCTACACTTTCTCTACCTTTTATTAGTGAGCTTTCAAAATTTGCTCTTTACAATGAATCAATAATGATAAAAAGGCACAATAAGGCGTTGGATTTCCCTATACCTTACCTCTTTTATCATCACTATTTCACCCTTTAATCAGCCTCAATCAAAGCAACATTTATATATATGTTTTTTTGATAAGACTAACTGTGAAACGATTATAACAATTCATTTCAATCTAATCAACAATTTCTTTCATCTTTCATTCGATATTTTCAATTTTTGTAATTGATGAAAATATTAAGGAGATACTTTCAATGTTTTCATAACAATAATTGCTCTACAAAAATCATACTTTCTAAAAAACAAGGAGGCGTCCTGAAAAACGTCCTCCTTGTTAATTATTTTTCTTCAAATTCTTGTTTCACTACTTCTAATGCTGCTGCAATTACTTGGTGCATATCATAATAACGATATTGCCCTAAACGACCACCAAAAATTACTTGAGGTACTGTTTGCGCTAGCTTTTTATAGTTAGCATATAACTCATTATTTTGTTGGTTATTGACTGGATAATAAGGTTCTTGTCCTTTTTCCCAATCGGATGGATATTCTTTTGTAATGACTGTCTTCTCTTGTGTTCCAAACTCAAAATGTTTATGCTCAATAATACGAGTATATGGAGTTTCACGATTGGTATAATTCACAACTGCATTTCCTTGGAAGTTTTCTGTGTCTAACACTTCTGATTCAAATCGTAAACTACGATATTCTAAAGTTCCCAATTCATAATTGAAGAACTCATCAATCATTCCTGTGAAAATAATTTTAGCACCACTTTGTAAATACTCTTCTTTTTTCTCAAAGAAATCGACATTTAATTCCACATCAATATTTTCGTGATTGAACATATTTTCAATCATTTGAGTATATCCTCCAATTGGAATTCCTTGATACGTATCATTGAAATAATTATTATCATACGTATAACGAACTGGTAATCGACGAATAATAAAGGCTGGTAATTCTGTAGCAGAACGTCCCCATTGTTTTTCCGTATAACCTTTAATTAACTTGTAATAGACATCTTCTCCTACTAAAGAGATTGCTTGTTCTTCCAAGTTTTCTGGTGTTTTTCCTTTTAATACGGCTCGTTGTTCCTCAATTTTAGCTGCTGCTTCTTGCGGAGTTACAACTCCCCATAATTTATTAAAAGTATTCATGTTAAACGGTAAGTTATAAATCTCTCCATTAAAGTTCGCAACAGGTGTATTGGTATAACGATTAAATGTCGCAAATTGATGTACATAATCCCAAATTCTTTTATCACTCGTATGGAAAATATGCGCTCCATACTCATGAACTTGAATCCCTTCGACTTCTTTTGTATAAATATTTCCCGCAATATGCGAACGTTTTTCAATTACTTTTACTTTATATCCACGATTAGCAGCTTCACGTGCAAAAGTTGCGCCAAACAATCCTGCACCAACTACTAAATAATCATATGCCATCTTATGCTTCTCCTTTAAATTTCATTAATCCTATTCTAGCATAGTTCACTAAATATAGCATTATCGACTTTTTTTACAAAAGCAAAAAGACTTCTCCATAGTGCTTGTGCTACTCCTGGAAAAGTCATTTATCCTATTTTTAATTAAATCCAAATATTTTCTGTGAAATTGTATAAATTAAATTCGACATTTGTCTTGCCGTTGCATTTTTATTCATTGCAATTTTACTAATAACATTTTTACGAATTTCTTGATAAACAAGAGGATTACTTTCTTTTAATTTTTCTAATAAAACTTTCTTCTTCTCTTGATGTTCAGATGTACCTGCTTTATTTAATAAAGCACAAGAAATCAATGTTGTAATTTCCAAATGATTCAATAAATAATCATTTAAAACTTTTGGAAATTCCCAATCACTATGATAAGCTTCCATCAATAATTGATTCACCTTAATTTGTTGATCAATTCTACGAATCATCACTTGTTCATTAACGGATTGATCTTCTCGACCGATAAAGTAACGATAAAAATCGACATTGATATAATACAATTTCTTACAATACTGTAATGGAATAAATACAAATAAATTATCCACATAAAAAGTATGTTCTGGTAATTGTAGTTTTGATTGTTTCAAGATATCTAGTCGATAGATTAAGGAATGCATCATCATATACTTTCCTTTACGGAGTGGCTTTGCATCCTCCCAAGTGAACACTTTGTTTTCTGGGAATGAAGATTGATATCTCATAATTTTCTTTCTTCTTACTTGATCATTTTCGTAAACAAAGTTTGTAATAACGACATCAACTTCTTCTTGTGCTCCTTCTAATTGTTGCAAGTGTTCTAAAATTTTTAAATAAGCACGAACATCGACCCAATCATCGCTATCTACTACTTTAAAATATTTACCAGTTGCATGTTGCATGCCTGTATTTACAGCACCACCATGACCTTTATTTTCTTGAGAAATCGCACGGACGATACCTGGATATTGTTGTTCAAATTTTTCTGCTATATTTTGCGTTTCATCAGTTGATCCATCATTAATAATTAAAACTTCTACTAAATCTCCACCTGTCACTAATGATTGGATACAATAATGCATATATTCTTGTGAATGATAACAAGGAACTGCTATGGTTAGTAATTTCATTTCTAAGTCCTTTCAAGGTTCTAGTTCTTTTGTCTATTCTACCATTTTTTATATTCTTTTTCTATGCGACACCTCTTCTTTTTACAAAATACAAAAAACTCCTCCTTTCCTACTTTCATAGAAAAGAACGAGTCTCATTCTTATAGTAAAGCTTCAACAATTGGAAGATAATCTTTTTCTTCTAATTTTTGAATCATAATAATACCATCTCCTAATGGAACGAGAGTGGACTTCAATGCTTCATCTTTTTGAACAAAGTCTAAAAATAAGTTTAGACGGCGATGAATTTTTCGAACTTTTCTTGGAATTTCACTTTCATCTTGCAAAATTGTTCCCCCTTGGAAAATATCATCGACTACAAGTACTCCACCTGTTTTTAATACTCGCATACAATGAGGGAAAAATTCAATATATTTCGCTTTTGCACTGTCCATAAAAATAAAGTCATATTGTTGCTCTAACGTTGGCAACACATGTGCTGCATCTCCTTCAATTTGAGTCACAATATCATCAATGCCTAATTTTTTAAAATTCTCTTTTGCTCTTGAATACATCAATTCATATCGGTCAATCGTTGTAACAGAACCGCCTTTTGGTACATATTGTGCCATTAAGCTAGCAGAAAAACCAATCGCTGTGCCAATTTCCAAAATATGAGTTGGACGATATAGCCCTAATAAGAAATCTAAATATACCGCTGTTTCATGTGGAATGATTGGAATTCCTAAATCATTCGCCATTTGTTCTAGCTCTCCTAATTTACCTGGAAAGAAACGTTGACTTTTTCTCATATATTCGACCACTTCTGGTTTTACCACTGGTCGAAACATCATTTCATTTAACATACTTACTCCTTTTATCTATTTATAACGAGGAAATTAGAAACCTCCACCGCCGGATCCTCCACCAGATCCAAACGAACTTCCGCCACTAAATCCTCCTCCAAATCCACCGCTATTTGGTGAATCAGAATTTGAACCAATTTCATCCATTGCTGAATTGTAACTATCAAAGAATGTATCTTGTAAAATATTATGATACATTGCTAACTGCCAGCCATAGGTAGGTGAATAGAATACACTTTCTTGAATCCATTCAGGGAATTTTTCTTCTAATACTTCAATAACTTCTTCAGCCACTCCTAAAGAAATCGCATAAACGAGCAGATGATCCCAAATTTGAATACTTGGTAAATCAGCTCTATCTAAACTAGAAATATCGACTAACATTTTACGGAATGCTTCCCAACGACGATATTCATATTCACCTTTAAGACTTCTTTGTTTAGTTCCTACTAAACTTAAACGTAGAATGATGATATAGAGAATAACACTAACTACTACAGCTATAATGAGTGATAATAGATCCTTAGTTGCCCCAAATACACTAAGAACAATCCCTAATAATCCTAAAATAGGAGCTCCTATGGATTTAGGAATTCTCTCACCTTTTTCTAGGCGATAAGCACTATATTCTTCAGCATCCTGCGCTACTTGGTCAAACCAATCTTGCATCATATCTGCATATTTCTGTGGACAATTCTCTGCATAGTCTTGAACATCCGCTAAATCTAATTGATTTCCTTTCGCCATTTTTTCAAATAATATTTCTAATAATAATTGTTCATGAGGAAGTAAAGACTTCGTAGAATCTTTCAACTCTAAAATATATGGCTCATGACTTGTTAATGTTAAGACCTTTTTACGAACCAAATTCATCACGGTTGCACTAAAATCATCCATATCTACACTATTATAAATGGCGTCTGACATTACTGCAGGAGACATATCTTGAGGTAATTCAAATAAATGCTCTGGAACAAATGGAACTTTTGCTAGACGTTTTTTATTTGCTAAATAGCCTTTCAACCATGCCCATACTACTGAAATCAGACTGATAACCGCTCCAAAACCAACAACTGTCCACTTCGCTTGTTGTTCTTCTACTTGTTGTTGTACAAGACTCTCTTCCGTTTCTACAATTCGTTGGAAGGCATCCGTATTTTCTGTTACAGGATTATCCTTTGTGATTTGTGTTGGGAAAATCATATGTATTTCTACAAAATTTCCTGGTTGATTTCTCTTTACAGTAAAAGTAGCCCCTTTATAATCCGGGTCAATTTCTACTTTACCTCCACTTCCACCATGTCCCCAAGTTCGTAATGTTTCTTTTGTGGCAGCTTCTGGCAAGCTTACATGAATACGAATATTTTTTTGATTAATTTCCCAGTTTTGTCCCACAACTCTTCGATTTAATTCAGCAGTGTCTCGATAATTTTTAATCATATGTGGAATTGTATAATTAAAAACAACTGTTCTAGAATCATTTGCAAAAGGTAAGAAAACTTTAAATTTCAATACCTTTCCACTATTTTCTGAATAATACGTACTATTATTTCCTGTATCTCTTTTAGCTAATGGAACAACTTCTCCCTCACTTGTTTTAAAAGCAACAGATACATCTTTAGGCTCTTCTTCTCCGAAATAATCTAGATTATAGAAAACACCATTATAGCTTCCATTCGCTTGAAACGTAATTTCTTCTTTAAAACGAACATCACCATTCGCACTGACAGTTGCATCAATATTATACTGACTAACGATTAAACTTTTACCTTTAGCTTCAATTTTTGAAGTGAAAAAGAATAGAGATACCATCAAAAACATACACCAATAAATAATCTTTTGGAATGATTTCATCTTATTCCTCCTTATATAGTAAATGTGGGCAAGAAAATTTTCATTTCTCCGCCCACAACAACATCCTTTATAAAATTCCGCCTCGAATATCCAATGTTTTTTTCAAATACCATTTTAAAACAAGGGAACCTGAACCGATAAATAAATACACGATGGCTGGGAAGACATAGTTAATACTTGCTGGAATCAATAATTGTGTTCCCATTACAATGACTAACCATGCTAGCATCACTAATGAACTCACTACTAAATAACGAATATAACCACGTTTGCCTTTTGGTTGATTAATATCCGGAGTTACTTTAGATAACGCTAATAACGCTAACCCACCTGCAATAAAGTTCATGATTAAGGAGATAACTCCCATTGCTTCAGATTGTTCTGGATTTAAGAACAATGTAATTCCAGCGATTAAAGCGAAGAATCCACCAACCATTAATCCTCCATCTACAGCAATTTGCCAATCTGGTGATTTCACCGTTGGATCTTTTTTAGGGCCTTCCAATACAGATTGAGTTTGTTGTGTCACTGTACCAAATAATTGACGAGCTGTTAAGCCTTTTTTTTGTTTTTCTACTAAAACGGGAAGCATTTCTTCTAAAGTTGAAGCGATTTTCGATTTAGATACTTGAGCTTCTTTTAGCGAACGTTCTAATTGTAAAATATATTGTTCATTTTTTTTCGTTAATTGACTACGTAATGTAGTAACGTCTACTGTTTTTACTTCAGTTTGATTTTCTGTCATCATTAAACCCTCCACAAGATAAGATCTTATACATTAAATCTGAAAAGCATAACATCGCCATCTTGTACGACATACTCTTTTCCTTCTTGACGAACTTTCCCATTTTCTTTTGCAGCACCCATACTACCAAATTCTAATAAGTCTGCATAAGCTACTGTTTCAGCTCGAATAAATCCTCTTTCAAAATCAGAGTGAATAATTCCAGCACATTGTGGAGCTTTCATTCCTCTACGGAAAGTCCAAGCACGAACTTCTTGTTCTCCAGCAGTAAAGTAAGTTGCTAATCCTAATAAATGGTAAGCTTTTTGAATTAATACATCTAAACCTGAAGTTTCAATTCCCATTTCTTCTAAGAAAACTTGTTTTTCTTCTTCTTCTAACTCAGCCACTTCTTCTTCTACACGTGCACAGATGACTACTACTTCTGCATCTTCTTTTGCAGCATATTCTTCTACTAATTGAACATATTGATTATGTCCACCTTCTGCTACATCATCTTCTGAAATATTAGCGATATATAACATTGGTTTTGTTGTTAATAAGAATAACCCTTTCACGATTGGTAATTCTTCATCTGTAAATTCAATTGTACGTGCTAATTGACCATCTTCTAGTACAGGTTTAATTTTTTCTAAAACTGCTAATTCTGCTACTGCATCTTTATCTTTTGTTTTGGCAATTTTGGCAACACGAGCAATTCGTTTATCAACTGATTCCAAGTCTGCTAATACTAATTCTAAATTAATGGTTTCAATATCCGCAATTGGATCTACTTTACCAGCAACGTGTGTAATATTTTCATCTTCAAAACAACGAACAACTTGACAAATCGCATCTACTTGACGAATATGGCTTAAAAATTTATTTCCTAAACCTTCCCCACGGCTAGCTCCTTTTACGATTCCTGCAATATCTGTAAATTCAAATGTTGTTGGAACTGTCTTTTTCGGTTTTACTAATTCTGTTAATTTTTGAAGTCTTTCATCTGGAACTTCTACGACACCAACGTTTGGGTCAATCGTCGCAAACGGATAGTTTGCTGCCTCTACTCCTGCTTTTGTAATTGCATTAAATAATGTTGATTTCCCAACGTTTGGTAATCCAACGATTCCTGCTGTTAACGCCATGTATTTTTCACACTCTTTCTATTCATTATTTTCTTTTTTCAAAGTTACTTTTTTCATTTTGCGTTCAAATTCTCGTCTTGGCATTAAGACCATTTGCCCACAATGATTACATTTGATACGAATATCCATTCCCATTCGAATGATCGTCCATGAATTGGTTTGACATGCATGGGGCTTTTTCATCTCAACACAATCCCCAAGTGCATATTCTGTTACAGCCATTCTATTCACTCCTAATCATCTAATTCAATTTCTAATACATCTAAAATACGAGTTAAATCTTTTTGAGAAAGGTATTCAATCTCGATTTTTCCACGTTCTCCTTTCGGAGTGATTTGGACAGATGTTCCAAATTTATCCATTAATCTTTCTTCAGATTCCACAATATACGCTGGTTTTTCTTGAATTTTTTTGATTTTCTTTACTTTTTCAACAGGCTCGTTCATAGTTTGGATCAATTCTTCTAATGCTCGAACGGTCATTCCTTCATCAATCACTTTTTTAGATAAAGGCACAATCTTATCCGATTGCTTCAAACCTAATAAAGCACGAGCATGACCTACCGATAATTGACCTTCTTGTAATTGTGTTTGAACTTCTAATGGTAATAATAATAGTCGAAGGAAGTTTGCAATATAAGGACGACTTTTCCCGATTTTCTTCGCCACTTCTTCTTGATTTAATTTTAAAGCATCCATTAATGATTTATACGCTAAAGCTTCATCAATTGGACGTAAATCTTCCCTTTGTAAATTTTCTACAACGGCTACTTGAATCATAATTTCTTCGCTATATTCACGAATAATCGCTGGAATGGTTTCTTTCCCCGCAAGTTTTGAAGCACGTAATCTTCTTTCTCCTGCGACTAATTCATAGCCTTTAATGCTCGATTTACGTACAATAATCGGTTGAAAAACCCCTTGTTCACGAATCGAATCTGCTAATTCTTGTAAAGCTTCTTGATTAAAATCTTTTCGAGGTTGATACGGATTTGGACGAATTTCACTAATGGAAATTTCTTCAATTGTTTCTTTCGATGTATCTACCTTTTCTAAATTTTCAATACTATCAAAATTTCCACCAAAAAGTGCATCAATACCACGACCTAAGCCTTTTGATTTTTGATTTTTAACCATTTGATAACACTTCCTTTGCTAATTCGAGATAAACCTCTGCTCCTCTTGAACGAGGATCATAGTCTACAATAGCTTGACCATAACTTGGTGCTTCTGATAGACGAACATTTCTTGGAATAATCGTACGGTATACTTTTTCTCTAAAGTATTTAATAACATCATCTTTTACTTCATTCCCTAAGTTAGTACGTGCATCAAACATTGTTAGTAAAACACCTTCAATTTTTAATTGAGGATTGAAGTGTTTACGAACCATTGTGATCGTATTCATCAATTGAGATAATCCTTCTAATGCATAATATTCACACTGTACAGGAATTAATACTGTATCACTTGCCGTAAATGCATTCATCGTTAAATGTCCTAACGAAGGTGGACAATCAATAAAAATATAATCATATTCATTACGTATCGTCGTTAACGCTTTTTTCAATCGTTGTTCACGATGTGTTTGGTTTGTTAATTCAATTTCAGCTCCTGCTAACTGAATCGTTGAAGGTACTATCATTAAATTTTCACGTGTCGTAGGTACAATTACTTCATGAACATTCACTTCATTTACAATAACATCATAAACATCATATGCTAACTCAGCTTTTTGTACCCCTAATCCACTTGTTGCATTTCCTTGAGGGTCACTATCAATAATTAAAACTTTTTGTCCAAGTTTTGCTAGGGAAGCTGCTAAACTAACAGTAGTCGTTGTTTTACCAACTCCACCTTTTTGATTCGCAACCGATATGATTCTTCCCATTCTCTTACCTCCAATCTTCATAAAAAAAGGAGAATGCAAGCATTCTCCCTCTCGCATGTCTACAAAATGTTTTCCATTTCTCGCAATTCTTAAAATTTATCCATTCCTATTGTAACAAAAAAACAGGAATATGAGTAGTCTTTTCATAGGAAATCCATTGAGAGCATCACAAAATATATATACTATTTTACAATGGTAATTCTTTTTTATGTTGTTGATTCATTCCGTTAAAAATCACTTCATAATTTTTCTGAATCGTTTCATCTTCTTCATTTAATACTAATGTAAAACTTTGAATAACATTTGTTTTTCTATCAGCCTTCATTTTGATGACAATTTTCGTATTTTCATGCACTTGAACATTAATGGAAGCTAATGCTAAACGCACCGCAGAATCACTACCTTGATAAGTAAATGTCCCATCCGTTTGCCATGTTACATAACTAGAAATATTTTGAGCCAATTGTAATACGCTATGATAAGAAAAACCAATAACATTTTGTAAACTAGATTGAGCAGAAATAGTTGGTTCCCAGCGATCTTGATAATATCGAATCGCTCCTTTACTTCCTTCACTAATAACTTCAATTTGGTTCGTAGCTTTTCCATCAGTTTTATCAATACGAGTTCCAAAACCTGTACCATCACTCCAAACGGAAGCATTTGCAATGACTTGAGTTGAACTTGTACTATCTTTTTTCTTCACTTCATTTTGTTTCAAAGCTAAATGATAATTTTTAATTTGTGATTCTTGTTGGACTAATTTATCTTGAATTTCTTTATCGTCAATCGCTTTACTACATGCAACAAAGAAAATTGTTATAAAGCTTAAAAGAAATAAATTTATTTTTTTCATGTTACATTCTCCATTACTGTTTATAGAAATAGTATACAAAAAAAGAGAATTTCCTTCCAGAAATTCTCATTCTAATTTGAAGCGTGGCAACGTCCTACCCTCACAGGGGGAAACCCCCAACTACTATCGGCGCT